>JAJEEV010000022.1 GCA_022820805.1 Acidimicrobiia bacterium
AGGCCGCCACTACGACGGCGGCGCCCACCACAGCAGCACCCGCCACCACGGCGCCCGCCACGGCCGCGCCCACAACCTCCGAGCCGGCCACCACCGAGGCTCCGGCCACGACGGCCGCGCCCACCACCACAGCAGCACCCACGACCACCGCCGCACCGACGATCGAGACCGACGTGCCCGACGACGTCATGATCGACGTGCGCACCGCCGCGACGGTCAACCTCCGGGACTTCGTGGACGGCTCCACGCCGCTGCTTCTGTGGTTCTGGGCACCGCATTGACCGGTCTGTCGGCGGGAGGCACCGTCGGTCGAGCAGTTCGCTCGAGACAACGAAGGCAAGGTCATCGTGATTGGCGTGGGCGGTACGGACAGCCTCGCCCAGGCCGAGAGCTTCCTGGCCGCCTACGGGGGCCCGCCCCACATGTTGTGGGAGGACTTCCCGGTCTCGTGGCGCCACTACCGGGCCGGCAACCCCAACCTGATACTCCTCGACGGCGCCGGCGTGACCCAGGTCGAGAGGGTCGGCCAGTTCAACCAGAGCCGCCTCCAGGACGCGCTGGACAGCCTGACGTAGACCCTCTCCGGGGACATTTCACCTTCCGTTCACCGGTGTTCACTTGAGGTTCACGGCTACCGCAGCCTCGTGAAACCTCGCCTCTTCTAGGTTGCCGCTCGACCCGCGAGGTGCGGGCTTGCCATGCCATTTCCGAAGGAAGGACTTCTAGGTGCGCAATTCAAGGCGCCGGCTGCTGTGGTTGCCGGTGATTCTCGTGACCATGTCGCTGGTGGCCGCAGCATGCGGGGACGACGAGGACGAACCCACGACCCCAGCGGCCAGCACGGACTCAGGCACCACCGATGCCGCGCCGACCACGGCAGTCGAGGCGGCGACCACCGAGGTGGCCACCGTCTCTGGCGAGGTGAACATCTCGGGTTCGTCGACGGTCGAGCCGATCTCGATCCGGGTGGCTGAGCTGTTCGAGGACGTGGCCCCGGACGTGTCGGTGACCGTGGACGGTCCCGGCACCGGAGACGGTTTCAAGCTGTTCTGTGAGGGCGCCACCGACATCTCCGACGCCTCCCGCCAGATCAAGGACTCCGAGAAGGAGGACTGCTTCGAGGCCGGCATTACCAACATCGTCGAGCTCAAGGTGGGCATCGACGGCATCGCGGTGATGACCAACGCCGACAACGGCGCCGTCGAGTGCCTGAGCTTCGAGCAGCTCTTCCACCTCATCGGCCCCAACGGCGAAGGCACCAGCACCTGGGCCGAGGCCTCCGCGGGCCTGCCCGACGCGCCGCTGGACATCTTCGGCCCCGGCGAGGAGTCCGGGACCTTCGACTCCTTCGTCGAGATCGTCCTCGAGGACCTCGCCGAGGAAGCCGGCACCGAGGCCACCACCCGCACCGACTACAGCCCCTCCGGAGACGACAACGTCATCCTGCAGGGCATCCAGTCCAGCGACACCAGCCTGGGCTGGGTCGGCTTCGCCTTCGCCATCAACGCCTCAGGCGTGAAGCTGCTCGACGTCGACGGCGGGGACGGCTGCGTGGCGCCCACCGCCGACACCATCGCCTCCAACGAGTACCCGATCAGCCGGGACCTCTGGATCTACGTCAACGCCGACAAGGCCGCCGCCAACCCGGCCATTGTCGCGTACCTCGACTTCTACGTGTCCGGCGCCCTCACCCAGGCCGTCAGCGAGGTCGGCTACGTGCCCCTCACCGACGCATCCCACGCCGAGACCGCCGACCGCTGGCACAGCCGCTCGCTGATCAGCTAGAACACCGGGCGGCCTACCGGATCTGATCCGAAGGAAGATCCCTCCATAGCCATGACCGACACGAGCGTCGTCCATCGCGAGCTCCTGACCGTTGATCAGCTTCAGATCGCGCCTTCCCGCAGACACCGCGAAGTGATCATCCGCTACGGCCTCCTGCTGACGGCGCTCGTGTCGGTCCTGGTGAGCACGCTGATCGTATGGAGCCTCGTGAGGGAGGCCTGGACCTTCATCACCGGCGTGGTGTGGGCCGACACCTGGGGACAGCAGGGATGGTTCCCCCGCCGGGGCCTCTACGACATCCCCACCATCGTCGTGCCCTCCCTGATCGTGACCGGCATCGCCATGGTGGTGGCCGGACCGCTGGGGCTGGGGGCCGCGGTGTACCTGGCGGAGTACGCCAACCGCAAGACCCGGGCCTGGCTGAAGCCGGCGCTGGAGATCCTGGCCGGAATCCCCTCGGTCGTACTGGGCTTCTTCGCCCTCACGTGGATCGCACCCAACCTGGTGGGGCGGATCGGCAAGACCACCTTCCTGGTGCTGGGCGCGGTGATCCTGCTCGGCTACGCGGTGATATCGGCGGGGATGGCACGATCCAAGATCAAGCAGTACCGGGAGGGAACCGCCGATCCGTCGGCCCGCATCGGCGCGGTGGCGTCGATCGCCACGCTGGTGGTCGTCTTCGCCCTGGGACTGGCCTGGATCCTCAATGTCTGGCTGGAGTTCGCCCCCAACAACGCCGGATCGCTGGCCGCGGCCGGCATCGGCGTGGGCATCCTGACGATCCCGCTGGTGGCCTCGATCTCCGAGGACGCCATGGCGGCGGTGCCCGACTCGCTGCGGGAAGCCTCGGCCGGGCTCGGGGCCCGCAAGATGACCACCGCCACCACCGTCGTATTGCCGGCGGCCATCTCCGGCATCGTGGCCGCCTTCATCGTGGCCGTCTCCAGGGCCATCGGCGAGACCATGGTGGTCTTCATGGCCGGCGGCGCGGCCGACGCGGCCCGGTTCACCGACGACCCGTTCGAGGGAGGCCTGACGATGACCGCGGCCATGGCCTCGCTGGCCTCGGGCACCGACAGCGTCGTGGGCGAGGGCCTGACGTTCCAGAGCCTCTACTTCGTGGGCCTGCTGCTGTTCCTGATCACGTTGAGCCTCAACATCGTCGCCTCGCGCTTCGTGTCGAAGGTCCGCGAGGCGTACTAGGGAGGCCGCCAGCGCATGATCAGCCGCCTCTCCGACGACCGGTCCCGGGCCGCCATCGCCGCCTCCATCGAGCGGCGGCGGGTCGACACCCGGGGCCTGCTGTTCAAGACGATCCTCCAGTCGTGCCTGCTGATCACCCTGGCCCTGCTGGCGGTGCTGCTGGTGACCGTCGTGATGGACAGCACCGACCAGCTCGGAACCAGACTGTGGGACTTCCTCCAGGGCACGCTGCGCTCCCGGTCAGAGGACGACCGCCTCGGCATCCACCAGGGCATGTACGGCTCGCTGTGGATCGCGATCATCGTGGCCGTGCTGGCCTTCCCCATCGGGATCGGCGCGGCGGTATACCTCGAGGAGTACGCCCCCCGGAACCGCTTCACCTCGTTCATCGAGGTCAACATCCGCAACCTCGCCGGGGTGCCGTCGGTGGTGTACGGACTGCTGGGGCTGGCCCTGCTGCTGAACGGCCAGATATTCGGCCTCGATCGCCTGACCGGCGGGAGCTCCGCGCTGTCGGGCGGGATCACGCTGGCCATCCTGGTACTGCCCATAGTGGTCATAACGTCCGGCGAGGCCTTCCGGGCGGTGCCGATCGAGCTGCGGGAGGGCGCCTACGGCGTGGGTGCCACCAGATGGGAGATGATCCGTACCCAGGTGCTGCCCTACGCCGCGCCCGGCATCCTCACCGGCACGCTGCTGTCGATGGCCCGCGCCGTCGGCGAGGCCGCCCCGCTGATCCTGGTGGGCGCCATCTCGGGGAGGCTGGGAGACAATCCCGGGCTCTTCGACATCAGCGCCCTCACCGATCAGTTCACGGCGCTTCCCATCGTCATCACGAGCTGGACGGTGCAGTCGGGCCGGGACGTCGGCTTCACCGCGGCCGCCGCCGCTGCCATCGTCGTGCTGCTCGTGTTCGTGCTAATGATGAACTCTGCCGCCATCCTGCTGCGGAACCGGTTCGAGAAGAAGAGAGGCTGAAGTGTCGATGACAGAAGAGGCTCCCCGCGTGTTCGAGCGCCCAGTCACCGCCGGCGAGCCGAGCGCCGCGCCCGGGATACCCCCGCTCGCAACCGAACGGGACATCGTCTTCAGCTCCGAGGAAGTGAACGTCTACTACGGCTCGTTCCGGGCGGTGCGCGACGTGTCCTTCGACGTGCGCAGGAACGAGATCATGGCGCTGATCGGCCCCTCGGGCTGCGGCAAGTCCACGGTGCTGCGCTGCTACAACCGGATGAACGACCTGATCAAGGACGCCCGGGTGACCGGGACCATCACCTACCGAGGCACGAACCTCTATGACGAGCGCGTCGACCCAGTCGAGGTGCGGCGGCGCATCGGCATGGTCTTCCAGAAGCCCAACCCGTTCCCTAAGTCGATCTACGACAACGTCGCCTACGGGCCCCGCGTCGCCGGCCAGAAGAAGGGCCTCGACGACATCGTGGAGAACTCGCTGCGCAAGGCGGCCCTCTGGGAGGAAGTCAACGATCGCCTCACCGACTCCGCTCTCGGCCTCTCCGGCGGCCAGCAGCAGCGGCTGTGCATCGCCAGGGCCATCGCGGTGGGTCCCGACGTTCTGTTGATGGACGAGCCGTGCTCGGCGCTCGACCCGATCGCCACCGCACGCATCGAGGACCTCATGCAGGAGATCAAGCAGGACTACACCATCATGATCGTGACCCACAACATGCAGCAGGCCGCCCGGGTCAGCGACACCACCGCGTTCTTCACCGCCGACATCGGTTCCGAGAACGACACTCGCACCGGCATCCTGGTGGAGGTGGACGCCACCCAGAAGATCTTCTCCAACCCCTCCGACGAGCGCACCGAGAACTACGTCACCGGACGTTTCGGCTGAGAGGCCGAACGTATGCACTAAGGCACTCCCACCATGACCGAGCAGACCCGGAAGTCATTCCACGCCGAGATCGACGAGATCAACGACCTGATCGTGCAGCTCGCCGCCCGAGCCGGCGACGCCGTCGCCAGGGCGACCGACGCGCTGCTCCGGTACGACCTGGTCGAGGCCCAGAAGATCATCGACGACGACGAGCACATAGACGTGACCGCGATCGAGGTCGAGGAGAAGTGCCAGAGCCTCCTGGCCCTGCAGCAGCCCATGGCCGGCGACCTCCGCCAGATCCTGGCCGCCATGTGGATCACCGCCGAGCTCGAGCGGACCGGCGGGCTGGCCTGCAACATCTGCAAGGGAGCCCGCCGGATGTTCCCGGCGGAGCTGCCGCCGAGACTACGGGGCCTCATCGCGGAGATGAGCGAGGAGGCCATCCGGCTCATCCGGCTCTCGGTGGACTCCTACTCCGAGCGGGACGCCGGGCTGGCCAGCGCCCTCGACGACATCGACGACCGGCTCGACAGCCTCCACCGGACGTTCGTGCGAAACCTCCTGGAGGTCAGCCGGGCCAAGGACGTCGACGTCCAGCCCTCCGTCCAGCTGGCCCTGATCGCCCGCTACTACGAGCGCATCGGCGACCACGCCGTGAACGTCAGCGACCGGGTGCGCTACATGGTGTCGGGCGTAATGCCGTGGCGCGGGAAGATCTCCAGGCACGCCACCCGGGAACAGCCGGTCCTCGAGGATCTGCCGTCCCTGTCGACGGACGTCTCGCCCGACGGCGGGGACGGAGCCGGATAGGCCGCCGCCGGATGGCTCCGCCCAGCATCGGGGCATCCGGCTAGAGTCGGCATCCCATGACATCGCTCATCGTCGGAGCACTGCTGGCGGCGGGCGGCGCGGCAGCGGGCATCGCCTTGGACCGGGCCCGGCTCCGCCGATGGCTGCGGAGCCTGTCGCCCGCCCACGAGGCCGGCAGCGGACCACGCCGGTCGGTGCGCGGCCTCGTGGAGGCCGCCCAGAAGCGCCGGGATCAGGCCGAGGAGCAGCGGCTGAGCGCCGAGACCGGGGCGCGGCGCCTCGAGTCGAGCCTGGACGGGCTGCAGGCGGGGCTCGTGCTCTGCGACGCCGGCGGGCGGTTGGTGACCCACAACGCAGCCGCCGACATCTTCCTGCAGGCCCGACACGGCGAGGCTCTGGTGAGCCGGGTCATCAAGGACCTGCTCGAGAGGGCCCGAGCAGGAGAGCGGGTGACGACCACCGTCGTGTTGCACACCGAGCCCCGCCGGAGCTACGAGGTGGAGGCCCGGCCGGTCGAGCGCCACGGTGAGACGCTGGGGGCGGTGGCGCTGGTGCGGGACATGACCGAGCATCAGCGCATCGAGTCCGTGAGGCGGGACTTCGTGGCCAACGTCAGCCACGAGCTCAAGACCCCGATCGGCGCTCTCAGCCTGCTGGCGGACTCGCTGGCCGGCGATCCCGAACCCGAGGTGGCCGCCCGTCTCGCCGGCCGCATGCAGGTGGAGATCCAGCGGGTGGACAACACCATCGACGACCTGCTGACCCTGGCCATGCTGGAGGACGACAGCAGCCGCGGCGACGAGCGCGTCGCCATCGACGCCGTGGTGGCCGCAGCCATCGACCGCATCTCAGAGACGGCCGAGCAGCGCGACATCAAGGTGATCGTCTCCGACCACGCCGAGATCGAGCCGCTTCGAGGATCACGGCTGCATCTCGAGTCTGCAGTGTTCAACCTGCTCGACAACGCGGTGAAGTTCAGCGAGACCGGCGGCCGGGTCGATGTCGGCGTCGAGGTCGTCGACCGGACCCTGAGGCTGTCGGTGGCCGACGAGGGGATCGGCATCCCGGCCGCGGAGCGGTCACGCATCTTCGAGCGCTTCTACCGGGTCGACCGGGCCCGGAGCCGCAACACGGGGGGCACGGGCCTGGGGCTGTCGATCGTGCGCCACGTGGCCCTCAACCACGGCGGTGACGTGAGCGTGACCTCCCAGGAGGGCTATGGGGCCCAGTTCACCATCTCGCTGCCGATCGGCGACACGGACTGAGAGAGCCCGGGCAGGGCTAGTCGCGACCGGCGCTCCCGTTGCCGTTGCCGCCTGCGGCGACCGAGGCCAGCAGCGACTGGCGCTGACGCTCCAGCCACCCGAGCAGCACCGCCACCGCTCGGGGGTCGTGGCGCAGGTGGTGGCCCGCTCCGCTGATGATCCTCAGGTCGGCGCCCGCGTGGGCGTCGGCCAGCACCCGGGCGTCGAACACGGGGACGGTCTCGTCATCGCTGCCGTGCAGGACGAGCAGCGACCGCTCCCCCAGCGACTCCGCGGCCTCGACAGCTCGCACGGTCTGGATCTCAGCGGCCCAGCGATCGAACCTCGCAGGGAACTCCGGGTCGCTCACCACGCCCACCTCCCGGGCCCACACCAGCAGCTTGCGGGGGTTGCGGGCCCAGTCCTCGAAGTCGGCCGGGGCGGCCACCGCGGCCACGCCCCGCACCCGCTCGTCCTCGCTGGCCACCACCACGGCCAGCGCTCCGCCGGTGCCGAAGCCGATGAGCCAGATGCCGTCGCAGTCCACCTCCGCGGCCAGGAAGTCGACCGCGCCCGCGAGGTCGCGCCTCCAGCCACCGAGCGAGAAGTCGCCCGCGGAGCCGGCCACCCCCCTCGACGCGTAGGTCAGGGCGGCGAACCCGGTCTCGGCCGCGATCAGGTCGGCGAGGGCGGGCATGGTCATGGTGGAGTTGATCCCACCCCCAGGCTCGGTGGGGAAGCCGTGCACGATCACCGCCGCCGGCTGCACGGAGGAGGCGCGGGCCGGGCGGGCCAGATGGGCGGTCAGAATGTTCGAGTCGACAGTGAACCGGCCCTCCATCGCCGGCCACGGTACCCGCGGTGTGCGGGCGCGAGGTGGGGCGGGCCGTCAGGCCCGCCCCACTCATCGATTCTTGCTGGAAATCCCGGGCGAGCCATATGGCGTCGCGACAACAAGGCCGCAGGCGCCGCGCCGGATGTGACTAGGTCCGGCGACTCGATCCAGGGGTGGAGCTGGCGGGGATTCGCCAGTCGGTCCAGCTTGCCGTAGCTAGCGGCCAGCCACCTCCAAGGTCACAACGCATAAAGCACTCAGTTGGACCACCTCCTTTCCTTGGTGGCACCAGTCAAGCACACCTCGACCCCGCACGCCATGCTTTGAGGGATCGAGGTCTTCAGACCGCTGGCGGCTCGCCCGCGCTCAACGCGCCGATCTCGTCCAGGTAGGCGAGCTGCGCCTCCAGGATGCACACCACGTCCACCGGGTCGGGGCCGCCGTCGGACAGGGACCGGGCCACCACCGCGTCCGTGGCCGCCTCGGTGTCGGCCACGGCCATGTCGTCCACGGCCACCGCAGGGTCGCCGAGCTCCTGTCCGTGCGAGGTCGCCAGACCCACCGACGCGAACCAGTCGAGGTGCCAGCCGAGAACCCTCCTGACGTCGTCGTAGCTGATCCTCGCGGTCACCTCATCGGGCAGGTGGTCGGCCACATACTCGACCGCTTCGGCGAGCCGGTACACCGCCGGGGCGGTCTCGGTCTCCAGCCGCCCGACGGCGGCACCCACCGACACGAAGGCGATCGCCACCACCAGGACGGCGCCGGCGGCGACTATCAGCCAGATCACGGTGCCCGGTGGTCGCAGCCGGCTCGGCCGCGACGGCTAGAGGCCGATCCGCTGGGCCAGCAGCTCGCGGTGGTAGGTGGGGTCCCCAAAGAGGAGCTCGGAGCTCTTGGCCCGCTTGAAGTAGAGGTGCGCAGGGTGCTCCCAGGTGAAGCCGATCCCGCCGTGGATCTGGATGTTCTCGGCCGCGGCATGGAAGTAGGCCTCCGAGCAGTAGCTCTTGGCCAGAGAGGCGACCTGGGAAAGCTCATCGTTCATCTCGGCCGCGCACCAGCCCGCGTAGTAGGCGGCCGACTTGGCCGACTCCACCTCAAGGAGCATGTCGGCGCACTTGTGCTTGATGGCCTGGAACGAGCCGATGGGCCGGCCGAACTGCACACGGACCTTGGCGTACTCCACCGACATGTCCAGGCACCGCTGGGCCCCGCCCACCTGCTCGGCGGCCAGCGCCACCGCGGCGAGGTCGAGCACGGCCTCCAGGACCGGCCATCCCTGGCCCTCGGTGCCGATCAGCGTGGCCTCAACCCCCTCGAAGGTGAGCTTGGCCTGCTTGCGGGTCTGGTCCATGGTCGACAGCGCGGTGCGGGTGAGGCCATCCGCTCCGGGATCGACGGTGAAGAGCGACACACCCCCGCTGGTGCGGGCGGCCACGATCAGCAGGTCGGCGGTGTGCCCGTCCAGCACGTACATCTTGACGCCGTCGAGCTGCCACGACCCGTTGGCGGACGTCGCGGCCATGGTGACGCCGGGCTCGTCCCAGCGGCCGTTCTGCTCCGTGAAGGCCAACGTCCCCCTCGTCTCGCCCGAGGCGATGCCGGGCAGGTGGGCCTCCTTGGCGGCCTCGTCGGCGCAGAGCATCAGCGTGTTGGCCGCCATCACCGCGGAGGAGAAATAGGGGGCGCACAGCAGCGAGCGGCCCATCTCCTCGAGCACGACGACCTGCTCGATCCGGGTGAAGCCCTGGCCGCCGTAGGCCTCGGGGATGGTCAGGGCGGGCAGGCCCATCTGCTCAGACATCTGCGCCCACACGTCGGGGTCGAAGCCCTGCTCGGTGTCCATCTGCTCGCGGACCGCGGACTCGGGCGACTTCTCCTCCAGGAAGCTGCGAACGAACTCTCGAAGCTGCTCCTGCTCGTCAGTGAATGCGAAGTTCACGTGGGACTCCCCTGCGGATCGAGTATCGCCGCCAAGCTATCGGGCTGGTTCCGGCCTTGTACGGGCCGTAGTGCCCGCCGTGGCCCCGCCCTGTCTCCCGCTCCTGTTCGCTGCGCTCACGGGCCGCTCGGGCCACGGCCTCGCTGAACGGTCCGCGATACCGGCAGCACAGGCGTCACCCGCCCGCTCGGCCTCTAGGATCAGAGGGTGCCGGCAGCACCGCTCTTCGAGATCGACGGCCTGCATGTGGCCACCGCGGGCGGCGGCGTCGAGATACTCCGGGGCGTGGACCTGGTGGTCGGCGCGGGCGAGCTGCACGCCCTGATGGGTCCAAACGGGTCGGGCAAGTCCACCCTGGCCGCAACCCTGCTCGGCAGCCCCGAATACGAGGTGACCAGCGGGTCGATCCGCTTCAAGGGAGAGGACATCACCTCCTGGCCCCCGGAGGTCCGGGGCAAGGCCGGCCTGTTCCTGGCCTTCCAGTACCCGCAGGAGATCCCGGGCGTGTCGGTGCGGAACTTCCTCACCCAGGCCCTGCAGGCCCGCAAGGGCACCGACGTCAGCACCATCGAGACCTACATGACCATGGTCGAGTGGATGGAACGCCTCAAGATCGACTCGCAGCTGATGGACCGCCACCTCAACGAGAAGTTCTCCGGCGGGGAGAAGAAGCGCAACGAGATCCTCCAGATGGCGGTGCTGGAACCGGAGATGGCCATCCTGGACGAGACCGACACCGGGCTCGACATAGACGCCCTGCGCATCGTCGCCACCGGTCTCAAGGAGGTCCGGTCCGAGCGGCCCACCCTCGGCGTTCTGGCCATCACCCACTTCCAGCGCATCCTCACCGCAGGCCTCGAGCCCGACCGGGTGCACGTGCTCATGGACGGCCGTATCACCACCAGCGGCGGTCCCGAGCTGGCCGATGAGCTCGAGCGCGAGGGCTACGAACGGTTCGCGTCGTGAGCGCCGAGGGCGACCCCCGGCTCGGGACCGGCACCCGGGCGGACTTCCCCCTCCTGGGGCGGCAGGTGCACGGCCGGCCCATCATCTACCTCGACTCGGCTGCATCGTCGCAGAAGCCGCAGTGCGTTCTCGACGCCATGAACAGCTACTACGAGACGATCAACGCCAACGTCCACCGGGGCGCCTACGAGATCGCGGCCCGGGCCACCGACGCCATGGAGGCCGCCCGGGCTGCGGTCGCCCGGTTCGTGAACGCGCCGTCGGCCGACGAGATCGTGTTCACCAAGAACGTCACCGAGGCCATCAACCTCGTGGCCCGATCCTGGGGCGGGGCCAACCTGGGGCCCGGCGACGCCGTGGTGATCACCGAGATGGAGCACCACGCCAACATCGTGCCGTGGCACATCATGGCGGCCGAGAAGGGCTTCGAGCTTCGCTGGATCGGTGTCGGCGCCGACGGGCAGCTCGACCTCAGCAACCTGGACCGGCTCCTCGACGGGGCCAAGCTGCTGGGTGTGACCGCCATGAGCAACGTGCTGGGCACGCTCAACCCGGTACGCCGCCTGGCCGACGCAGCCCATGACGCCGGAGCGCTGATGCTGGTGGACGCAGCCCAGTTCGTCCCGCATCTGCCCACCGACGTGCAAGCTCTCGGAGCCGACTTCCTGGGCTTCACCGGCCACAAGATGTGCGGGCCCACCGGCATCGGGGTGCTGTGGGCCCGGGCCGAGCTGCTGGAGGCGATGCCGCCGTTCCTGGGGGGCGGCGAGATGATCCTCGACGTTCGCAAGGACGGCTTCCTGCCCAACCACATCCCCCACAAGTTCGAGGCGGGAACCCCGCCCATCGCCGAGATCGTCGGCCTGGGCGCGGCAGTGGACTACCTCGAGGGCCTCGGAATGGACCGGGTGCGGGAGCACGAGGTGAGCCTCACCGCCTACGCGCTGCGCACCCTCCAGGACCGTTACGGCCCGGAGCTCGCGGTGCACGGCCCGTCGGAGCCGGCCTGCCGGGGCGGGGTGCTGTCGATGAGCTTCCGAGACATCCACCCCCACGACCTGTCGCAGGTGCTCGACGACCGAGGCGTGTGCGTGCGGGCCGGTCACCACTGCGCCAAGCCGCTCATGCGCCATCTCGGCGTGCCGGCCACCACCCGGGCCTCGCTGTACGTCTACAACGACACGTCCGACGTGGACGCCCTCGCCGACGCCCTCGGCGATGCGGGCGAGTTCTTCGGGTAGACGGAGGTCAGCCGTGGCCGGGCTGGAGGACCTCTACCGGGAGATCATCCTCGACCACTACCGCAACCCGCGCAACCGCGGCGAGTTGGACGTTCCGCCCGCCATTCAGGCCGTGGGCTTCAACCCCCTGTGCGGCGACGAGGTGGTCGTCTACGTGGAGGTGAGCGACGGCGTGATCACCGACGTGTCCACCGGCGGTCAGGGGTGCTCCATCAGCCAGTCGTCGGCGTCGATGATGTCCACCGCGGTCAAGGGGCGCACGGTTGCAGAGGTGCGGCGGCTGGTGCGGGCCTTCAAGCGGATGATGTCCATCCACGGCAGCGGGATCGGTGGCACCGGCGACGATCTCGACGACGAGCCCGACAGCGGCAACGGCACCGGTGACGTGAAGCTCGGGGATCTGGAGGCCCTCCAGGGGGTGGTGAAGTTCCCGGTGCGCATCAAGTGCGCCACCCTGTCGTGGAACACCCTCGTGCAGGCCCTCGACGAGACCTTCGCCTGAGCCTCTCGAGCGGATGGGCGGGCCGACCTAGTCCGTTCGGTCGGCTAGGAGGGACTTGAGCGCCTCGCCGTAGGCCGCGAGCTTGGCCGGACCGATGCCGCTCACTGCCAACAGGGCCTCGTCGGTGACCGGCCGATGCCGGGCCAGCTCTCGCAACGTGGCGTCACCGAAGACCACGTAGGCCGGCACGCCGTCTGCCTTGCTGCGCGCCAGGCGCCACGTGCGCAGACGCTGGAATGTGGCCGCGGCCTCCGGCTCGGCGGTCTCGTCGATCGGAGGGCTCTGAGACTTCGATGCGGGCGTCGGCTTGGTCGTTCCGGGGCTGCGAGGAGGGTCGAGCCACCATTGGGCGTCGGAGGTCCGGGATCGTCGAGATGGCTCGGGCGCCTCGGGTCGTTCGGGGCGGGCCGACCCGTCCGCAGCCAGGGCAGCGGGCTCCAGCTTGGAGCGCCAGGACATCTCGGCAATGAAGGGCGACTTCGGGCCGTCGGCGATGACCGTCACCGACTCCGACCCGCGGGTGATGGCCACATGGAAGACGCGGCGCTCCTCCTCGGGGTCACCGGCCAGGCGGTGGGGCATCAGTCCCTCGGTGGCCGAAAGCACGATCACATGGGGCCACTCCAGGCCCTTCACCCGGTGCACGGTCGCCAGGCGCACGCCCCGTCCCCACGATGGACGTCCGGCACGAGAGTCGCCCTCATCGCCGTGGCGGCTGCCCGCTATCAGCCGGTCCGACAGCCACGTCCCGAACGCTGACGGATCAGCGCAGTGCGGGGCCACTGACATCAGGGCTCGCAGATCGTCGCCGTGGGCGGAGCGGTCCACCGACCGGCGGGAGGCGTCCAGCCGCTCGTCGAGGCTGGCGCCGAGGTTGGTGCCGTGCTGGATCGCTTCCAGCAGCCGCAGGGTGTCGGCGCCGTCTGCGGCCATGGCGGCGAGACGCTCGACGTCGTCTGCGAAGTCGCTCACCCGCTCGGAGGTCCGCTCGTCGGAGATGCGGCCCGCCAGACGCCGCAGCGCGCCGACATTGTGCTGCTCGGCGATCCACTCGATCACCCGGGGCGAGATGCCCCGTGGTGGGCGGCGGGCAGCCGTGTCCAGAGCGTCGGCGGGCAGCCGAGCCTGGCCTGCGGTGGCGAGCGTCAGCCAGGCCAGCGCGGCTGCTACCCCGGTGCGCTCCAGGAACCAGGGGCCGACCGGCGCCATGCAGTCGATCCCCGCCTCCGCCAGCAGGATCTGCGGCGCCAGCAGCGTGCTGTTCACCCTCGAGAGTACGGCGATCTCCTTGGCCTCGGCACCGCCGCCGATGAGGGTCCGGACCCGCTCGACGACCGCGGCACCGCCGTCGCCGGCCGCATCGACGCTCAGCGGGCCGGGATCGCCGGGATCCGGGGTGGCCCGTCCGGGGGCAGGCTCCACGTCCTTGTGGATGCGGCGCCGGTTGTGGGAGAGGAGATTGGACGCAGCCTCCACCACCGCGGGCGGGCAGCGGTAGTTGACACCCAGCAGGTGGCGGCCGGCGCCGGGGAAGAAGCGGTCGTACTCGATCAGCCACCGGGGCGAGGCGCCCGAGTATCCGTAGATGGTCTGGTCGTCGTCGCCGACGCCGAAGACCTCGGCCCTGGGGCCGGCCAGCAGCCGGATCATCAGCAGGTGGGCGGGCGTTAGGTCCTGGAACTCGTCGACCAGCAGCACGCCGCACGCCCGCCGGGCCGCGGCCCGGGCGGTCGGGTCGGTGAGCAGCACGTCGATGGCCCGCACGATCTGGTGGTCGAAGTCCACCGCGCCCCGCTCCTCCAGCGCCCCGGCGTAGGCCGGAGCCAGCTCCACGAGTCCATCAACATCGGGAGCGAAGTCGCGCTCGACCTCGGCCGGGTCGCGCAACCCCAGGCGGGACGAGCTCAGAGCCTCGACCCAGGCAGCCAACGGGTCGGTCATGGCCTTGCGGCGGCGACGCGGCGCCCGCTCCCCCACCAGGTTGTGGAGCAGGTCCCGCACTTCTCGCTCGCCGATCACCTCGACCCGTCCGTGGCGGGCCGGGCGGGCGAACGGCCCGGTGCCGTTGCACACTGCCAGGGCGAGGCTGTTGAGGGTGCGGACCTCCAGGCCGTCGAGGTCCGCCGTGCGGGCCTGCATCTCGGCCCGGGCCCTCACGTTGTAGGCCACCAGGCACACCGCCGCCGGGGCCACGCCCAGGTCGCGCACCAGCCAGCGGGCCCGCTCGGTCAGCACTCTGGTCTTTCCCGAGCCTGCGGGGGCCACGATGCAGGCGCTTCCTCCGAGGTGGCCGACCGCCCGGCGCTGGTCCGGAGCCAGATCGGCGACCGGCTCGCACGGGTGCAGCGCCGTGAGACGGCCGGCCGCGACGTTGACTGAGGGGATCAGCGCCGCGCCGTCCATGTCGGCCGGCTCGAAGCAGTCGAGCGGGCCGCCGTCGCACCAGGCGTGGTCGCCGGCGGGCGTGGTCACGTCGCCCGGCTCGTGTCCGGCCGCGGGCCGGGCGCCCAGTTCGATCGCCCGGTCCCGGGGCGCGAACCGCAGCCGGTCGGGATCCCGGGCGTCCACCGCGTTGGCGGTGAGGAGGTGGCGCCATACCTCGTCGGTCAGGGTGAGGCCGGGTCCCCATTCCCACCAGGGCCTCGCCAGGGCCGGTTCGTTGGCGGGCAGCGGGCCGTCCACCTCGATCACGAGCCGTTCCCGGTCGTGCCACGCGGCCCGCAGGCGGCGGCCGGTCTGGGCATCGGGCTCGCTGGTGCGAACCGTCAGCCGCGGCGCCTGCGCCCAGGGCTCGGGCGCGGGCTGTCCCGGCGACACGAGCACGCTGCGTCCCAGGCAGCCGGGCCCGGCCGCCCGTTCGGTGTCGTAAGCCGGTTCTGCCCCGACCACCGATCGCCTCACTGGCGCTGCCCGGCACCCAGGCGCGCCATGGCCTCCAGTACCCGGTCGGGCCGGTGGCAGCGGCCGTAGTCGAAGCCGGACCGCAGGCATATCTCCAGCAGTTCGTCGTGCTGGACCGTCTGCTTCCAGGGCAGCGGGAGGTAGACGGGCAGCCCGAACTCCCGCAGGGCGTCGAGGTTCTCATAGACCCGCTTCTGGTACCGGTAGCGGTCGGCCCATTCCCAGTCGGGTGGGCCGAATCCGGTTCCCGGGTCGAGGATCAGCCGGCCGCGCGCTATGCCGGCGGCGGTCCAGCGGGCCAGCGAGTGCCGGAACCACTCGCAGATGGTCTCGACCGGGTCCCCGATCACGTGGCGGGAGGCCTTGGGATCGGCACCCCACACGAACGGCACGACCACGGGCACGTCCCGCTCGGCCGCTAGCCGCACCATGGCCGGATCCTGAAGCCCGTCGGCCGCGTTGATCATGGTGGCCCCGCAGTCCAGGGCCCGGCTCGTGATCTCTGGCTGCCAGGAGTCCACCGAGAGGACGGCATCACGCTGCCGGCACAGGTCGGCGAGGGCCTGGACCTTGCCGTCTAGGCGAGCCCATTCGACCTCGAGGTCCACCCGGTCGGCGAACTGCGTCGAACCGGCCCCGCCGAGGTCGATGCCGTCACAGCCGCCGTCGAGCAGCACGGAGGCCCGGGACACCGCACCCTCCACCGTGGTCGCCACCGAGAACCCGGCCAGCGAGTCCGGCGAGGCGTTGATCACGCCGTGGAGCTTCATTCAGCGACCGCGCCCAGCGACGGCAGGATCATCGTGTGGCGTCAAGCGCTTCGACGAGCAGCGGCGCTATGTCGGGGGCCGCCTCGAGCACATGACGCCACGACGGGTTGAGCGAGCTCTCCCCGGGGTCTTCCCGGCACAGCGCGGCCCCGTCGGCGACGCTGCGGGCGAACACCTCGGCGGTCGCCTGCTCGGCGGCGACGTCGACCAGGTAGCCGTTGAGCTCGGCGTCGTTGGCGTAGTGGCGGACCAAGTCATGGGCGGCGGCCAGGTACGCCTCGCACAGACCGGCCGCTCCGTCCACCGCATCGGGTCCCAGGCGGCGGATCATGGTGGCGGTGACGTCGATGCTCATGCGTCGCAGGCCTGCGCTCGGATCGTCGGCGGAGAGCTCCTGGTGCTTGTGGTCGTAGGCGTCGGCCACCGACACCTGGCAGATGCTGGAGGGATCGCACCGGGCGAACACATCGGAGAGGATGCCGATGTCCATGCCCCAGTGGCTGGGAATCCGCAGGCTCGCGGCCACTGCGGCCTCCATCGCCGTCTCCCCGGCCAGCGGGTACCTGAAGGCCTCCAGGAAGCGCAGGTACTGGTGGTCGCCGGCCTGCGCCCGCAGAGCCCGCACCAGCGGCGCGACCAGCAGCCGGGTCACCCGTCCGCCGAAGCGCCCCTCGGTCACGCGGTGGTAGTAGCCCTTGGCGAAGGCGTAGCCGAAGCCCGGGTGGGCCACCGGGTACACCAGGCGGGCCGGCAGCTCGCGGCTGTAGCCCACGATGTCGGCGTCGTGCATGGCGATGACGTCCCCCGACTCGCCCGCCAGCACCGCGCCCAGGCAGTACCACACGTTGCGGCCCTTGCCCCGGCTCCGGGGGGCCAGTCCCCGGTCCCGAAGCCGCTGCTCGACCGCGACCATGGCCGGGCTGTCGTTCCACAGCACGTCGCAGCGCTGCGGCAGCCGCTCCAGCAGGCCGCGGGCCCGCCGGCAGTCGGCCTCGCCGGCCTCGTCGAGACCGACCACGATGTGGGCCAGCCAATCGGCGCCGGCCAGCTCGCCGACCATCTCGTCGAAGGCCTCCGCACCCACGTCCGACGCCAGGCAGGGGATGACGAGAGCCACGGGCCGGTCGGCGGCCCAGGACCGCAGATCGCGCTCGAGGTCGTCGGCGGTGCGGTGGCCCAAGTCGTGCAGCGTCGGCACGACGCCTGCCTGGCTGAAGTCGGCCACGCCCGGCAGTGTCGCACGGAGAGGACCGCATCCCACCCCGATATGCGAGATCAGGTGATTAGAGTCGCCGGGGTGAGCGACCTGCCGCCTGCTGACTGGTACGCCGACCCCGAGGACGAGTCGCAGTACCGCTACTGGGACGGATCGTCCTGGACCGAGCATCGCGCTCCCCGCCACAGCGAGCAGCCCGACGACGCCCCGGGCGGGTTGCGCGGCCCTTCGAAGCTGGTCGCGGACACGTTCTCGCTCGCAGGCCGGCAGTGGCGAGGCTGCGCGGCCGTCGCCGTGATCTACATCGTGAGCCAGATCGCGGCGCTCGTGCTGGTGATCATCTCGGCCAACGACATCCTCCTGGGCGAACTCGGCGAGATCTTCGACCGGGTGACCGAGCCCGGCTTCGACGGCACCGATCCGGAGGATGAGGCCTACTTCGAGTCGCTGGACGTCGACCTCGCTCCCGTCAACTTCGTGCCCGCCGTGGTGGGCCTGCTGGCCCTTTGGGTCGCGAGCAACGTGATGCAGGCGGCGATCACGAGGATCGCCCTGGGCGACGTGAACGATCGGGTCCCGTCCACCTCCGAAGCACTCAGGCAGGCGATGACGCGGGTGCCGCGGCTGATGGGCCTCGACCTCATCGCGATCGTGGTCTTCGTGGCTGCGGCGGCCGCCATCGTCTTTGCGGGGATCGGCGCGCCAGTGCTGCTGCTGCCGCTGATACCGGCGTTCATCGTCGGCTTCGTCTATGCCGTCGCGGTGATACCGATGGCCTATGCGGTGGCCTCCGTCGGGCCCCGCACATGGTCGCTCCCCTACGGGGCCCGCCTCGTGCGGGGCCGGTTCTGGGCAACGCTGGGACGCCTGCTGCTCGTCTTCCTGGTGCTGTTCGCGGTGAGCCTCGCCGTCGGGCTCGTGTTCACCGTGGCCGGATCCTCAGGCGGGCTGGCCCTCGAGCTGGCCTCGCAGCTGGTTCAGGCTGTGGTTAGCGCCGGCCTGGCGGTGGTGGGGATCGTCGCGGCGGCGCTGCTGTACCACGACCTCGGCGGCGAGTCGGACTGAAGCCCCGGCTATCTAGCAGGCCGCGCGGATGGGTGAGAGCCGGCCGCGGTGCGGCGGTGTCATTCCCGCTCTTGTTCGCTTCGCTCACGGGCCGCTCGGGCCACGGCCTCGCCCGTATGAGCGGGATTCGCTCGCCTATCCGCTCGGCCTCTAGCCGCCGGCTGCGTCGACCCGTTCGACGAAGTCGCGGTCCCGGGCCGACAGACCGCCGACATCGTGGCTGGTGATGGCCAACTCGACCTTGTTGTAGACGTTGGACCACTCGGGGTGGTGGAACAGCCGCTCGGCTATGAGGGCCACATGGGTCATGAAGGCGAAGGCGGCCCGGAAGTCGGCGAACTGGTAGGAGCGGCGCAGCACGTCGCCGTCGCGCCGCCACTGGGGGTGGGCCTCCAGCAGTTCGGCGATCTCGGCCTCGGTCAGCAGGTCATCGTTGCTCATGGGGCTCGATGCTACGCCAACCCGCCGGTGGAGACCGCCGGCAAGGACCGGCGCGTGCGGTGGCCGCTCAGTCCAGGAGGTCGGCGAAGGGGTCCCCGAACGGGTCGGTGAACGGCGTGGCCTCCGACTCCGGCTTGGGCAGCGCCCCCGTCCAGCGCTCGTAGCCCTCGGCCTCCAGCTCCTCGGCCAGCTTCGAGGTGCCGGACTCCTGTATCCGGCCGCCGGCGAAGACGTGCACAGCGTCCGGCCTGAGGTGGTCGAACACCCGGCTGGAGTGGGTGATGGCCAGCACCCCCAGCCCGTCGTGTTCGGTGGCGTCCTCGATCCGGTCGCCCACGAACCGCAGCGCGTCGACGTCCAGACCGGAGTCGAGCTCGTCGACCACTGCGAACGCGGGCTTCAGCACGCCGAGCTGCAGGGCCTCGTTGCGCTTGCGCTCACCCCCCGACAGGTCGACGTTCACGGGGCGGGACAGGAACCTCTCGTCGAAGCCGATCCGGTCGGCCTCCTCGAGCATGCGATCAGCGACCGCCGCGCCCTCGACGGTGCATACCGACTCGGTGAGCATGTCCAGCAGCGAGACGCCCGGAACCTCGGTGGGATACTGCATGGCCAGGAACAGGCCCGCCTCGGCCCGCCGCCACGCGGGCAGCCCGAGCAGCTCGGTGCCGTCGAGCCTGACCGAGCCCTCCGACACGTCGTAGCCGTGGCGGCCGGCGATCACATGGGCCAGCGTCGACTTGCCCGAGCCGTTGGGGCCCATGACCGCGTGCACCTCGCCCGCGCCCACCTCCAGGTCGACACCGGTGAGGATCTCGCGGCCCGCCACTGAGGCCCGCAGGCCCTCGATGACCAGCGTGCTCACGAAGCGGCCTCTTCGTCATCGCCGAGGGTCAGCACGACCCTGCCGTCCACGACGGAGACCTCGTAGACAGGCACGGCGCGGGTGGCCGGCAGCGACAGCGGCTCGCCCGTCTCCAGATCGAACATGGCTCCGTGGGCCACGCACTCGATGGCGCAGTCGTCGGGCTCGACCCAGCCCTCCGACAGCGATACCTCGGCGTGGCTGCAGGTGTCGCCGATGGCGTAGACGTCGTCGCCGATGCGAACGACTGCGACCTCGCGGCCGCCCACGTCCACACGCCGAGCCGAGTCGGGTGCCAGGTCCTCGAGGGGGAACAGGTCGTGGGTGGTCATGCTGGCTGCTCCGATCTCAAGGGGACCGCCTGTTCGATCCTGGCGTCACTGCGCATGGCTCAACATCTGGTTGAGCTTCATGGACAGAGCCTGCCGGACCCCGTCGGTGACCGACCGGACCGGGAGTTCGTCTATGACCTCGTCGAAGAACCCGGCCACGATCAGGCGCTCGGCTACCGGGGTCGGCACCCCCCGGCTCTCGAGGTAGAAGACCTGGTCGGGGTCCACCGGTCCCACCGCGGAGGCGTGGCTGCAACGGACGTCGTTGTTCTCGATCTCCAGGTTCGGCACCGACTCGGCCCAGGCGTCGTCGCTGAGCTTCAGGTTCCGGTTGGTCTGGTAGGCGTTGGTTCCCCGGGCATCGGGGCGCACCCGGATCATGCCGGTGTAGACGCTGCGGGCCGAGTCGCCCACCGCGCCCTTGTAGAGCAGGTTGGAGGTGGTGTCGGGGGCGGCGTGGTCCTGGTAGGTCCGGAAGTCGAGGATCTGGTCGCCCGCGCCGAAGTACACCGACAGCAGGTCGCCGCTGGCTCCCCGCCCCACCAGGCGGGTATCGGCCCGGGTGCGGGCGTAGCCGCCGCCGAGAGCGACCGAGGCGGCGACCAGGGAGGCGTCGCGCTCCACCCGGGCGGTGTGAGCCGCGATCTGCCAGGCCCGCCGGTCGTGCTGCTGGAGGTTCAGGTAGCCGAGCCGCCCGGCCTGGGCGACATCGAGCTCCACCACCGGCACCACCAGCGCCGGTCCGGATGAGTGCTGCACATCCAGCACGGTGGCCTGCGCGCCGCGGCCGACCCGCACCACCAGACGGGGGAAACTGGCCGCGCCGGCGTCGCCGGCATGGTGCCGCACCACGATCACTCCCTCGACGATCGCTCCGGCGGGCACGTCCACCACCAGCGGCGCCGGAGCAAAGGCATCGTTAAGGACGGTGAAGTAGTCCGACGCGCCGTCCGATACCGACCCCAGCAACTCCTCACCGCCGGCCGCCTCGGTCAACGATCCGACGAATGTCCCCGACGCCAGCGTCTCGTTCCCATCGATCGCCACCACCCGGCCGTCGACCACATCCACAACCACCGCGGCCAAGGCGTCGGCGCCGAACCCGATCGTGCCGGCGCCGGACTGGGCTGTAGCCCCAGCCGCTCCGACCCCGTTGGCGAGACGGTATGAGGACAGGTCGAAATCGGCGATCGCGCTGTAGCGCCACTCCTCGGCGGCGGTCGTGGGAGGCTCCGCGGCCGCGAAGCGTTCGGCGGCCGCCGTCCGGCGCTCTGCCAGCCAGCGGGGGCCCGGCAGGCTCCGGGCGGCGTCGACGGTGAACTGGTTCATTCAGTCAGCCGCCGTCGCGATACCGCCTGCGGAACCGCTCCCCCAGCCCGCCGGACGAGGGTCCGCGCCCCTTGCCCTTGCCTTTGGACTTGCCGCCCTTGGCCCGGTTCCTCGAGCCCCGACGCTTGCGCCTCTCGGCCTCGACCTCGGCGATCACGTCCGGCGCGGCCGCGTTGACGATGTCCTCGGCCGCGTCGAGCAGAGCTCCGATGCTGTCGTCGGCGCCCAAGCTCTCCGGCTCGGGCGGGGTCTCAGGGGTGACCAGGGAGCCGTAACTCCAGTTGACGTCGGCCAGACGCCGGGTGTACTTCGGGCAGTCGTCGGGGCAGCGCCATGGCGCCTCAGGGGCCAGGTCCAGGTCGCACTTGCGCACGGTCTCGCCGTTCGGGTACGTGCGCGACTCGAAGTACTTGCAGTCCTGGCGCATCGGCATGCCTCTCATTGTGGCATCCCGCCGGGCCTTCGCGTCGCGGCCCGGCCCGTGTTACGTCAGCCGACGCTGCCTTCCATCTGGAGTTCGATGAGGCGGCTCCACTCCACCGCGTACTCCATGGGCAGAGTGCGGGTCACCGGCTCGATGAAGCCGTTGACGATCAGGCCCATGGCCTGCTCCTCGGTGAGGCCCCGGCTCTGGAGGTAGAAGAGCTGGTCGTCGGCCACCTTGGACACGGTGGCCTCGTGGCCGATCACCGCGTCGCCCGAGCCGACCTCCATGTAGGGGTAGGTGTCCGACACGGAGTCTTCGTCGAGGATCAGGGCGTCGCACTGAACGTGGCTCTTGCATCCGTAGGCGTCGTCCTCGACCCGCACCAGGCCCCGGTAGGAGGTGCGCCCCCCGCCTGAGGAGATCGACTTGGACACGATCTTGGAGGTGGTCTCCGGCGCGGCGTGGGTCATCTTGGCCCCGGTGTCCTGATGCTGGCCCGGACCGCCGTAGGCCACCGACAGCACCTCGCCAGACGCCTTGGGCCCCACCATCACCACCGCCGGGTACTTCATCGTGAGCTTCGACCCGATGTTGCCGTCGATCCACTCCATGTGGCCCTCGGCCTCGACCCGGGCCCGCTTGGTGACCAGGTTGTAGACGTTGTCGGACCAGTTCTGGATGGTGGTGTAGGTCACCCGGGCCGAGCGCCCCACCACGATCTCCACCACCGCCGAGTGCAGCGAGTCGGTTGAGTAGGTCGGCGCCGAGCAGCCCTCGATGTAGTGGACTTTGGAGCCCTCGTCGGCGATGATCAGCGTCCGCTCGAACTGGCCCATGTTCTCGGCGTTGATGCGGAAGTAGGCCTGCAGCGGAGCCTCCACCTCCACGCCCGGCGGAACGTAGATGAACGACCCGCCCGACCACACCGCCGAGTTGAGGGCCGAGAATTTGTTGTCGTTGGGCGGGATGACCGTGCCGAAGTGCTCCTTCAGGAGCTGCGGGTACTCCCGCAGGGCGGTGTCCATGTCGCAGAACAGCACTCCCTGGGCCTCGAGGTCCTCGCGGTTGCGGTGGTAGACGACCTCGCTCTCGTACTGGGCGGTCACGCCGGCCAGGTACTTGCGCTCGGCCTCGGGGATGCCGAGGCGCTCGTAGGTGTTCTTGATCGACTCGGGGACCATGTCCCAGTCGTTGGCCAGCGTGTCGGTGGGCTTGATGTAGTAGTAGATGTCGTCGAAGTTGATGCCGGTGGTGTCGCCGCCCCACGTCGGGCGGGGCCGGCGCTCGAAGCGGCGGTGCGACTTGAGGCGGAAGTCGAGCATCCATTGGGGCTCGCCCTTGAGCCACGACATCTCGCTGATGATGTCGTCATTGAGGCCCTTCTTGGGCTTGAAGACGTAGTCCTCCTCGTCGCTCCAGCCGAGCTGGTAGCGGCTGAGGTCGACGCCGATGTCCGCAGTGGTCATGGAATCTCCCGTAGCGCCATCGCTTGCGTCCCAATCTACCCCGGAGAACCGCTATCAGTCGATACGGCGCTGCTCGGCCCGGTAGTGGTGGCCTCGCCGGGCGTAGATGTCAGCGTTCTGCTGGTTGTGGCCGGGCTCTACCGAGTCCTCCCGGATCCGGGCCGGGGTGCCCAGCGCCATGGCGTGGGGCGGCACCACCGTCCCGCCGGTCACGGTCGCGTTGGCGCCCACCAGCGCATGGGGGCCGATCCGTGCGTCGTGCATCACCACCGCGCCCACTCCGACGAGCGAGTCGTCGTGCACGGTGCAGCCCTCGAGGTGGGCCTGGTGGCCGATCGTGCAGTCGTCGCCGACGATCGTGGGGTGCGCGGGCGTGCAGTGGATCACCGCATTGTCCTGGACGTTGCTGCGGGCGCCGACACGGATCACGCCGTCGTCGCCCCGCAGCACGGCGTAGGGCCAGACGGAGGCCTCCGGACCAAGTTCGACGTTGCCGATCACCACCGCCAGCGGGTGGACGTATGCGGTGGGGTCGATGCGCGGCTCGCTGTCGCCCAGCGCGTAGACGGCCATCTACAGACCCGACACCCGGCCGTAGCCGCCCTGGAGGAACACCAGCGGCCCGCCTGCCCCGCCGGCAGGCTCGGCGGTGCCCAGAGCCACGACCCGGCCCACCACGATGTCGTGGTCGCCGGCCGCGTGAACGGCTTCGACGTGGCAGTCGATCCAGGCCAGGCAACCCTCGATGACCGGGGCGCCGGTGGCCTCGACCCGGGTGGCCAGACCCTCGAACCGGTCGTCGGACTTGCTCGCGAACGTGGTGGACACTCCGGCCTGGTCCTCGCCGAGGACGTTCACACAGAAGCTGCCGACGTCGCGCATGCGGATCCACGAGTCGGAGTCGTGGCTGGGGCAGAACGACACCAGCGGCGGGTCGAGCGACACGCTGGTGAACGATCCGATGGTCATGCCCTCCGGCCCGGTCGCGCAGGCCGCCGTGACGACGGTGACGCCCGTGGGGTAGTGCCCGAGCACCCGGCGGAACTCCCGGCCGTCCATGGGGTCGATGCCACCGCTGCTGCTCGTCATCGCATCGCGAGGGTAACAGTGCGAGAATTGCCTGATGAGTACGGACCGATCAGCGCCGCCCCTGCCCGACGGGCTGGTGGCGGTGGTCAAGCGCGACTGCCCGACGTGCGAGCTGGTGGCGCCCGTGCTCGGCGACCTGCACGAGCGGGCCGGGCTGACCGTCATCACCCAGGACGATCCGGAGTTCCCGACCGCCGCCGGCTGGGTCCTCCACGACGAGGACCTGGCCCTGTCATGGCACCACGACATCGACACGGTCCCCACCCTGCTGCGAGTCGTCGACGGCGTCGAGGATCGGCGCACTGTGGGCTGGTCTCGGGCCGAGTGGGAGCAGCTCACTGCGGTGGACGGGCTGGGCGAGGGCCTCCCCGACTGGCGGCCCGGCTGCGGGTCTCTCAGCGTCGACCCGGCCCATGCGGACGATCTGGCGGTGCGGTTCTCGGGCTCGGGGCTGCACAGCCGCCGGGTGGAGCTGGCCGCCCTCGAGGACGAGTGGGAGGCCATGTGGGACCGGGGCTGGTCCGACGGCCTGCCGGTGGTGCCCCCTACCGAGGCCAGGGTGCTGAGGATGCTGGAGGGCACTAGCCGTGACCCGTCCGATCCGGTCGCGGTGGTGCCGCCGGCCCTGGTGGAGTGCAGCGTCGAGAAGCTGGCCGTCAACGCGGTGATGGCCGGATGCGCGCCCGAGCACCTCCCGGTGGTGATCGCCGCGCTGGAGGCGGCCTGCACCGACGAGTTCAACATGCACGGCGTGCTGGCCACCACCATGAGCGTGGGGCCGGTGCTGGTGGTGAACGGTCCCGTCGCCGGGCGAATCGGCATGAACAGCGGGATCAACGCGCTGGGCCAGGGCAACCGGGCCAACTCGACCATCGGCCGGGCCGTCCAGCTGGCGGTGCGCAACGTCGGCGGCGGGCATCCCGGCGGCGTCGACCGGGCCACCTTCGGGTCGCCGGCCAAGGTGGGGTTCTGCTTCGCGGAGGACGAGGCCGGCTCGCCGTGGACGTCGCTGGCCGAGAGCCGCGGCTGGGGCGCCGGCCAGTCCACCGTCACCGTGTTCGCGGGCGAGTCGCCCAGGATCTTCGCCGACGAGCGGTCCCGCACCCCCGAGTCGCTGACCAGGCACCTGGCCCAGGCGCTGCAGGCCACCGTGTCGCCCCGGATGATGCTGGGGATGGACGCCATGCTGGTGCTGTCGCCCGACCACATGGCCCGCTACGCCGACGCGGGCTGGAGCCGGGACCGCTTCATGGACGAGCTGTCGGCGGAGTTGCTGTGCGACGCCGACGAGCTGCTGGCCGGCGTCCGGGGCGTGGCCGCCGGCCTGCCCCCGGCTGCGGCCGGGCAGAAGGTCCCCAAGTTCCGTCCCGGCGGGCTGCTGGTGGCCCATGCCGGCGGACCGGCCGGGCTGTTCTCGGCCATTGTCGGCGGCTGGGCCAACGGGGCCCGCGGCAGCAACCCGGTGACCGTCGAGATAACGCCGTGAAACCCGCTCGCGACTACCCTGACGCCGGCAAGGAGGCCATCCGATGACCACCATCCTCGACCCCACGTCCGAGCAGGCCCCCGCGACCCGACAGCGGGCGACCCGTCCCGAGTCCCTGGCCGGTCTGACCATCGGGCTGCTCGACATCTCCAAGCCCCGCGGCAACGTGTTCCTCGACCGTGTCTCGGAACGGCTCGCCGAGCTCGGCGCGACGGTCAACCGTTACACCAAGCCCGCCTTCAGCAAGCCCGCGCCGGTCGACCTGCGCCACGAGATCGCCACCGAGTGCGACGCGGTGATCGAGGCACTGGCCGATTGAGGCTCCTGCGTGTCGTGCAGTGTGCACGACATCAGCGACATCGAGCGCCGCGGCGTTCCCGGCGTGTTCGTGTCCACCGTCCACTTCGCCTCCGCGGTTGAGGCCCAGTCGGAGTCGCTCGGCTTCGACACATCCTCGGTGCTGACCCGCCACCCCATCCAGGACCGCACCGACGACGAGATGACCGAGATCGCCGACGCCGCCTTCGACGACCTGGTCAAGGCCCTAGTCGGCCCGTAGAGGTTTTCTCGCCGTCAGGTCCAGGCGGCCAGGGCCACTACGGAGGGCACGCTCCCGGAGGGCACGGCCGCGGGCTGGGCCGGTCACTGGGCCAAGAGTTCGGGGACCACGGGGCAGTCAGACGACCGGACCGCCTCGGCGGGGGTGCGCAGACCCGACGGCGTCACCACCCGCGTGACGAACCGGTCGAGGTCCAGGACGGCCAGACCCCGCATGCCCGGGTCGCCGGGGCCATGGCGGGCACTGAGCAAGTCCCACATCCGCGCCGGCAGTATCCGCCCCACCCCCGCGATCAACCACACCGGTGTGCCATGGTCGCGGGCCGCCTCGGCCACCGGCACCGCGCCGGCATCCACCAGGGCCTGCGAGGACCCCACACAGTCGCTCTCGATGAGCACCACGTCGGCGGGTCCGGCTGCCTCAGGATCGTCCGATTCGATGAACTGCAAGTCAGGACGGTCGTACAGCGCGTCCGCGAACGTCCCCACCTCCCCCGCCGCGAGAACGCTCGAGCCCGCCGCCAGCGAGTCCAACCCCTGCTGCAGCACCCTCCCGGTGCTGTCGGCGTCCAGCTCCGCCACCACCCGGGCCGCCTCGGCCCGGGGATCCATGGCGGTGAGCATCCGGGCCGCCAGCCACACCAGCGGCCCGCAGTCGCCGCGGCGGTCCAGCAGCCGACGGCACGATGTGAGCAGCCCCTTGGGATCATCGGCGAACGACGACAGCGCGGCAGCCGACTCCCGGACCAGCGGCCCCACCGGCACCACCCCGGCCCGAGCCACATACCGCAACCGCTCAATCGGATGCACCCCCCGAGCGTACGCACCAGCCACCCCCCGCGCCGGGCGCAACTCAGCCGGACCGCAAGGACGCGTCGCGCCAGGCCGGGGGGTGGCGGCGAGGAACGAGCGACCGACAATGGGGCGAAGCCCCGTCGGTCGAACGGCCTCGCCGACAGGACCCGCCGGCCGGAACACCCGATGCGGGAAGAACGGACCCGCCGACCGGAACAGCACAACCGCTAGCGTTGGCGATGTGACGACCGTCTCGTTCGATCTGGAACTGGATCCGCTGGGAGCTGAGGCCAGACCCCTTGGGGACTGGCTCACAACCTTCCCGCTGCTGCCGGTCCTCCTGGACCCCTACACCAACGAGAGCGCGTGGATCCTGCACACCGCCCGGCGGATCCTGGTCACCTACGCCGAAGCCGGGTGCCGGACCTGCTGGGTCGTCACCTGCGGGCCCGACGACGCCCGGCGCTTCCTCGGCCCCTACGCACAGGAGATCCTGACCTTCTCCGATCCGGACCGTCGAATCGCGGCCGCTCTCGGGCTCGACACCTTGCCGGCGTTCGCATTGGTGCTCCAGAACGGATCGGTCACCGCGGCCGCCGAGGGCTGGAACCCCTCCGAATGGAGGAGCGTGGCCGAGACCGTCTCGGAGCTCACTCACTGGCAGCGCCCGGTGATCGGCGACGGCCAGGACCCGGTGGCCTTCCCGGGAACACCCGCGAGGCCCTGAGCTCATCGAGGCGCGGGAGGCTGGGATGGCCGGCACGGGAGACTCCTCCGGATTGACGGCTTTCGCCTACTCGGACCTACTGCCGGTAGGACCCGACGGCACCGACTACCGGCTGGTCTCGACCGATGGCGTGTCCACCATCGATGTGGGGGGCCGCAGTTTCCTGAAGGTCGAGCCCGAGGCGCTGACGCTGCTCACGTCGGTGGCCATGCACGACATCAACCACTACCTGCGGTCCGATCACCTGCAGCAGCTCCGCAACATCCTCGAGGACCCCGAGGCCTCCGACAACGACCGCTTCGTGGCCACGGAGCTGCTGCAGAACGCCAACATCGCCGCGGGCGGCGTGCTGCCCATGTGCCAGGACACCGGCACGGCGGTGATCATGGGCCGCAAGGGAGAGCAGGTGCTCACCTTCGGCGACGATGCCGAGGCCGTCTCGCGGGGTGTCTACGACACCTACCTCAGGTCCAACCTGCGCTACTCGCAGCTCGCGCCGCTCGACATGTTCACCGAGGTCAACACTCAAAACAACCTTCCCGCCCAGATCGAGATCTACTCCAAGCCGGGGGACGTCTACGAGCTGTTCTACATGGCCAAGGGAGGCGGCTCGGCCAACAAGTCGTTCCTGTACCAGAAGACCAAGGCCCTGCTCAACGAGGAGTCTCTCCTCGACTTCTGCGACGAGACCCTGAGGCTGCTCGGCACCGCGGCCTGCCCTCCCTACCACCTGGCCATGGTGGTGGGGGGAACCTCGGCCGAGCACAACCTGAAGGTGGCCAAGCTGGCGTCGGCCAAGTACCTCGACTCCCTGCCGACCGCCGGGGACGCCGCCACCGGCCACGGGTTCCGGGACCTCGAGTGGGAGCAGCGGATCCTGGAGCTGACCCGCACGTTCGGGATCGGCGCCCAGTTCGGCGGCAAGTACTTCTGCCACGACGTGCGGGTGGTGCGCCTGCCCCGCCACGGGGCCTCCAACCCGGTCGGCATCGCGGTGAGCTGCTCGGCCGACCGCCAGGCCCGGGCCAAGATCACCTCCGAGGGGCTGTTCTTGGAACGTCTGGAGACCGACCCGGCCCGATTCCTTCCCGAGGCCGCCGACGACGAGCTGTCCAGCGAGGTGGTGGCGGTCGACATCAACCGGCCGATGGACGAGATTCTGGCCGGCCTCACCCGCTACCCGGTGAAGACCCGCCTGGCCCTGTCGGGAACCCTGGTGGTGGGCCGCGACATAGCCCACGCCCGGATCAAGGAGCGCCTCGACGCGGGCGAGTCCATGCCGCAGTACCTGCGGGACCACCCGGTGTACTACGCCGGCCCGGCCAAGACCCCCGAGGGCTACGCCTCCGGATCGTTCGGGCCCACCACCGCGGGCCGGATGGACTCCTACGTCGACCAGTTCCAGGCGGCCGGAGGATCGATGGTGATGCTGGCCAAGGGCAACCGGTCATCGGAGGTGACCGAGGCGTGCGCCCGCCACGGCGGCTTCTACCTCGGATCCATCGGCGGCCCCGCGGCCCGCCTGGCCCAGGACTCGATCCGCAGGGTCGAGGTGCTCGACTATCCCGAGCTGGGCATGGAGGCGGTGTGGCGCATCGAGGTCGAGGACTTCCCCGCGTTCATCGTCATCGACGACAAGGGCAACGACTTCTTCGCCGAGGTCTCCACCCCGGTCAGGCTCCGAAGAAACTAATCGTCGGCCGCGGCCTCCCAGTCGAGCAGGGGGCAGTCTCCCCAGAGCCGCTCGAGCTGGTACAGGTCCCGCCTCTCGGCGTCGAAGACGTGAACCACGAAGGCGCCGTAGTCGAGCAGCACCCACTGGCGGTCGTCGGCACCCTCGATGCGCACCGGCGACGGGCCGCCCGCCGCCCTCAGGCTCTCCTCCACTCCCTCCGAGATCGACCGCACCTGGCGGGCGTTGTTGCCGTGGGTGATCACGAACAGGTCGGTCACCACGAGCACATCGCCGACGTCGATGACCACGGTGCGGGCGCCCTTGCGCTCATCGGCGGCCGCAGCCGCGGCCATCGCCCAGCGGCGGGCGTAGGCACCCTCCTCGGCGGTGGGGGGCCGTTCGGCCGGGCCTGCTGGACCCGCCAGCCCGGCCGCATTGGCGCCTGACGTCACCGCGCCGCCTGGTCGCTGCCGACCGTCACAGTTATGTCGACCACGTCAGGGGTGTCCTCGCCCAGCCTTATGAGGGCCATGTCGACGCCGAGCGCGATGGCGATGGTGTTGGTGAAGGGATCGTGCACGAGTTCCTCGCGATGGTAGGCGAAGTGGGTGGTCTCAACGCCAAACTCGGCGGCGTTGCCGATGACGGTGATGACTCCGCCCGCCGCGATCACATCGCTTGCGACCCCGTCCCGGATCGACGGATCGCCGGTGCCGTCGAGCAACTGGACCCGGGGCCGCTGGAAGGACTCCGGCTGGCGGGGCCAGGGCACCAGCTCCAGAGCCCTCTCACGCAGCCAGGACCGGCCCTCGTCGCCGAGCCTGTAGCGAGGTGGCGCAGCGGGATCGACCGCCACCGACTGCAGGGGCGGCACCTCCACCACGGCGGTGCCGGATCCGAGGACCCGCAGGAACGGCGACAACGGCGACGAGGCCGGCGGCGCGACCGCGGCCGGGTCGTCGGAGCGTCCGATCACGCCGAGCCACGACTCCCACATGGTGCGCTGACGCTCCAGCCGGTTGACGTCGGCTTCGTCAATGTTGCGGAGGGCGTACACCCGGGCCGCGTCGACCGCCGCGAGTTCCTGGGCGCCGGCGGCGTACACCACCCGCTGCACACCGCCGGAATCGGCCTCCGAGAGATCGTCGACCAGCAGGTACGGCAGCGGCTCGGCCGGGCCCATGCTGTCGGCCAGCGACTCGGTGGTGATCTCCTCGGTGCTGTCGAACCCGATGCCGAAGAGCGCCTCGGCGACCTGCTCGACCGCCTCGACCCCTCCCTGCGCGTACACATCCGATATGGGCACATCCGATATGGGCACATCCGGGATGGACTCGCCCTGGTCGGTGGCCCCGTCCCCGGCCGCCACCAGAAGGTCCGACGGCAGCAGCACGATTCCACCGCCCGTGTCCAGACCGGTGCGGGCCATGAACGCGACGCCGGCCAGCTCACCGTTGTGGGTGTGCAGCGCCAGCAGCGTCGGTGTCACCCCCACCAACTCCAGGTATCCCGGCTCGTGGGGCTGCAGGACGACCCTCTCCTGGACCGTCTCGAACCTCCTGTCCAGGACGGCACGGCCGCCCTCGCGGGCCAGCAGCAGGACGGCCACGCCGGCCGCCACCACCAATACGGGGAAGGCGAACCGCCAGAAGGCATGAGCCCGGGGCGCAGGCTGGCGGCGACCCCGCAACAGCTTCAGCGACAGCACCCGTACAGGCCCCTGGATCTCACGACGTCGGCCACCGCGGCTGGAACCAGCGCCTCGACCGGCCGGCCGTCGGCGAACCGGGCCCGGATGTCGCAGGACGAGATGTCGAGCGCGGGGGCCTCTACCACCAGCGCGGGCCAGCCCTGCGGGGGCCTCCCGCCGGAGCGCCCGGCCCTGTCCACGACGACGATGGTGGAAAGCTCCCGCAGCTCGTCAGGGCGCTTCCAGGTGTCGAGGCCCCCGGCGATGTCGGAGCCGATCACCAGCATCAACTCCGCTCCCGGATGCCGCGACGCCAACTCGGTGAGGGTGTCGACGGTGTAGCTCTCACCGCCGCGGTCGATCTCCACCGAACTCGCCTCGATCCCGCTGAGATCTCTGACCGCGGCCCGCACCATCTCCAGCCGGGCCGGCGCCGGGGTCACCGGCCGCAGGCCCGACTTCTGCCACGGGTCGTTGGCGACGACCATCAGAACCACCGACAGGCGAAGGCGGTGGCGCACCTCCAGGGCGGCCGCGAGATGGCCGAAGTGGGGCGGATCGAAGGTCCCGCCCAGCACGCCGATGCGGGGACGGGACCGTTCTTGCACCGCGGAAGTGTATGATCCCGGTGGTTCGGTCGCGGTGCGGCCCGTGACAAATGTCACACCGCGTGAGCGCGCTCGCCTTGACTTGCCGGGAACAAACGCCTAATGTACATTGGTTCGTCTGGGCTGGAGTAGCGCACTCGGAGGGTGTGCGCCCGGCACCTAATCCTCCCCATATAGAAAGCGAGAAGGCCGCCCTGCGACGCGAGCGGGGCGGCTAGGTGAGTGTGACATGAGCGATTCAGTAGGACAGTACCTAAACGAGATCGGCGCCGTGGCGCTGCTGAACGCCCAGGAAGAGCGTGAGCTCTCCCAGGCCATCGAGCGCGGCGTGGACGCCCGCAACCGCAAGGAAGAGGGCGAGCGGGGCCGCGAGATCGACAGGGCGATCCGCGAGGCCGCGGCAGCCAAGGACCGGTTCATCCGGGCCAACCTGCGCCTGGTGGTCAGCGTGGCCCGCCGGTATCCCCTGCCTCCGGGCATGGAGCTGCTCGACCTCATCCAGGAGGGCAACCTGGGCCTCGAGCACGCCGTCGACAAGTTCGACTGGCGCAAGGGCTTCAAGTTCTCGACCTACGCGACCTTCTGGATCCGCCAGTCCATCGGGCGGGCCCTCGACCAGAAGGCCAGCCTGGTGCGCCTGCCCGGCGACCGGTCGGCGTCGCTGCGCGCCGCGCTGCGCCAGGTCTCCGGTGACGGCGACGAGCTGGACGACGACCACGCCCGGCTGCACCGGCTCACCACTCCCACCTCTCTCGACCGCACCATCGGCGACGACGACAGCAACGAGCTGATCGACCTGCTGCCCGACGCCAACCCCGGGCCCGAGCTCGAGGTGATGGCCAAGGCCGAGGAGGAGATGGTGACCGGACTGCTCGACATCCTCGAGCCCCGGGCCAAGTACGCCGTAGAGCAGCGTTTCGGGCTCTCCGACGGCATCAAGCGCTCCTACCGCGAGGTCGGCGAGGAGCTGGGCGTCACCGCCGAGGCGGCCCGGCGTCTGGTCAAGCGCGCCATCAACGCCGTGCGCGAGCACGCCGAGGAGTTGAGCCTCGCCGAGACGGTCGACGCCGCATAAGGGCCATGTCCGGCGAAGATCTGACCCTTTTCGCCGGCGGCAGCGCCTGGACGCCCTCGTCCTGGAGGGCCAAGCCCGCGAAGCATCAGCCGACCTGGCCCGACGAGGCCGAGCTCGAGCAGGCCACCAAGACCCTGCGCGACCTGCCTCCGCTGGTGTTCGCGGGCGAGGCCCGCTCGCTGATGAGCCACCTCGGACGGGTGGCCAACGGCGAGGCCTTCCTGCTGCAGGCCGGCGACTGCGCGGAGTCCTTCGACTCCTCCGCCGACTCCATCCGGGACAAGCTGCGGGTGATCCTGCAGATGGCCATCGTGCTGACCTACTCGGGGGGCGTTCCCCTGGTGAAGGTCGGCCGGATCGCGGGCCAGTTCGCCAAGCCCCGGTCCAGCCCCACCGAGACCAAGGGCGAGTTGGAGCTCACGTCGTTCCTCGGCCACATGGTCAACGACATCGGCTTCAGCGAGGCCGAGCGCCTGCCCGACCCGCGTCGCCTGCTGACCGCCTACCACCGGGCCGCGTCCACCCTCAACCTGTTGAGGGCGTTCACCCGGGGCGGCTACGCCGACCTGTCGAGGGTGGCCAGCTGGAACCGCGAGTTCGTGGCCAGCTCACCCGCCGGTCGCCGCTACGCGCAGATGGCCGACGAGATCGATCGGGCCCTGCGGTTCATGACCGCGTGCGGGGTGACCAACGTCAACACGCCGCAGCTGCACGAGGTGGAGTTCTACACCAGCCACGAGGCACTGGTGCTCGACTACGAGGAGGCCCTGACCCGGGAGGACTCGACCACCGGCGACTGGTACGACTGCTCGGCTCACATGCTGTGGATCGGTGAGCGCACCCGCCAGCTCGACGGCGCCCACGTGGAGTTCCTCCGGGGCGTACGCAACCCGCTGGGCTGCAAGGTGGGCCCCACCGCCACCGCCGACGAGGTGGTGGCACTGTGCGAGCTGCTGAACCCGCAGCGGGTGCCCGGCCGGCTCACCCTCATCACGAGGATGGGCGCCGGCAACATCGAGACGCTGCTACCGCCGCTGCTTCGAGCGGTGCGCGACTCGGGTCACCCGGTGGCCTGGGCGTGCGATCCGATGCACGGCAACACCTACACCTCCACATCGGGGCGCAAGACCCGCGACTTCGATGACGTGCTGTCGGAGATAAGCGGGTTCTTCGCGGCCCATACCGCCTGCGGGACCTGGCCCGGCGGTGTGCACGTGGAGCTGACCGGCGACGCGGTCACCGAGTGCATCGGCGGCGCCGACAAGATCCTCGACGCCGACTTGGAGCGAGCCTTCGAGACGCTGTGCGATCCCCGCCTCAACGGCCGCCAGTCGGTGGATCTCGCCTTCCGGGTGGCCGAGATGCTCTCGGAGCGCCGCTCGGCCTAGAGGCCGCTCGGCCTAAGGGGCCACGCGGATAGGCGAGATCCGGTCGCGTCGCAGTGGTGTCATTCCCGCTCTTGTTCGCTTCGCTCACGGGCCGCTCGGGCCACGGCCTCGCGCCGTATGGGCCGCGTTGCGCCGCCTATCCGCTCGGCCTCTAGGCCAGACGGTCTACGAAGGCCTCCAGCTGGCGCAGGTTGCGCACCTCGAACACGCCGTCGCAGTGGGGGGCGTACTCCCCCACGATCGAGTCGCCGGTGTCCCAGTAGCTGCGGGGCTCCGGGTTCAGCCAGTAGAGGTGGCGGGCCTTCTCCCGTAGAGCCTTGACGATCCAGCCCTCGGGGGCGTGGTAGTTGTTGCGGGCGTCGCCGAGGATCAGCACCGTGGTGCGGGGTCCGACGTCATTGCCGTAGTTGTCCCAGAACACGCCGAGGGCATGCCCGTAGTCGGAGTGGCCGTCCACCCAGACCACATCGGCCTCGGTGTTGACCCGGTGGACCGCCTCGGCGATGTCGTCGGTGCCCTCGAAGAACGGGGTCACCTCGTCGAGGCCGTCGATGAAGACGAACGACCGCACCTTCGAGAACTGGCTGGAGATGGCGTACACCAGGTGCAGCGTGAACCGGGCGAATGCGGCCACCGACCCCGACACGTCGGCCACCACCATGATGTCGGGCTTGTGGGGGCGGGGGTGGCGGAACTTCGGCTCCACGGGCACGCCCCCGTAGGACAGCGAGTGCCGCACGGTGGAGCGGAAGTCGAGCGGTCCGGACCGCCCGTGGCGCCGCTTGCGGACCAGCCGGGCCGCCAGTTTGCGGGTCAGCGGGTAGATGGCCTTGCGGAGGCTGGCCATCTCCTCGCGGGAGGCGTGCATGAAGTCGATGTCGGCGGGCAGCGGCTTGCGCAGCGTCTTGGCCATGGCCTCCACGCCGCGGTCGGCCACCAGCCGGCGCCGGATCTCGGCCTCGATCTGGCGCTTGAGCTCGGCGACCCGAAGCTCGTAGGTGTCGCGCTTCAGGCGCAGCTCGAAGTCGTCCACATCGCCCTCGGTCTCCTGGGCCACATCCATGAGCCGTTCGAGCACGCCGTCGAGGTCGAGGTTGCGCAGCGTGCGATACAGGTAGTAGGTGCCGCCGACGGGGCGGCCCGGCTCCATCCCCGCGTAGCGGCGGACGGCCTGGCGGGCCGCAGCCCGGATCATCTCGGCGTCGCCCCGCATCAGGGCCCGGTAGAGCATCTCGGCCAGCTCCTCGGGGCTGAGCATGTCGCCGGCCCCGCCCCGATCGCCCTCGGCCCGGATCTCGCCGTCGGCGTCCTCGATGTCGGTGAGGTCGAGGTCGTCCTCGGTGATCTCGTACTGCGCCCCCCGCAGCGAGAAGTACACCTCGAAGACGGTCTCGAAGGCCTTCCAGTGGGCCTGGTTCTTGACCAGGGTGGCGGCCAGGGCGTACTTGAAGGTGTCGCGGTCCTCGATCGGGATGTGCTTGACCGCCTCCATGGCGTCGAGGTTCTCAGTGAGGCTGGCCGGAATGCCGACCGCCCTCAGCTCCGCGATGAACCCGTTGAGCAGGTCCAGCAGCGGGTCTCCCGCCGCGGCGGGCAGCTCGGGTGCGGCCAGGTCGGCGACAGTCACGGTCGAGCGCCTCCCGAGTCGCCCTCAGGAGTCGAGGCCCTCGACCGTCGCCAGTTCCTTGCCCGCTCGGGTGATGTCGCTCTGGTACTTGAGCAGGATGTTGATCGTCTCCGCGGCAATGTCGGCATCGACGTGCTGCACGCCGAGCAGCACCAGGGTGCGGGCCCAGTCGAGGGTCTCCGACACCGAGGGCGGCTTCTTGAGCTCGAGCCGGCGGATGGAGCGAACCACTCGGGCCACCTGGTCGGCCAGGTTGTCGGTGATGTCGGGGACCTTGGCCAGCACGATCTCCTTCTCGCGCTCCATCGACGGGTAGTCGATGTGCAGGTAGAGGCAGCGGCGCTTGAGGGCCTCGCTCAGCTCCCGGGTGTTGTTGGAGGTGAGGAACACCAGCGGCACCTGCACCGCCTCCATGGTGCCCAGCTCCGGGATCGACACCTGGTACTCGCTGAGGATCTCCAGCAGCAGGGCCTCGGTCTCGACCTCGACCCGGTCGACCTCGTCGATCAGCAGCACTATCGGGTCGGTGGCCCTGATGGCCTCCAGCAGGGGCCGGGTCAGCAGGAACTCGTCGGAGAAGATGTCGGTGGAGATGTTGTCCCAGCCCACATCGGCCTCGCGCTCGGTCTGGATTCGCAGGAGCTGCTTCTTGTAGTTCCACTCGTACAGCGCCCTGGCCTCGTCGAGTCCCTCGTAGCACTGCAGGCGGATGAGCCGGCTGTTGGTGATCTCGGCCACGCTCTTGGCCAGCTGGGTCTTGCCGGTGCCGGCCGGGCCCTCGACGAGCACGGGCTTGTCCAGGCGGTCGGCCAGGTAGACCACCCCGGCCAGGCCGGAGTCACAGAGGTAGTCGACCTTGGAGAGGCCCTCGCGGACCGCGTCGACGTCGGTGAAGCGGTGCGACATTGCGATCAGTCCGGCTGCCGCTCAGCGGACGTGGCCTTCGCCGCGCACGACGAACTTGAGCGTGGTCAACTGGTCGAGGCCCATCGGACCCCGGGCGTGGAGCTTCTGGGTGCTGATCCCGATCTCGGCACCGAAGCCGAACTCCTCGCCGTCGACGAACCGGGTGGAGGCGTTGACGAGCACGGCGGCGGCGTCGACCTCCCTGGTGAAGCGGTCGGCCGCGGCGATGTCGGATGTGATGATGGTCTCGGAGTGGCCCGAGCCGTTGGTGTTCACATGGGTGATGGCCTCGTCGAGGCTGTCCACCACCTTCACCGACATCTTCAGGTCGAGGAACTCGGTGGCGTGGTCGGCTGCGGTGGCCTCCCCCATCGCCGGAACCGCTTGGCGGGCCCGCTCGTCGCCGAGCATCTCAACGCCGTCCAGCGCGGCCGCGGCCCGGGGCAGGAACTCCTGTGCCACCGCCGAGTGGACCACCAGCGACTCCAGGGCGTTGCACACCCCTGGCCGCTGCGTCTTGCCGTTGACAACGATGTCGAGGGCCGCATCGAGATCGGCGGTGGCGTCGACGTAGGCGTGGCAGTTCCCGGCCCCGTCGATCACCACCGGCACGGTGGCGTGCTCGAGGATGGACGCTATGAGCGACGGCCCGCCCCTCGGGATCAGGCAGTCGATGTAGTCGTTCTGCTGCATGAACTCCACCGCGGCGGCCCGCGACGTGTCGTCGACCAGGATGAGGGCGTCGGCGGGCAGGCCGGCGGACGAGATGGCCTCGCGGATGGCGGCCGCTATGGCCAGGTTGGAGTTGATCGCCGACGACGACCCTCGCAGGAAGGCCGCGTTGCCCGACTTGAGGCACAGGCCGGCCGCGTCGGAGGTGACGTTGGGGCGGCTCTCGTAGATGATCGCCACCACACCGAGAGGGACCCTCACCCGCTCGATGCGAAGCCCGTTGGGCCGGACCCAGCCGTCGGCCACTTCGCCGATGGGGTCCCGCCGAGCCGCGATCTGCCGGAGGCCGTCGGCCATCGCCTCGATGCGGGCCGGTGTCAGGCGGAGGCGGTCGACGAGGGCCGCGGGAGTGCCGTCGGCCTCGGCCCGAGCCACGTCGCCTGCATTGGCCGCGCAGATCTCGCCGGCCCGGGCCACCAGCAGGTCAGCGGCTGCGAGGAGCGCGGCGTCCTTGGCTGCGGTGGGCGCGGCCGCCATCAGCCTGGAGGCCGCCTTGGCCCGGGCGGCCTGCTCGCCAACCGGCGTCGCGGAGCGTTCGGCACCTGAGACCGGAGGGGGCTGATCGGCGGGCGCGGCGGGCGCGGCGGACGGGATGACGGTGGTTGCTGCGCTGCTCATCGTCTCAGGCTATAGGGGCAGCGCGGCTAGCCTCGCCCAGAGGCCGAGCTTGCGAGGCCGTGGCCCGAGCGGCCCGTGAGCGCAGCGAACAAGAGCGGGAAGCGCGCATCCATGAGGGACTCTCCTAGCAGTGACTGAACCGAGGCGGCCCCGGCGCGCGTCGGGACCACTGCTGGTGGCGCTGGGAATCGGTGCGAGCCGCCTGGCCGGTCTGGGCCGCGAGACAGTGGCCTCCCGGCTGCTCGGCAACACCGCTGCAGGAGACGCGTTCGCAGTGGCCATGCGCATCCCCAACATGCTCCAGAACCTGCTCGGAGAGGGTGTGCTGTCGGCCAGTTTCGTTCCCGTCTACAGCCGCCTGCTCGATGAGGCCTCCTACCAGGGAGGCGACCGCGAGGATCCGGGCCGGGTGGCCGGCGCGGTAGCCGCCGCGCTGATGGCGGTGGTGGGGCTGGCAGTGGTGCTGATCGTGACGCTGGCCCGGCCCATCACCTTCGTGCTGGCGCCCGGCCTGGAGGGCGACCGCTTCGACCTCGCCGTCTCGCTGGTCCGCATAACCGCGCTGGGCACCGGCTTCGCGGTGCTGTCGGCATGGTGCCTGGGAGTGCTCAACAGCCACCGCCGCTTCTTCGTGTCATACGCCGCGCCGGTTCTGTGGAACGCGGTGCAGGTGGGGGCACTGGTAGCGGCCTGGATCCTGGCCTTCGACCTTGACGGCGTGGCCCGCGCCCTGGCCTGGGGCGTGGCCGGAGGAGGCCTGGCCCAGCTCCTCGTGCAGCTCCCGCTCACCGTCCGCCTGGCCCGGGGGTTGAGGCTGCGCTGGGTGCGGGACCACGGTGGCCTGCGCGAGGTCCGCCGCCGCTTCGGCCCCGCGGTGCTGGGGCGGGGCGTGGTGCAGGTCTCGGCCTACGTGGACCTGATGCTGGCCTCGCTGCTGGCGACCGGTGCCGTGGCCGCCCTGTACCGGGGCCAGATCCTGTACATGCTCCCGGTGAGCCTGTTCGCCATGAGCGTCGCCGCGGCCGAGCTGCCCGAGATGTCGCGTCTGGCCGACGACCCGGTGGCGCTGGCGACCCGATCCCGGGCGGCCATGCACCGGGTGGCGTTCTGGATGCTGCTCGCGGCGGCGGTCTACGCCGCGGCGGGCGATCTCATCGTGGGCCTGCTGTTCGAGGGCGGGGTGTTCGAGTCGGCCGACACGGTGCTGGTCTGGTTCGTGATCGCGGCGTACGCGCTCGGCTTGCCCGCCACCGGGGTCAGCCGGGTGCTGCAGAACGCCTGCTACGCCCGGGGCGACACGGTCGGGCCGGCTCGCATCGCGGCCGTCCGGGTGGCGGTGGCCGCGGCGGTCGGCACGGTCGTGATGTTCCCGCTCGACCGCATCGTGGTGGGCTCCGACGGATTGCTCGGGGCGGCCGACGCCCTGGGGTTCGCGTGGGCGCTGCCCGCGGCCGAGCGCGCCATGGACGACGTGGTGCGGCTGGGCGCCGTCGGGCTGGCGCTCGGCTCGGCGGTGGCCGCATGGACCGAGATCGCCATGCTGTCGCGCCGGTTCGGCTTCCCGGACGCGGTGCGATCTGCGCTGGGCGCCCCGGCCGCGGCCGCCGCGGTCTCGTTCGCGGCGACTGCGGCGCTCAAGCTGGTGGTGGGCGGCTGGCCCCCGATCCTGTCGGCTCCGGTGGTGGCCGCGGCCGCGGTGATCGTGTACGCGCTGGTGGCCTTCCGCAGCGGTGTGGCCGAGGCTGACCTCCTGCTCCAACCTCTGCGAAGGGTGCTGTGGAAATCGCGGGACTAGAGTCAAAGCCATGTGGAAGCTCCTAAAGCGCCGCTGGAAGTACCTGACGGCCCGCCTGGCGGGCCGGCTAGAGGAGAGTGCCGACCCGAAGACCCAGCTCGAACAGGCCATAGGCGAGGCCAGGGAGCAGCATCGACGGCTCAAGGATCAGGCCGCCAACGTGATCGCCAACCAGAAGCAGACCGAGATGCGGCTGAACCGGGCCATCTCGGATCTGGAGAGAGTGAACGTCAACGCCCGCCGGGCCCTGATGATGGCCCAGGAGGCCGTGTCGGACGGTGATCAGCCCAAGGCCAAGTCCTACAACGCTGCCGCCGAGCAACTGGCCGGCCGCATGATCACGCTCGAGCACGAGATTGAGAGCCTCAAGGATCTCTACCTTCAGACATCGCAGGCGTCGGACGAGGCCAAGGCGGCTGTCACCCAGAACTCCCTGAGTCTGCAGGAGAAGCTGCGGCAGCGTCAGAGGCTGCTCGGACAGCTTGATCAGGCCCGAATGCAGGAGCAGATGAACGAGGCGATGACCTCCCTGTCGGAGGCTGTCGGGGAGGAACTGCCCACCTTCAACGAGATCCGGGACAAGATCGAGGCCCGATACGCCAAGGCCAAGGGCATGGCCGAACTGGCCGAGGGCGGCCCCGAGGTGAGCATGCTCGAGATCGAGGAGGCGGCCCGCAACAAGGATGCCAAGGCTCGCCTGGAGCAGATCCGGGAGAATCTGGGTCTTCCGGCGCCCGCCGCCGACGAGATCCTGGAAGCCACCGTCGTCGACTCGGTCGACGCCGAGGCGCCCGCCCCTGCGGAGGACTGAAATCCCTCGCTGAAGGCGTCGGTCGCCAGCGATCGACTCTGCTCAGGAGCCGGGCAGGACCACCAGGTCGTTGGCGTGGACCACCACGTGGGGGGCGCCCGGCGGCAGGTCCTCGCGTCGGCGACCGGCTGCGGTGCGCAACTCGTCGCTGCTGTGGCGGGCGAGGCCCTTGGCGAACACCTCGCCCCCCGCCTCGCGCACCTCCACCGGCGCACCGGCGTCGAAGGTTCCCGACACGGACCGCACCCCGATGGCGAGCAGGGACTTGCCCCGTTCGAGTGCGGCCCGGGCCCCGGAGTCGACTGCGACCTCCCCCTGGGAGCCCACCGCGAAGCCGATCCACAGCTTGCGGGCCGGCAGCCGCTGGGCGGAGGCCCGCACCAGCGTTCCCACCCCGGCCACTCCCGCCGCGGCGTCGGCGAGCACACCGGGCCGCTTGGCGTCGGCGATCACTGTGGACACGCCCGACAGCGAGGCGACCCTGGCTGCGGTGAGCTTCGACGCCATGCCGCCACTGCCTCGATCCGTGCCTGCGCCCCCGACGCGGCTCCGGAGGTGCTGATCGAACTCGACGATCTCCTCGATGAGCGAAGCCTCGGAGTTCCGGCGGGGGTCGGAGGTGAGGACGCCCGCGGTGTCGGTCAGCAACACGAGCAGGTCAGCCTTCACCAGGTTCGCGACCAGCGCGGCCAGGCGGTCGTTGTCACCCCACCGGATCTCGTCGTCGGCCACCGCGTCGTTCTCGTTGACGACGGGCACCACACCCATGTCCAGGAGCTTGCGCAGCGTGGTCCCTGCATGCACGTACTGCGTTCGGATCACGAAGTCCAGGGGCACCAGCAGCACCTGGCCGGCCACCACTCCCAGACCGGAGAACACCTCGCGGTACATGCCCATCAGGGCGCTCTGACCGACGGTGGCCACCGCCTGCAGGGTCTCCATGCTGGACGGGCGCTTGTCGCCGCCCATGCCCAACTCGGGCAGCCCGGCCGCGATGGCGCCACTGGTCACGACGACCACCCGCCAGCCCTGTGACCGCAGGGACGCCACCTCGTCGCAGAACTTCTCGATAGGGCCGCGATCGATCGCCCCGGCCTCGTCGGTGATCGACGAGGTGCCGATCTTGGCCACGATGGTGCGGGTCTCCGCCTCCGCGTTCACCGGTCGCTCCCGCCCATCCCTGGTGTGACGGCAGCCTCGGCGTCATCGACGTAGGTGAAGCTGAAGTCCCCGATGCGGACCTCGTCGCCGGTGGCCGCACCGGCCCGGGCCAGAGCCCGCTCGACTCCGAGGCTGCGCAGCCGGTCCTGCACGTAGGCCTGCGCGCCGGGGTCGGTCAGATCGCTGAGAGCCACCGACCGCGCCGCGGCCCGTCCCTGCACGCTCCAGGCACCGTCGCTCTCGCGGGTGACCGTGACCTCCGAAGCGTGCGGCAGGGGCCGGTGCACGACGGGAGCCTCCAGGACCGGCTCGCTGACACGGGCCTCGGTCACCATCCGGGACAGCTCGCCGAGTACGTCGGAAACGCCTTCGCCGGTGACCGACGACAGGCGCCCGCCCGCGGCGCCGAAGCTCTCGCCGGGCGCGGTGTCGGCACGGCTGCCCACCACCAGCCGGGGTCGCTCGACCAGCTCCGGGCGGTACCGGCCCAGCTCCCGCAGCAGCACCGAGAGCTGCTCATCGGGCCGGCACCCGGCCAGCTCGCACAGGTCGATGAGTACCAGCAGCACCCGGGCCCGCTCGACGTGGCGCAGGAAGCGGTGACCCAGGCCGCGGCCCTCGCTCGCGCCCTCTATCAGGCCGGGGATGTCGGCCAGGACCATCTCGAAGGTGTCGTCGAGGCGGACCACTCCGAGGTTGGGCTCGAGGGTGGTGAAGGGGTAGTCGGCGATCTTCGGCTTGGCCGCGGACACCCGGCTGATGAACGTGGACTTGCCCACGTTGGGGAAGCCGACGATGGCCACGTCGGCCAGCAGCTTCAGCTCCAGGCGCAGCCAGCGCTGCTCGCCGAACTCGCCCTGCTCGGCGAAGGCCGGCGCCCGCCGCCGGTTGGACAGGAAGCGGGCGTTGCCCCGGCCTCCTTCGCCGGCGTGGGCCGCCAGCCAGCGCTCGCCGTGGGCCGACAGGTCGGCAAGCTGCGACCGGTCGCCGTGGTCCAGCACCACCGTTCCCACCGGGACCTTCACGTCCAGGTCGTCGCCCCGGGCCCCGTGGCGGTTGTTGCCGGAGCCGTGCGCGCCGTTGGAGGCCCGCCGGTGCGGGTGATCGCGGAAGGCCAGCAGCGACGCGACGTTGCGGTCGGCCACCAGCCACACCTCGCCGCCCCGACCGCCGTCGCCCCCGGCCGGACCGCCCCGGGCCACGCGGGCCTCCCGGCGGAAGGCCACGCACCCCGCGCCGCCGTCACCCGCAGTGACGTGCAAGTTGCACTCATCAACAAACCCGGACACCCCTAAAGACTAAGCGGAGGACTCTCCGGACGCGAACAGATCAAGCCGTCTGGGCGCGGCGGACCAGACGTTGACCGCTGGCCCGCCAGGCCGGCGGGTGGCGGCGAGCCCGGGCGACCGACGATAGGGCGAAGCCCTGTCGGTCGACTGGGCTCGACGACAGGACCCGCCGGCCGGACCACCCCGGCCTACAGCGTCAGACGTCGGCCGGAACGACCTCGACCAGCTTGCGCCCCCGCCGGGACCCGAAGCGAACCACGCCGTCGGCAGTGGCGAAGAGCGTGTCGTCGCCGCCCCGCCCGACGTTGGTGCCCGGATGGATCCTGGTGCCCCGCTGGCGGACGATGATGGCTCCGGCCAGCACCCGGCCACCGTCGTAGACCTTCACGCCGAGACGCTGCGCGTTCGAGTCACGGCCGTTGCGGGTAGATCCCCCGCCCTTGGTCTTGGACATGTCGAATCAGCCCCTCTGGATGTCGGTGATCTCAAGGGTCGCCAGCGTCTGGCGATGACCCCACCGGCGACGCTGGTTGCTCTTGGACTTGTAGGTGAAGCCGCGGATCTTGGGTCCGCGGTGCTCGTCGACCACGACCGCAGTCACGCTCGTTCCAGCCAGATCGGCCGGTGTCGCCAGCACCGAGTCGCCGTCCACGACGAGCACCGGCCGCAACGAGACCTCCGAGCCCGGCTCGGCCACCCGCTCCACCTCGATCGTCGAGCCCTGCTCGACGCGGTACTGCTTACCGCCGGTCTGGACCACTGCGTACATAGCCCTCGAATCGTAGCGCCGCCACAATGTCGCTCCACGCTGCCCACCCCGACGGACCAGCCAGGCCGGCGGGTGGCGGCGGGCCCGGTCGACCGACGATAGGGCGAAGCCCGGCAGGGGCGACAGGACCCGCCGGCCGGAACCGCGTCGTGTCAGTCGATCAGGTCGGCCAGCAGGCGGAAGCCCCGCCCCGAGCAGTCACTGCAGATGTCCGACAGCGACTCGAGCAGTCCCTCACCGCTGCGCTTGCGGGTCATCTCCATCAGCCCGAGGCCGCTGATGTCGAGCACCTGCGTCCGGGTCTTGTCCCGGGCCAGAGCCTCGCGGAAGCGCTTGGTCACCTGGGCCCGGTTGGCGGCCACCTCCATGTCCACGAAGTCCACGACGATGATGCCGCCGATGTCGCGCAGCCGCAGCTGGCGGGCCAGCTCGTCGGCGGCCTCGAGATTGTTGGCCAGGACGGTCTCCTCGAGACTGGACTTGCCGACGTTCTTGCCCGTGTTGACGTCGACCACTGTGAGGGCCTCGGTGTGCTCGATGATGAGCGAGCCGCCCGAGGGCAGCCAGACCTTGGGCTCGAGCGCCTTCTTGAGCTGCTCGGTCACGTAGTAGCGCTCGAACAGCGGCAGATCCTGCCCGGCCGCGTCGTAGTGCTCCACCCGGTCCGCGAGCGGCCGGATGATCGACGAGATGTAGCCGGACACCTTCGAGTAGAGGTCGTGGTCGTCGATGATCACGCCCCGGTAGTCGGCGTTGAGCTCCTCACGGATGAGTCGCAGCGGCGCCTCGGGCTCCCGGTACAGCAGCGCCGGAGCCGACGACGACTTGGCCAGCTTCTGGATGTCGTTCCACTGGCGCACCAGGCGCTCGGTGTCGCGCTCGATCTCTGCCGCGGTGACCTTCTCGGCCGCGGTCCGCATGATCAGCCCATGGCCGTCGGGCTTCACCTTCTCCAGGATCGACCGCAGGCGCCTGCGCTCAGAGTCCGGGAGGCGCTTGGAGATGCCGAATCCCGACGAGTTCGGTACCAGGACCACGAACCGGCCCGCCAGGGAGACGTCCTGGGTGAGGCGGGCGCCCTTCTCGCCGATCGGGTTCTTGGTGACCTGGCACAGGATCGACTGCTTGGGCTTGAGCAGCTCCTCGATGCGGGGCTTGGTCTGTTCGCCGTCGCTGCGGTCGCCCTCGATCTCGTCGGGGTCGTACTGGACGTCGCCCCGGTACAGGACCGCGTTCTTGGGCGTGCCGATGTCGACGAACGCGGTCTCCATGCCCGGCAGCACGTTCTGAACCCGTCCGAGATAGATGTTGCCGTGGATCTGGCTGATGTCGTCGGCCGGTCGCGACACCCGGAACTCGATCAGGCGCCTGCCCTCGAGCACCGCGATCTGGGTGGCCTGCTCGCTCACGTGCACGCACATTAGGTACCGGCCCAGGGCCTGTCCCTTGCGGGTGCGGCCCCGGCGTCCCTTCAGGTTCTTCTCGTCGAGTTCGACCGGGTCGTCGTAGGTGACGGCCTCAACCACCGCGGGCGGTCGAGACTTCTGACCGGACCGGTTGCCGCCGCCGCGGCGACGCCGCCTGCGCCGCCCGCCGGTGGCCGAGCCGCTCTCGGACCCGCGGCCCTCGCTCTTGCGGCCGTCGGTCGCGGCCGCCGGCGTCGGCGGGGCGGGGCGGGTGTCCCCGATCTTGGGCTTGCGGCCCGGCTGTTGATCCGGGCGGCGGGGTCTTGTTGACCGGCCGTCGGGCGCTCCGGCGGAGTCAGCCTGCTTTCCGGGCTGTGGCCGTGGCGCCTTCGCCTCCTTCTCGGACTGCTTCTTCGCCTCCGGTCTAGGCTTCCGCGCTTCCTTCTTGGCGGCGCTGGGTGCGCCCGCCGCGTTGCGTTCGTTGGTCATGTTGTTCCTTCAAGTACGTGAGCGGGCTCGTCATGGCGCGAGTCCTGCTCCTGCGACCGACAGCTCCGCGACCGCCAGCGGTTCGCGGCGCTGGAGCCCGTCGGTTGCGATCCATTGGTGAAGACGGTGGGCCCGCAGAAGGCCGAGCGGCGGGTCGAGGCTCGCGAGCAGTTCCGGCGGGCGCACCGCCCGCGGCTTCGTGCCCAGTTCGGCGATGAGCCTCACACCGTCTGTGATGTTCCCCTGCACTTCGGCGGCTAGCACGGCGGGCCGGATGTCATCAGTGTCCAGCCGCCCCTTCCGCTCGCGTTGCACGAGCAGCTCGCCGCGGGCCAAGGCCCGCTCCAGCGAGTCCGACGCCTCCAGGGCGTCGGCGCCAGCCGCGTCGATCCTCCAAGTACAGCTCGTTACCGCGTGCTGCAGCGACGGCTCGCCGGGTGCGAGCCAAGCCGCTGCCATCGCTGTCATTCCCGCCGGCAGCGACGCGGTCAGCGCTGCCACGAGGGTCTCGGTGTCGATGCCGGCCGCCCGGTCCGGGTCCAGGTCGACGTCGAGGTACTCGGCGTCGGAGGAGAACCCGGTGGACAGGGCCAGCCCGAACGCGATCTTGGGCCTGGGGCTGAACCCGGCCGAGTAGGCCACACCCACGCGGGCGCGCCGCAGCGCCCGCTCCCAGATCCGGGCCACGTCCCGGTGGGATGTGAAGCGGACCTTGCCGTGCTTCGAGAAGCGGATCCTCACCCGCGTCGCGCTCACGGCGCCGCCCCCACCAGCCCGCGCTCGGTCAGGCGCACCGGCACGGCTCCGCCCCGCGAGGTGTCCATGCCGGTGCCCTGGCTGCCGCCCGCGGGGGGAACCGCGGAGGCCACCACGTGCTCGATGCCGTAGCCGGTGCAGGCCCCGCAGTCATAGCAGGGCGTCCACCGGCAGTCCTCGAGGCCGACCTCGTCGAGAGCGTCGCGCCAGTCCTGCCACAGGAAGTCCTTGTGGAGCCCGGCCGACAGGTGATCCCAGGGGAGCACCTCCTCGATGGTGCGGTGGCGGTACACCGAGGCGTCGATGTCGATGTCGCAGGCGTCGGCCGCGGTCCTCCACCGCCGCTCATCGAAGTGCTCCGACCACTCCTGGAACGTTCCGCCGTGTCGCCACACGTGCTCGATCACCGGTCCGAGCCGGCGGTCGCCCCGGCTGGCGAGCCCCTCGGCCATGCTGGCCGCAGGGTCGTGCCACTTGAGCTGCACGCCCCGGGACCGGCGCAGATCACCGCGCAGCAGGCCGATCTTGCGCCTCAACTCGGCCGTGGTGTTCTGCCCGAACCACTGGAACGGGGTGAACGGCTTGGGCACGAAGCCGCCGACGGACACCGTCACCGAGGGCGACCGCACATGGCTGCGGCCCAGAGCCACGCAGTTGCGGGCCAGTTCCGCGATGCCGAGCGTGTCGTCGTCGGTCTCGGTGGGAAGCCCGGTGAGGAAGTAGAGCTTCATCCGGCGCCAGCCCTGCGAATAGGCCGACTCCACCGCGGAGTAGAGGTCGTCCGCGGTGATGAGCTTGTTGATCACCTGGCGCATCCTCCAGGTGCCCGCCTCCGGCGCGAAGGTGAGCCCGGTCCGGCGGGCCCGCTGGATCTGGGCCGCGATGCCGACCGTGAAGGCGTCGACGCGCAGGCTCGGCAACGACACCGACACCTGGCCGCAGCCGGACTCGTCGACGGTGGAGGCCACCACCTGCTCGATGCCGCTGAAGTCGGCGGTGCTCAACGACGTGAGAGCGACCTCGTCGTAGCCGGTCCGGCGCAGACCCTCGCTCACCATGGTGCGCACCTGCTCGGCCGGGCGCTCGCGCACCGGGCGGGTGATCATCCCGGCCTGGCAGAAGCGGCAGCCCCGCGTGCAGCCCCTGAAGACCTCGACGTTGAGGCGGTCGTGGACCACCTCCGTCAGCGGGACGAGCTGGCTCTTGGGATAGGGCCAGGCGGCAAGGTCGGCCACGGTGCGCTTCTCGACGACGGCGGGCACATCGGGGTGCAGCGGCTCGACGGCGGCGAGGTTGCCGCGGTCGTAGACCGGTCGGTACTGCGACGGCACGTAGACGCCGGGCACCCGGGCGAGGGCCCGGAGGATCCCGCGCCGGCCCCCGGGCCGGCCCGAGGTCTTCCAGTCGTGGAGCACGTCGGTGATGTCGCCAACCGCCTCCTCGCCGTCGCCCAGCACCACGAAGTCGACGAAGTCGGCCAGCGGCTCGGGGTTGTAGGTGCAATGGCCCCCGGCCCCGATCAGGGGATCCGCGTCGTGCCTCGACTCGCTGTGAACCGGGACGCCCGCGAGATCGATGCAGTTCAGCACGTTCGTGTAGGTGAGCTCGGCGGAGAGGTTGAATGCGATGACGTCGAACAGCGCGGCCGGGCGGTGGGTGTCCAGCGAGAACAGGGGCAGTCCCTCGGCCCGCATCTGCGCCTCCAGGTCCACCCAGGGCGCGTAGGCCCGCTCGGCGGCCGCGTCGGGGCGCTCGTTGAGGATCTCGTAGAGGATCTGTAGGCCCTGGTTGGGCAAGCCGATCTCGTAGGTGTCGGGATAGGTGAGCAGCCACGACACGATCCCGGGGCCGTGCTCGGGGGTCTGCATCCCGTGCTCGCCCCCGATGTAGCGGGCGGGCTTGGACACCTGGGGCAACAAAGGCTCAAGTAGGTGCCACAGGCTTGTCACTGTGACAGCCTACATCTGCTGGTTGAGCATCCCTTCGATGTCGAGGCGGCGGCGGTAGACCCCGGCCACCAGCCCGAGCGCGGCCATCGACGTCAGCATCGAGGATCCTCCGTAGCTGACCAGGGGCAGCGGGATCCCGGTCACCGGCATCATTCCCATGGTCATGCCGACCGACTGGAACATCTGGAACAGGAACATGGCGAAGACCCCTGTGCAGACGAGCCGCTCGAACGGGGTCGCAGCGATCTGAGCCGTCCGCCAGATGCGGAACAGCAGCACCGCGTACAGGCCCAGCAGCAGCAGGGCTCCCCGCAGGCCCAGCTCCTCGCCCGCGACCGTGAAGATGAAGTCTGTCTGCTGTTCGGGGACCAGGTCGGACCGGGTCTGGGTTCCCTCGAACAGGCCCTGTCCCCGGATGCCCCCGTTGCCGATGGCGATCTGTGCCTGCTCGACGTTGAAGGCATAGGTGGCAGCATCGTCGCTGGCCTCCGACGGGGCGAACAGGTAGACGCGCAGGCGGGCCTCCTGGTAGTCGGCCAGCGCGTCCGAGCGGAGCACGCCCACGATCCCCACCGCGGCGACGATCGCCAGCAGGGCGATCCAGCGAAGCTTGATGCCGCTCGCGACCACGCTCACGAGGGCGATCACCAGGTACACCAGCATGGTTCCGAGGTCGGGCTGGAGCATCAGCAAGCCGATCGGCGCGGCGGTGAGGCCCAGGGCCAGCGCCACCCTGGTCAACCCGGCCCCGCCGCTGCGGGGCGACAGCAGCAGCGCCAGACCCAATATCACCACCAGCTTCCCGGGTTCCGACGGCTGCATCCTGAACGTCCCGAGGGAGAACCAGCCCCGGGTGCCGCTGACCTCCACGCCCACCTGCAGCACGAGCCACAACGCGCCCATCATGGCCACGAAGGCGAGGGGATAGAGCCTCCTCATGTGCCGGGGAGCGATGAACGCGGCCACGATGGCCACCACTACGCCGATGGTGATGAACAGGATCTGCCGCTCAAGGAAGCTGTTGTCGGGCTCCGTGAAGTCGTCGACCACTCCCCTGGTGGCGGAGTAGACGAGAACCGACCCGATCGCGGCGACGGCCAGAGCCGACAGGATCAGGAACGGATCGATCAGCAGCCACCAGGGATCCTTCTCACGCTCGAGGTTCTGTTGCTCGGGCGGCGACGCGAGGACAGTCACAGCAGCGCGTCCAGTCCTCGCTGCTCCACCGCGATCTCGCCGCCCACCAGCTCAGCGCACTCCTGTGACAGCACGGGCCGCTCCTCGGAGATCGGCACGCCGTCGTCGTCGACCTTGATCTCGCCGGTGCGGATGCCCTCGAGGAACACCACCAGCAGCTTGACCTCCCCGTAGCAGGCATCCACCTCCTTGGCCGTCCGGGCCCGCTCGACGGTGTCGGTGGCGATCGGGAACATGATCCGGGCCACGGCCGGTGCGGCCACATCACCACCGAAGCCGGCCTCCTCCAACACCATCGCCACCACCACCTCGGGCGTGTAGTCGAAGCCTCGCTCGGGCCACGGTGCCGGTCCGAACGCCGCGAACCATGCGAAGTCGGCCTTGCCCTGCTTCTCCGCCGTCCCGGTCTTGCCGGCCACGGGCCACGCCGCGAGCGGGAAGTCGATGCCCCCCTCCGCGGGAAGGTTGAACGCCTCGTAGGCCGTTCCCCGCAGCAGGGCCTCGTCGCTGGTGGCGCTCGGAAGGTTGTAGGCGGTCACTCCGTTCAACCCGTCGAGCAGCGGTTCGGACAGCGCCGCGGTCCAATCGAGCTCCCGTACGAGCCTCGGGCCGAACTCCTCGAGGACGTTGCCGTTGCGGTCGGTGATCCTGGTGGCGATGTTGGGCTGGTGGAGCTTGCCCTCGCTGGCCACCACGGCGTACAGGTTGGCCACCTGCAGCGGCGTGGCCAGGAGGTTGCCCTGGCCGATGGCCAGGTTGATGGTGTCGCCCGCGAACCACTGGTCTCCGCCGCGCAGGAACACCCCCTGCTCGAACTGGTAGTCGTAGTACTCCCGGTCCGGCACGACCCCGGGCCTCTCGTGGGGAAGCGGGACGCCGGTGTGGGAGCCGAAGCCGAATGCCTCCGCGGCCTCCTGAATGCCCTCGTCGAGGGGTGAGGCCCGCCGGAAGAAGCCCTCGCCCCCGATCCGGTAGAAGTAGGTGTCGCTCGACACGGTGATGGCGTCGCGCAGGTCGACGCCACGCTCGCAGCAGTAGGGGCTCTCGAACACGCAGGTGTCGGAATCCTCGAGGCAGTAGGGATAGCGGTAGGTCCCGGTGTCCCGGTAGAACTCGTCGACGCCGGTCAGGGCGACACCGGTGTCGGCGATAACTCCCTGGGTCAGCGCGGCGTAGGCGGTCACGACCTTGAAGGTGGAGCCCGGCGCGTAGAGCCCCTGGATGGCCCGGTTGAGGATCGGCGAGTAGTTCTCCTCCGCGGTGAGGTCGTTGAACAGCCGCTGGGAGATCCCGTCCACGAACTCCCGGGGATCGAAGGTGGGGAAGGACGCCATGGCCAGCACGGAGCCGTCCCTCGGGTCGAGGACCACCGCCGCGCCGGCCGACGCCACGAAGCGGGGGGAGCCGGACTCCTCGGGAGGCGCCTGGTCCCGGGCGTCGTCGAGTCCCCGGCGCAGCTGGCGCTCGACGAGGCTCTGGAGGTCGAGGTCGATCGTGAGGTGCACGTCGTTGCCCGGCTGCGGCTGTCGAGCCTTTTCCTGGTGGACCTTGACGATCTCGTCGAGCCGGTTCACCTCGAAGACGCGCACGCCGGGGACGCCCCGCAGCTCGCTCTCGAAGATGCGCTCCACGCCGGACTTCCCGATCTCGTCCCCGGGCTGGTACGACTTGGCGTTGGGATCCGACGGGTCGCTCTGCGCGCTCAGCGTGCGGTACTCGGACTCGGTCAGCGGCCCCACGTAACCGAGCAGGTGGGCGGCCAACTCCCCGTAGGGGTAGCTGCGCACCGTCCGCTCCTCCACGGACACCCCGGGGAACAGGTCGGGTCGTTCGCCCAGGTACAGCAGCAGGTCGGGGTCGATGTCGACGGCCAACGGAACCCTGTCGAACGGCCCGTACTCGCGGCTCGCGAGCCGCTCCTCGATGTGGCGGACCTTCGTCAGGCGGCCGGAACGGCTGACGATCTGTGCGAGCTCGAGGAGCACACCGCGCTGCTCGGACTCGTCGAGGGCAGCTCTGAACGCCAGGCGATCGATCGTCACCACCTGGACCACCTTGTTGTCCACCAGGATCCGACCCTTGGCGTCGAAGATGCGGCCCCGGGGGGCCTCGGTGTACACCACTCTCAGGATGTTGGCCGAGGCGACCTCCTGCAGTTCCTCGTGCTCGAGCACCTGCAGGTACCACAGCCGCGCCACCAGGGCGGCCACCAGGCAGACGGCCACGATGCCGACGACGTAGAGCCGGAAGCTCTGGCGCTCGTAGACGCCGGAACCGTTGTCCGCCATCAGCGCCCGATCCTGGCCGCGGCGCGGGGTGAGTCGACGGACGGTTCGCGGACCCGGCCGCCCCACAGAGCCCACCGCATCGCCGGCGCCACCACCAGCGACAGCACCGCATTGAATGCCGACGAGACGAGCACGATCCTCAACAGGTCGTCGTCGAGCAGGCCCCGCTGGCCGACAACCTCTCCCAGCACCGCGTAGACCGCCACCGAGGCCGCCGTTCCGGCGAAGGCGAGCAGCGCCGTCTGGACTCGGGTGTCATGGAAGAGGTCCTGGGTGACGCTGCCCAGCCCGAAGGCCACGAGAGCGAACGACACCGCAGCCAGCCCGAGCGGGGTCGGCAGGTAGACGTCCCACATCAAGCCGGCCCCGAAGGCGACCAGCGAGCCCTTCTGGGCCCCGCCCAACAGTCCCGCCAGGACGGCCACCAGAGCCGGCAGTTTGGGAGCCACCCCGACCACGCGCACCTCGACGAAGAGCGTCAGCTGGAGCAGCAGCGCGGCCATGTACACCAGGAACACCCGCAGGGCGGCCATCAGCCCGCTGGCGCGCAGTGACGAGAGCCCCCTGCGCATCGGTGTCGAGACCCTCTGCGGCGCGGTCACGGCGACTGCTCCGGGAACGGCGAGTCCGGCCCGATCGGCGCCTCGTCGACCGGCACCTGCAGCAGCACGGTGACGAATCCGAGATCATCGACGGCGGCGGCGAGATCGACGGTCACCAACTGCACCAGACCCGCTTCGGCCGGCTCGACGGCGGCCACCCGGCCCACCGGAATGTTGGCGGGATAGCGACTGCCCGCGGCGGTGACCACCGCGCTCCCGATCGCGGGCAGCTCGGAGAGGTCCCCGGTCTCGGGCCAGCGCAGACCGGTGTCCACGACGAACTTGGTCTGCTCGCCGGCCATCCCGTGACCGAGCCCGACGTCGCCGGTGTCGATCAGGCGCACACCGATCACCAGGTTCGGATTGCTGATCACGGTGACCGTGCTCTGGCCGGTGTCTACGGTCTCGACCCTTCCGACGAGCCCGGCCGCGGTGACCACCGCCATGCCTGGAGCCACCCCGTCGCGGTGTCCCACGTCGATCGACACCACGTCGTCGTCGAAGTTGCCCACCGAGTCGCGCAGCACCGAGGCGGTGACCTGCTCGATGTCGTCCACGTAGGTCACCCCGGTGGCGTCGAGGAGCCTGTCGAGGGTGTCGTCGCGAGCCGCGGCCCGTATGTCGGCGCTGCGGAGGCTGTCCACCTCGGCGCGGAGTTGTTCGTTCTCGGAACGGAGGTCGTTGTAGGAGAACATGACCGTCCACACCTCGGCCACCGGTCCGAGCACGACATCGACCGCGGAGACGACCGGCTCGAGGACGTCGCGCACCCGGCTCTGGGCCGTCTCCAGCGGGCCGTAGCCACGGAAGTCGAGCGTCAGCAGCGTCACCGCGGTGAGGATCAACAGGAGTAAGCGGTAGCGGGACCGCCCGCTGCGTTGGGCCACCGCCATGGCCCGGCGTTACAGATCGCCCGCGGTGGTCTCGCCCGTCAGCTGGTCCAAGTTCTCAAGCACGTGACCACAGCCCCTCACCACGGCGTGGAGCGGATCGACCGCGACCGTGATCGGCATTCCGGTCTCATTGGCCATCCGCTGGTCCAGATTCCTCAATAGGGCGCCCCCGCCCGCGAGCATGATGCCCGACTCCATGATGTCGGCGGCGAGCTCCGGCGGGGTGCGATCGAGGGTGCCCCTCACCGCGTCGCAGATGGCGACGACCGACTCCTCCAGGCCCTCGCGGATGTCCTCGGTGGTGATCGACACCACCCGGGGCAGGCCGCTCACAAGATCGCGGCCCCGGATCTCGGCCCGAGCCTCCCGCGGCAGGGGATGGGCCGATCCGAGGACGATCTTGATGTCCTCAGCGGTGCGCTCCCCGATCAGCAGGGAGTGCTCCTTCTTGACGAACTGGACGATCGCGTCGTCGAACTCGTCGCCTCCCACCCGTATGGACTCGCTGGACACGATCCCCCCGAGGGAGATGACGGCCACCTCGGTGGTGCCGCCGCCGATGTCGACGACCATGTTCCCGGTCGGCTCCCACACCTTCATCCCGGTACCGATGGCGGCCGCCATCGGCTCCTCGATGATGTGGGTCGGCCGGCGGGCGCCCGCCGACTCGGCTGCCTCCTGCACGGCCCGCTGCTCCACACCGGTGATTCCCGACGGCACGGCGATGACCATGCGGGGCTTGGTCCAGCGTCTCTGGTGGACGCGTTCGACGAAGAAGCGGAGCATCTCCTGGCACATGTCGAAGTCGGCGATCACACCGTCCTTGAGCGGGCGAACGGCCTGTATGTGCGCGGGGGTGCGCCCGAGCATGCTCTTGGCCTCGGCCCCCACCGCCAGCACTTTGCGGGTGCGGGTGTTCACGGCCACCACCGAGGGCTCGTTGAGCACGATCCCCTCGCCGCGCACGTACACGACCGTGTTGGCGGTGCCGAGGTCCAGGGCCATGTCTCGGCCCATGACCCATCCCAGCCCGGTCTGCATGGTGCCTGTAGTCGTTCTCATGTCCCGATCAGCTCCGGCAGGTTAGCACAGCGCAGATGGATCCGGCCGCCCCGCCAGCAGGGAGGCTAGACGATCGCGACCGCTAGCGCGCACCCGGTCCGGATCATTTCCGGCGCGACCCGCCCTCGCGTATCTGCGGACGCTCTACAGGTCGGGAAAGAACAGGCCTATCTCACGCTGAGCCGAGTCCGCGGAGTCGCTTCCATGGACCAGGTTCTCGGTGACCTCGGTGCCCAAATCCCCCCGGATCGTGCCCGGATCGGCCTTCATGGGGTTGGTCGCCCCCATCATGGCGCGCACCACCCGCCACGTGTCCTCGGGTCCCTCCACCACGGCGACCAGTGCGGGACTCCTGCTCATGAAGGCCACCAGATCGTGGTAGAAGGGCTTGCCGACGTGTTCGGAGTAGTGCCGGGCCAGAAGGTCGGAGTCCAGGGCCCGCAGCTCGACGGCCGCGAGGCGCAGGCCCTTGCGCTCGAAGCGGCCCAGGATCTCGCCCACCAAGCCCCGCTCGACTGCGTCGGGCTTGCAGATGACCAGAGTGCGATCCACGGCGGCGATGCTACAAGGACTCCCGGCGCGTCCGAGCGGACCGGATTTGGCGAGCGGGTGTTTCCCGCTCTTGTTCGCTTCGCTCACGGGCCGCCCAAGTCACAGCAACAGCGCCCACGGCCTCGCGCCGCACGGGCCGCGTTGCCCCGCCTATTCGCTCGGCCTCTACAGGCGATCAGCGAGCGCGGTCTTGGCCGCACCGATCACGGTGAAGGAGCCGGTGACGACGACGACGTCGGCCGGGGCCGCGAGTTCGAGGGCGCGGTCGAGGGCCGCGCCCACGTCGGCGACCGCCTCTGAGGCCGCGCCGAGCGAGGCGGCCGAGGCCGCGATCTCCGGTGCCGGTATGCCGCGGGCCGTCGGCGCGGTGCAGCACACCACCCGCTCGGCCCGGTCGGCCTCGAGGCCCTGGAGCACACCGGTTATGTCGCGCCCGGACTGCATGCCCACCACCAGGAAACGGCGACCGGACGGATCGAAGTCCTCGTTGAGGGCCGCGGCGGCGGCACGGGCCCCGTCGGGGTTGTGCGCTCCGTCGAGCACGACCATGGGCTCACGGTCCACGATCTCGAAGCGTCCCGGAACCTTCACGCTGGCCAGGGCCTCGTCCATCACCTCGTCGGACAGGCGCGCATCGAAGAATGCCTCCGCGGTGGCCACAGCCAGAGAGACGTTGTCCAGCTGGTGGCGGCCGTGCAGGGCTACCAGCGAGTCGTCATGGCGTCCGTAGGGCGTCCGGAAGTCGGCAACCCATCCGCCTATCGCGAGGCGCTCGTTGTCGGTGCCGAAGTCCGGGCCGCGCTCGATCATGCTCGCATGGGGCTCGGCCCGGAACACGTCGCGCAGCCGCGGATCGGTCTCCCCGCAGACGATGGTCGAGGTGGGCTTCACGATGCCCGCCTTCTCGTGAGCCACAGCCATCCGCCAGTCGCCCACACCGTCGGTGTGGTCCCGGCCGACATTGGTGATCACCGCCACCTGGGAATCGACCACGTTGGTGGCGTCGAAGCGTCCCAGCATCCCCACCTCGATCACGGCCACGTCCACCGCCACATCGGCGAAGTGCTGCAGGGCGGCTGCCGTAACCGTCTCGAACCAAGTGGCCCGCATCTGCATGTGATCGGTGAACCGGGCCACGTCGCCGATGGCCGAACCGAAGGTCTCGGGGTCCATGGGCTCGGAATCGACCGATATGCGCTCGGTGGGTGCCACCAGGTGCGGGCTGGTGTAGGCCCCGACGCGCAGGCCCATCGCCTGCAACAGGCGAGCCGTCACCCGCACCGTGGACCCCTTGCCATTGGTGCCCGTGACGTGGATCACCCGGTAACGGTGCTGCGGATCTCCCATCGCCGAGGCGAGGCGCTGCATCGACTGGAGGCTCAGACCGTGGACCCGTCCGGCCCGCGGCGTCGACTCGTAGTTGATCAGCGTGTCGAGGTGGTCCAGTGCCGCTCCGTAGTCCACGGGCGGGCGCTCGCGGTCGTCAGCTGGCGCGCCGGGAGCGCGTGTCGCCCCCCTCGGCGCGAGGCACCAGCGTGGGGTTCACGTTGCGCAGCACGGCCTCGCGGTCGATCACCACCGTCTCGATGTCCTCGCGTCCGGGGAGGTCGTACATGATGTCGAGCAGGACCTCCTCGAGCACCGCCCGCAGCCCGCGGGCCCCCGAGGCGCGCTTGATCGCCTCATCGGCGATCGCCTCCAGGGCGTCGGACTCGAAGACGAGGTCGACGTTCTCGAACCGGAACATCTTCTCGTACTGCTTGACGAGGGCATTGCGGGGCTCCACGAGGATCCGCATCAGGGCCTCGCGCTCGAGGCTGCGGACCGCGCCCATCACGGGCAGGCGTCCGATGAACTCCGGGATGAGCCCGTACTTCGTGAGGTCCTCAGGGAGCACCTCGGCGAAGATGGCCCCCAAGTCCTTGTCCTCGGGTCTGCGGATGTCGGCGCCGAAGCCCACGCCCCTGGTGCCCGTCCGGCGCTCGACGATCTTCTCGATCCCTGCGAAGGCACCCCCGCAGATGAAGAGCACGTTGGTGGTGTCGATCTGGATGAACTCCTGGTGGGGGTGCTTGCGCCCGCCCTGGGGAGGCACCGACGCCGAGGTGCCCTCCAGGATCTTGAGCAGGGCCTGCTGGACGCCCTCGCCGGACACGTCGCGGGTGATCGACGGGTTCTCGCTCTTGCGGGCGATCTTGTCGATCTCGTCTATGTAGATGATGCCCTTCTCGGCCTTCTTGACGTCGTAGTCGGCGGCCTGGATGAGCTTGAGCAGGATGTTCTCCACGTCCTCGCCCACGTACCCGGCCTCGGTCAGGGCGGTGGCGTCGGCGATGGCGAAGGGAACGTTGAGCATCCGCGCCAGCGTCTGGGCCATCAGGGTCTTGCCGCAGCCGGTCGGACCTATCAGCAGGATGTTGGA
>JAJEEV010000031.1 GCA_022820805.1 Acidimicrobiia bacterium
TGAGCTCATTAGGCGAATCCGTGCGACTGGGTCGGTCCTTGTCCGGCACGGCTCGAAGCACGACTGGTATCGCAATCCCGAGACCGGCGCGTATCAGGCAGTGCCGCGCCACACCGAGATCCATGAACGATTGGCCAGGCAGATCATCAAGCAATTGAGCAAGCCACGCGAATGACAAGATGAGTCAGCAACTGGGCAGCGACGATACGTCGACTCGGAGCCAGTTGCCCGTGTTCTCAACCGCCATGCAACGCCGGTGGCCGGCACCCACCTCCGCTACCACCAGGGTGGCAGTTCCGGCGTCGATGGCGTCCCGCAGGGCCTCCGACACCCCGAAAGGACAGCCGCCGGCTGGTGGGCTCGCGCCGGGATTGTGGAGCTTCTCGAAGATCCGCACGCCGTCAGCGGTCGCCGAGTGAATCGGATCGAGGTCACCATCGGAGTCGAGGTCAGCCACGACCCCACTCTTGCCGGCCTGGGGATCGTCTCAAACAATCTCGTCGACCGCTACCCGACGAGCCTGGCGCGCGCTGAGCTCGGCCGCGTCAATTACCCGTTGAACCGCCGCACCGGTGTCGAGATCGGGCTCTACGCGTCGGCCGTCACGGATGGCGGACACCCAGGCGCGGGCCAGCACGTCGGAAGTGCGGAACACGTCCCGGAACGTCTGGCCCACCGGTGAGCGCGCTGCGCCGCCCCAGATGTCGGCGGGGATAGGCAGATCCTCGAGTTCGCCACCGTCTCGGGCCGCGAGGACCTGCTGACGGTCCTTCCAGTCGTTGAGGGCGTGGATGGTGCCGTTGCGACCGTGCAGGTCGAACTGGTGGCGCTGTCCGAACTCCGAGTCCTCGTAGCACACGGCCGACACCACGATCACGCCGTGAGCGCCGCTGCTGAACTCGAGCACGAGGCTGGCACCGTCGTCGCTGGGCTCGTAGTCGATGCGGTCGGGGCGGGGGGCCCTGTCGATTTGACGAGAGGTCACACAGGTGACCGCTTCGATCTCCCCGAAGAACCACTGGGCCATGTCGATCCAGTGCGATCCCAGGTCTCCCAGGACTCCCGAAGGACCGGCTAGTTCGGGGTCAAGGCGCCACAGGTACTCGCCACTGCGGGCGTAGCCGGTCCAGTAGCGCAAGTCGAGCCGGTGAGGGCGCCCGATGAAGTCCTCGTCAAGCAGCCACTTCACGAACCGGGGCACCGGCATGTTGCGGTAGGTGAAGGGCACCATGGTCGTCGCGCCGGTCTGCCGGGCCCTGTCGGCCATTTCCTTGGCCTCCGTGTAGGTAGTGGCCAGCGGCTTCTCGCAAAGCACATGCAGCCCGGCGTCGAGGGCCGCCAGTGTATGGCTGTAGTGAGTGCTGTTGAGAGTGGACACGATCACCGCGTCCACATGGCCGCTGCGGAACATCTCAACAGGGTCGGTGTATGCATGCCGTATGCCGTGCTTGCCAGCAAAGGTCGCCGTGCGTCGCGTGTCGGAGCCGCAGATGGCTACGACAGCCGCGTCGGGGTGGGTTCGTAGGGCCCGCATGTACATCGTGTCGGCCCACCACCCGGTCCCGACGATTCCGACTGCAACTGAGGCGCCGGGTGTGTTCTTGGGGATCATCTCCGCGGTTCGCCGAGTCGTCTTCTCAGGCGGCCGGCAGCGGGCGCTGGACATAGTAGGACGGATCCTTCCTCTGGCGACGCAGCGCCGGGATGATCTCGCGTGCGTACACACTGACAGTGCCGCTGTAGGGCGGGGGGCAGTCGTGCTTGATCTCCTCGTGGAGGTCGCGGAGAGCGTGGAACGGCACCATCGGGTACATGTGGTGTTCAAGGTGGTAGTGCATGTTCCAGTACATGAACCGGAACATCGGGTTCATACGGACGGTGCGCGTATTGAGTCGGAAGTCGGTCACATCCTCGGCCAGCCCGACGTGCTGCGTCAGGCCCAGATAGAAGATGAACCATGCGCCATACAGCGTCGCGAACGAGGTCAGCGCCACGGGCAGAAGTGTTCCGAGCCAGACCGACAGGGCTATGAGCGCTGCGTGGATAGCCAGAATCTGCCGAGACTGACGGATCATCTCGGGCCACTCAGACTTGGGGATGAGCAGCTTCTCATCCGCCGCGATGTGTCCGAAGGTGTGGCGCAGCATTCCCCACAACTGGGGAAGGACCATCGGAAGGCCGGTGACGAGCAGGAACAGGTGGGCGAGACGGGGTGGCCGCTCTTCGATGATCTCCCGGTCCCGCCCGACGATGATGGTGTCGGTGTGGTGCCTCGCGTGATCCCAGCGTCGCACGACGGGTTCCCGCAATGTCATGAAGCAGCCGATCCAGTAGACGGTCTCGTTCATCCATCGGGTCTTGAATGCCGTGCCGTGCCCGGCTTCGTGGCAGCGTGAGTCGCCGCCCAGAGCCCACAGCATGCCGTAGGGCACCAGGATTACGATCGACCACCAACTCAGCCACGTCAGTACGGCCAGCACCCCCAGACCAGCGATGAGTCCGAGCCAGACGAGCGTGTACACGATGGCCAGTCCGTCCGACCGCCGCATCAGCTCCTTCATCCGCTTCCGGTCGACGGAGCTGCGGTACCACTCGGCGTTGGCCAGTCCCGCTTCTGCCGCCAGCCGGCCGTCTTCGCCCAGCAGCCCGTAGTCCCGCCTTGCTCGTTTGCCCATCGTGGCGTCTTTCAGCTTGCTGATCCTAGGAAGTCGAGGAATCCCGCTAGGACGTCCTCTGACACGCTGACATTGTGCTTCTGCTCGGGGTAGGCACCCGACTCGACATCCGCGATGAACTCGGCGAACGCCGCGGTCCGCTCGTCCTGCATGCGCTGATATTCGGTTCTGAAATCACGGTACTGCTTCGAGTGCCGGGGAGTCCACCAGTCGGAGTAACCGAGGATGTCGGTCGAGAATAGGTATTGAGCGTCGCACCCGGCCCCTGCGCCCATTGAGAATAGCAGCAGCGACGTTCGCTTGGAAATCTCGGCGGCGATCGCTTCGGGCACTACCTCGATCTCGGCAGCGATAGCCCCCGCGTTCTCCAGTTCCTTGACCTGCTGCCAGACCAGTCGGGCCGTCTCCAGTGTCTTGCCTACGGCCTTGAAACCCCCGGTCCAAGTGCGCTTAGACGGGATGAGACCTACATGGCCCACGACGGGAACACCATGATGGGCCAGCTCCTCGATGGTGCGCGTGCCGGCTGCGCAGTAGCAGCAGTCTCCTCCGATCAGCATCGCACTGTGGGCAGCCCGCAGGTAGTCGTCGGTTGTGGCGTTGAGTCCGTACAAGAGGCCGACCTGTACAAAGCAGTCGCCCGCGGCCTCCCGCATCTCGGGGTTCCAGATCGGCTCTTCGATCGACAGGAGATCGATTCCAGCTGTGGCGCAGGCTCGGGCCTCATCGAGGTCCTCGATGTGCACCATGGTCATCTGGCGCAAGTGCTTGTTGGCCCTGAGGTCGGCCACGGTCGGGCGGGTTCGGTTCATCCGGAGTCCTTTCCTGGCGGTGGCAGCGTCCGAGGCGGCGCCCGCCTCTGTGTCATTCGGGGCGTTTACGCCGACGCCTCCTCGCGGACAGTTTGGTCTATCGGCCGCTGATTCGCAATTTGTATATACATATTGACATCCTACTCTCCTCCAGGTATGGTCGTAGGCCGAGGTACGCCAGTCCGTGGGGCTCCAGGAGGGTGGTTGCCGGGAGCCCCACGGGTCTGGATGCGGCGCCGCGTAGGCGTGATCTAGCCGAGCGCCCTGGCGAAGCCCTTCGCGAAAAAACCTGCGGGGTAGTCTCCCGGGATGGCTGTGGCTGAGGGCCTCGAAATCCTGGTCGACCGCAACCTACCTGTTCCTCTCTATCACCAACTCGCACGCGAGCTTGAGCGAGCGATTGCCGACGGACGTCTGGTGAGGGGCGCCTTCATCGAGAATGAGATCGCCTTGGCGGAGCGCTGGAACGTCTCGCGCCTGACGCTGCGGCGAGCCATCGGCGAATTGGTTGAGTCCGGACTGCTAGTTCGCCGCCGCGGAGTAGGGACTCAGGTCGTCAACGACCAGATTCCGCGCCCGCACCGGCTTGGGAGCCTCTTCGACGACTTGGTGGCTAGGGGCCAGGTGCCAGGCACGACCATCCTGGCCAACGACCGGGTAGTTGCCGACGACTCCGTCGCAGAAGGGCTCGACCTGCCGCCCGGGAGCCAGGTGGTGTACGTGGAACGTTGCCGTCACGTGGGTGGTCGCCGGTTGGCGATCTTGCGCGACTGGGTCACCGTGTCGGCGTTCGGGAACATCACCAGCCAGGATCTCATGACTGGAGGCCTCAATCAGCAACTCCGGTTGCGAGGAGTCTGGCCCCATTCGGCGACCCGCCGGGTAACGGCTCGGATCGCGAACCCGGTCGACGCTTCACTACTTGGACTGGCACTAGGTGCCCCGCTGCTTGCGGTCGAAGCCGTCGTGCAAGACACCTCCGGCACCAGGATCAACGTGTCGCAACAGATCCACGACGGCACGGACTACACACTCGAACTCACAGTGGTCGAGGGTTGAGTATCAGCGCCTCGCCGGCTTGCAAGCCGAGAGATGCCTGATCGCCCGCCCTCTCACCGGAGCAACGAGCGCAGGTCGGTGTCGGGGTCAGACAGGGCTGGCGCCGGCAGCGTTGCCTGTTGGGCAATCAGCCGATCAGCCAGCAGCATCTCGCGGGCAAGCGCATTGCCGGTCGCGACGCCGCTCGCGCACACGACTCTGCCCTGATCGTCAATCCCGAAGTGGACTTCGTTGCCGTCTCGGCGGCGCCGGGACACCAGCCTTGTGGCCGCGCCATGGAGTCCCTTGACATGCAAGGTGAGGTCGTATTGGTCTGACCAGAACGACGGAACGGCGTCATATGCGGCTGAGCCGTCCAGCAAGTTGATGGCAGCGACCTTCGCCTGGGCGAGCGCGTTGTTCCAGGATTCGAGCCGTATGCGTGAGCCCCCATAGAGGGGATGTGGCACAGAGCAGCAATCACCGGCTGCGTAGATCCCAGCGTCGGCCGTGCGCAGGTGCTGGTCCACGGCGATCCCATTCGAGATCGGTAGCCCCGCGGTGGCGGCCAACTCTGTGTTGGGGATCGCGCCGACTCCGGCTACGACCAGGTCTGCCTCTGCGACCGAGCCATCGTCGAGATGTGTCAAGAGTGTGCCGTTCATGCGTTCCACGCTGACGCAGCTGACGCCCAGCCTCATGTCGACACCCTCCGTCACGTGCCGGTCATGCAGCACGCGGGCCACCGGGCTGGGGACGACGCGAGCCATGAGCTCGTGCGCGAATTCGACCACGGTCACTTCGCATCCCCGGCCCACCGCGCTAGCGGCCACCTCTAGCCCTATGAATCCTCCTCCCATGACCAAGACGCGCGCTCCGGCGACCAGCGAGGAGCGGAGTTGTGCCGCGTCGGCGGCGCTGCGCACCGTGTGAGCGTCTTGATGTCCGGGCACGGGAAGCTGCCTTGCCCTCGAGCCCGTGCACAACAGCAGGCGGTCGTAGCGGATCTCTCGACCTTCTATCAGGGTGGTGGTGCGGAAGTCGGAGTTGATGCGGACTGCTCGCGTTCCTGAGATCCACTCGATGCCAGCCTCTGCCAACGCTTCGCGAGTGGTAATGCGGCGCAACTCGCCGTCGCTTCCCGCCAGGAGCCCCTTCGAGAGAACAGGCCGCTCGTACGGCTCCTCGTGCTCCTCGCCGACCAGCACCACTTCGCCGTCGAAACCCAGCTCGCGCAATCCCAACGCGGCGCGCGTGCCGCAGTCACCTGAGCCCACGATCACGACCTGGCGCACTTCGGCCGTCACAGTGCTAAACCGTAATCGCTGGTTGCAGGGCGTCGCGCCCATGAAGTCGCTGGTATCAGCTGCAGCGCGATGCGTCGACCGCTGGACCGAGTTCACCGGTCGCGAGTTGCGTGTCGATGAGTCCGCGGGCCCGGCTGACGTCGATGGCGTACGACCCGTCGTCGTCGAAGTCGCGTGTGCGCGCCCACAGCACACCTATGATCTCGCCGTCGACGTAGACGGCCCCGCCCGAGTCGCCCAGCTCGATGTCGGCCGTGAGCTCAAAGCCCGGTCTGGTGATATCACCCTCCACATAGATGTCCTCGGTGTTGATCCGGACTCTCCGCCGGACCTCCACATCGAGTTCGGTTGGTGCCCCGTCTCGAAACACCAGCGCGTGGCCGAACGAGCCCGGCTCGACGTGATCACTTGAGATTGAGGGTTCGATCGCGTCGGCTGCGGCTTCGGCCGGTGTGCGCAGGTAGGCCAGGTCCATGAACGGGTCGAAACCGACGACGGTCGCGGCCGCTTCGGTGTCAGCATCGATCCGGACCGTGATGGTGTTTGCACCGGCCACCACGTGGGCCGATGTCAAGACGACACCGGGCGCGACGACGAGCCCACTTCCCTTCCCGGCTCCCGCCCCGCAGCCTTCGGCGCGGATGCCCACGGCTCGCAGCTCGGCCCCGTCGGTGCCGCAGCCCCACAGGACCAGCGACGCAACGACGGCCAACGCGGTACCGATGACCTTTGGCGGCATCGGGCGAGAATGTATAAATGTCATAACAAACTATTTGACGACGCGTACATCGTCGTGCAGACTGTACGCCGGTCCGTCAGGACACGCGACCGGCTTCCAGAGGGGGGCCGGGCTACCGAAAGGAAATCCGCGAATGAACTCAATGGTCCCGGTGGAGGGCGGCCGCTTGTCGGCATCCTCCACCCTTCTCAAGCTGTTGGCGATCGTGGCAGCGATTGTGCTGCTGGCTGGTGCCTGCGGGGATGACAGCTCCTCCGACGACGGCGCAACGGACGCCGGTGACACTATGGCCGACGGCGCTGCTGCCGATGACGGCGATGACGCTGCCTCCGATGACGCTGCCGCCGATGACGCTGCCGCCGATGACGGCGATGACGCCCAAGAGGTCGATGTCACCCAGGGTGGCGAGGCCGGCGGCGCCGGTGAGCGCGAGATCTGCGCTATCGGTGGTGCCGACGCGTTCTTTAGCGTTGTGAAGAACGGCGCCGACGCCGCGGGTGCGGCGGTCGAGGCTGCAGGCAGCAACTTCACCTGGATCCCGTTGCCGAACTACGACAACATCGGTCCGGACATGGTCAAGCTGATCGAGCAGGCCGTCGCCCAGAACTGCACGGCGCTCGCGGTACCCGTCTGGGACGGTGCTGCTCAGGCCCCGGCGCTCGCGGCTGCGATCGACGCCGGTGTCAACGTCTTCATGTACAACTCCGGGTTGCCTCTGCTTGAGGATGGGACGATTGCTGCTCTCGGCTATTTCGGCACCGACGAGTACAAGGCCGGCCTTGCGGCCGGTCAGGCCCACGCCGACGGCGGCGGCACGAGCCTGCTGTGCGTCAACACGCAGCCCGGCGCGGTGAACTGGCAGCAGCGCTGCGGCGGCGCCATCGAGGCCGCCAGCGCAGCCGGTCTTTAGACCGAGGAGCTCATCCTGCCGGCCGAGAACTTCGGTGACGCGGCTGCGATCTCCGCCGCCGTCCAGGCCAAGCTCGCGGAGAACTCGGGCATCGACGCCATCATGACCGGCTCGGCGGCCGACGCCGATGCTGTCGCTGAGGCCCTGTCGTCGATGGGTGCCGACCATGTCGCGCAGGGCTCTTGGGACGTCTCCGCCAACATCCTCAACCGGATCGCAAGTGGTGAGGCGCTGTTCGCCATCGACCAGCAGGGTTGGCTCCAGGGCTGGTACGCGGTGTCGCACGCCTGGTACTACGACCAGTACGCCATCCTGCCGGCGACCAACGTCATCCTGACCGGTCCGGCGCTGATCACCGCCGACAATGTGGCAACGGTCCAGCTCGCCGTGGACTCGGGTCAGCGCTGATCACCGTGCAGTAGGGGATGGGCCGTGGTCATGGCCCATCCCGCACTATGAAGATGCCTGTGAGGGGTGGGTCGTGATAGCCATGGCTCACCCCTCACCGCATCCGTCCAGTGAGGAGATCGACATCCATGAATGAGGGAGATCGACCGTGCTGAACCTGAAGAACCTTGCCCGGCGACCTGAATTCGCGGCCTTCGTCGGCACGCTGTTCGTGTTCGTGTTCTTCGGGTACTTCGGTTGGCCGACCTTCACCAGTGCGTTGGTGACCGCCGGCTGGCTCAACGTGGCGGCTGAGCTTGGACTGATCGCTCTGCCCGTCGCTCTGGTGATGGTCGCGGGACACCTCGATCTCTCCGTCGGCTCCATCCTCGCCGCAGGAGCGATGACCTATGCCATCCTCACCGGCCACTACGACCTTCCCGACTACGTCGGTCTGCCCGCCGGCCTGGCGGTCGGAACCTTCTTCGGGTTCCTCAACGGCTTAATCGTCACCAAGACCAAGCTGTCGTCGTTCATCGTGACGCTGGCGATGCTGTTCGCCCTCCGGGGCCTCGTTTTCGGCATCACCAGGCTCACGACCAGCACCGTGCTCGTG
>JAJEEV010000006.1 GCA_022820805.1 Acidimicrobiia bacterium
GGCGAACCAGCCGCACCGCCTGGGCCTTCTCCTCCACCGAGTACCTCCTCGTCGAAGGACTCCCCGGCATCTTCTGTGTAGGCATAGCCACATCCTCGCTTTCCCAAGGTCAAGATCCTCCGGGAAAGCCAGGGCGGTTCATAGCCCTCGATAACAAGCATCTGGGCGACGATCGAGCCGCTGGATCAAATCCGAGCAGCGGAATGTGGCGGCTCATCGACCGGATCACCGGAGGTTGAGTGTCGGAAGCGGGTGAGCAGGGGTTTGTGGGGGTGTTGTATGAGGTGGCTTCGAACTACTCGCACATCATGAATGTGGCTTTGGATGTGCCTGCGGCTGTGTCGGATGCGTTCGGGGTGCGGGGCCATGTTCCGGTCGTGGGAACGGCCGACGGCGTGGAACTCATCGCCACGCTGGTGCCGGTCGGCGGCGGGCGTCATCGGCTGTTCCTCAACGGTGCGATCCGGGAGGCCATCGGCAAGGGGGCGGGCGACTCAGTGGAGATCCGGATCCGGCGGGACCGCAGCGACCGCACACCCGAGACGCCGCTAGACCTGCAGGAGGCTCTGGCCGAGGGTGGGGCGACGGCGGGCTGGGAGGCTCTCGCCCCATCCAGGCGCAAGGAGTTGCTGGTGTGGCTGGCTGATGCGAAGCGGGACCAGACCCGGGCCAATCGCGTCAATCGCATCGTGCAGAGCGCCCTGGAAGAGGGCCAGCGCTAAGGGGTCCGGTCGGGGCGGGCCTCGACGATGACGCTGTCGTCGACGTAGACGCGCCACTCGCCGCTGCGGGCGTGCCAGAACCGGCGGCCGGTGAGCCGCTCCAGGGCCAGGCCGTAGCAGTGGAAGTTGGTGGCGGCGCCCTCGATGTGGATCGAGTGCACATCGTCGGCGAGCATCGCCACCCCGGTGCCCCGCTCGACCATCACCTCGTGCTGCACCTGCGGCTCGCCGCCGCCTCCGCAGGGGCCGTAAAGGCGGTTCAGCTCCTGGCCCCGCATCCCCACGATCACCGCCCAGGTGTTGTGCTCGTGCGGCGGCGCGGACGTGCCGTCGGCCACACACTGCACATACAGGGCCAACTCGTCGTCGTCATTCTGGGCAATCCGGTAGCTGATCGAGCTTCCCGCAGACTCCGGGGGCGGGAAGTCGTCGTCGCCGAACAGGTCGTCGCGCGCGGCCAGACGTAGCAGCCGCTCCCTGATGCGCTCCACGCCAGCCCGGTCGATGCCGCCACGCTCACGGCCGTCAGCGTCGATCCGAGCGATGTCGCCCATCGCCTTCTCCACCGCTGCGGCTCGTTCGGCTGCCCGGTCCTGCATGCTCATGGCTCCCTCGACTCGCCTCGCCGACACAGAGTATGGGACGGCGGTCTCGTGATGCTCTCACCAACCTGCCAGCCTCCGCTCGGGGCTATGTTCGACTCACATCACCGCAGTCGGTCTGCCCAGGAGCCGCGGCACGCATGGCAAGCAAGAGAAGCGCCGGCCTCCTACTCCACCGACGGAACGCCGACAGTGTGATCGAGGTGCTGCTGGTGCACCCCGGTGGGCCCTTCTGGGCCGGCAAGGACGTCCACGCCTGGTCGATCCCCAAGGGCGAGTACGACGAGGGCGAGGACGCCGGGAGCGTGGCACTGCGGGAGTTCGAGGAGGAGCTGGGATCGCCGCCGCCCGACGGGTCGAGGCTCTTCCTCGGTGAGTTCGGTGCCCCGGGCCGCAAGCGAATCAGCGCCTGGGCGCTCGACGCGAACTTCGACGCGACGCATGTGGTCAGCAACACCTTCGAGCTCGAATGGCCTCCTCGCTCGGGCCAAGTCCAGGAGTTCCCGGAGGTGGACAGGGCGGCCTGGTGGACGACCGAGGAGGCTCGGACGAAGATTCACAGGGCGCAGGTACCCATCCTGGACGCCCTGGACGAGGTCCTGGCAGCCGGCGAGGCCGAGAGTCACGCAACCCGGGCGGACTCAGCCCGGCGGGCGAGATCGGCGATACGGGCCGGGGAGCACACCGGTCCCACCGCCGATCTGGCCCCGGGCTGCGTGCAAGCCAACCTCGTGGTTCTTCCCCGGTCGGTCGCCGCCGACTTCGTGGATTTTGCAGCCAGAAATCCCAAGCCGTGCCCGATCGTGGAGGTCATCGAACACGGCACCGAGGCCGCTAGCAGCGCGCCCGGCAGCGACCTGCGCACCGACTTGCCCCGCTACCGGCTGTTCGTCGATGGCGTCCACACCGACTCCGCCACCGACGCCGTCGCCTGGTGGCGAGACGACCTGGTGTCGGTGCTGCTCGGATGCAGCTTCAGCTTCGAGGCCGCCCTGATGCGGGCCGGGCTGCCGGTCCGCCACGTCGAGCAGGGCCGCAACGTGCCCATGTACATCACCGACCGGCGGTGCGAGTCCGCCGGAGACTTCGCGGGCCCGCTGGTGGTGTCGATGCGGCCCATGCCCGAGGCGATGGTCGACCAGGCTCGGCGGATCACCGAGGCCTACCCGCAGGCCCACGGCGGCCCCGTCCATGCCGGCGACCCGGCTCAGCTGGGCATCGCCGACCTCCACAACCCCGATTTCGGCGACCCGGTGAGCATCGGCAACAACGAGGTGCCCATGTTCTGGGCCTGCGGCGTCACCCCGCAACTGGCGATCGCCAACGCCGCGCCCGAGATCGCCATCACCCACGAGCCCGGCCACATGTTCATCACCGACCTGCCCGCCGACCCGGAATCCCCCTACGGGCGACCGGCTGGGACTGAGCCAGGCCCTTCTGGGGGATCGCGGGCAACCTAAACTGCGGCAATGGTCTCGACGTTCGACCTCGTGACGATCGACTCGCCCAACACCGACGATCTGGCTGACTTCTGGAGCGCGGCACTCGGGCTCATCGAGGTGCAGCGCGAGGACGGCGATCGCTGGATCGTGCTGGCCAGCGCCGACGGCCAGCGCAGGATCGGGCTCCAGCGGGGAGCCCACATCGCTGGAAGCATCCACCTGGACCTCGCCTGCGACCCCGACGAGTTCGACTCCGAGGTAGCCCGGCTGCTCGCCCTTGGAGCGTCCGAGTGCCGGCCGACCCGCACCGAGCCCTACGGCCAGATCGCCAACCTTGCCGACCCCGACGGCAACCTGTTCGACCTCTGCGCCTACGTGGACTGAGACACGCCGACCGGCGGGGCGCCGCCGAAGCGACGCCCCGCCCGCGACGATGTCACCGAGGCTCGAGCCGGATCAGCTCAGCCCTGGCGCGCCCGCACAGAATGAGTTGTCCACGACGGTGGTGGCCGACAGGTCGGCGGGATACTCGATGCCCCGGTTGTCGAACGTCGGCTTGAGGATCTCGATCAGCCCGTTGACTCGACCCTCGTCCATCGAGCAGTACGTACCGTCAGGACTGTTGGCCATGATGCCGTCGCCGAACATCTCCAGTGCCTTGCTGTTGATCCCGGCCGACAGCTCCCAGTAGGTGTTGTACTCGGCGTTCAGCGAGATCAGCGCGTCGGCGATAGGACCGGGGTCATTGAAGAAGTCGACCCAGGCCTGCGCCAGTTTGGGCACCAGCAGCTCCAGGCACCCGGAGAGCTCCTCGAGCCGGTCGGCGCGGACGCTGTACATGGCCGGGTAGTCCTCGAAGCCCAGATCATGGATCAGGAAGAACTCGACATCAGCAGGGGCGCCGTTGTTCCACTCGATCTCGTTCTCGTACTTGTAGATCTCGTTGGTGGCGAAGCCCTGCTGGATGAGGCCGCCGTTGCTCTCGATGAACTGATCCGGCGCGCCGGCATAGGACGGATCTAGCTGATCCTCGGTCATGAACCCCTGCGACACGATGAAGTCGACGTAGGTCGAGCCGTCGAAGTACAGGAAGCGGGCCCCGCTCGCGGCCATGTCGGCGGGCTCGGAGATGTCGTAGCGCGCCGGGTTCCACATCACCATCTGCGGGTTGATGTCGAGCGTCTTGGCCACACCGATGACGTGGTTGGTTCCGGCATCCTTGGCCGCGTCGGAGGTGTTGACGTAGCCGAGGATGATGTCGCTGTCCTCGTACATCACCGAGGTGACAGGACTGAACGAGATCGCGTCGCCGCCAGCCCGGATCTCGACGGTCTCGATCCCTCCGACCTGGTACTGCTCCTGGATCGGCCCGCTGTAGCGGAAGGTCTCGGGATCGGACGTGCCGTTCGGACCGATCAGCTGGTAGGTGCCGATGTGCTCGATCTCGGGCCACCAGTCAGTCTGGATGACGAGGTTCGTAGGGCAGACGGTCGAAGGGGCTGCCTCCTCGTCACCGCCGCTGCATGCCGCGGCCACGAGGCCGACAGCCAGGAATAGGGCCAGATACCTTCCGACGTGTTTGTTTCCCATTGCTCGCTCCCCCTTGTTTGTTAAGCGAATGTTGTCGTGAGCGGCCCGACGGCGGCTCATGTGAGGGTCCGGGCCGACTCGTGCCAGTGCTTGAGCGTGCGAGTCGAGATCCATCCCACGATCAGGAAGATCGCGATCCCGAACAGGCACGCCACGATCGTGGCGGTGAACAACTCCGGGATCCGAGTGTCCTTCTGGTAGTTGTCGATCAGCCGGCCGAGGCCTATCTCGCCCTGCCTGAAGAAGAAGTCGCCGACCACCGCACCGATCACGCTGCCGCCGGCCGCGATCCGCATGCCGGTGAGGAACGCGGGCATGGCCCCAGGCATCTCGAGGCGCCAGAGTCTGGTGAACCAGCTGGCGTGGTGGAGCGTGAACAGGTCGTGGTGGCCCTCCTTGGCCGATTGGAGGCCGAACAGAGTGTTGGTTATGACCGGGAAGATCGCGATCAGGACGCACACGACCACCCTGGCGGGAATACCGAACCCGTACCAGTTCCGGATCAACGGGACCAGGGCCAGGATGGGCGTCACCTGGATGATGACCGCGTACGGGAATATCGATCGCTCGGCCCACTTTGCGGTGTTCATCGCGATAGCTAGCAAGACACCTATCGCGATCGATATTGCCAACCCGATCAGAGCCACGCGGCTGGTTACCAGCAGCGCCTCGAGGATCGGCTTCAGCCCTTTGCGGTCCTCCCACACGAGCAGACCGTCCTCGAAGACGGTGTGCGGCGCCGGCAGCGCGGTGCGGCGACGGACTGCGTCCATGCGGACGTAGGAGATGAAGTACCACACGCCGATGATCAGTACGAACGTGATGAGTGGCGCGAGATAGGCCCACACACCCATGACCTTGGAGGACTTGTTCTCGTCGGTGCCGGTCTCGACCTCGGCGTCGCCGTCGAGCGGTTCGGTCCTGCTGGCCTGCTCAGCCATCCGATTCCTCCGAGCCGTGGGCGCCTTCGAGGGCCACCGACACCTCGCCACAGAGGTCTCCGAACCTCGCGTCGAACCTGAGATCCGCCTGCCGCGGGTAGCTGAACGGAACCTCGTGCTCGGACAGGATCCGACCCGGACGAGCCGACATGACCATCACCCGGGTGGACATGAACACCGCCTCGCTTATCGAGTGGGTGATGAACAGACCCGCGAACCCCTCCCGCTGGAACAAGGCCTGGGTCTCCTCATTGAGTCGCTGGCGGGTGATCTCGTCCACGGCCGCGAAGGGCTCGTCGAACAGGAACAACGGCGGAGCCAGCGTCAGCGTTCGGGCCAGGGACACCCGCATCTTCATCCCACCCGAGAGTGACTTGGGATAGTGGCGCTCGAAGCCGGCCAACCCGACCAACTCGATCGCCTCACGGGCCAGCTTCTTGCGCTCGGCCTTGGGATACCCGTGGAGCTGTGGCAGAAGCTCGACGTTGTTCTGGACGTTCCGCCAGTCCAGCAGCGTCGCGTCCTGGAAGACGTAACCGATCCGCTCACGGTCGGCCTCCACCCGCCCCGAGGTCGGCTCAAGGAGACCCGAGGCGATCCTCAACAGGGTGGACTTGCCGCAGCCCGACGGCCCCACGATGGTTACGAACTCTCCCATCGAGACGCCGAAGCTGATCCCGTCGAGAGCCTCCGTGCCGTCGGGGAACGTCATCGCGATGCTCTCGAACTTCAGCGCAGGCGCAGCATCGCTCACAGCGATTATCGATCCTCCTTGGTCGCCGTCGATTGGCGAGGCTAGAGCCAATCGATCCAGCGCTCCAAGCCCACTCGTGTCCGGCGCGCGCCGCGCTCGCGCTGGGCAGGGCAAGCAGGCTCAGCTGTAGGTGGTGGTCTTGCGGATCATCCAGTCGAGCCAGTCCCCGGAGGTGATGGGCTCGTAGCGGGGCGGGTCGTCCGGCGAGGTGCAGGTGGGGATGCACTCGATGACCGCGTCGTAGGTCGGCTGGTGGAAGAACGCCACCGAGATGCGCTCGCCCCAGGCGCCGTCGGCCACCACCACCCGGTGAAGGGTGGAGACCCACCGGTCGTTGGTCCACGCCGCCATCAGGTCGCCGATGTTGATCACGAACGACCCGGCGACCGCGGGCACGTCCTCCCACTCGCCCTCGGGTGACAGGATCTGCAGGCCGGGCACCCCGTCGCTGTAGAGGACGGTGAGGCTGCCCCAGTCCGAGTGCGGGCCCCTGCGGAACTGTCCCGGCAGCGGCGCCGAGTCGAGGGCGGGATAGCGCAGGGCGGCCAGTCCGGTGATGTGGTCGGCGATCTTGTCGTCGAACCAGTGCTCGTCCAGTTCCAGGGCCAGGGCCATCAGCCGCATGATCCTGGCGGCCAGGTCCTCCATGACCGCGTAGTAGGCCAGGAACGCCTCCCGGAAGTCCGGCACAAGGTCAGGGTCGGGCCACACGTTGGGGGCGAAGAAGTCCTCCCGCCCCTCGCGCAGCCCGGCCCGGCGGGCCGCGTCGCGGTCGTCGAAGCGGTTCACGAGGAAGAGCTCGGCAAGGTCCGGGGGCGTCTCCTCGTCGCGTGACAGCGCCAGCGTCGAACTCTGCAGCGGCTTGTAGCCCCTCCGGTTGCCGGCGTGGCAGACGAGTTCCATCTTGTCGCCCACGGGCAGGTTGAAGAACCGCCGGGCAGCGGCGTCGATCCGCTGCACCGCCTCCTGCGGCACGCCGTGGCCGGTGATCACCAGGAAGCCCACGTCCTCGCAGGCCCGCCGGATCGCGTCCACAACCTCGTCGCGGCTCGGCCCCGGCTCGAACGCCTCCGACAGGTCCACCAGAGGCACCCGCGACACCACTCCGGTCGAGACCGTCATCGCTGGTCCGTCCCCCTGTCGCCGCGGTTCCTGACGCGACTCTAGCCGGGGCCGTCCTTGCGGCCGCCGGCGCTCGACGGCAGGGTCGACCACACATCGGGGTTGGTCGCCAACCAGTCGGCGAAGATGTCCACGCAGGCCCGGTCGTGCAGCCTGGTGGTGGCCACACCAGCCGACTCGAGCCAGTCCAGTGCTTCGTCGGACCAGCTCTCGCTGTCACCCACCACGACGGCCCCGATGCCGAGGAACCGCACCAGTCCGGAGCAGTACCAGCAGGGCGTCATCGTGGTCACCAGAGTGGTGCCGGCGTAATCGCTGAGCGCGCCCGCGTCCCCGATGGCGACGGTCTCGGCGTGAAGCAGGAAGTCACCGTGCTGGACATTGCCGTTGCACCCGGCTCCGAGCACTGCTCCGTCGGCGTCGACCAGCGCGGCGCCGATCGGCACTCCCCCTTCGGCCAGGCCTCTACGGGCCTGCTCGTACGCCAGCGCCAGCAGGCCTCTGGGATCGGGCTGCGGCACTGCTGACCCTGTCAGTAGATGGTCTTCTCAAGCATGGACAGGATCCACCCGCCCGAAGTGGTGGGCTCGTGGTGGGGCGGATCGTCCGGTGACGTGCAGGTGGGGATGCACTCGATGCGAGCGTCGTAGGTGGGCTGATGGAAGAACGCGATGGAGATCCTGTCGCCCATGTCCCCTTCCGGTGCCACCACGCGGTGCAGCGTGGAGACCCAGCGGTCGTTCGTCCAGGCCGCCATCAGGTCACCGAGGTTCACCACGAAGGAGTCGGCCACTACAGGGACATCCTCCCACTCGCCGTCGGGGGACATGATCTGCAGGCCGGGCTCGCCGTCGTGGTAGAGGATCGTCAGGCTGCCCCAGTCCGAATGGGCGCCTCGCCGGAACTGTCCGGGCCTCGCGGGTCGATCGAGGGCCGGATAGTGGTTGACGGTCAGGTTCGTGATGTGGTCGCGGATCTTGTCGTCGAACCAGCATTCGTCGAGCCCCAAGGCGAGGGCCATGAGCCGCATCAGCTTCGTGGCCAAGTCCTCCATGACCTCGTAGTAGGTCTCGAAGGCGTCCTTGAACCCGGGCACACGATCGGGGTCGGGCCAGATGTTCGGCGCGAAGAACCCCTCGCGGCCCTCACGCAGCCCCGCCCGGCGGGCGACATCGGGATCATCGAAGCGGTTGACGGTGTACAGCTCGCAGAGGTCGGGCAGCGACTCGTCCTCGCGGGAGAGCGCCAGAGCCGACGCCTGGGAGGGCGTGAACCCGCGGTAGATCCCCGGCGCGCCGACATGGGTCCGCTTCTCCTCCTCGGGCAGGGCGAAGAAGGCTCGGGAAACGGAGTCGATTCCCTGGACCACCTCTTCTCCGACACCGTGGCCAGTGATCACCAGGAAGCCGACGTCCTCGCAGGCACGCCGGATGACATCGACCGCCTCGTCTCGATGGGGTCCCGGCTCGAACGCTCCGGCCAGGTCCACCAACGGCACCCGCGACGCGATCTTCACTCCGCTCGTCATGGGCTGCTCCTCTCTTCGGGCGCGTGCCCTCTGAGTCTCACGGGCGTCGCCGTCAGAATCCAATCGACGGGTCGATGAACTCGTTCGTGTAGATGTCGGTGGCCTCGATGTCCTGAGGCACGCCCTCGAGGACATCCTTGAGCAGTTGGACCACGCGCTGCATCCGGGCGTCGTCCATGTTGCCGACAATGTTGTCGGGGCCGTTGCCGACGTTGCCGAGCGCCAGGGCAGTAGCGGCCGAGTACTCCATCTGGCCCGGGTACAGCACCCAGAACGACGCGAGGTCGTCCACGATCCGGAGGATCAGAGCGTCGGTCGGAGCGGAATCGGCGTAGTGATCGAGAACCGCCTGCTGGAAGACCGGAACGACGAGTTCGAGACAGGGCCGCAACTCCTCAAGGGCGTCGGCGCGCACCACGAGCGGCTGAGCGTATATCTCGAAGCCCGAGTCGTGGATGAGGAGGAAGTCCACCGGCTTGCCCCAGTCCTCCAGTGCATTCTCGTACAGCCATGGCTCGCTGGTGGCGAATCCCTGCTGCACGAGAGCGCCGCCCTCGGCCACGAAGCGGGCCGGCGATCCGTCGTAGGACGGATCCACCTGGTCGGCGCGGAGGACTCCCGCGTCCACCATGTAATCGATGAACACCCCGCCGGCGAAGTACACGACGGTGGCGTCGGACTCGCCTATGTCCTCGAAGCTGGAGAAGGAGTACACGTCCGGATTCCACATGAGGATCTGGGGATTGGTATCGAAGGGTGCCGCTACGGCAACCGTCGGGACGGTGTCGTAGGCGGCGACCTGCTCGTCGGTGTTCACATAACCGAAGTGGATCCCCGTATCCAGCTGCATCGTCGCGGTCGTGGGCTGCCAACCGAGATAGGGGCCGCCGGCGCGGATCTCGAGGTCGATGCCGGTATCGAGCAGCGGTCCGCGGTAGATGCCGTTCTCGATGTCTAGCTCTCCTGCGTCGCCGATCAGGCGATAGGCATAGCCGTGCTCGGGTGACGGGAACCAGTCCGTCTGCAACACCAGCGGGTCGGGGCAGGCACCCGACAGGTCAACGGCCATGGTCTCCGGCACGGCCTCGGGAGCCGCCTCTCCCGCTTCCTCTTCGGCGGGCGCCTCGTCGACTGCCGGTTCAGGAGCAGGCTCCGGCTCCTCTGCAGGCTCCGGCTCCGCGACTGGCTCGGACTCCTCGGCGGCGGGCGTTTCCTCGGCGGGTTCGCTCGGCGCGGCCGGTTCGGCGATGGCCTCACCGGCGTCTTCGGCGTCGTCACCGCATGACGCCGCGATAAGCGCCAGCAACGTCAAGAGGATGGCCAGTCGTCTCATATCGTCCCCCCAGTGACTTTGATACTACGAACTTTGCCGCAGTATTTTTCACTGTACACAAACACCCGCGGTTGCGTCAAGGCTCCGGGATCAGCGCTTCCACCTACGGGAGGGCACGGGATTAAGGCCCCGACACCACGCCCGCGGATCTCGGCTCGAGTCCGCCGGCCGGCGACTCAGTCGCCCCTGCCGTCCTCCCTGACGGTGACCAGCAACGTGACGACCTCGTCGTCGCCGACACTGCGCGACCTGTGTGGTACCCGTCCGTCGTAGCAGATGCAGTCCCCTGCTCGCAGCTCGATGATCTCGCCGTCGATGTCCTTCTCGATGACCCCCTCGATCACGAGAAGGAGCTCCTCGCCGGGGTGCTCGTAGTACGGGCCGAAACTCCTCGGAACCCCGCGGAACTCCAGGGCGGTCAGGGATCGCGAGTCCCGCACCAGCGACCGGGCGATCCCGGCTGCCTTGTCGATGTCGTGGTCAACGTCTCGCGGGTCGCCACGACGGACCAGGGAGTACGGCTTCGTCTCCTCGAGCGACAGCAGGGCTTGGGCGGTGGTGCCCAGCGTGCGAGCCACCCGGTGAAGCGACGTGATGCGGGGCCTCGCCAAGCCCCGCTCCAGCTGGCTCAGGAAAGACGGTGACAGCTCGGCCTTGGACGCCAGGTCCTTCAGCGACATGCCGGCCCGGACCCGGTGCTCGCGGATCTGCCGGCCCAGCGCGACGTCGAGGTCTCGCAGCTCGCTCGCGTCCTGAGCCTCGCCAGGGCTCTCAGCACTCGGGAGCCGCGACGCCATAGGCCCGAAACCATACAAGCCCCGGCAGGAGCGCCGCGTCACCGCCCGGCGGGCGAGGGTCCAGTGGCGGCCCTCCGCTGTCGCACCGCTGTCGTAGGGTGCGCTCCGTGGCGTTCGACTGCGTGACGACGGCCTACGGGCCGGCGGCCCATGAGGCGCTGGCGCGGGCCGTCGCGCAGTCCAAGGCGGGCGACGCGCTGGCGCCGGTGACCGTGGTCGTGCCCAGCCACTACGTGGGACTGGCGGCCAGGCGAGCACTGGGACGGCGCCGCCACAACGGCACTGCGGGCATCGCGGCAGTGGCCTTCCACACCGCCTACAGCCTCGCCGAGCACCTCGGCGGTGCCGGGATGGCCGACCAGGGCCGCAGGGGCGTGTCGAGCGCCGTGATCGCGGCCGCGGTGCGCAGCGCCCTGCGCCGGGATCCAGGCCATTTCCGCGGCGTCGAGACCCATCCGGCCACCGAGCGGGCCCTCACCCGGGCGCACCGGGAGCTCTCCGAGCTCGACAGCGGCCAGCTGGCCGCCCTGGCCCGGCAGTCCCTCCGGGCCCGGGACGTCGTGCGCATCCATCGGGAGGTCGCAGAAGCCCTCGCACCGGACTTCAGCAACGAGCAGCAGCTGGCCCGGGCAGCCGCGGCCGCGGTTCGGGCCCGGCCCTCGGAGATGCAGCGCCGGCTCGGCCGGGTGATCGTGTTCCTTCCCCAGGTCATCACCCGCAGCCAGGCCCACCTGCTGCAGGCCGTGTCCGAGGTGACCGCAGCCACCATCGTCGCCGGCGCGACCGGGGCTGAGGATGCCGACGCCACCGTGCGAGCCTCCCTTCGAAGGCTGGGAACCGACCTCGGCCCACAGACCGGGGACGGCGCGAGCGAGCCGGGACGGGCCGGGCACATCGTCAGCAAGCCGGGACGGGCCGGGCACGGCGTCAGCGAGCCGGGACGGGCCGGGCACGGCGTGCAGGCGCTAAGCGTCTCCGACGCCGACGACGAGGTGCGCCACGCGGTCCGGGCAGTCGTGGACGCGGCCCGGGCCGGCACGCCGCTGGGTCGATGCGCCATCGTCTACGGCGTCGCATCCCCCTACGTCCGCCTCATCGGCGATGCTCTCGACGCCGCCGGGATCGAGCGGTGCGGCGCCACCGTGCGGACCACGGAGACGTCTCTGCTGGGCCGGTCGCTGCTGGAGATGCTGGCGTTGCAGGACCGGGGCTTCTCCCGGCGGGCGGTGATGGCCTGGCTGGCCGGTGCCCCCGTGAGCATCAAGCAGTCCGATCCCGGGGCCGAGCGTCCGGACGGGAACCGCGACCGTGAGGCAGCCCCGACCGACGATGCACCCTCCTCCCGATGGCAGAGCGCACCCAGCGCAGCGTGGGAGCGGACCGCCCGGGCCGCCCGCGTCGATGCCGGCATCGGCAGCTGGAGGGAGCGGCTCGAGCGGTACGCGGCCGACTGCCTCGCCGACGCCGAGCGGTACCAGGCCGACGAGAACCAGATCTGGCGCGGCGACCGGCTCCGTCGCGACGCGGCCCGGGCCACCGAACTGCTCGGCTTCGTGGAGAGACTGCACGACGATCTCAGTCCCCAGCCCGCGCCTCGCACCTGGGCCGCGTTGGCTGACTGGTGCCAGAGCGTGGCGCGCAAGTACCTCGGCGGCCGGCTGCGCGGCAGCTGGCCCGACGAGGAGAGGGAGCTGGCCGACCGGGTGGACAGCGCCATCAGCCGGCTCGGCGACCTCGACGGAACCGACGACAACCCGTCTGTGGCAGCCTTCCGGAGAGCACTCCAGCTCGAGCTGGAGACGACCCCGCACCGCCATGGCCGCCTGGGCCGAGGCGTGCTCGTCGGGCCGGTCGGCCTGGCCGTGGGCCTCGAACTCGATCTGGCCGTGGTGTGCGGCATGGCCGAGGGGACCTTCCCGGCTCGCCGCAACGACGACGCTCTCCTGCCCGATCGCGAGCGCCGGGTCGTCGGCCACGACCTTCCCGCCCGCGGCGACCGGTCCGGTGACGACCACCGGGCGCTCCTGGCGACGGTCGCAGGCGCTCAGCAGTCGCTGCTGCTGTTCCCGCGGGGCGACCTGCGCCGGGCCGCGGACCGCACACCGAGCCGGTGGCTGACCGCGCAGACCGACCGCATGGAAGTGGTGCCGTCGTTCGTGGGCGGGCTGCGCCGGACCGGGTTCCCGGCCCACGAGCACGAGTACGACACCAGGTGCCTGCTCGACTGGCACGACAACCGCAGCCGCGACGACGGCGCGCAGGCCGACCTGATGGCCCTGCCCAGCGTGTACCGGCGTATCGAGCTCAACCGGGGCATCGAGCTGCGCCGGGCCCGGCTCTCGCGCCGCTTGACCCGGTTCGACGGCAACCTCGCGGCCGGCGACCTGAGGGGAGCGGACCTCCCCGACCCGACCGACGAGGACCAGGTGACCTCGGCGTCGCGCCTGGAGGCCTGGGCCGGATGCCCTCACGGCTACTTCATGCGCCACGTCCTGAGGGTGGAGCCCGTCGACGACGCCGACGACGACCACCGCATCAGCCCACTGGAGCGCGGCAGCCTGGTGCACCGGATCCTGGAGCGCTGGCTGACCGAGGCGATCACCGAGGGCGCGGTGCCCGCGCCCGGAGATCCGTGGCCCGAGCAGTGGCGGGCCCGCCTGATGGCCGTCGGGCACGAGGAGTGCGACCTCCTGGCCGCCCGAGGCCTGGTCGGGCGCCAGCTCTACTGGGGCTACGACCGCGGCCAGATCCTCGCCGACTTGGCCCGGTTCCTCGACTTCGACGACGACGGGCGGGCCGGCCACCGGTCGCGCCCCGCCGCGGCGGAACTCGCCTTCGGGATGCCGCAGAGTCCCGGCGGCCCCGTCACCATCGACATCGGCGACAGCCGGTCGCTGAGGATCCGGGGCTCCATCGATCGCATCGACGTGACCGACGGCGGAGGCCTGCTGGTGGTGGACTACAAGACCGGCTCCGCCCGCTCGTACGAGAGGATCGGCCCCGACGATCCCACCCTCGGCGGTCGCCGGCTCCAGCTGGTCCTCTACGATCTGGCCGCCCGCCGGCTGCGGGGCGCCTCCGACTCGGCCGACGGGTACGGCGCCTACTGGTTCGTGTCGTCCAAGGGCCGTTTCGCCGAGGTCGGCTACCGCACCGATGCCGCTCGCCGGCCGGTGCTCGAAGCGGTGGGCGCAGTGGTCGACGGCATCGGCTCGGGACTGTTCCCGCTTCATCCCGAGGAGCCCGGATGGAAGCCGTTCGTGTCGTGCTGGTACTGCGAGCCCGACGGCATGGGAACCAAGGACCAGTGGCGCGACTGGCAGCGAAAGCAGCGCGACCCGGCCCTCGCCCCCTACCTCGACCTGGTTGACCCCGGCCGTGGGCAGCCACCCGAGCCCGCCCAGCCCGCGGGAGCCCGACCATGACCGCTCCCGGCCTCGGCGACCAGGCCGCCCGCGACCGGATCACCTCCGATCTGACAAGCACGCTCTTCGTCGAGGCCGGTGCCGGCTCGGGCAAGACCCGAGCCCTCGTCGATCGGGTGGCGGCCCTGATCGGCTCGGGGGTCGCGATGGAGAACATCGCGGCCATCACCTTCACCGAGAAGGCCGCGGCCGAACTGCGGGACAGGATCCGCGACCGGCTGCGAGATGCCGAGACCCGCGCCTCCCTCGACGAGGTGCGGGCCCAGACCGCGACGCTGCAACTCGACGGTGCCGCGGTAGGCACGCTGCACTCCTTCGCGCAGCGGATTCTGTCCGAGCACCCGGTGGAGGCCGGGCTGCCGCCCAGCGTGGAGGTGCTCGACGACATCGGCTCCCAGATCGAGTTCGACATCCGCTGGCGGGACTTCCTCGACCGACTCCTCGATGAGCGCGAGCAGATGGGTCCGACCTTGCTGCGGCTCGAGATGCTGGGTGTGAGGCTGGACCAGATCCGAGCGCTGGCGGTGAGGCTCAACCAGAACTGGGACCGCCTCGAGGGTCTGGCACAGGAGCCCGCTCCCCTGCCGCCGGTCGACGTCGACGACATCGAGGAGGCCCTGCAGGCCGTGGCCGCGATCAAGGAAACGTGCACGGCCGGACGCGCCGACGCGCTGTTCGCCCGGATCGAGGCCGTCGAAGGCGAGCTGGCCCGGCTCGAAGGCACCAGCGACGACGTGGCCCGCATCGAGATCCTCAGATCGGCCATCGACGCCGGGCGGGGAAAGGGCGCGGGCCGCCAGGACAGCTGGGGGGGCGGCAAGGAGGGCAAGGCCAACAAGGCGGCCGCCACGGCCGCTCTCAAGTCGCTGGCCGCGCCGCGGCACCGCAGGCCGGACGAACCGCAGTCGGTCTGCTTACAGCTGCTGGACCGGGCGGGCCAGGCCGCACTCGAGGTGCTCGTGGCCCGGCTGGCGGCCTTCACCCTGGACGCGGCCGAGGAGCGGCGCGCCGGGGGGCGTCTCGAGTTCCACGACCTGCTGGTGCGGGCCCGCATGCTGCTCCGCCACGACACTCACGGTCCGGCCGTCCGGACCGCCCTGCGGGAGCGATACCAGCGCCTGCTCATCGACGAGTTCCAGGACACCGACCCGATCCAGGTGGAGTTGGCCGCGCTCCTCAGCTGCGCCGACCCCGACGTCGGCGGCACCCCGTGGGCGGAGATCGATCCCGACCCGGGCCGCCTCTTCTTCGTCGGTGATCCCAAGCAGTCCATCTACCGGTTCCGGGGCGCCGACATAGCCACCTTCCTGGAGGCCCGTGAATGGACCGAGCGCCAGCCGCGGGGACGCATCGAGAACCTCGGCACCAACTTCCGCTCGGCCAGACCCATCATCGACTGGGTCAACTACGTCTTCGGGCAGCTGATCCAGCGGTCCTCCGGCAGCCAGCCCGAGTATGCGCCCCTCGACGCGGTACGGGCGCCGGTGCCGCAGGGACCGCCCGTGACCGTCCTCGGCGCGCAGCCCGTCGAGATCCCCGGCCGGACCTTCGCCCAGGAGTTGCGCCGCCGGGAGGCCCGATCGGTGGCTGACGCAGTGGCCGCGGTCCTGCGGGACGGATGGGAGGTCGACGGGGGCCGTCCCACCGCGCCCGATCCCCGCCCGGCCCGCCTGGGAGACATCGCCATCCTGATCCCCTCCCGCACCAGCCTCGCCGACCTCGAGGACGCCCTGGAGGCGGCCTCCATCCCCTACCGGGCCGAAGCCTCGTCGCTCGTGTACAACACCCGCGAAGTGCGCGACGTGCTCGCCGCCCTGCAGGCGGTGGCCGACCCCACCGATGAACTGGCCCTGGTGGCCGCGCTGCGGTCGTCGCTCTACGGCTGCGGCGACGACGACCTGGCCCACTGGCGCCTCGCCTGCGGGGGCCGGTTCTCCGTCATCGGCGCCCAGCCCGATTCCTGCCCTGCCGATCACCCCGTGGCCCAGGCGATCGCCCATCTGGCCGAACTGCACCGGGCGAAGCGCTGGACCAGCCCACCCGCCCTGATCGACCGGCTGGTGCGCGAGCGCGGCGCCTTCGAGACCGCGGTGGCCGGCGGGAGGCCCCGCGATGTGTGGCGGCGGCTGCGGTTCGTGATCGACCAGGCTCGGGCGTGGGCCGACGCTGGAGGCACCAACCTGCGCGGCTATCTGGAATGGGCCCGGCTCCAGGGAGCCGACAATGCCCGGGTCACCGAGTCGGTGCTGCCCGAGACCGACGACGACAGCGTGCGAATCATGACGGTTCACGCCGCCAAGGGCCTGGAGTTCCCGATCGGAGTGCTGTCGGGCATGACGACCAAGCTCGACCAGCGGGGTCGGGGGCCGACGGTCGCCTTCGACTCCTCCGGCGCGCCGGTGGTGAAGCTGCGCGGCGGCGTGGAGTCGGAGAACTACGAGGCCTGGAGGCCCATCGACGAGCAGATGGACGCCCACGAGCGCCTCCGGCTGCTGTACGTGGCCTGCACCCGGGCCCGCGACCACCTGATCGTGAGCCTCAATCGCCGAGACCCGGGCGAGAACGGCTCGAAGGAGAACTCCGCAGCGTGGGCCCTGGCCGACGCAGGCGCCGCGGAGGCGGGGGCCTCGGACGGCTCGGCCCTGTTCGGCCGGGCCGGGCCGGAATGGGCCGATGCCGGCGTCGCTCCGCAGACCAGCACCGAGCGAGCACCGCTGCCCGGCCGGGACGAATGGGAGCGGGAGCGGGAGCTCAGCCTGAGAGAGGCCTCGGCGCCCACCGCAGTGTCGGCCACGGCTCTCGCCGCTGCGGAGAGCCGACCACCCGATGCCGATCCGGGCCTGGACAAGGACCGCGGCGACGCGGAGCCGCCGCCTTGGAGCAAGGGTCGCTACGGCACCGCCATCGGTCGGGCCGTGCACGGCGTGCTCCAGGACGTCGACCTGTCCACCGGCCAGGGCCTCCAAGCCCT
>JAJEEV010000042.1 GCA_022820805.1 Acidimicrobiia bacterium
AGAGCGCCCGCAAATAGGTGAGAGCCCGTCGCGTCGCAGCGGGGTCATTCCCGCTCTTGTTCGCTGCGCTCACGGGCCGCTCGGGCCACGGCCTCGCGCCGTATGAGCCGCGTTGCTCCGCCTATTCGCTCGGCCTCTTAGGGGCCACCCGGACCGAGCGCCGCTAATCGAAGTCGTCGCTGAAGATCGAGATGTCCATACCGAGGTGCTCGAGACATCGGCCCGCCCCGCGAACCACCGTCTCCAGGGGCGCGTTGACCCGGCGAACCCGCAGCGACATCTCCCGTGACAGACGGATGTCCATCCCCCTGAGCAGCCCGCCCCCGCCGACGAGGTGGACGCCCCGGGCGATCAGGTCCTGGGCCAGTTCCGGTGGCGACTGGGACAGGCAGCTCAACACCGAGTCGACCATGGCGCTCACCGGCTCCTCGATCGCCTTGCGGATCTCGTCCGGTGTGACCACCGTCGTCTTGGGCATGCCCGACATCAACTCCCGGCCCCGGATCTCCGCAGCCGTCTCGCTGCGGGTCGTTGCGGCCGACCCGACCACGATCTTGGTGTGCTCCGCGGTGGGCTCGCCGATGGCCATGCCGTACTCGCGCCTCATGTGGGCCTGGATGGCGTCGTCGATGTCGAACGAGCCCACCCGCACCGCCTCCAGGGCCACAACTCCGCCCAGGCTCAACAGCGCGGTCTCGGTGGTCCCGCCGCCGATGTCCACCACCATCGACCCGACCGGCTCGTCGATCGGGAGCCCGGCGCCTATGGCGGCCGCCAGGGGCTGGTCGATCAGCCTCACCTCGATGGCGCCGGCCCTGCGGGCGGCCTCCATCACGGCCCGGCGCTCCACCGGGGTGATGGCCGAGGGCACGCAGACGACTATGCGGGCCCGGTTGATGCGGCTGACCCCCACCTGCCTCAGCAGGATCCGGATCATGTCCTGGGTGATCTCGAAGTCGGTGATGGCGCCCTTGCGCAGCGGCCGCCGGGCGACGATGTAGCCGGGCGTGCGTCCCAGCATCCGGCGGGCCTTGTGGCCCACCGCCAGCAGCTGGTTGGTGTTGGTGTTGAGAGCCACCACCGACGGCTCGTTGAGCACGACGCCCTGCCCTCGGGCGTACACCAGAGTATTCGCCGTTCCCAGGTCGATGGCCAGGTCGCGTGGCAGGGCTCAGCGCTCCTCTGAAGCGACCGGCGTGTCGGCGGGCTGGCCGTCCTCGGGGCTGGGCGCCAGCGGATCGAGCCTGGCGATCCCGCTGGCCGGTCCGACGGGACGTCCCGGGGTCGGCGACACCGCCTCGAGCTGCTTCAGGAACGGAGCGGGACGGCGCCAGGTGATCCTGCGGACCATCCACAGCAGCAGCGAGACGATGGTGGCCAGGCCGAGCGAGGCGAGGACGAGCAGGACGGAGCCCCTCACCGTGCCGCCTCCGGCGGGGCCAGCACCGCGCTGGGCGACGGGGCGCCGGCATCGGCGCCGCCGAGTGAGGGCACCGCGACTATGTGTTGGGGCTCCAGGCCCCAGCTCTCGCCGCCCTGCCAGCGCTCACGCTTCCAGATCGGCACGCTGGCCTTGAGGGTGTCGATGGCGAAGCGGGCCGCTTCGAAGGCCGCGTCCCGGTGCGGTGACGACACGGCCACCACCACCGCGGGATCGCCCACCGCCACGGATCCCACCCGGTGCAGCACCGCGATGCGTCCCAGGTCCTCCCAGCGCTGGCGCATCTCGGAGGCGATGGCGGCCAGGCGGGGCTCGACCACCTCCTCGTAGGCCTCGTACTCGAGCAGGTCGACCCCTGGGCGGTCGTCCGAGTGGTCGCGGGCCGTTCCGCTGAACTGCACCACAGCCCCGCATCCAGGCATCACCACCCAGTCCGCCACCTCGGTCGAGGGAAGCGGATCGCTAGAAAGGCCGAGCCAGGTGTCGCCGCTTGCGGGGGGTGCCAGCACCACCCTCATGGTAGATGGCCTGTCCGCTAAGCGCGACGGGGTCTGCTAAGCGCGACCGGGGCGGCGGCGCCTGCGCCAGGCCCGGACGGTCAGGCCGGTCGCCACGAGGAACCCCACCACCAGCACTGCCGCGCCGGCCAGCAGCAGTTCCTGGCGGCGCCTGGCCGGCAGCGACTCCAGTCGCCCGGGTTCGTGGGACACCACCCACGCCTCCTCGTTGGAGTAGGCCGCCTGCCACCCCAGAGCCCGCAGGCGGTCGTTGGCCACCACCCACGGATGGGTGGTGTAGGGCACAACCCCCGGCGGTGTCGGAGCCAACCCCCACCGCCAGCGCAACGCGCTCAGGATCCGCACCAGGTGCGACGGGGCCCGCAGCCGCGGCCGCGGCCCCTCCAGCTCGGCCAGGGTGTCGGGCGGTATCCAGCCGTCGGGGGCCACGTTGAGTATCCCGTCGTAACGGGCGTTCACCGAGGTGACCACGGCCGCGGCCAGATCGTCGGCATGGAGGTACTGCACCGGCGGGTCGCCGTCGGCGGCAACCCCTGATCGAACGGCCCGCAGCGTGTTGGCCAGCTGGCCCAGGCGGTCCTCGGCGACGACGGCCGCCGGCCGCAGCACGGTGACGGAGCGGCCCGGTCCCGCCCCCCACTGCTGGGCCAGTTGCTCGAGCCGGTGCCGCTGCACGGCCCAGTCGAAGTCGGGGATGGGACGGACCGCGGCGTCCTCGGTGATGGGGACCGGGTTGTCCTTCCAGGCGCCATAGACCATGGCCGACGACATCACCACCACATGCGGGACGGCCGCAGAGTCCAATGCGTCCAGCACACGGTGCAGCAGGGCCGCCTCCAACTCCACCTCGGCCGGGTTCAGCGTGCCCGCGGTCACGGTGGAGGCCAGATGCACCACCGAGTCGGCGCCCGAGAACAGGGCGCCGAGGTCGGCGTCGGCGAGGTCGGCCTGCTTGGTGGTGACCGACGTGTAGGGGGCCGGTGGCGCCTCCTTGTCGATGGCCACGACGGCCACCGGGGGCTGCTGGCCGGCCAGCCGGGCCACGACCCGCCGGCCCACCGAGCCGTGCGCGCCGGTAACCACCACCCGCGCCGGCCGATTCCCGCCGGTGCCCGGGCCTCGGCAAGCCGGCGGGGTCACGTTCGGCGGGCTTTTCTGGCCTTCATCCCCCTACGATGCCTCCATGAGTGAGGTGCCGCCAACCGGAGACGGCCCCGACGATCCCTTCGAGGGGCTCGAAGACCTCTTCTCCGCCGAGCGCCTGGAAGAACTGGGCTCCGCGGGCGACGAGGCTGGAGGCGGTCTGGGCGGTCTGGGCGGTCTGGGCGACATGCCTGTGATCGGGGACCTGATGCGGGCCCTCCAGGGGGCGTCACCGGGGTCCAGCCATGCTCGCGAGGTGGGCCGGGCCATCGCCTCCGGCGGATCCTCGGAGCCCAACATCGACCCCACCGACCGGATCGCTCTGGAGCAGCTCGTGCGGGTGGCCGAGCTGCAGGTCAGCAACGCGACCGGACTCCAGCCGTCGCGGGGCGCGCCGCTGCGGGTGGAGGTCGTCAACCGGGTCGGGTGGTCGGATCGCACCGTCGCCGACTACGGGGAGCTGTTCAGCGCCCTGGGCGAGTCGATCGCCGCGGGACCGGACCCCGACTTCGACGACACGGGCGCCGACCCCATGACGGCCATGCTGGCCGGCATCTCGCGCATGATCGGACCAGCCATGCTGTCGCTCACAACCGGCGCGATGGTGGGCCGTCTCGCCCAGCACGCGCTCGGCGGCTACGTGCTGCCCGTGCCGCGGCCGACCGGCAGTCCGATGCTGATCGCGTTGCCCAATGTCGACGACTTCGGTCGGCAGTGGTCCCTCGACGTCGACGACCTCCGCCTGTGGGTGTGCCTGCACGAGGCCGTCTACCACGCGGTCTTCGGGGTCGAGCACGTGCGGGACGCCGTCAACGACCTGCTGCTGCGACACGCGTCCTCGTTCGAGACCAACCCCCGCCGTGTCGAGGAGCTGCTGGACGGCTTCGACCCCCTGTCGGGCGGGCCCGAGGCCCTCGCCGCGCTCCAGCAGGAGCTCGGCAGCCCCGACGCCCTCCTGGGGGCGGTGCGCTCGGAGGCTCAGGAGGCGCTGCTGCCCCAGGCGACCGCGCTGGTCGCGGCCATCACCGGTTACGTCGACCACACCATGGATCATATCGGCGCTCAGCTGATCGGCTCCTACAGCCGGCTCGCCGAGGCTCTGCGACGCCACCGGGTGGAGGCCAGCGAGTCCGACCGCTTCGTCGAGCGGCTGCTCGGCCTGGAACTCGACCAGGACCAGTACGAGCGGGGTGCGGCGTTCGCGGCGGGCGTGGTGGAACGGGTCGGCCCGGAGGGGTTGCGGCGGCTGTTCACCGACCCGGCCAACCTGCCGACCCCGGCCGAGGTCGACGCGGCCGGGCTCTGGCTGGCCAGGATCGACCTGCCCCGCTGACACCCGCCCGGACACATCCGGGCCGCTCCTAGGAGTGCTCGGCGTGCTCGGCCTCTGTGCTCGACCTTTCTGCTCGGCCTCTGTGCTCGACCTCTGAGCTCGACCTCTGAGCTCGACCTCTAGGCGTCTCTGTCGCGCCCGGGATTGCCGCGGACCGCGATGCGGCGCCGGCCGACGATGAACGAGACCACCGCGAAGGCGGCCAGCAGGGCCACGAACCCCGAGCCCAGTCGCACCGGTATCGGCAGGACCACCGGGATGAAGGCGCCGACCACCCAGGCGACCTGGAAGCGGGCCTCGAACCGGGCGAACGACCGGCCGTGGTTGGCGTCGGGTGCGTCGCGCTGCACCAGCGAGTCGAAGGCGAGCCGGGCCACCGCCGCGGCCAGCGCCACCCCGGCGGCCAGCAGCGCCATTCCCATCAGCCCTCCGGTCATGGCGCCCAGGACGGACGCGGCCAGACCGAGTCCCAGCGACCCGAGCAGGAGCAGCTCCTCCACCAGGCTGCGGCGCAGGATCGGGGCCACCTGCACCCCGGCGAAGGCCGAGAGTCCGGCCACCGCCACCACCACCGCGTAGTGCCAGGCCGGGGCGCCCGGATCGCCGACTATGTCGATTCCCCGCTCCGAGGCCACCGCCCCTCCCACCGCGGCCCCCGGCTGGCTCACGTCGAGGCCCTCCTTGCCGCCCCGCAGCTCGAAGGCCAGCAGGAACGTCACGAAGCCCGCCGCGCCCCGCATCACCGCCATCGCCGACGCCGACAGCAGGATGGTCGACGCCCGCAGGGCCGAGCGCTCCGTGGAGGTCGTCTTGTTCGGGGCCACCGGGATGCGGGGGAGCTGGAGCGTGATGGCGGCGGCCACGCCGTAGCCCGCGGTCGCCACCCCGGCGGCGACCGCCGGGTTCCCGAGGAACACCAGGGCCGCTCCCACGCCGGCGCCGAGGAGGCTCATCACCGCGCTGATGAGGGCCAGGCGGCTGTTGGCCTGCACCAGGTTCGACTCCGAGGGCACATAGCGCGGCACCACCGCGCTCTTGGCCACCGCGTAGCTCTTCTGCAGCACCAGCAGCGCGAACGCCTCGGGGAACAGCCACAGGGTGTCGATGTGGCGGATCATGAGCATGGCCACCACCAGCCGGCCCAGGTTGGTGACCAGGATCATGGCCCGGCGCCCGCCGGGCATCCGATCGATGAAGGGGCCGATCAGGGGCGTCACCAGCGCGAACGGCGCCATCGTCAGCGCGAGGTACAGGGCGATCCGGTCGCGGGCCGCGTCGGGGCTGATCGAGAAGAAGATCGATCCGGCCAGCGCGACCGCGATGACTGCGTCGGTGGCGGTGGCCGCAGCGTGCACGCGGGCCAGGCGCTGGAACGGGCTGAACCCGGGTACGGGGCGCGGCGGCTGCCCCTGATCACTCACCCCGTCGTGGGCCACCCGCTCATGGTAGGACGCGCTCGGCTGAGTGGGCCCGGTTCACGGCCAGCTGCTGGAGCCGCACGTGGGGGTCGTCGTCGCCCCCGCCGCCGCAGCGGGTCCACACGCCGTCGGAGTCGAGGGTCCAGGCGAGGCGCTCGTCGGACAGACACACGTCGGCCACCTCGAGCACCCGGGCCGCCAGGTGCGGATCATCCACCCGCACGAGGGCCTCCACCCGCCGGTCGAGGTTGCGGGGGAGCAGGTCCGCGGAGCCGATGTAGGTGGAGGGACAGCCTGGTCCGTCTCCGTTGGCGAAGTGGTAGATGCGGGAGTGCTCCAGGAAGCGTCCCACGATCGAGCGGACCCGGATCCTCTCGGAAAGGCCGGGCACTCCGGGCCGCAGGCTGCACAGGCCCCGCACGATCAGGTCGATCTCCACGCCGGCCTGCGACGCCTTGTAGAGGTGGTCGATCATCGCCCCGTCGGCCAGCGAGTTCAGCTTCAGGACGATGCGGCCCCCTCCGGGCACGTGCGCCTCCTGCTCGATCAGCTCGGTCAGGCGGGTGCGCAGCTGCTCGGGCGCGGTGATCAGGTGCTCGTGGTGGACGCTGCGGCCGTAGCCGGTGAGCTGGTTGAAGAGGGCGGCGATGTCCGCTCCCACCCCGGCGTCCGCGGTGAGCAGGCCGAAGTCCTCGTAGAGCCTGGCGGTCCGGTGGTTGTAGTTGCCGGTGCCGACATGGCAGTAGCGGCGGATCCCGTCTGCCTCCTCGCGCACGATCATGGCGATCTTGGCGTGGATCTTGAGACCGACGAGCCCGTAGGCGACGTGGGCTCCGGCCTGCTCCAGCCGCTTGGCCCAGCTGATGTTGCGAGCCTCGTCGAAGCGGGCCTTCAACTCGACGAGAACGGCGACCTGCTTGCCGCTCTCGGCCGCCTCCACGAGCGAGTCGATGATCGGGCTGTCACCCGACGTGCGGTAGAGGGTGAGCTTGATGGCCAGCACCGTGGGGTCGGTCGCGGCCTGGTGGATCAGCTCGCCGACGGAACGGCTGAACGACGAGTACGGATGGTGAACGAGAACGTCGCCGGACCGCAGCACCCTGAAGAAGTCGACACGGCCCTCCTCGCTCGACAGCTCCGGCTCGGTGATGCCGCGCCAGTGGGGCCACTTGAGCTCGGGCCGGGGCAGGTCGGCGATCTCGTTCAGGCCGCTCAGATCGACGGGGCCCCGGATGCGGTCGACCGCGTCGGAGCTCAGTTCGAGCTCGCGCAGCAGCAGCTCGAGCACCTCCTCCGATATCGAGTCGGCCACCTCGAGGCGGACCGCCCACTGGAAGCGGCGACGGCGCAGCTCCATCTCCACCGCGATCAGCAGGTCCTCGGCGTCCTCGTCGTTGAGGGTGAGGTCGGCGTTGCGGGTTACCCGGAAGGTGTGGTGCTCCAGCAGCTCCATGCCCGGGAACAGCATGTCGAGGTGGGCTGCGATGACATCCTGGAGAGCGACGAAGCGGTTCGTCTGATCGCCGACAGGAACCCACCGGTCGAGGGTGGGGGGCACCTTGACCCGGGCGAAGCGCAGCTCGGAGTCGACCGGGTCGCGCATGAGCACGGCCAGGTTCAGCGACAGGTCCGAGATGAACGGGAAGGGGTGGCCGGGATCCACGGCCAGAGGGGTGAGCACCGGGAAGACCCGATCCTGGAAGTGTTGGCGGAGCCGGTCCCGCTCCTGCTCGTCGAGGTCGTCGACGGAGAGCAGGTGGACGCCCTCGGCGGCCAGCTGGGGCTGGACCTGCTCGAGGAACAGGCGCTGCTGCTCGCAGCACAGCTCCGAGGTGACCTGGCGGACCTCGCGGAGCTGCTCGGCCGGGTTGTGCCCGTCGAGGGTGCGCTCGGTCAGTTCGGCCGCCACCCGGTCGGCGAGCCCCGACACACGGACCTGGAAGAACTCGTCGAGGTTGGTGGCGAAGATGCTCAGGTAGCGGGCCCGCTCCAGCAGCGGCACGTCCGGGTCGCCGGCGAGGCTCAGGACCCGGGCGTTGAAGGCGAGCCAGGAGAGTTCGCGGCTGAAGTAGTCAGTGAACGGCTGGCCCCATCCGCCGACGCGCATCACGTGCGGGGCCACGGCGTCAGCGAGCCGCGGTCAGGCCCGCTCCCGGGCCGGGTAGGGATCCTCTTCCTCGGGGTAGCCGAGATCCCAGTCCACGATGATGCGCTCGCGCTCAGCGTCGCGGTTGACCCGCTCGCGGTTGCGGCGAAACTGCGGATCGTGCGGGGGCAGTAGCAGCAGGCGGGCGTGCACGCGGTCGCGGAACGACGTCATGAAGTCGGTGTCGCCGTACACGGCCCGTATCTCCCAGTGGGGCGCGACCGGGCCCAGATAGGTGATGGTGGCCTGACCCACCGGCGGCTCGTCGACCGCTTCGACGTCGGTGACCGTCATGGAACTCTCCGCCTCGGGCGGGGCCCTCAGGCGGAGCCGTTCTTGCCCGGAGCGCTCTTGCCGCTGTCGCTCCCGCTGGCCTTGCTGCTTCCCCCGGAACTGTCGCCTTCGTTGGCGCTCTCGGACAGGCCGTCCTTGAACTCCTTCTGCGCCTGGCCCAGCGAGCGTGCGAGCTTGGGGAGCTTCGCCCCGCCGAACACCAGCAGGACGATGATGAGAATGATGATCAGCTCAGACGTGCCGATGCTTGGCACCACTGCGAGTACGTTCGTCATCGTTAGGGATCATACCGCGCTTTTTCCACAGCCGCATCCCAGATCTGCGGCCGGGTGTCTAGGCGCTGGCTGTGGCTCGGCGCTGCATCGCCCGGGCTCGCCGGATGCGGCGTCGCTCGCGCTCGCTCATGCCTCCCCAGATGCCGAACTTCTCGCCGTTGTTGAGCGCGAATTCCAGGCACTGCTCGCGCACCACGCAGCCCCGGCAGACCTCCTTGGCCTCCCGGGTGGATGCGCCCCGCTCGGGGAAGAAGAGGTCGGGATGCACTCCCAGGCAGTTGGCCTCGCGCTGCCAGGACATGTCCTCGGCCGGAAAGATGCCGTGTAGCTCCATTTGGGTGTTCCTCCACGATGACCGATCACTATGACCGTTCCGGGCCCAGCGGTGGGGCTCAAGCCCGGCCCCGCCCGGGTGCCATCAATGTAATTACACCACTGTCATACGACAAATGCAAACCCGGGCGCCAGAAATCTCTCCCCCGCTCGGCCTCTTACCGGCGGGCCGCGCGGATGGGTACGAGCCGGTCGCGATGTGGCGGTGCCATTCCCGCTCTTGTTCGCTGGCGCTCACGGGCCGCTCGGGCCACGGCCTCGCGCCGTATGGGCCGGTGTCGCGTGCCTATCCGCTCGGCCTCTAGCGGCGGGCTCGGACCAGGCTGCGCTTGTGCTCCACGAAGTCCACGAGCACGTAGTCGCCGAGGTTCTCGTTGGTGGTGAAGAAGGCCCGGCCCCCGTTCATCTCGGTGATGCGCTCCACGAAGTTGGTCAGATACGACGTGGCGTCGAGCATGAAGGTGTTGATGCGGATGCCGTCGCGGGTGCATTTGCCCACCTCGGCCAGGGTGAGGTCGACGGTCTCGCGGGTGGGCGGGTAGCTGAAGAAGGGACGGCCCGAGGCGGTGATGTGGGCGGTGGGCTCGCCGTCGGTGATCATGATGATCTGCTTGGTGCCGGTCTGGCGGTTGAGCATGCGGCGGGCCAGCATGAAGCCGTGCTGCATGTTGGTTCCGTACACGTAGTCCCATGACACCTCGGGAAGCTTCTCGGGCTGGAACTCCCGGGCCACCTCGCTGAACGACACCAGCCCCAGGTAGTCGCGGGGGTACTGGCTGGAGATCAGCGCGTGCAGGGCCATGGCCACCTTCTTGGCCGGCAGGAAGTTGTTGCGCATCGGCATCGACAGCGACAGGTCCAGCATGAGCACGGTCGCCGACCGCACCTGCTGCTCGGTGCGCTCGACCTCGAAGTCGTCGGGATGCAGCCGCACGGGAACGCCGCCGCCGGTGCGGGTCAGGGCGTTGCGTATGGTCCGGCCGATGTGCAGGTTGAACGGGTCGCCGAACTCGTAGGGCTTGGTGTCGGGCTCCCGCTCGTGGCCCAGCCCCTCCCGGTGGACGGCGTGGCGGCCGAGCTTGTCCGCATCGAGCTTGGCGAACAGGTCCCGCAGGGCTCCCTGGCCGATCTTGCGGATGGCCCGCGGGGTCAGGTCGAAGCGCCCCTCGCGGTTCTCGATCAGCCCGGCCTCCTCCAGCATGCGGGCCACCTCGGCCATCCGCTCGAGGCTCTCGGCCGCGTCGTCTCCCAGCAGCCTGCGGGCGGCCTCGGTGTCGGCCTCGGCCAGCGCGCCCGGGCTGGGCGAGCCCCGCAGCAGGTTCTCGAGCTGGTCGATGTCGCCCAGCTCGGCCAGCATGTCGGTGGCCTCGCCGAAGTCGAGGGGGTCGACACCGCCGAAGTCGTAGCGCCGGTCCCACCCGAGGTCCGGGAACTGGTTGCGGAGATGGCCGGCCAGCTCGTTGATCTGCCAGTTGAGGTCCATGTCGGCCAGCAGCTGGTCGGACAGCTGCTGGAGCTGGTCGCGCTGGCCCGGCGTCATCGAGTTCATCAGGGCCTGGGCTGCGGCCATGCGGCGGGCCATCACCTCCAGCAGCTCGTCGAGGGTCTTGGGGTTCTCGGGGAAGAAGTCGCCGTAGCGCTCCATGAACCCCTCGAAGTCGGGCTCCTCCCCGCGCGCCCGCTGCGCCAGCATGGCGTTGAGCTCGGCCAGCATGTCCTTGAGCCGCTGCATGTCCTCGGGCGACGAGCCGTCGGTGGCGTCGTCGACCGCGCCGGCCATGCGGTCCAGGAACTGCTGCATGAGCTGCTCGCGGAGCTGCTCGGCCAGTTCGGCGAACTGTTGGCGGGCCTCGTCGCTCTCGAAGTCGTAGCCGTCGAGGGCCTTGAACTGTCCGGCCAGGTCGGGGGGCATCATGTCGAGCTGGAGGTTCTTGGTGGCCGCGGTCTGGGCTGTGAGGTCGGCCCGGCGCTCGTCGCCCTCGTCCCGGGCCTGGTCGGCTGCCGCGCCCAGCTCGTCCAGCGCCCGTCGCTCGGTGCGCACCACGTCTCGGAGGGCCTCGGCGATGTCGTCGTACACGCCGCCCAGGTCGTGGCTGTCGAGCAGCTCGCGGCGACGCTCCCGCAACCGCTCGAGCATCTCGCGCAGGCCCTGGATCTGGCGGCCCTCGCGGTCGGTGAAGCCGTCGGCCATGAGGCGGCGCAGCGCGCTGGCGAGGTCGCCGTGGTAGAGCAGGTCGTCGGCCAGCTCCTCGAAGATCGAGTCGGCGTCGAGGTCGAACCCGGCCTGGGTGCCGTCCCAGCGCCAGTAGGCGAAGTGGGCCGGCTCGGGCCTAGCCGCCGGCCGGCGGCGCCAGCGCTCCCGCAGAGCCATGGCACGACCCTACCCGCGGCCGCGCTCTCGCCGAGCACGGGCGTCCCCCATGAAGGACCCGCCTGCGTCGCAGTGGGCAACGCTTGGCATTGCTCCGCCCACGGCCCCGCCCGTATGGGCCGATCCGCGGCCCTGCTCCGCTCGGCCTCCTATGCCAGCAGCGTGACCACTTGTGATTCCTATCCTGTGGTCGTCCTCAAGTGTCGATCCCGTGTCGGTTCTGCATTGAGAACATCGATTGCCTACTATGGCCGCTAACTGGGCTTCGAAATGGTGGACGGCGCGAGTCCGGCATCCTCTGGAGGGGGCCCAGGGCTGTCGATGTCGCACCCTTGACGACCGAAAGGAACCGGCACGGTGATCTCGGAGCTGGAAGGCAAGGTGGCCGTAATCACCGGCGGCACGAGTGGGATCGGGTTGGCCATCGCCCAGGCGTGCTTGGACTCACGTATGAAGGTGGCGGTGACCGGATCACGGCAGGCATCGGTTGACGCCGCAGTAGCCTCGCTGAGCGGCAGTGGCGATGTGCTGGGCGTTGTGAGTGATGCGGGCGACCACGGAGCCAACGCCGCCCTCGCCCGAGTCGTGGAGGAGAGCTACGGGCCTGCGCATCTCGTGTGCCTCAACGCCGGCGTCGCGCGACTCGCTCCCATCCAGACCCTGTCGCGATCGGATTGGGACCGGACCATCGCAGTCAACCTCAGCGGCCCGTTCTACGCGCTGAAGGCCTTCCTCCCCCAACTCGAGACCCACGATGAGGCCCACGTTGCGTTCACATCGTCGGTTCTAGGGTTCTTCACGACGGGCTTGCAGGCCCCGTACTTCGCGTCGAAAGCAGGTTTGACAGCGCTCGCCGAGTCGCTCTTCTATGACTTGGCCGCTACCGGGTCCGGCATCGGGGTCACTGTCCTGTGCCCCGGCAACACCCGCACGAACATGGCCGAAGCGGGCCTCGTCGGTGACGAGCCCGAGGAACTCGCCGCCGCCATTCGGGCCGAACTCGACGGCGGCACCGACCCGCGGCTCGTCGCCGATGCCCTGCTTGAGGCAGTACGGACCGGTACGTTCTACGTGTTCCCCAACAGCGGCGAATTCCAGCCGTTCATCGAAGCTCGATTCGAGCGGGTTCTCGCGGGCCGCAACCCGACCGCAGCTGACGCGGGCGATGTCATCTGAGCCATGGCCCCCGGTTCTGGGACCACATCGATCATCGCATGCAGGCGATCCGGGCCGGAGAGAACCCGAGCTACTACGAGAAGACCCCCGACGTCTACAAGACGCCGGATCAGGGCTGATGACCGATCCGAGGTGAACGATGGCCAAGCATGAGGAGATAGTCGCAGTCGCTCACGCCTGCATCGACGTGTGGAACCGCGAGGGCTGGGAGGCGGCCTATGAGCGGTTCTATGCGCCGGATGCGGTGAAGGTCGAACCGCTGGCCTGGAGCGGGCAGCCGAACGAGGTGGTCGGTGCCCAGGTGGCAGCCGAGCACGAGGCATGGTTGGCCGAGAACTGGGTCGACGTCAACAGCGTGTCCATCTCCGAGGGTCCCTTCATCGGGGCAACCGGCTTCGCCGTCATCATCAGCAGCGACTTCACGATGAAGCACAGCGGCGAGCGCCACATCTTCCGCGAGGTCGCGGTGTTCACTGTGGACGGCGACAAGATCGTCCGCGAGGAGTTTCTCTACGACGAGGCGGAGTTCGCCCAGAATCTCCGCCTCAACGAGGCCGGGCAGGAGGCGTCGCGATGATCCTCGGGTTCGCTCATCCCGCGATCGTCGTCGCCGACCTGGACCGGGCGCGGGACTTCCTAACTCCCGCGGGCCACAGGGCACCGGACCTCCTCACCCCTCTGTGGCCTCGTAGTCGTTGAGGATCGCGGCAATGGAGTCCCGGTAGAAGTCGAGGTAGTCCCTGCTGGTGAAGACGTACAGCGGCGGCGTGTCGGCCTTTACGGCAACCACCACCCGGCGGGCTACCTCTTCGGGGGCGATCAACCGCTGCCCGGTGGTGTCGACGTCGGCGTTCATCGGGGTGTCGATCACGTCGGGGCACAACACGGAGGCGGTCACGCCGGTTCCTTCGAGCCCGCCGGCTAGAGACTGCGTGAAGCCGACAACGGCGAACTTGCTGGCGGAGTAGTAGGGGCCTTGGGGTACGCCGATCAGTCCTTGAATGGAGGCGGTGTTGACGATGTGTCCGGTGCCTCGGGCCACCATGGCCGGTACGAAGGTGTCGCAGCCGTACATGACCCCCGAGATATTGACCGAGCAGAGCCTCCGCCACTGTTGCAGCGTCGAGTCGAGATAGAGGTCGTCGAAGTAGACGCCGGCATTGTTGCAGAGCACGTCGCAAGCTCCGTGGCGGCCATCGACGGTGTCCTTGAGTGATCTCCATCCATCCAGGTCGGTGACGTCGAGCCGGAAGGCGGTGACGGGATGCCTGCCGGTAGCCAGGGCGGCGGTCTCGGTGGCGGTCCGCAGGTTCAGGTCGGCCGCCACGACGTGCGCTCCTTCCGCGGCGAAGGCGAGGCTCAGGCAGCGGCCGATGCCGCTGCCGGCGCCGGTGACGACGACGACCTTGCCGGTGAGGTCAGTGGCCATCGGACGCTCCGTTCGAGTGGTCCGGGCCGGTCATCAGCCGCTCGAGCATCTGGGGAGCAAAGCCGGCGGACATGCCGCCGTCGATGGCGATGTGGGCTCCTGTGAGAATCCTGCACTCGTCGGCGGCGAGGAAATGGCACAGCGCGGCGATCTCGTCGGGCTGGCCGAACCGGCCCAGGGGGCACAGGGTGGCGACGACATCGCGTTGGGGATGATCCTCGGGCCACATCGCTCCGTCGGTCGGCCCTGGGCTGATGAGGTTGACCCTGATCCGTCTTGGGGCCAACTCCATGGCGGCGCCCTTGGTCAGGCTGACCAGGGCCGACTTCGCTGCGCTGTAGGCCGTCTCGCCGATGTTGCCCATCAAGGTGACCAGGGAGGCGTTGAGCACCACCGAGGCGTGGTCGCGGAGATGCGGGATCGCGCTGCGCAGCACCCGGTAGGGACCGAGCGCGTTCACCGCGAACATCGTCTCAAGGACGTCGTCGGTCGTGTCTTCGATCATGATGAACTCCTCGACCGCGCCGGCGTGGCAGAGGAGAGCGTCGATGCCGCCCCCGAGGTGGTCGGCGGCGGCGCCGCACATGGCGGCCACCGCTTGGGGGTCGGCCACGTCGGCGCCGATGAAGTGGGCACCGATGTCGCGGGCAATGTCGGCACCCTCGGCCCGGCGACCCCCGATGACGACGTCTGCGCCGGCGTCGACGAAGCGTCGGGCGGTGGCCAAGCCGATGCCGCTGGTGCCGCCGGTGATGAGAGCTGCCTTTCCTGCGAGTGAGAAGGGCTGGGAGGCCATGTGCGGTGTCCTTCCGGTGGTGTCAGCGGGGAGGTGCGGGTTGCCCTCGATTGGAGACGCGCATCAGATCCAAAGCCGGTACTCCTCCTTGACGACCTGCAGGTAGGGCACGGTATCGATGGCGCCGACGCCGGGGATCCGCCGCAGCTCATCGAGCACCGACGACAGGTGTTCGGAGTCGCGATGCCAGACCTCGACCGACATGTCATAGAGGCCCAGGGTGCGAGCCACCAGGGTCGCCTCCGGCAGGGCGCTGACTGCAGCCGCGATCGACGCGACGGACCCGTTGGCCTTGATTGCCACACCGCAGAACCCGGCGATTCCGACCGTCTCTGGGGCCGGCTGGGCCTGAACCGTCACCACCCCGGCCTCGAGGAGGTTGCGGACGCGTTCGCGGACCGCTGCTCCGGACAGCCCGACCGCGGATCCCATCGAGGCGTAGGTGGCGCGGCCGTTGCGGGCGAGTTCGTCCAGTAGACGACGATCGATCTCATCGATGGCGCAGTCCACCGGGGCCCGGTCCGGAAGTGACCAGGGTTCCGGGTCGGGGTCTCCGACCTGGGTCCAGTCCTGCTTGTCGTAGCCCAGCACGGTGATGGACGCGGCTCCAGCCACTCCGGGCAGGTCACGGACCCGGTCCATCGCCGCGACAAGGTGGGTCTCGTCCCGGCATCGCAACTCCGCCACGATGTCGAAGCGGCCCGCGGTGACTACCTCGAAGGCAACCTCATCGATCTTGGAGATGAGGCGAGCAGTGTCCTCGATCATGGAGGCCACTTTCACGAATATGAACGCGAAGACCCCAAGTCCCAACACCGCCGGGTCGAACCGGCCGCCGACGACGATGACACGTTCATCGAGTAGCCGTTGGACCCGGTTGCGGACCGTGGGTTGGGCCAGACCCACCATTGGAGCGAGCTGGGCATAGCTCGCCCGGCCGTTAGCGATGAGTGCAGCGATCAGAGCACGGTCGACGTCGTCGAGCTCGAGCGGCGAGCTGTCCGGCGATGAGGCCATTCCCCTACGGCGCGTGGCCATCACCGTCATATCCGCGTTGGCCGCAGCGAGCGGCCCGGATTCCACAAGGCTGACTCCTCATTACTCTCGCCAGCTCCAGATGCCTCGACATCGGCTGCCCGGCTCCGGATCGAAGCACAATCTCAACACTAGTGGTTGAAATGCTCGCAACCCGGTTTCCGTATGACAGAATCAAATGCTGAGAGTGCACCAATCAACTAATTCGCTCGTTATCGAGCCAGTCTGATGGGAGGCGATCGGATGCGACAGACATCGCTACCCGTCGCTGGTGACGGCCTGATCGGAGAGCGCGCCCTCGTGACCGGAGCCGCAAGCGGCATCGGCGCGGCATGCGCTCACGCCCTCGCCGCGGCCGGTGCCGAGGTCGTGCTCGCCGACGTCGCCGACGCCACCCCCGTAGCGGAGGCCATCGTCGCGGGCGGGCGGCAAGCCGGGGCGCACCCCGTCGATGTGACCGACCCTTCCAGCGTGGCGACCCTCGTGGCCGAGACCGGCCCATTCGGAATCGTCGTCAACTCGGCGGGGGTCCTCACCGAGCGCGCCCTCGAGGACACCGACCTCGCCCAATTCGACAGGACGATCGATGTCAACCTGCGCGGCACGTTCCTCGTCGGTCAGGCAACCCTGCCGGCCATGCGCACGAACCGGCGAGGTCGGTTCATAGCCATCACCTCCGAACTCGCCCTCACTGGCCGGGCCCGGTACTCGGCCTACGTAGCCTCCAAAGCCGCCGTGATCGGACTCGTCCGATGTTGGGCTCTCGAGTTCGCACCACACGTGCTCGTCAATGCCCTCGGGCCCGGACCAACCGACACACCCATGCTCGACTATGAGGCCCTACCCGATGACATGAGAGCAGCCGAGACCCCGCTCCTAGGACGCATCGCACGTCCCGAGGAGATCGCCGCTGTGGCGGTGTTCCTCGCCGGACCGGGCGCGACCTTCATCACCGGGCAGACCATCAGCCCCAACGGAGGCGCAGTCTTCGCCTGACTGCAACGTGGCGGGATCGTCCCTTGCCGCGCCCGCGGTCCGCTCGGCCCCTCAGGAGTCCGGCGACGGGGGCATGGTCACGGGCAGGCCGGCGCCGGCCCAACCTTCCACGCCCCCCTCGAGGTCGGTGACGTCGGTGAAGCCGAGCCGGCGCAGCGAGGCGGCCGCCAGGCTCGACGTGTAGCCCTCGTTGCAGACCATCACCAGCGGTTGGTCGAAGGACTCGACAGCCGGGTGCGCGTAGTCCGCGTGCGGGTGGCAGCGCCACTCCAGCACGATCAGCGGGATGCTCACCGAGCCCGGGATCATCCCGGTGCGTTCCCGGTCGTCTCGGTCGCGGATGTCGATCACCAGCGGCGAGACCGCCGAGCCGGACTCGGACGCGGACCCCAAGGCGGCCGCGAGCCGTTCCGGGGAGAGCCGGTCTAGCCCCTGGCGGGCCTGCGCCAGTAGTTCGTCGACGGTCAGGCGGGCAGCCTGGTCGATGCTGCCACCCACCAGGGCCGGTTCCGCCGGGACCGACCCCGCGACTGCCGATCCGGCATCGTCGCCGGCACCGAGGAGGGAGGGATCCTCCCCCGCCGCGCTGCGGTGGCGTTCGCCGTGCAGGTACAGCTCGAGACGGAGACGCTCGGGTGTCCAGTCCTCGTCCAGGCCTTGGTTCATCAAGTCGGCCTGCGACGGTGGGGCCAGACCGTCCACCGGCTGGTCCCGGTCGAGGTTGGTCGGGAACGCGTAGCCCTCGGCGCAGGAGGCCACCACGTTGGCGGCCGCGCCCCGGTCGAGTCCCGAGGCCAGCCGGGCCCGCAGCCTCGGGTACACCGCGTGGACCATGCGGGTGCGGTCCACCGCCTCGGTGGCCCGGCCGAACGCCGACGAGATCTGGAGCAGGTTGGCCATCCGGTGCACATCGGCGGTGCGGTTGTGTCCGGCCGCGTGGAACATGGCCGGACTGAAGAACACGGCGTCGCCGGTGCGCAGCGGCAGCTGCACCCGGTGCTGGGCGAAGTACCCGATGAACTCGGGACGGCGCCACGCCAGGTAGCCCAGCTCGTACTTGTGGGAGTGGGGCAGGTACATCGTGGGACCGGTATCGATGCCCATCTCGCAGTGGGCGATGGCTCCCTGGAGGGTGAGCAGCGGCGACAGCCGGTGGGCGTGGAGCGGGAACTGCTCGGCCTCGTCGTCGCTGAGGAACCCCATGTGGTAGTCGCGGTGGGGGTGCTGGGCCTCGCCGCCGGGGTTGACCACGTTCACCTGCTCGGTCAGCTGGTAGCGGGGGCCGAGCCAGGCCTCGCAGGCCACCGCGACCGCATCGGAGCGGTGGTAGTCGATGAAGGCGTCGGGCTCGGCCACGGCCAGCTTCTCCAAGGCGTTCCAGACCCGGTCGTTGGCTCCGGGCTTGGCGAAGTGGTCGCCGGCTGGCCCGCCCTGGTCGTGCTGGGCCGCGATCAGGTCCCAGAACACCTCGGAGGCCCTGTCGACCGCGGCCCGGGGCACCGCGCCCTCCAGCAGCACTATGCCCGGTCCCTCGGTGAGGGCCTTGGAGAGCTCGTCGCGCAGGTTCGCCCGGTACTCGGCATCAGCGGCGGGGCCGTGGGCCAGCGCGCTCGCGTCGTAGGCCGGCACGCCCTGGGTTATCCGCTCGGCCAGCGGGTAGTCGGCGGGGTCGATGGGCTGCTCGACCAGCGCGGCGAAGGCCTCGAGGTCGCACTCGCGGCGCGACGGGAACGGGGCAGGGCCACCGGCTGTCATCGCCCTGATCGTACGCGGCCACCGGGCCGCGCGGCAGCCTCCACCCCGGAATCTCGGGATGGTAGTGGGTCGTATGCGCCCAGAAATCACACCGAGAATCTGTCGGCGCGCCGGCCCCCACAATCTCGGGAGCGTAGGTGGTCGCAGATCCACACGAATCGCACCGAGATTCTGTCGGCGCCGCCGGGCCGGCGTGTATGGCGCCCCGTTAGCGTGGTTGTTGGCGACTAGGGAGGCGTGTCATGCCCATCAATCCCGACGCGGCCGGTGCCGTTGGCGAAGAGACCGAGATCAGTTGGACCTCCAGGGACAGCCTGCTGTACGCCCTCGGCGTGGGCGCGGGAGCATCCGACCCCACCGGCTTCGAGCTGGAGTTCACCACCGAGAACACCCGTGACGTGCCCCAGCGTGCGCTGCCGACCCAGGTGGTGGTCATCGGCCCGAGCAGGATGCCCGACTACGGCGACTTCAACCTGGCCGCGCTGCTGCACGGCGACCAGCACATCGAGCTTCACCGGGAGCTGCCAGCCGAGGGCTCGGCGGTGGCCCAGTCGCGGGTGGCCGGGATCTACGACAAGATCAAGGCCGCGCTGGTGGTGCTGGAAACCAATGTCCGCAGCCACGACGGCGAGCCCATGTGGACCAGCCGGGCCGGGCTGTTCATCTCCGGCGAGGGGGGCTGGGGCGGCGACCGCGGACCGGCCAACACCTGGCGGCAGCCCGACCGCGAGCCCGACCATGTGACCGGCTACGACACCCGCACCGATCTGGCCCTCCTGTACCGGCTCAACGGCGACCGCAACCCCCTGCACTCCGATCCGGCCTTCGCGGCGATGGCCGGCTTCGACACGCCGATCCTGCACGGCCTGTGCACGTTCGGGGTGACCGGGCGGGCCCTGCTCCACACCCTCTGTGGCAGCGACCCGGCCCGTTTCGGGTCGATGGGCGGGCGCTTCAAGGCCCCGGTGCTGCCCGGCCAGCGCCTCGACGTGCGGATGTGGGACGAGGGCGACACCACGCTGTTCCAGACCTGCGTGGGCGACCGGGTGGTGTTCGACGCCGGCGTGTTCACCCTGCGCTGAGTGGACCGTCCAACGAACTTCCGGCGATTCTGGGTCATATGCGCCCATAACTCCCGGGAGTTCGTGAGGAGGGCGACGTGACGGGATCAGACGACGGGTTCCTCTGGGGGGCGGGGGCGTCGTCGGTGTCGGCGGAGGGGGTGGCGCCAGCGGCCGGCTGGTCGGTGTGGGAGCGTGACGGCCGGGCGCCTCGCTCCGGCGACGGAGCCGGCTTCGCGCTGGACTTCCGCGATGACCTCGCCCAGCTGAGGAGGCTGGGTCTCAACAGCCTGCGCCTGACCGTGGAATGGGCCCGGCTGGAGCCCGCAGCCGGCCGGGAGGACAGCGACGCCCTCGACCGCTACCTCGACATCGTCGACGCCGCGCTGGCCGAGGGCCTGGGCGTGTGGATCACGCTGCACCACACGTCGCTGCCGGGTTGGTATCTCGACGACGAGGGCGGTCACGCCGACGGGACGGCCCGGAGACGCTGGTGGTCCCGGCACGTGGACCGCATGGCCGAGGCCTTCGACGGCCGGGCCGCGGGCTGGTGCCCGATCGAGGACCCCATCGGCTGGGCGGTGCGGGGCTACGGGCTGGGCACCCGGCCGCCGGGGCAGCGCAGCGCCGAGGCGACCGCGGAGGCGGCCGAGGGTGCGATGCTGGCTCTGCACGAGGCGTGCCGGCTGCTGGAGTCGGGTCCGCAGCCGGTGATGGCGGTCTTCGGTGCCCCGACGCTGCACGCCGCGCCGATCGAGCGCGAGCATGCCGATGCGGCTGCCATCGAGACCCGCCGCTGGGACGAGCTGCTTTGGGACACCTGGATCAGGGCGCTGCGGGAGGGGGCGGTGGAGGTGCCGGGCCGGGCCCCGGTGGCCGCGCCGTACTTCGAGAAGGGGCCGGAGCTGGTGGGACTGAGCCATGACCACCCGGTGGGGGTGACCGAGACGGGCCGGCTGGCGAGCTGGCCGGCCTCTGCTCGACGCTCGGCCACGGGCTTTGCCCCGGAGCCGGCCGAGCTGGGCGAGGCCGTCCACCGGGCCATCGACGCGGTCCCGGGTCGGGGGGTGGTGGTGGCCGCCCACGGCGTGCCCACCGATGACGACGACTGGCGCGACACGGTGCTGGACGAGTCGCTGGCCGTGGTGGCCGACGCCCGGGCCTCGGGCCTGCGGGGCTACTTCCACGACAGCGCGGTGGACGGCTACGAGTGGGCCCTGGGATTCGGGGCGCCGCGGGGCCTGATGGACCGCGATCGGGTGGTCAAGCCCTCAGCCCACCGCCTGGCCGCCGCTATCGCCGGCGGGGCGGGTTAGAGGCCGAGCGAATCGGCTCATACGGAGCGAGGCCGTGGCCCGAGCGGCCCGTGAGCGCAGCGAACAAGAGCGGGAAACACCCCGCTGCAACGCGACAGGCTCTCACCTATTTGCACGCCCTCTTAGCGGGAGCGGTACTGGGCTCTGGGGCCCTGGGCGTCCTTGTTGAGGCGCTTGGACAGGTGCAGTCCCTCCAGCACCAACTCCACCGCGGAGGCGACCATGGCCGGCGACTCGGCGGCCTCGTCGTCGGCCAGCAGGGCCTGCACCGGCGCGGTCAGGGCCGGGATCTGGGCCAGCAGGCCGGCGTAGTCGGCGTCGGCCACGTCGTCGCCCACGTCCACCACCAGGTCCTCCTCGAAGGCGTCCACCACGGCACGGTGCATATCGGGCGGCACGCAGTCCTTGAACACCGACAGCGCCGCCGAGCTGACGAGCCGCTGGAGGATCTCGGCCTCCCGGCCCTCCTCCAGGGTCTCGATCTCCACCTTCCCCGCGGTCGAGGACGACAGCGCTTCGAGGTCGGTGACCCGGGGCACCACATGGTCGCCGCCGGCGCGCAGGGTGCGGCGCATGGCGTTGGCCACCATGGTCTCGGCGTTGGAGATGCTGAGGCGCACCGACACCCCCGAGCGCTGCGACACGTGGGGGCTCGACCGGGCCGCCCGGGTGATCGCCACCACGATCCGGGTCATGAACGACGGCACGGTGACGGCCATGCCCTCCGTGCCGGGCCCGGCGGTCTCGCCGGCCGCGTCGCCCGCGCCGGGGCCGAGGTAGGCCTCCTGGGCCACGATGGCCGTCTCGGTGTCGGCGTCGAGCGGGTAGTGGGTGCGGATCTGGGCCCCGAAGCGATCCTTGAGAGGGGTGATGATGCGGCCCCGGTTGGTGTAGTCCTCGGGGTTGGCCGACGCCACCAGCACCACGTCCAGCGGCAGGCGGACCTTGTAGCCCCGGATCTGCACGTCGCGCTCCTCCAGCACGTTCAGCAGGCCCACCTGGATGCGCTCGGCCAGGTCGGGAAGCTCGTTGATGGCGAAGATGCCCCGGTTGGTGCGGGGCACCAGGCCGTAGTGCAGGGTGAGCTCGTCCGACAGGTAGCGGCCCTCGGCCACCTTGATCGGGTCGACCTCTCCGATCAGGTCCGCGATCGAGGTGTCGGGCGTGGCCAGCTTCTCGCCGTAGCGGTCGGCGCGGTGGACCCACTCGATCGGGGTGTCGTCTCCCTGCTCGGCCACCAGGGCCTTGGCGTGGGCCGACACCGGGGCGTAGGGGTCGTCGTTGATCTCGGACCCGGCGATGATCGGCATCCACTCGTCGAGCAGGCCGGCGAGGCCGCGGATCATCCGGGTCTTGGCCTGGCCCCGCTCCCCCAGCATGATCATGTCGTGGCCGGCCAGCAGCGCGTTCTCGACCTGGGGGACCACGGTGTTGTGATAGCCGAGCACATCGTCGAACAGCGGCTCGGACGAGCGGATGCGGGCCACGGCGTTGCGCCGCAGTTCCTCGCGCACCGGCACCGATGTCCAGCCGGATGCTCGCAGTTCGGCCAGGGTGGCCGGTCGGGAAGCTGACATCGCCGGGAACCCTAGCCGGACCCCTCACAGGCGCACGCAGCGGCACCGTGGCGGGCGGTAGCTTGGGACCGTGGACCTGGGCGGCACGTGGCGGATCGCTGCGGTCACCGAGGGTCAGCGGCGGACCTTCCACGAGTCCGACCACGACGACTCGGACTGGGCCGAGATCCCGGTGCCCAGCCACTGGGCGCATGGCTTGGCCGGCGCCGGGGGACCGGACCTCGCCGGCGAGGAGTCGGTGCTGTACCGGCGTCGCTTCGAGGGCCCCGCCGATGCGGCCGCCGCGCCCGAGACCGAGTTGGGCGCCACCCGCTGGTGGCTGCGGATCGAGGGGCTCGCCCAGCAAGGCGACATCTGGCTCGACGGCACCTACCTCGGGCACACCGACGGCTACTTCGTGCCCCACGAGCTGGAGGTCACCGAGCAGATGGGCGCCCGGAGCGAGCATCTGCTGGCCATCGAGGCCACTTGCCGTCGCTTCGGCGATCCCGACAACCGCACCAGCCTCACCGGGGCGCTCCAGGACCCCGAGCTGTGCGGGTCCGACGACGTGATCGCGGGAGGGCTGTGGCGTCCGGTGCGGCTTCGCTCCAGCGGCGCGGTGGCGATCCGCCACGCCCGGGCGGTCTGCGCCGAGGTGCACCTGTCCGGTGACCGGGACCGGGGCCCGAACGACGGCGGCGGGACTCGGGCCCGGCTGGCGCTGCGGGCCGTGCTCGACGTGCCCGGCGGGGGTGCGGTGTACCTGCGGACCAGGGTCGCGGGCACCGAGCACGTCCACAGCCATCACGCAGCCGTCGGCGAGAACCGGGTCGAGTGGACCGTCGACGTGGCCGATCCCCCGCTGTGGTGGCCCCACTCGCTGGGCGATCAGCCCCTGTGCGATCTGGAGATGGAGGCCCTGTACGGCGGGGAGGTCCACGACCGGAGGCGCTTCCGCATCGGCTTCCGCTCGGTGGAGATGCGCCGGTGGGTGCTTCACGTCAACGGGGAGCAGCTGTTCGCCAAGGGCGTCAACCTGCTTCCCGCGAAGCGCCTGCTGGGCACGGCGTCGCCGTCGGAGGTGGCCGACGACGTCCGGGCCGCCCGCAACGCCGGACTCGACCTGGTCCGTCCCATCGCCCACATCGCCCGCCCCGAGTTGTACGACACCGCCGACGAACTGGGGATGCTCATCTGGCAGGACCTGCCGGTCAGGGGGGTGATGAGCCGCAGCGTTGTGGGCGAGGCCCGGCGGCAGGCCCGGGAGGCGGTCGACCTGCTGGGCCACCGCCCGTCGGTGGCGGTGTGGTGCGCCCACGACGATCCGTTCCCCCGCACGAGGCGCCCGTCGCCCACCCCGCCCGCGTGGAGCCGCCTAGGCCCGTCGTGGAACCGCGACGTGCTCGACCGGCGGCTCGCCAGGGTGCTGTCCCGCTGCGACGTGTCGCGGCCGGTGGTGGCCCACACCGGCGTGCCGCCGCACCTGCCGTCCCTGGAGGGGACGACGAGCCAGCTGTGGTTCGGTCTCCACGGCGGCCGGGCGGCCGATCTGGCCCCGACCCTGGCCCGGGTGCCGACGATGGGCCAGTTCGTCTCGGCCTTCGGCACGCCTGCGCGGGCCGACCAGGCCGATGTCGTCAAGACCACCGTCGAGATCCTGAGGCGCCTGAAGTACCGGCCCACCGGGGGGTTCATGCTGCATGCCCTGGCCGACGTGGGAGCCGGCACCGGCGCCGGTGAGCGCCGCGGGCCGGTGGACGGGTTCGGCGTGCTGGACGGGCTGCGGCGCCCCAAGCCGGGCTGGCAGGCGCTGGTGGAGGCGTGCCGGCCGCTGATCGTGACCGCCGACCCGCTGCCGGCCTGGGTCAGGGGCGGGGACCGCCTGGAGCTGGCGGTCCACGTCGTCAACGACACCCGCGGCGACGTCGGCGACCTGCGGGTGCACGCCCGGGTGACGGGACCCGGTGGGGCCGTCCTGAGCGACCAGCACTGGGAGGGTGCCGCCGGCGCCGACGACTGCGTGCTGGTCGGCCACATCGAGGCGGACGTTCCCGTGGGCACCCCGAACGGTCTGCTGACCGTCGATCTGATCGTCACGACAGCCTCCGGCCGCAGAATCTCGGTGCAGGAATTGCGTGCATACGACACACAACCCACCCGAGATCCAGACGAGGCGGGCCGGGTCCCGGCCGTCGCCGCCACCAACCGCTACACAACGACCGTCGTCTAGGCCGTCTCGGCCTCATCCGGGCGTCTCCAGCCTCATCCGGTCATCGCCAGCCCCCTAGCGGCACTACCTATAGGTGAATTATCATCACTTATTGGAGGCCGGACGGACGGGAGTAACGATGTACCTGGCAACCGACCAAGAAAGAAGTTCGACCGAGTACCCCGCGTGGTCCCAGATCCGTGAGAGCGACTGGCACATCCTGGCCGGGTTCTGGCACCCGGTGGCGTTCTCCACGGAGCTGGAGGACGGTCCGGTGGCGGCGACGCTGCTCGACGTCGACCTCGTGGTCTACCGGACGAGCGAGGGTGTGGCTGTGGCCAAGGACCTGTGCATCCACCGGGGCTCCAGGCTGAGCGGCGGCTGGATCAGCGACGACGGCGCCTGCATCGTCTGCCCGTATCACGGCCTCCACTACGACAGCTCGGGCCAGTGCACCCTGATTCCCGCCAACGAGCCCGACAGCGCCCCGCCTCCCAAGACCATGAGGCTGGTCAGCTACCTGGCCGCCGAGCGTTACGGGATCGTGTGGGCGTGCATGAAGCCCGAGCCCCTCCGTCCCCTCCCCGAGTGGCCCCATCTCGACGAGTACGGACCGGAATGGCTCAGGATCCAGATCCCCAAGGGGACCTGGGCTGCGACCGCCAGCCGCCACTGCGAGAACTTCAACGACATCGCCCACATCTCCTGGGTCCACATGCAGACGTTCGGGAACCGGGCCAGGCCGGTCGTGCCCGACTACACGCTGGAGCAGACCGACTACGGCCTCTACATGGCGCTGCCCTACATCGAGGTCGAGCGGGGCTTCAACGACGACCTCGGCGAGCGGGAGCGTGAGGTCTTCTACCGTCACCACCTGACCTATCCGTTCGCGACCGATCTGCGAGTGGACTACTACGAGGACGACGGCGAGAGCTTCGTCACCAGCCACTTCTTCGACATCGGCTCGCCCGTCAGCGCCCGGACCACCGACATCTACCAGGTCTCGCTGACCAACATCCCGGGCGCCACCGTGGAGGACTACGCCGAGTACCAGCTGGTCACCAACAGCGAGGACATCGTGATCGTCGAGAGCCAGCGCCCGGAGGAAGTGCCCCTCAACCTGGCCGCCGAGACCCACATCCGGGCGGACAGGCTGTCGGTCCGCTACCGCCGCGACCTTGTGGAGATGTTCGGGCTCGGCTCGCCCGAGATGGTCGCCTGAGAGGCCGAGCGGATAGGCGGGACAACGTGGCCGCGGCCGGCGGATCCCGGCGAGCCTCGATATGACTGCACCCGAGCCGGGCTCGCTGCTCCATCCCGTCGCCAGCTGCGCCGATCTGGTGCCGCGCCATGTGGTCAAGGCCCGCCTGCTCGGCCAGGACCTCGCGGTGTGGCGGGCCGACGACGGCTTCATCAACGTTTGGGCCGACCGGTGCATCCACCGGGGCGTCCGCCTGACCGTCGCCGCCAACGACGGCGCCGAACTCGTCTGCCCCTACCACGGCTGGCGCTACTCCAACCGCAGCGGGAACTGCGCCTACATGCCGGCTCATCCCTCAGACGCACCGCCGCGCAGGCTGCGGGTGCCCGCCTTCCGGAGCGAGGAGAGGTACGGGCTGATCTGGTCGGGCGGCTCCCCCGAAGCCGAACCGCCCCGACTGCCGCACCTGGAAGCAGACGACACCCTGGTACTGAGGGCGCTGCCCGTCAACGTTCCGCCGGACCTCGCGCTCCAGGGTCTCCACGAGTGCTCCTACCAGCTGGGTCCGGCGGCCGGGGACGCAGCGTCGATCAGCTGCGACTCCGCTGGTCCCTTCGCGGTCGCCGTGACGGCACGGACCGGCAGCACCGAGGAGATCGTGGTCCACTTCGTGCAGCCTGTCGACGGCGGCCGATGCGTGATCCGCCCGGTGATGCGCGGCACTCCGGCCGCCGGCCGGCGGCTGAGCATCCTCCGCCACCACGCCCGACAGCTCGAGGAGCTTCGGGCCCGGCTGGAGAGTTCGGCGGGCTCCCGGGTCACGGTTCGCGGGCCGTCCACGGCGCTCGAACCGCTGCCGAGGCCCAGCACAACGGCAGCGTCCGGCCGAGCGCCGCAGCTGGAGGTCTCGGTTGCTCGCAAGTGGCTGACCGCCGAGGGCATCGCCGCGTTCGAGCTCGCCCCGATGTCGGGACAGCTCCCGAGCTTCCAGCCCGGCGCCCATGTCGACGTGCACCTTCCCAACGGCCTGGTGCGCCAGTACTCGCTCACCAACGGACCCGGGCTCACCAGCGTCTACCGCCTGGGGGTGAAGCTCGAGCCGGACTCCCGGGGCGGGTCTCGCTGCATGCACGACTCCGTCCACGAGGGCGACACGCTCCAGCTCTCGGAGCCGCATAACAACTTCCCGCTGCGCCGGGACGCGGCCAGAACGGTGCTGATCGCCGGCGGCATCGGGGTGACGCCGCTTCTGGCGATGGCCCAGACGCTCGAGCGCCAAGAGCTGGCCTACGAACTCCACTACTTCGCGCAGAGCGACGACCACCTCGCCTTCGGTGAAGTGCTCGAACCGCTATCGACGGGTCTGGTCAAGCACCTAGGCCTGTCGCCCGACCAGACGGCCGACGAGATCGAGAAGATCACCCACGACTACGGGGCGGCCAGCCATCTGTACGTCTGCGGCCCGGGTCCGATGATCGAGGCGACCCGCGCCATCGCGGGCGGCTCGGGATGGCCCGACGATGCGGTGCACTTCGAGTACTTCAAGAACGAGTCCGAGCTCCACGACACGTCCACCTTCGAGGTGCGGCTGGCCCGGACCGGCCGGACGCTGATGGTCGGTGCGGGGATCTCGCTGCTCGACAGCCTCCGCGACGCCGGGGTGGACATGCCGTCCTCGTGCGAGCAGGGGGTCTGCGGGACCTGCATGGCCACGGTCCTCGAGGGCCAGCTCGACCACCAGGACGTGTTCTTCAACGACTCCGAGCGGGCCGCCGGCAACCAGATGCTCACCTGCGTGTCGAGGGCCGCCGGCGAGCGGATCGTGCTGGACCTGTAGGCCGCCGTGATCAAGCTCTACGACTACCTCCTGTCGGTCAACTGCTACAAGCAGCGGCTCCTGCTGAGCATCCTCGACGTGCCGTACGAGCGGGTCGACATCGACTTCTATCCCGGATGGGAGCACAAGGGCGCCGAGTTCCGCAAGATCAACCCGCTGGGGCACATCCCGGTCATCGACGACGACGGCTACGTGCTGTGGGACGCCCACGCCATCCTGGTCTACCTCGCCTCCAAGTACGACCCCACCGGGTCCTGGTACCCGGTCAGCGACCCCCGGCGCCTCGGCGAGGTGGCCTCCTGGATGCTGTTCGCGGAGGGCACCACCAACACCGCGTCGGCGGCCCGCCTGCACGTCAGCCTGGACTACGACTTCGACCTGGAGGCCTGCCAGGCCGGAGCGCACCGGCTGTTCCGGGTGCTCGACGAGCACCTCTGGTTCCAGGAACAGCAGGGACAGGAGTGGGTGGCGTCGGGCGAGTCGCCCACCGTCGCCGACATCGCGTTGTTCCCGGACGTCGCCCTGTCCGAGGACGGCGGCATCTCTCGCCTGGACTACCCCGCCCTGCGGCGTTGGACCGAGCGCGTCCAGCGCCTGCCGGGCTTCATCGACATGCCCGGCATATTCCCGGTCGCGAAGGCCCCGGCATGACCATCACCGACGGCCGCCAGACCGAACCGGCTATCGGGCCCGCCGATCCGGTGGCGGTCGACCAGTGGTACGCCCTCACCGCGCTGGACGAGATCCCGGTAGGGCGAGCCGTGCGGACCAAGCTGCTCGGCGTGCCGGTGTCGTACTGCCGGGATCACGACGGAGCACCGCTGGCGTGGCTGACGCAGGACTCGCTGCCGGCGGGAGCGCCGGTCGACGCCCGGACTCTGGATGCTCCACTGCCCACCATGGCCGACTACGGCTACCTGTGGACCACGGTGGGGGAACCCGGCGGCGCGCTGTTCGACATCCCCGAGACGGCAGAGCCCGACCGCCGCATTCTCAACGCGGGCACGTTCGGCATCTTCACATCGGGCCCGCGAGCCGTCGAGAACTTCCTCGACATGGGCCACCTGCCGTTCGTGCACCCGGGGGTGCTGGGCCAGCAGCCCTTCACCGAGATCGTCGACTACCAGGTGGAGTACCGGAGTTCCGAGATATACGCGGTCAACTGCCTGATCTTCCAGCCCAAGGCGGCCGCGGCCTCCACCTCGGGGCAGATGGTGAACTACACGTTCCGGGTGCCCCACCCGCTGTGCGCCCTCCTCTACAAGTCGACACCCGAGGACGATGTCCGCCTCGACGTGATCGGGCTGTTCGTGCATCCCATCGATGACGGCCGCGTCCGGGCGCACCTGTTCAACTGCCTGCTCGACACGGTCAACACCGACGGGCAGCTCCGGCGCTTCCAGCAGGGCGTGCTGGCCCAGGACAAGCCGATCCTCGAGAACCAGGTCCCCAGGCAACTCCCGCTCGATCCCGATGCGGAGGCTCCGACGAGGGCCGACAAGACCAGCAACGCCTACCGCCGCTGGCTCAGCGACTTGGGCATGACCTACGGAGTGGTGGCCAGCACCCAGCCCGGCCTCTAGGGGGCCACGCGGACAGGTGAGAGCCGGTCGCGGTGCGGCGGTGTCATTCCCGCTCTTGTTCGCTGCGCTCACGGGCCGCTCGGGCCACGGCCTCGCCCGTATGGGTCGGGTTCGCGTGTCTATCCGCTCGGCCTCTATGGGTCGATCACGACGAGGATGATCCGGGCTCCGTGGCCGGAGTGCCAGCGATGGGGGACGCGGCTCTTGTAGAAGATGGCGTCGCCGGCATCCAGCGTGATCTCGGGGCGGCCCTCGAACTCGACTCGCAACGATCCCTCCAGCACGTACAGCGCGTGCTCGGCGTCCGAGGAGAACCAGTCCTCGACGTAGTCCTCGGCGGAGATGTCGTAGTCGTAGAGTTCGGAGATCCTGCGGCCGCTGCGGAATATGGCGCGGGCCTTGGCGGTCCGGGTGTCCTCCGACAGCGGGATCCGCTGGGTGTCGGCCGAGCGCACCACCTCGATCTCGGCCGGCTCGGCTGCGGGCAGCAGGTCGCTCGGCTGCACGTCGAGAGCGTGCGCGATCCGGTACAGGGTGGCGATCGCCACCGAGGACTGGCCCGACTCGAGCTGGCTCAGGAACGGCTGGCTGATGTCGGCAGCCTCGGCGAGCTTGACTCCGGACAGGCCGGCCTCGACTCTGAGCTGACGGACGCGGGCACCGATCTCGGAGCCGAGGTCCCGTTCCTCTCCGCTTCTGTTGGCCATGACCGGTTCCTCGAGAGCTAGCGCGGCTAGCGGAGGGATTTCCAGAGGCGGCGGTAGGCGATGGAGAAGGCGTCGGTGGGCAGGGCCACCTCGCCGGTGTCGTCGAGGCCGAAGGAGACCTGCCGGGGGCGCAGGGCCTCGCAGATGACCCTGTCCTCCTCGTTGACGGCCGTCTGGAAGTCCCGCCACGGCTCCAGCGGGTCGCCACCGAGGTTGGTGCGGGCGCTCTGCTGGAACACCAGGCTGGAGGTGGCCGACTCGGGCAGGGCGGTCAGCTGGACGCACTCGATCTCGCCGTCGGGGTAGGTGATGGTGAGCATCGATGAGAACGGGAACGTGAAGTCGTAGCGGTAGTCGGCCTCGACCTCCTCGACCGCGCCGTCGAGGGTGTTGCGGTACTGCTGGAAGACGCCGACGTTGGAGGTGAAGCCGGTCTCGGTGGCGACCACCTTCTGGGGGGCCACCGGCCGGTCGCTGGGCCCGAACGTGACCCGGTGGATGGTCGAGAAGTGGGCAATGTCGTTGAAGTTCTCGGCCACCCGGCTGGCCGACACCGCCCAGCGCTCCGGGCCGATCTGGAAGGTCTGCACGTCGGGTCGGTCGTAGAACCCCCAGTCGGGCGGATCGTCGGTGGCCGGCTCGCCCGCGCAGGCCCACACCAGCCCGTGGCACTCCCGGGTGTGGAGCGTGTCGAGGGTCAGCCGCTTCGGCAGCCGGGCGTCGGGGCGGGAGGGGAAGGCCACGCACCGCCCGTCGGCCGCGTAGCGCAGGCCGTGGTAGGGGCATACCAGGCAGTCGTCGTCGTAGGAGCCCATGCTCAGCGGGCTGCCCCGGTGAGGGCAGCGGTCGGCGGCCACGCAGGCCCGGCCGGCGCTGCGGAACACCACCAGCGGCTCCCCCAGCATCACCACACCGACCGGGCCGTCGTCGATGGCGCCGGAGCGGGCCACCGGATGCCATTGGCGCCGCAGGACGTCCAGTTCGGCGGACCCGGCCGGATCGGTCACGGCGCCGCTCATGCTGCCGCCGGGCCCAGGACCGGGTCGAAGGTGTCCATGGCGGCCACGTCGACCGTTCCCACGTCGGTGATGGCGTAGTCGGGGATCGACGTGATGGGCAGGAAGAACAGGTACATGAACAGCCAGTCCACCGTGCAGCCCAGCGCCTTGGCCGCCCGGTCGAGGCGCTCCTCCTCGGCCAGCATGTCGGGCGGGTCGAGGTCCGACACGATCCCGCCGATGGGCAGCGGCAGGAACTCCACCACCTCGCCGCCGTCCACCACCACCTGGCCCCCGCCGTGGGCCGCGATGTGGTTGACGGCCACCGCCATGTCCTCCGGCGAGGCGCCGATCACCACGATGTTGTTGTCGTCGGGGGCGCTGGAGGTGGCCAGCGCCCCGGAGCGGATCCCGAACCCGGCCACGAACGCGGTCGGGCGGTTCGAGTTCTTGCCGTAGCGCTCCACCACGCTCACCAGGGCCACGTCGCGGCCGATGTCGGGCTGCACCCGGCCCCCGGCGGCCTGAAGCACCACGTCGCGGCGCTTGCGCACGAAGATCTGCTCGGTCACCTCTATGGCCAGTACCTCCACCGCGCCGTCGGGCAGGTCGGCGCGCACCGCGAAGTCCTCCGCGGTGGCCGGGGCCATCGGGAACGGCCCGGTCAGCAGGCCGTCGCGGCTGGGCGGCTCCAGGTCGATGGCCATCTCGCCGTCGCGGGCCACGACCTGCCCACCCGCCATCACCATCGACGGCCGGAAGTCGTCGAGGTCCTCCACGAACAGCACGTCGGCGTAGCGGCCCGGCGAGATCGAGCCGACCATGTGGTCGACCCGGTAGGCCTCGGCGCCGTTGATGGTGGCCATCTGGATGGCCGACATGGCGTCGACGCCGGCGGCGACGGCCATGCGCACCATGTTGTCGAGATGGCACCGGTCGAGCACGTCGCTGGCCACCACGTCGTCGGTGCAGAAGCTCACCCGCCGGGCCGCGCCGGGCGCGTGCTCGGTCACCAGGCGGATGTTCTCGTCGAGGAAGTGGGCGAAGGACGACTCCCGGATCACGACGTACATGCCGTTGCGGAGCTTCTCGAGGCACTCGTCGGAGTCGTAGCTCTCGTGGTCGAGGCGGATGCCGCCGCAGGCGTAGGCGGTGAGGTCGGCGCCGGTGGCCATCGGCGCGCAGCCCAGCACCGGCAGCCGGTTCTCGCGGGCGATCTCCATGGCGGCCAGCACGTCGGGGTCGCCGGTGGTCACGAACTCGCGGACGGTCTCCCACACGCCCACGCACTCGGGCCAGCGCTGGGCGGCCCGGTGGTCGTCGGGCCCGAAGTAGTGACCGACGGTGGAGGTGGGCAGGGTGTAGGGCGTCTTGCAGGGCGCGCCCCACAGCACCCGCAGCGGGGTGCCCTGCGACTCCCGAAGGAACGCCTCGGCGCCCTCGAGGCCGGCCACCACCAGGATCTGGTCCAGGCCCGAGACCACGTTGATGGTGCCCAGCGGCACCAGCATCTTGGCTGCGCTGGTGATCGACAGCTTGGAGCACTCGATGTGCTGGTGGCCGTCGAACAGCCCGGGCACCAGGTAGCGGCCGCCGGCGTCGACGATCTCGGTGTCCGGTCCGGTGTGGGCCGACACGTCGCCCAGCGCCACCACGGTGTTGCCGTACACCGCCACGTCGGCCTCATAGATCTCGGCCGACACCACGTTGACGAGCCGGCCTCCCCGCACCACCGTCGTGGCCGGGATCCGGGCCGCGCCCGCGGCCACCAACTCCGATATCGGGGGCTGTCCGGCCATGTCAGGCCCCCGCCACGACGGCGTCGACCCGGCGCAGGTACTCGGCCCGGCTGTCGTCGTCGAGCCAGCTGATCTCGAAGGAGTTGCGGACCAGCCGCACCACCTCCTCGGCGCTGAGCCCGACCTCTTCGTGGACCCGCATGAAGTTGTCGGCGATGTAGCCGGGGAAGTAGGCGGGGTCGTCGGAGTTGAGGGTGACCCGCATGCCCCGCTCCAGCATGGACTTGATAGCCGCGGCCTTGGTGCCGTCGGTCACGTAGGCATTGGAGATCGGGCACACGGTGAGGCCCAGGCCCCGGCGCTGGATCTCGGCCACCAGCGCCTCGTCCTCCAGGCAGTTGACGCCGTGGTCGATGCGCTCCACGCCGATGTCGTTGAGGCACTGCCAGATGTGGGCCACCGAGTTCTCCTGGTCCACATCGCAGTGCATGGTCAGCCGGTAGCCCTGGGCCCGGGCGTCGGCGTACACGTCGCGGAACTTGATGGGCGGGTTGTTGCGCTCGTCGGAGTCGAGGCCCACCCCCAGGATCCAGTCCCGGTACTCGCCGGCCTGCTCCAGGGTCTCGGCCGCGGACTCGGCCGACATGTCCCGCAGGAAGCACATGATCAGCTCCGAGCGCACCCCGAGGCGCTGCCGGGCGTCGGACTGGGCCCGGCGCAGCCCGGTGATCACCGTGCCGAACTCGATGCCGCGGGTGGTGTGGGCCTGCGGGTCGAAGAACATCTCCACGTACACCAGGTTCTGGCTCGCCACCTTGGTGAAGTAGGCCATGGCCAGGTCGTAGAAGTCCTGCTCCAGCAGCAGGACGCTCATGCCCTCGTAGTACTGGGCCAGGAACGACGGCAGGTCGTCGAAGTCGTAGGCGGCCCGCATCTCCTCGACGCCGGCGTAGGGCAGGTCGAGGCCGTTGCGCTCGGCCAGGGCGAACTTCAGCTCCGGCTCGAGGGTGCCCTCCACATGCAGGTGGAGCTCGGCTTTGGGTATCGACCGGATCAGGTCCTCTACGGAGCCCATGGCTTCTCCTCTCGTGGTTCTGGTGTTGGTCTCGGGGTTGTGTGGGGCGGGCGCATGCCCGGTCAGCCTCCGGCTGCGACGAGGATCACCCGGGCCGGCGACTCCGACGCCAGGCGCCAGCGGGTCTGGACCCACGCCGAGTGGAACATGACGTCGCCGGCGCGGAGAGTCTGTTGCGGACGGTCCTTGAAGTCCACATGCAACGATCCCTCTATCACATAGATGACGGTCTCGTCGGCGGACTCGAACCACTCGTCGACATCGGGGCCGGGCTCGATCCAGAAATCGCCCAACTCGGTGATTCGCCGCCCGCCCCGGTAGGCGGTGCGGGCCGTGGTGGCGTTGGGCAGCTCGCTCACCGGCAACTGGTTGAGCTCGGCCGCCCGCAGGACCTCCACCCGGGTGCCGGTCGGCGGGGCGGGCAGCAGGTCCGACGGTCTCACGTCGAGGGCCGCGGCGATGCGGTACAGCGTGGCGATGGCCACCGATGTGCGTCCGGCCTCGAGCTGGCTCAGGAACGGCTGGCTCACCCCGGCGGCCGCGGCCAGTTTGCGGCCCGACAGCCCCCGCTCGGCCCGGATCGCCTTGACCTTGGCCCCGATCTGGTGGCCGAGTTCATCGGCCATGGTGCTGTGAACCCATTGTGAGCCGTCTCCCAGGGTATTGACTGGGTGATAACTGGTTCTTATCATCTCGTTGAGGGCAGACCAAACCAACCTGAGAGTCCAAGGAGGATGATCCGGTGACAGCCGACCCGTTCACCATGTGGCATCCGGTGGCGTCGGAGCACGACGTGCCCTACCGCCACGTCCACCACGCCCAGCTGCTGGGCCTGGAGCTGGCGGTGTGGCGGGCCGACGACGACTTCGTGAACGTGTGGGAGAACCGGTGCCTGCACCGCGGGGTGCGCCTGTCCATCGGCTCCAACGACGGCACCGAGCTGCGCTGCCAGTACCACGGCTGGCGCTACGCCAACCGGTCCGCAGGATGCACCTACATCCCGGCCCACCCGGCCGACGCGCCGGCCCGGACCATCTGCAACCGGACGTTCCCATCGGTGGAGCGATACGGCCTGGTGTGGTCGGGCGAGGAGCCGGTGGGCGACCCGCCGACTATCGACGCGCTGGAGGCGGGGGCGCCGTTCGGGTTGCGCAACCTGCCGGTCAACGCCTCGGTGGAGCTGACCGTGCGGCACTTGGAGGCCCACCGCTTCTCGCCCAACGGGCAGCTTGACGAGGAGCCCGAGATGTCGGTGGACCGGGTGGAGGACTACTCGGTGGCGCTGACCGCCCGGGCCGGCGGCTCGCAGTCCACGGCGGTGTTCTTCGTGCAGCCGGTGGACTCCGCTCGCTGCATGGTCCGGGGCGTGCTTTCTGAAACGCCGCCCGCCGGCGAGCAGCTGGCCGTCTGGCGGCACCACGCCACCGGGCTGAACCAGCTGCGGGTGGCGATCGAGGCCGAGGCCGCCTCGCAGCCTGCCCCCGAGCCGATGGTGCCCGTGCTTCAGCAGGTGCCCGTGCACCTGGCGGAAATCCCGGATGCGCCGTCGGGTCGCCAGGCGGCCCTGCGGGTGCTGGTGCACCGCAAGTGGGAGACCGCCGACGGGGTGGCCGCCTTCGAGCTGGCCCCGCTGGAGGGGGTGCTGCCGACCTTCCAGCCGGGGGCCCATATCGACGTCCACCTGCCCAACGGGCTGGTGCGCCAGTACTCGATCACCAACGGCCCCGGCGAGACGTCCTACTACCGCCTGGGCGTCAAGCTGGAGCCCGAGTCCACCGGCGGGTCGAGCTGCCTGCACGAGACCGTTCGGGAGGGCGACGTGCTGGCCATCTCCGAGCCCCGCAACAACTTCCCGCTGCGCCGCGACTCGAACCGCACGATCCTGCTCGCCGGCGGCATCGGCATCACCCCGCTGCTGGCCATGGCCCAGTCGCTCGACCGCATGAGGCTCGGCTTCGAGCTGCACTGCTTCGCCCAGTCCGCCGAGCACATCGCGTTCGCTGACGTGGTCGAGGGACTGGGCCCGTCGGTGGTGCGCCACCTCGGGCTGTCGCCCTCCGAGACCGTTTCTGAGATCCAGCGCCTGGTGGCCGGATACGAGAACTACTCCAACCTCTACGTGTGCGGTCCGGGGCCGATGCTGGAGGCGGTGCGGCGGGAGGCGGCCGCAGCCGGCTGGCCCGACGAGGCCGTCCACTTCGAGTACTTCAAGAACACCACCGAGATCGACGACTCGTCGACGTTCGAGGTGGCGCTGGCCCGCTCGGCGCTCACCGTGACGGTGCCGCCGGGGGCCACCATCCTGGAGGTGCTGCGGGAGCACGGGGTGGCGATGCCCTCGTCGTGCGAGCAGGGGGCGTGCGGCACCTGCGTGGCGACCGTGCTCGACGGCGAGCCCCACCACCAGGACGTGTACCTCAACGACTCCGAGCACCGGGCCGGCGACCGGATCATGACCTGCGTGTCGCGGTCGGTCTCCGACCGGCTCGTGCTGGACCTGTGACGGCCTCGACGGCGGGGGTGCGGCGATGATCAAGCTCTACGACTACGTGCTGTCGGTCAACTGCTACAAGCAGCGCCTGATGATGAGCATCCTGGACGTGCCCTACGAGTCGGTGCCGGTGGACTTCTTCCCGGGCTGGGAGCACAAGGGCGCCGAGTTCCGCAAGATCAACCCGCTGGGCCACATCCCGGTGATCGACGACGACGGCTACATCCTGTGGGACGCCCACGCCATCCTCGTCTACCTGGCCTCCAGGTACGACCCGAGCGGGCGGTGGTACCCGGCCGGCGATCCCGAGCTGCTCGGCGAGACCGCCTCGTGGATGCTGTTCGCGGAGGGCACCACCAACACGGCGTCCGCGGCCCGCCTGTGCGTCAACCTCGACTACGACTTCGACCTGGAGGCCTGCCAGGCCGGCGCCCACCGGCTCTTCCGGGTGCTGGACGAGCACCTGTGGTTCCACGAGCGCCGGGGTTTGGACTGGGTGTGCTCGGGCGACCATCCCACCATTGCCGACATCGCGCTGTTCCCGGACGTGATCCTGTCGGAGGAGGGCGGCATCTCCCGGATGGACTATCCGGCGCTTCGACGCTGGACCGACCGGGTGCGGCGCATTGATGGCTTCGAGGTGATGCCCGGCATCTTCCCCGCCTCACCGGGCTAGAAGCCGAGGTCCGGTCTCGGGGCCGGCGCCGGGCCACACAACACGGCCAACGTCAGAGCCGCAGCAGGGCCGGGGCCTACCCACACAACACCGCCGATGCCGGAGCCGCAGCCGGCCGGCCGGGCTGGGGGTTGCGGCCGGGGCCGAGATGAACTCAGGCGGTGCCGAAGGTCAGGCCGAGGTCTTTGAGCCAGCGGCGGTAGGCGACCGCGGTCTTGTCGGCCCGGACGTGCAGCTCGGCCTGCAGCTCCAGGGGCAACAGCTCGGGCCGCTGCGACTCGACGATGGGGATGTCCTGCAGGACGATCTCGTCGATGTAGGCGCCGAACTCCTCGTCGGGCATGTCGTGGTTGTAGTTCATCGAGTTCCACATCCAGCCGACGCTGTTGTGCTCGTCCACCGGGGTCACCGCGAAGTACATGGCGTAGCGCTCCGGGCCTCCTCCCGGCACCGACAGCTCGATGTAGGCGGTGAGGGGTCGCAGCACCCGGTACAGCCACTGGGCTATCTTGGCCTCGCCGGAGCCGTCGGGGTTGGGGGTCCAGGTGTTGATGTCGACGGCGGTGATGCCGTCGGGGCCGGTCTCCACGGTGTAGTCGCCGAGCTCGGTGTGGTCGCGGTCGCCGAGGATGCCCTCGTGCACGAACGGGAAGTGGCTGGCGTCCAGGAAGTTCTCGATGACCCTGGGTGCGCCGGCCGCGATCGGGTACGGGCCGCCGAGGACGTGGCGGAAGGCGGGGTCGTCCCACTCTCCGTACGGCGGCGGGGTGCTGCCGGGGCGGCCCAGCGAGGCCCATACCAGGCCGTGGGCCTCGGTGGCGGCGTAGACGGTGGCGCACGCCCGCGACGGCGGCCGCTGCCGGGGGCGGGAGGGGATGTGGACGCAGCTGCCGGTGCGGTCGTAGGTCCAGCCGTGGTAGGGGCACTCCAGGCCGCTGGCGGTGACCTGACCGAGCGACAGGCGGGTGCCGCGGTGCACGCACAGGTCCTTCCAGGCCATCAGCGCGCCGTCCTGGCGCCAGACCACCAGGTCCTCGCCCAGCAGGCGGGCCCCGGTCACCTGCGCCTCGCCCACGTCGTCGGCCCGGGCCACCACGTGCCAGTCGTTCACCAGGACCGGATCGTCGAGCATCGCAGCCTCAGCCCCTGCCCTGCCGCCGCCGTTGCCTCCGCCACTGCCCGGGCCGCTGCCTCAGGCCGGGGCCGGGCACACGCCAGCAGGCGGAGGAGACCGCGCGTCCCAACATCGCAGCACCAACCTCAGACCCGGGCGGGCACCACCCCGTAGGTGACGCCCAGGTCGGCCAGCCAGCGCCGGTAGGCGATGGCCGACCGGTCCGCCCTGATGGGGGTCTCGGCCCGGGGGTCGAGGGGCAGCAGCTTGGGGTGCTGGTTCTCCAGGATGGGCTTGTCCTGGGCGAAGATCAGCAGCTGGTAGGACTTGATGTCGGTGTCGGTGCTGTCGTCGTCGATGACGCCCATGTAGTTGTGGGCCCGCACCCGGTCGGCGCTCATCGGTTGCACCCAGATGGCGCAGATGTCCTCGATGGAGGGGTCGGGGAGGCTGTCGTAGTAAAGCATCACGCAGTAGGGGTGCGGCACCCGGTAGCGGTAGCGCATCACCACCGGGGCGTCGAAGTTGACCCCGACCTTCGGCACCAGCATGTCGCACTTGGTGGCGTGGACCTCGCCGTCGCGGATCTCGACGTCGTACTCCACCACCTCGGTGTGGGGCAACACGCCCAGCGACCCCTCGTGGACGTAGGGGAAGTGGGCCAGGTCGAGGAAGTTCTCCACCGCCCGGGGCGCAGAGGTGGACACGCCGACGGTGCCGGCGTTCATGTTCCGGCGGCGGGGGTGGTGGTACTCGGGCAGCGGGAACAGCTCCGCGGGCGGGTTGCCGAGGCTGGTCCACAGGTAGCCGTATTCCGGCTTGACCGGCAGGGCTGCGGCCCGGTCGAGGGCGGCGGGGGCGACAGGCGCGCCCGCAGGCAGCTCGGGACTGGACCGCCAGACCAGGCATTCACCCGCGGGAGTGATGCTGTAGCTGACACGCTCCTCCAGCAGGAGGGTCTGGTTCACGACGCCGACGCCGATCTCGTCGAGGGCGCTGATGACGTGCCACTGGTTCAGGATCACCGGGTCAGTGCAGGCCGGCTTCGCGAGCTTCACAGTGTCGTTCCCGTCGCTGATAAACGCTGCTTATCAGTCTGTCATCCCTGCGCTCCCGGCGCAACGGCCCCCACACCCCACCCGACATTGATAGCGAAACCGCCCCCAGGGCGGCACAAACCCCAACGCCTCCGGCGCCGGGACACGCTCGGGGCGGGTCAGCGTCGGGCGAGGGTGGGGGCGAACGGGGCCACGACCTGCGCGGCGCCGACGATCCCGTGGAAATAGAAGCGGGCCACCAGGCGCCCCCATAGAGCACCCGCACCGCCGGAGCGTCCCGTCGACCGGGCGCGGTCCAGGGGTTCGGTGTCGGTGAGCATGCGGGCCTTGAAGCCGGCGATGAAGTCGGTGTCGGTGATCAGCAGGCACACCTCCTGATTGCATCGGAAGCTGTGACGGCTGAAGTTCGAGGAGCCCACCAGGAGCTTGTCGTCGTCGGCCAGCAGGAACCGGGCGTGGAAGAAGTCGGGGTAGGTGTGCAGGTCCACGCCGCTGCTAGTCAACCGGCCCCAGATGTAGGGCTCGGCGGCCCGCAGCAGCTTGAAGTTGTTCTCCCGGGCGGTGATCACCGTCTTCGAGGGTGCCTCGGCCCCTCCGAGCAGCTTGACGATCCCGACGTCCAGCGAGTACGGCGAGGCCAGCACCAGGCTGTCGACGGCGCCGGCGACGACCTGTTCGAAGACGGGCTCGATCTCGGCGTTGGTGATGATCCGCCCGGTCAGCGACTGGCGGTCGCCCAGTTCGGTGCGGGCGAAGTCTTCGGCGAGCACCTCCACCGTGGCGGTGTCGGTGATGCGAATCATGAAGTCCCGCCAGGCGAAGTTGTGGTCGCTGATGTTGATGCCGCCCACGTAGGCGTGGTCGTCCACCACGTACAGCTTCTTGTGATTGCGGCTCAGGCCGAAGAACTTCACCGGTCCGAAGGGCTGGGTGAAGGTCACGGCCACACCCGCGGCTCTGAGCCGTTCGAACATCGCCTTCGTCTCAGCGACCTCGTCCCGTACGGACGGGTCGGTGTCCTTCCGGTCGCTGACGTAGCGCAGGGCGAAGCAGTCGACGAGCAGCCTCACGTCCACGCCCCGCCCCGCGGCCTCGGTCATCAGGTCGGCGACCGCCAGGCCCGAGCCGTCGCCGTCGAAGGTCATCACCTGCACCAGCACCCGCCGCTCCGCCGCGCCCAGCACCCGGTGCAGTTCCTCGACGAACTCCCGATTGTCCAGCAGCCTCATGCGCCCGTCGCCGCCCACCCGCCGAAACTACCCGCCCCACATCTAACCCCCAGCCCCCCAGAATCTCGGGAGCGTCATGTGTCGTATACCCGCACAACCCACACCAAGAACCTGCGCCAACCCCACCCCCAGAATCTCGGGAGCGTCATGTGTCGTATACCCGCACAATTCGCACCAAGAACCTGGGGCTTCCGGTAGTAGGATTTCATAGGTTTTGCTTATATGTTGTTGACCATGGCTGAAGCCGCGGTTCTCAAACGCATGAGCGAGCAGCATGGAGTGATTTCGAGACGCCAGGCGCTGGAGGACGGCGTGACCGACGACCAGATCTCCCGGCGCCTGCGGACCGGCCGGTGGGTTCGTGCCGCTCGGGGCGTCTATCGGCACGCCGTCTTCCCGGAGACCCCGCACTCGCGACTGCAGGTCGCATGCCTCGCCTGCGGGGGGCTGGCCAGCCACCGGTCCGCGGCGGCCCTTCACGGCATCGACGGCTACAAACTCGACCGGATCGAGGTCGTCGTGCCGTGGGCTAGACGGCTGACCATCAAGGGAGTGGGCCTCCACCGAACGACTCAAATGGACCTGACCAAGCCCGTCTTCCGCGACGGCATCCTGTGTACCGGGATTGGACGAACTGCCCTGGACTTGGCGGCCGTCGTCAGCCGCAAGCAGGTGGACTACACCATCGATGCGATCCTCCGACAGGGGCTGCTCCGCCTCTCGGACCTCTATTCGGTGTTGGTGTCGCACTCTCGCCAGGGACGCACCGGCTGCGGCCCCTTCCGGGATGCCCTCGAAGAACGGCGGGGCGACGATCCGGTGCCCTTGAGTTCGTGGAGCCGCATGGTGTCGGACTTGCTCGTGGAGTCCGGACTCGACCGACCGGCACTGGAGCACCGCATCTGTGATCGCTCGGGAGGACTTGTCGCGCAGGTTGACCTGGCCTACCCGAGTCATCGTGTGGCCATCGAGCTCGACAGTAAGCGCTGGCACCTCAACAGCGTGTCGTTCGAGCGAGACCCACGGCGTCGCAACGCCTTGACCCTGGCCGGCTGGACTGTGCTCACGTTCACTTGGAGCGACTACGTGGACCGCTCGGGCCAGCTATGTGCCACCGTCGCGGGGCTGTTGGCTCCAGCCGAGCGGCGCGCCAGCTAGACCTCACCCCCCGCCCTAGAAATCTCGGTGCGAATTGTCCGGGTACACGACACACAACCCACCCGAGATCCCAGGGACGGAGTGGGCTCAGAATCTCGGTGCGAATTGTCCGGGTACACGACACACAACCCACCCGAGATCCCAGGGACGGGGTCGGGGAGGCGCAGTGGGGGTTCGGGGTGGGGGATGCGGGGCGATAGGTTTGGGTTGATGGCGCGGACGGTCACCCCCACCGGTGCGGGCACTAGCGAGCGGGTACCGCCGCTGCGGCGCCGTCGCCGAGAGCTTCCCTGGCCGTTGAACATCTACCAGACCGCGGTCGGCAAGAAGTACGTGATGGCCGGCACCGGGATCGGGCTGCTGGCCTTCGTGATCGTGCACATGATCGGCAACCTGCACCTCTACGAGGGCCCGACCCAGATCAACGAGTACGCCGAGGCGCTGCGGGACCTGGGCGGCCACCTGGTGCCCCGCACCCTGATCCTGTGGGTGATGCGTGTCGGGCTGCTGGCCATGTTCGTGCTGCACATCCACAGCGCCTGGTCGCTCAAGGAGATCAGCCGCCGCAGCAGCCCGAAGGCCAACTGGGTGAGCGGCAACAAGCGCTACGCCGGGGGCCAGGACTACGTGGCCGTCAACTTCGCCAGCCGCACCATGCGCTGGACCGGCCCCATCATCGGCCTCTACGTGCTGTTCCACCTGGCCGACCTCACCTGGGGCTGGTGGCTGGGCGACGGCTACATACGCGGCGACGTGTACCACAACGTGGTGGAGTCGCTGTCGTCGATCCCGGTGGCGATCATCTACATCGTGGCCAACGTGGCGCTGGCGGTGCACATCTACCACGGCATGTGGTCGGCCTTCCAGACCCTGGGCGTCAACAACCCGCGGTTCAACCATCTGCGGCGGGGGCTGGCCACCGTGATCGCCGGCGCGATCCTGGTCGGCAACCTGAGCTTCCCGATCATGGTCCAGGCAGGAGTGGTGGCATGAGGTCGGCCACTAAGGCCCGAAGCGGGGTGGTGGCGTGAACCTCACGACGGTGGCCGGAACCGACGGCGTGCCCACGGCAATGGCCCGCGCCACGGCTATAGCCGGGCCGGAAGCCGCGCCGAGGGGCGCGCACGGGACGGGGCCGGGAGCCGCACAGGGGACCAGACCGGGGGCCGCGCACGGGACGGGGCCGGGAGCCGCACAGGGGACCAGACCGAGGGCCGCGCACGGGACGGGGCCGGGAGCCGCACAGGGGACCAGACCGGGGGCCGCACGGGGGACCGTCCGATGACGGTGCTCGACGCGAGGGTCCCGGAGGGTCCGATCGCCGACAAGTGGGACAACCACAAGTTCTCGGTGAAGCTGGTCAACCCGGCCAACAAGCGGCGCTTCAAGATCCTCGTGGTGGGCACCGGGCTGGCCGGGGCGTCGGCGGCGGCGTCGCTGGCCGAGCTCGGCTACAAGGTCGAGGCCTTCACGTTCCACGACTCGCCCCGGCGGGCCCACTCCATCGCGGCCCAGGGCGGTATCAACGCAGCCAAGAACTACCGCAACGACGGCGACTCGGTGTACCGGCTGTTCTACGACACCGTCAAGGGCGGCGACTACCGGTCCCGGGAGGCCAACGTCTACCGCCTGTCGCAGGTGTCGCTCAACATCATCGACCAGTGCGCGGCCCAGGGCGTGCCCTTCGCCCGGGAGTACGGCGGGCTGCTGGCCAACCGGTCCTTTGGCGGCGCCCAGGTGAGCCGGACCTTCTATGCCCGGGGCCAGACCGGCCAGCAGCTGCTGCTGGGCGCCTACCAGGCCATGGCCTCCCAGATCGCGGCCGGCGGGGTGACGCTGCACAACCGGGCCGACGTGCTCGACATCGTGGTGAAGGACGGCGAGGCAGTCGGGATCGTCACCCGGGACCTGCTCACCGGCGAGGTGCGGGCCCACAGCGGCCATGCGGTGGTGCTGGCCACCGGCGGCTACGGCAACGTCTACTACCTGTCCACCAACGCCATGAACTGCAACGTCACCGCGGCGTGGCGGGCGCATAGGCGGGGGGCGACCTTCGCCAACCCGTGCTACACCCAGATCCACCCCACCTGCATCCCGGCCAGCGACGAGTTCCAGTCGAAACTGACCCTCATGTCGGAGTCGCTGCGCAACGACGGGCGCATCTGGGTGCCCCGCAACATGGACGACGCCCGGGCCGCGGCCGACATCGGCGACGCCGACCGGTACTACTTCCTGGAGGAGAAGTACCCGGCGTTCGGCAACCTGGTGCCGCGCGATGTGGCGTCGCGAAACGCCAAGACGGTGGTGGACCAGGGCCTGGGCGTGGGGCCGCTGCGCAACGGCGTGTACCTCGACTTCGCCGACGTGATCGCCCGTGACGGCGAGCAGGTGGTGCGGGAGAAGTACGGGAACCTGTTCGACATGTACGAGCGCATCACCGGCGAGAACCCGTACCGGTCCCCCATGCGCATCTACCCGGCCACCCACTACACGATGGGCGGTCTGTGGGTGGACTACAACCTGATGACCAACGTGCCGGGCCTGTACGCCCTGGGCGAGTGCAACTTCTCGGACCACGGCGCCAACCGGCTCGGCGCCTCGGCGCTGATGCAGGGCCTGGCCGACGGCTACTTCGTGCTGCCCTACACCATCGGCGACTACCTGGCCCCGAAGCTGGCCGAGGCGCCGGTGCCGACCGACGACCCGGCGTTCGCGGCGGCGGTGGCCGAGGTCGACGACCGCACCCGCGGCTGGCTGGCCAAGCGGGGCACCCGGTCGGTGGACCACTACCACCGGGAGCTGGGCAAGATCGTGTGGGAGTACTGCGGCATGGCCCGCAACCGCACCGGCCTGGAGAAGGCGCTCAGCGAGATCCCGGCTCTGCGGGAGGAGTTCCGGGCCAACGTCAAGGTGCTGGGATCGGCGGACTCCACCAACCAGTCGCTGGAGCAGGTCAACCGGGTGGACGACTTCATGGAGATGGCCGAGCTGAAGGTGCGCGACGCCCTGCACCGCGAGGAGTCCTGCGGCGGGCACTTCCGTGAGGAGCACCAGACCCCCGAGGGCGAGGCCCTGCGCGACGACGAGAACTTCGCCTACGTGGCCGCCTGGGACTGGCAGGGTCCGGACCGGCCCCAGGAGCTGGTCAAGGAGCCGCTGACCTTCGAGAACGTCAAGCCCACCCAGAGGAGCTACAAGTGAGCACCGGCAACGGGTCGGGCCGGGGCGCGGCCGGCAACGGGCACGGGGCCCGGCTGCGGCTGAAGCTGCGGATCTGGCGCCAGGCCGGGCCGGACGAGCCCGGCGGCTTCCTGGACGTCGACGCCCACGACATCCCCGAGGACTGCTCGTTCCTGGAGATGCTCGACATCGTCAACGAACGTCTCATCGACGACGACATCGAGCCCATCACCTTCGCCCACGACTGCCGCGAGGGCATCTGCGGAACCTGCGGCGTGATGATCAACGGGCGCCCCCACGGCCCCGAGTCGGCCACCGCCACCTGCCAGCTGCACATGCGCAAGTTCCGCGACGGCGACGAGATCGTGATCGAGCCATTCCGGGCGGCGTCGTTCCCGGTGGTGAAGGACCTGATGGTGGACCGGCGGGCCTTCGACCGGATCATCGAGTCGGGCGGCTACATCTCGGCGCCCACCGGAACCGCACCCGACGCCAACGAGATCCCCGTACCCAAGGACGTGGCCGACTTCGCCATGGACGCGGCGGCCTGCATCGGCTGCGGGGCGTGCGTGGCGGCCTGCCCCAACTCGGCGGCCCAGCTCTTCACGGCGGCCAAGCTCGGCCATCTCAACGTGCTGCCCCAGGGCCAGCCCGAGCGGTGGCGGCGGGCCGAGGCCATGGTGGAGACGATGGAGTCGTTCTTCGGGTCGTGCACCAACCACGGCGAGTGCACCGAGGCCTGCCCCAAGGAGATCAGCCTCGACTTCATCGCGGTGTTGAACCGGGACTACCTCAAAGCCAAGGTCAAGAACCGCCGTCTCGCCTCCCAGACCTGACCCCGGTGCGGGTCGGGGCCGAGCGCCAGATTCTCGGGGTGAGTTCTGCGGCTCTGCGACACACAACCCTCCCGAGATCCTGGGGCGTGGCTGGTGCCAGAATCTCGGGGTGAGTTACCCGGCTCTGCGACACACAACCCTCCCGAGATTCAGCGGCGCGGGACCTCGGGGGGCGCGGGACGTGGGGGCGCGGGACCTTGGGGGGCGCGACACCTGGGGGGCGCGAGACGTGGGGGCGCGGGGTGTGAGGCGGCTGGTTGATGAGTAGGCGGGAGGGCTGGGGGGCTCGGTTGATCTTGGGGTTGGCCCGGGGGGTGGCCATGGGCGCGGCCGACGTGGTGCCGGGGGTGTCGGGCGGGACCATCGCCGTGGTGCTCGGCATCTACGAGCGGCTGCTGGCCGCCATCCAGAGCGCGGCGGCCGCGGCCGGGCGGCTGCTGCGAGGCGATTGGCGGGGCTGCGGACATCGGCTGGCTGCGGTAGACTGGTGGCTGCTCGTGCCGCTGGTGGTCGGCATCCTGGGCACGATCGGGCTGCTGGCCTCGGTGATCGAGACCCAGCTCCACGAGCGCCCCGAGACCATGGCCGGGCTGTTCTGCGGCCTGGTGGCCGCGTCGGCGGTGTCGGCGTGCCGGCTGTTCGAGTGGCGCGGCGGGGACCGGCTCACGCTGATGGTGGCGTCCGCGGTCGGGACCTTCGCGCTGCTGGGCCTGCAGTCGGGCCCGGTGGCGGATCCGTCGCTGCCGGTGCTGGCCGGGGCCGGGGCGGTGGCGGTGTGCGCCATGATCCTGCCCGGCATCAGCGGAGCGTTCCTGCTGCTGATGCTGGGCATGTACGGGGCGGTGATCACCGTCGTCACCGATCTCCGCTATGTGGACGCGGCCGTGTTCCTGGCGGGGGCGACGGTGGGCCTGGCCCTGTTCTCGACCGTGCTCGGGCGGCTGCTGGACCGGGCCCGCAACCCGGTGATGGCGGTGCTGGTCGGGCTCATGATCGGGTCGCTGCGGGTGCTGTGGCCCTGGCCCAACGGCGTGGGCGTGATCAGCCGCCACGAGCACGAAGTGATCTCCGGCACCGGCCTGGACTGGCCTGCGGCCGACCAGTGGCTGTCCCCCACCTTGGCCGCGGCGGCCGGCTTCGCGGCGGTGCTGATCATCACCCGCCTATCCCGCAAGGCAGCACCGGACCGGGCCTGAGGACCGAACCGAGACTCCGGACCGGAACCACACCACGGCCGAACCGCGGGGCCGGGACCGGGCTGAGGGTCGGGGTGGCGGTGGGCTGTTGGGGGTTAGGGGGTCCAGTAGGTTCGGTGGATCACGGAGGCCTCTTCGATGAGGTGGGGGCCGCTCACCTCGATGCGGCGCTGGCCGCTGTGGAGGACGCTGCGGCAGCCGACGCCACGCATGGTCGGGTTCAGATGGTGGGCTCCGGTGATCTCGAGGAGGTGGTGCTCGCTCATCCCGTACACCATCCGGTTGAGGCCACCCCAGTACATGGACCCGCTGCACATGGCGCACGGCTCGCAGCTCGTGTAGAGGGTGGCCGTGGCGATCTGGGACGGCGTGAGCTCGGCGACCGCCATCCTCATGAGGTTGGTCTCGGCATGGTTGAGCGTGCTCTTGCCGGTGATGTCGGAGTTCTCGGCCTCCAGCAGCACGTTGCCGTCGGGGTCGGCCAGCAGCGCGCCGAAGGGCAGGTTCCCGTTGGCCACCGACCGGGAGGCCACCTCGATGGCCCGCCGCAGCAGCGCCTCGTCGTGGGCGCTCAACTCGAGGGTGGGGTCCGACGGCCCGCCGGCGGCCCAGAAGGCGACGTGCACCGCCGAGGCCTCCTCCACGAGGTGGGGGCCGCTCACCTCGATGTGGCGCTGGCCGGTGTCGAAGATGTTGCGGCAGCCCACCCCGCGCATGTTCTGGTCGGCGGGATCGGAGCTAGTGATCTCCAGCAGGTCGAGCTCGCTCATCCCGTAGACCATCCGGTTGAGACCGCCCCAGTACATGGCGCCCGCGCACATGGCACAGGGCTCGCAGCTGGTGTAGAGGGTGGCGGTGGCGATCTGGGACGGCGTGAGGGTGGTGACCGCCATGTTCATGAGGACGGTCTCGGCGTGGTTGAGGGTGTTGCGGCTGGTGATGCCGGTGTTCTCGGCCTCGAGGAGGACGTTGCCGTCGGGGTCGGCCATGATCGCCCCGAAGGGCATGTTCCCGCTGGCCACTGCGGCGGCCGACACCTCGATGGATCGCCGCAGAAGGCGCTCGTCCTGTGTGCTGAGTTCAGTCATCCAACCGAACATAGTTGCCGTACCGTCCGGTCGGCGAAGGGGCCCGCAGCCTCGACCAGAAGGCGCTCCTCCCGGAGTGGGCCGCGGTTTCGACTCGCCGGGTCCGAGCAACTAGTCTCATGCCGCCCAACACGGACAGATCAAGGAGGGCACGGATGCGCAGGTTCCGACTAGGGGTTGTGGTGCTCATCGCGTTGGCGCTTGTGGCGGCGTCCTGCGGAGACGACGAAGCCGAAGAGGTCGCGGCTACCACCACAGCCGCGCCGGCTACGACGGCGGCCCCCACCACGGCCGCGCCGGAGGAGCCGTTGCGCATCGCCTTCATGTACGACGGCGAGATCGACGACGGCGGATGGAACGAGGCTCACGAGAACGGCCGCCAATACCTGATCGCCAACATGGACGGCATCGAGACCACGTTCGTCGAGAACCTGTCGCCTGGCTCGGAGTTCCAGGCCGCCTTCGAGGACTTCGGTTCCCAGGGCTACGACATGGTGGTCTGCACCACCTGGTGCCAGGACGATGTCCTGGTGGTGGCGCCCAACTACCCGGACACCGTCTACCTCTCGTGGGGCGGGTACCTGACGGCACCCAACGTCGGCCACTTCGACGGCGCAACCGAGGACGGCCGCTACCTCGACGGTCTTGTGGCCGGTTCGCAGCCCGATGTGGATCTCATCGGATATGTGGGCGGGTTCGCCATCGAGGAGGTCGTGCGAGGCGTGAACGCCTTCATGATCGGGGCCCGCGAGCTCAATCCCGACGTTGAGATCCAGGTGATCTGGGTCAACAGCTGGTACGACCCCGCGGCCGAGCAGCAGGCAGCCCAGGCGCTGGTGGACGCCGGGGCCGACATGCTCGCCGCCGAAGTCAACGCCCCCGCAGTGGCGAGCGTGGCTGAAGCGTCCGGCATCGGCTACATCCACTACGGGATCGACGGTTCGGGGTTGGCGCCCAACTCCTGGCTGTCCGGCTTCACCTTCAACTGGGGCCCCTACTACCTGTCCCAGGCGCAGGCCCTGGCCGACGGCACGTGGGAGCCGGCTCTGACCTACGGCGGGCTCCGCGACGGCGTGGTCGGGATGTCGCCGTTCGGTGCTGCGGTCACCGCTGACACCATCGCTCTGGTCGAGGAGCGCCGCCAGGAGATCGTCGACGGGACGTTCGACTACTTCGCCGGCCCGATTACCGACAACGAGGGCAACGTGGTCATCGCCGAGGGTGAGACCATCGCATGGGAAGAGCGCACCCTGTGCTGCCAGTGGCTGATCGAAGGAGTCATCGGAGAGATTCCCGCCGGCTAAGAGGCCGAGCGGACAGGCGGGCCGACGCGGCTCTCACCGATCCGCGGGCGCTCTAGAGGTGACAGACGAGTCCACACCGGCCGCCTCCACGGCAGAGCCAGCGACCGTTCAAGCTTCTGGGGGTGAGCCCCACGATGCAGCGCGCCTGAACGCGATCACGAAGAGCTTCTTCGGGGTCCCGGCCAACGACCGGGTCGACTTCGACCTGCGCTGGGGCGAGATCCACGCCCTGCTGGGAGAGAACGGCGCCGGCAAGTCGACGCTGTGCTCGGTTCTGGCCGGCCTCTACCATCCCGACAGCGGGGAGATCCATCTGGACGGGGAGCGGGTGGACCTCGCCTCGCCCCAGCAGGCCCTCGAGCACGGGGTGGGCATGGTCTACCAGCACTTCCGGCTGGTGGACCGCTTCACCGTGGCCGAGAACCTGGCGCTGGGCCACCCCGAGACCGGGTTCGTGACCTCGCGCCGGTCACTGGAGCGCCAAGTGGCCGAGTTGGGGCGCCGCTACGGCCTGGAGGTGTCGCCCAAGGCCGCCATCTGGCAGCTCTCGGTCGGCGAGCAGCAGCGGGTCGAGATCCTGAAGCTCCTGTACCGGGGGGTTCGCATCCTCATCCTGGACGAGCCGACCGCGGTGCTCACACCCCAGGAGGCCCAGAGCCTGTTCGCCACGATGCGGGCCATGGCCGCCGACGGGCAGGCCATCATCTTCGTCTCCCACAAGCTCGACGAGGTGTTGGAGGTCTCGGACCGGGTGACCGTGTTGAGGGACGGCGAGCGGGTCGGGTCTGTGGAGACGGCCGAAGCGGACCCGGCCACCCTGGCCAGGATGATGGTGGGACGGGACCTGGCCACCCCGGACCGCACCCGGGCCACCGCGGGCGGGGCCGCCCTGTCGGTGAGGGGCCTCTTCGCGGACGGCGATCGGGGACTGGAGGCGCTCCGGGACGTCGACCTCGAGGTCAGGGAGTCCCAGATCGTCGGGGTGGCCGGCGTGGCCGGCAACGGCCAGCGTGAGCTCGCCGAGGTGATCACCGGCCTGCGGCGCTCCAAGCGGGGCCAGATCTTCCTGGGCGACGTCGACATCACCCGCGCGTCGACCCTGCAGCGGATCAAGATGGGGCTCGGCTTCGTTCCCGAGGACCGCATGCGCACCGGCATGGCGGGCGGGCTCCCGCTGGCGTCCAACCTGGCGTTGAAGGCCTACCGGCAACCTCCCCTGTCGAAGGGGCCGGTGGTGTCCCAGAAGGCGGTCGAGGAGCGGGCCCGCAGCCTCGAGAAGCAGTTCGACATCCGGGGCGTGCGCTGGGCGATGCCCACCAGCCTGCTGTCGGGCGGGAACATCCAGCGAGCCATCCTCGCCCGAGAGCTCTCCGCGGGGCCCCGGGTGCTGGTGGCCGCCGCCCCGACCAGGGGCCTCGATGTGGCCGCTATCGACGCCATCCGCCAGATACTCCTCGACGAGCGGGACGCCGGGACGGCCATCCTCATGATCTCGGAGGACCTCGAGGAGATCCTGGACCTCTCCGATGAGATCGTGGTGCTCTACGAGGGGCGGATCATGGGGCGCCTCGATCCCGATGAAGCCTCGCCGGAAGTGCTCGGGATGCTGATGGCCGGCCGCACCGTCGACGCGACCCCAGAAACGGCCAAGGACACAGCATGAGCCTGCCTCTCGGAGCCTTCGAGCTGACCGTCGAGAGGCAGCAGATCCCGTCGCGGCTGGTGCGGATGGCGGCGCCCACCGCCTCGGTCGCCTTCGGCCTGCTGGTCGGGGCCGTGATCATCTGGGCGTCCGGCCAGGACCCGATCCTCGCCTACACCGAGATGGCAAAGAAGGGGTTCGGCGGCAGGCTGGCGCTGACCGGGACGCTGGTCCTGGCCACGCCGCTCATCCTCACCGGTCTGGCCGCGGTGGTGGCGTTCCGGATGAAGATCTGGAACATCGGTGCCGAGGGCCAGCTCATCCTGGGCGCGGTGGCGTCCAGCGGCCTCGGACTCTGGCTCGGCGACAACGGGATCGGCGGCCCGGTCGGCATCGTGCTGATGCTCGGGGCCGGAGCCCTGGCCGGAGCGCTGTGGGCTGCGCTGGCCGCCCTGCCCAGGGCCTATCTCAACACCGACGAGGTGATCTCCACCCTGATGCTCAACTTCGTGGCCCTCGGCATCATGAACTACCTGATCTTCAGCAGCTTCAGCCACTGGCGCGACCCCGGGCGGGCCACCTTCCCGGTGGGGCGCTTCGTGGACGACTCGATGTTCCTGCATCGCTTCACGGGGCGGCTCCACATCGGCCTCTTCATCGCTCTGGCCGCGGCCGGAGCGCTGTGGTGGGCGCTGCGCTCGACCCGGTGGGGATTCGAGGTGCGAGTCACCGGCGACTCCCCGCGAGCGGCTCTCTACTCGGGTATGCGGGTCGACCGCAAGATCCTGTCGGTGTTGATGGTGTCGGGAGCGTTCGCCGGGCTCGGCGGCGGCATCGAGGTCGGGGGCGTGCTGGGCAACCTGGACCCGAGGGCGCTCAGCCTGGGGGTGGGGTTCGCCGGCATAGTGGTGGCCGCCCTGGCCCGGCTCTCGCCCATCGGGGTGATACCGGTGGCGATCCTGGTGGCCAGCTTCACCAACGCCAAGCCGGGCCTTCAGGTGCTGGGCATCCCGTCGGAGATCGTGACCCTGCTCGAGGGGATCCTGTTCCTGTGCATCGTCGGCGGCGAGTGGTTCCTGAGGAACGCGCTGCGGCTGCACCGCCGGGTCGGGCCGGTCGAGGCGGCGGCGTCATGAACGACTCCGTTCTGCTGCTGTCCCTGGCCTCGGCGATCGTGATCGGCACGCCGATTCTGCTGGCCGGGTTGGGCGAGATGATGACCGAGCATTCCGGGGTGATGAACCTGGGTGTGGAGGGGATGATGCTCGGCGGAGGGGTGGTGGGATTCTGGATGAGCAGCCAGCACTCGTCGGTAGCCCTGTCCCTGGCGGTGGGGGCAGGCGTGGGAGCGTTGTTCGCCCTCATTCACGCCTATCTGGCCGTGACGCTGCGGGTCAACCAGATCGTCTCGGGTCTGGCCCTGGTGATAACCGGGACAGGGTTCGCCGGCTTCGTGGGCAGCTCGAACGACTCCGCGCTCATCTACGCGCGCCCGCAGTCGTTCCTGGAGCCGGTCTTCGGCGAATCGATGCAGGATCTGCCGCTGGTGGGCCCGCTGGTGTTCGGCCACGACTGGGTGGTCTACATGTCGTGGGGCCTGGTGGCCGCGGCCGCGTTCTGGCTCTTCCGGACCCGGGCCGGTCTGGCGGTGCGATCCGTCGGCGAGGACCCGGCCTCGGCCGACACGGTGGGTATCTCGGTGGGGCTCACCCGCTACGTGTACACGATGATCGGCGGGGCCGGAGCCGGGATGGGCGGCACCTACCTGATGACCCAGATATTCGCCACCTACCAGCACGGCATCACTGCCGGTCTCGGCTGGATCGCCTTCGCGCTGGTGACTTTCGCGGGGTGGCGGCCGTGGCGGGCCCTGGTCGCCGCCTACGTGTTCGGCGCGCTCCGCAACCTGGGGTTCACGTTGCAGATCCTGGGCGCCTCGGTGCCTTCGGACGTGCTGAACGCGCTGCCGTTCGTGCTGACGATCGTCGCGTTGATCATCATCTCGGCCCGCCCGGCGGCGGCCCGCAAGTACAGCGCGCCGTCGGCTCTGGCCGTCCCCTACTCTCGGGAGACCCGCTAGGGCCGCGGATGCAGTTGGACCGGTTCGACTGGCTGGGTCAGCGGCGCGAGGAGGCGCTGGACCCTGAGCGGCGGATCGTCGACGCCCACCATCACCTGTGGGACGAGCGTCAGTGGGGCGGGCGCATGGGCCCGTACCTGGCGCCGGAGCTGCTGGAGGACATGACCGGCTCCCACAACGTCGTCAAGAGCGTGTTCGTGGACTGCCGGTCGGGCTACGACTCCGAACGCGAGCCGCACATGCAGCCGGTCGGCGAGACCGTGTTCGTGGCCGGTCAGGCCGACGCGGCCGACGCCGCGGGCGGGCCCACGATCGCGGGGATCGTCAGCCACGCCGACATGCTGCTGGGCGACGCCGTGGCGGAGGTCCTGGCCGCCCACGACGCAGCGGGCGGGGGCCGGTTCCGGGGGATCCGCCACGCCACCGGCTGGGACGCCAGCGACGAGATCCACGACAGCCACCACGGCCCGTTCGAGCACATGATGGGCGCGCCGGAGTTCCGGGCCGGGGTGCGCAAGCTGGGCGAGATGGGGTTCAGCTTCGACGCCTGGCTGTTCCATCCGCAGCTGCCCGAGTTGGCCGCGCTGGCTTCGGCCGTTCCCGAGACCACCATCGTGCTCAACCACCTCGGCGGGCCGCTGGCGATCGGTCCCTACGGCCGGGCCCGGGAGCAGGCCCGGACCGATTGGCGGGCCTCGATGCGTGTGGCGGCGACATGCCCGAACGTGGTGCTCAAGGTGGGCGGGATCGGCATGGACATGTACTACGCCACCGGCTGGGCCGCGGCCGAGGTCCCGCCCGGATCGGAGGAGGTGGCTGCGTGCTGGGGCGACGACGTGCGGTTCTGCATCGACACCTTCGGCCCCGACCGGTGCATGTTCGAGTCCAACTTCCCGGTGGACCGCCAGACGCTGACCTACCCGGTGCTGTGGAACGCTCTCCAGATCATGGCCGCGGGCTACACCGACGCCGAGCAGGACGCCCTGTTCTCCGGCACCGCCACCCGCGCCTACCGCCTCACCTGACCAGTCCGAACTGACCCCGTGAGGGTTGGCTGCGGTCCTGCCCGATCGGGCCTCAGCGGTCGGGTCGCTCGAGCCACCAGACGAACGACTCGACCCCGTCGAGCATGGCGCTGTGCTCACTGAGAAAGCTCGCAAGCGCATCGGCCAGCACTTGCACATAGTTCTGGGCCGAGCGGGCGAACCGGCGAGCGTCTACGAGGACCAGCCCCGAGTGATGCTGCCCCGTGGCAGAGATGCGTCGGTTAAGCACCGCGAAGTCCTTCACATCCTCGGTGACGACCGCTCTGCCTTGGGCCGTAGCAACCTGAAGCAACTCCGGGTCAGGCAGCCCCATGAGGTCGGCACGCCCCTTGACGGCGATGGCGTCGTGCCCCCAGTCTCGCAGCAGGCCCGCAACGCTGGGGGCGTACATCTCATCGAGGAGGAGCTTCACCCCGTCAGCAGCTTGCGCTCGTTCTCCCAGGCGGCAAACTCGCGGTCGGCAGCTTCGTCGTTCTCTGCGATCTCGGCGTCGATCTCGTCGGTGAACTCGGCGTAGTACCGGCTGACAGCGCGGACCTGCCTCTCGTTGAGCCAGAGCTGCTCGGCGATGGCCGCGATCCTCTCCTCGAGGCTTCCCTCGAGACCCTTGAGCAGCGGGACGACCTGCCAAACATCGGGCCCGGTGGCCAGCGCGGCGCGCCGACCGGCCGGCCCGTCGCGGAAGACGATCCCGGGATAGGCCTCCATGCGCAGCCCCTCGTCGATCAGCCGCTCCGCCGTTGAAGAGATCGACTTGCCCTGCTGGGCCGCACTCCGCTTGAGCCTCTCGTAGACGCCCGGCCGCTTGAACCTGATCGATAGCACAGTCATGGTGACATTGTAGTCATCTGTCGCCAATCGGGCCTTCGCCAAGCCCGGACACCCGCCTCAGGAGCGTGCGCCCCAGTGCTCGACCTCTCGACCCGATCGCGGTGCGACTCAGTCATGTGCCTATCACGGTGAGGCCGACCGAGCGGGCGGCTTGGGCCTGGCGCACATCGAAGGTGAGAAATGTGGTCGATGCTCCGGCGCGGCAGGCTGCGGCCACGTGCAGCGCGTCGAGGGAGCGGCACAGCGTCTGCTCCGCAATTCGGGCGGCGTCGTTGCATGTGACGCCGTCCAGGCTGACCAGCGCGAACGCGTCCAGGTCGGCCTGCACCTGTCGGCGGGCGTTCAACAGTTCGTCACCCTCCAGAAGTCGGGTCAGGTTGCGGCCCAGCTCCACCTCGGTCAACCGCGACGTCACCAGCACCGGATCGGTGGCCATGAGCTCGTCGGACACATCGGAGTCCCGCTCGAGAATGTAGCGCTTCAGCAGCGCACTCGTATCCACGTACAGGGTCATCCGCGGTCCTCGTCGAGAGTGTCGGCAGTGCTTCGTGGCGCGGTGAAGCGCTGGGCCGGCCCGAGGTGGGTCCGGGAGGCCGGAGTGATCCAGCCCTCCTCAATGCCCCGCTCGATCATCGAGGCTCCCTCGAGGCCGACGAGGCGGGCCACCGGCCTTCCCCGGTCGGTGACCACGATCTGCTCGCCGTTCGCGGCCCGGCTGACGTACTCGGACAGCTTGGCCTTCAGTTCCCGGATCCCCACGGTCATGTAGTCACACTAACAGCAGTCAGTGACTACATCACATACGCCCCTGACGCGACCCGGCAAGTGGTCGGTGGAGTCAGCCGTCGACGCCGTCGGCATCACTGCGGCTCGGCCTATACACCTAGTGGTGTATAATGGTGTCGTGAGTCGGACCAACATCGACATCGACGACGAGCTTGTGGAGCGGGCCATGCGAGCGTTCGGGCTGCGCACTAAGCGCCAAGCGGTGCATCTCGCCCTGGAACGCCTGTTGGGCGGTGGGCCGATGAGCGTCGATGAACAACTCGAGATGGAGGGCGCAGGCTGGGATGGGGACCTGGACGCAATGCGCGCCGACCGGCTCGTGAACTAGAGGCGCGGTGCTGCTGGCCGACACATCGGCCTGGGTCGAGTTCCTTAGGGCGACAGGATCCGTCCAGGCCAGACGCATGAGGGAGGCGATCGCAGGGCGGGAAGTGGTCGTCATCGATCCGATCCTGCTGGAAGTGATGGCTGGCACCCGCCGCGAGGGCGTCGTCCGCACCCGGCGGCTGCTGGAGGCCCAGCACCTCGAACCGCTCGCTCCCCGGCTCGACTGGCTCGACGGAGCGACGATCTACCGGGATCTCAGGCAGCGGGGAGTGACGGTCCGGTCATCCGTCGATGCCTTGATCGCGGCGGTGGCCATCCGGCTCGATCTTCCTGTGCTGCACCGTGACCGGGACTTCGGAGCCATTGCCGACCACACCCGACTGCGCCTCGTGGACGTCAGCCCGTCCACGTGACGCCCGCTGGCGGCGGGGTCGCCCCCCAGCAGGCGACGGTGCCGCTGGTTCTGAGCCCGCAGGCGTGCCGGTAGCCGACATCCACGGCCTTGAACGTGCCCGGAGGCGGAGTGATCCGCCTGGAGTAGTTGAACCCCCAGCAGGCGAGAGTGTCGTCAGCCCTGATCCCGCAGTTGTAGCTGTCGTAGATGGCAAGGTCCTTGAACTCGCCATCAGGGGCATCCGTCTGCCCCGAGAAGTTGTACCCCCAGCAGCTGACGGTGCCGTCCGTGCTGATCGCGCAAGTATGGAGGTCATTCGAGAAGATGGCCTTGAACGCGCCCTCCGGCGAGTCGGTCTGCCCGTGCTTGTTGTCTCCCCAGCATCTGATCCTGCCGTTCGGCCGTAGTGCGCAGGTGTGCTCCCGGCCCAGGGCGACGGCTGTGAACGCGTTCGGATAGGCATTCGACTGCCCCTCGGAGTTGCTTCCCCAGCAGGTGAGGTTGTCGTCGGTGCCGATCGCGCATGAGTGGTTGTCGCCCGTGACGACGGTCTTGAAGGTGCTCGAAGGCGTATTGTCGATGTAGAAGTCGAGGCCCCAGCAGCTGAGGGTGTCGTCGGTCCTCATCCCGCAGGTATGGATCCGCGCTGCGCTGACGGACTTGAAGGTTCCCCCCGGCGCATTGCTCTGCAGCTCGTCGTTGGCCCCCCAGCAGGCAACGGTGTCGTCAGCCCTTATGCCGCACGAATGGCTCTGGCCCGCGCTGACGGCCTTGAACTCGCCGCCGGGCGCGTCGGAGCGCGAGGAATCCGGTGGCCAGCAGATGACGGCGTCGTCGGTCCTGATGCCGCAGTTATGGAGCCTGCCAGCGTCGATGGACTCGAACGTGCCCACCGGCACGTCGGTCGCACGCATGGAGGGAGAACCGCTCCCCCAGCAGTTGACAGCGCCGTCGAGGCCGATCGCGCATGTGTAGTAGGTCCCGGTGACGATGGCCTTGAACGTCCCGCTGGGAGCATCGGTCAGCCCCCAGTGCTGGCTTCCCCAGCAGCTGATCGTGTCGTCGGTGCGGATGGCGCAGCTGTGGGACGAGCCCGCGCCGATGGCCTTGTAGGTGCCTCGGGGCGCATTGGTTTCCCCGAAGCTGTCGCTTCCCCAGCAGACGGCAGTGCCGTCGGTCCTTATGCCGCAAGAATGAAAACCGGAGACTGAGATCGCCTTGAAGTTCCCCGATGGGGGAATCGCCCTCCCCTCGTAGTCGTCGCCCCAGCAGCTGATCCTGCCGTTGGACCTGAGCCCGCAGTTGTACCGCGAGGCCGCGCCGATGGCCTCGAAGGTGCCCGCGGGTGCGTTCGTCCGCCCGTCGCGATCATCGCCCCAGCAACGGACGCCTCCACTTGATGTGATCGCGCAAGTGTGCCAATTGCCGGCGGAGACGGCCTTGAACCTGCCTCCGGGTGCACTTGCCTGCCCGCGGTGGTTGCGGCCCCAGCAGCTGACGGTGTCGTCGGCTCCGATCGCGCAGTTGTGGTCCTGGCCCGTGCTGATGGCCTTGAAGGTGCCCGCGGGCGCGTTCAACTGCCCGTCGCGATTCAGGCCCCAGCATTGGACGGTCCCATCGGCCATGATCGCGCAGGTGTAGGAATCGCCTACGCCGATGTCGATGAACTCGCTGGGGGCTCGGGTCTGGCCGTCGTGGTTGTTGCCCCAGCAGGCGATGGTGCAGTCGGTGCGCAGCCCGCAGGAGTGAAAGGCGTTCGCGGTGATGGAGGTGAAGGAGCCCTCGGGCGCGTTCAGTTGATCCAGGTGGGTTCCGTCGTGGCCGGTGTCGGATCCCCAGCAGGTGACGGTGCCGTCGGTGCGCACCCCGCACGAGTGACGCTCGCCGGTGGCGACGTCGATGAAGGAGCCGTCGGGCGGATCGGACTGTCCGTGATCGTTCTTGCCCCAGCAGGCGATAGTGCCGCCGGTGCGCACCCCGCAGGTGTGGGCCCAGGCCGCGCTGACGGAGCTGAAGGTTCCGTCGGGCGGATCGGACTGCTTGTCGTTGTTGTTGCCCCAACAGGCGATGGTGCCGTCGGTGCGCACCCCGCACGAGTACCAGATGCCCGCATCGACGGCAGTGAAGGTCCCGCCGGGCGCATCGGTCTGACCTGAGTAGGCGCCGTCGCTGTAGGCGTTCCGTCCCCAGCACGCGACGGTTCCGTCGGTGCGTATGGCGCATGAGTGCCGGGAGCCGACGGCGACGGAGGTGAAGGTCCCGGAGGGCGGATCGGACCGACCGTCGTCGTTGTTGCCCCAGCAGGCGATGGTGCCGTCGGTGCGCACCCCGCAGGAGTGCCACTGGCCCCCGGACACGTCGGCGAAGGTCCCAACGGGCGTGTCCGCCTGGCCGTAGCCGTTGAATCCCCAGCAGGTGACCTCGCCGCTGACGTACACCCCGCACGAATGCCAGGTGCCCACCCCCACATCGCTGAACGCGAAGGGCCCGGCCGGCTCCTCGGCGGTAGTGGCCGAGTCGGTTGAGGCCTGGACCAGGCCGAGCGCTCTTGCGAGGAACGTGGCCATGTGAGCCCTCTTCACGTCATCTTCGGGGCATGAACCGCCCTGGCTTTCTTGGAGGGTCGGTTTATTGGTTTCCAACCGTTTGTTGGTCGGGTCTTCGGGCAGCGTAGGCCGCCTCGAACTCTGTCGGCGGGACGTCGCCGAGATGGGTGTGCAGCCGCTGGTGGTTGTGC
>JAJEEV010000045.1 GCA_022820805.1 Acidimicrobiia bacterium
GCGCCTTGGACGCCCCCAGCGAGTAGGCGGCGTGGACCTTGGTGGTGTTGACGGCCAGAACCCCCGATCGTGCCGCGATCACCATGATCCAGATGGCTGCGAACAGCAGCAGGTTGACCTTGCCCTCCTCGCCGATCCCGACCCACACGATGAACAGCGGGATCAGAGCCAGCGGAGGGATGGGGCGCAGCAGCTCGACGACCGGATCGAAGATGCCCCGCCACCGGCTGGACAGGCCCATCGCCAATCCGATGGGCACCCCGATGGCCACCCCCCAGAAAAGGCCCTTGGCCAATCGGCTGAAGCTGAGCCACAGGTGCTGCCACAGTGTGAACCCGCTGTAGCCGTTGCGGGCGAAGTCCCAGGCCGCGTCGGCCACCTGGACCGGGCTGGGCAGGGTCGCCTCGCTGAGCCACTGGGTGTAGGAGCACTCCGGCAGCCCAGCGAAGGCGGCCGGGTCGTCGGCTGAGTTGTCGCAGTCGCGCAGCAGATCGCGCTGGCCGTAGCTCTCGTCCTCGCTGAGCCCGGCCCGGACCTCGTCGGCGTAGTCGTACCACTCCTGGGGAAGGCCCCACACCGTGGTGGAGATGAACCACAGGGCCAGGATCAGGATCAAGCTGACGATGGTCCACACCAGGGCCCCGCTCACTTCGGCGGCGTCGCCGAAGGTGACCGTCTTGCGGGCGCTGGTGCCGCGCTTGCGGAACAGCCAGTTGAACGGCCAGTTGACCAGCCGATTCTGCTGCTCGATGTTGTCTCCGACGGCGTGCCCGCCCGGTCCTTCCACCATCAGCCGGCCCCCGCCGTTCCCATGATCTGCTCCTCCATCTCCCAGATCATCGAGAGGATCTCCTCACGGACGCGGATGAACTCCGCGGAGGTCTTGAGCTCACGCGCGTCGGCGGTGAGCGCCTGGCGAGCGAAGGGGAGGTCGTAGGTGCGCTCGATGCGACCGGGTCGGGGAGCCATGACGAACAACTGGTCGCCGAGGTACAGCGCCTCCTCGACGCTGTGGGTGACCAGCACGATCGTCTTGCCGGTCTCGTTCCACAGGTTCAGCACCAGACTCTGCATCTTCTCGCGGGTCAGCGCGTCGAGAGCGCCCAGGGGCTCGTCCATGAGGATCAGCTTCGGATCGTTGGCCAGGCAGCGGGCCAGCGCCACTCGCTGCTGCATCCCGCCGGACAGCTCGTAGACGGCCTTGTCGCCGAAGTCCTGCAACCCGACAATGTTGAGCAGGTCCTGCACCGCCTCACGCGACGCCGGCCGGGAGCGCCCGTTCATGCGGGCCCCGAAGCCGACGTTGTCGTTGACGCTGAGCCACTCGAACAGGGCGCCCCGCTGGAACACCATGCCGCGGTCCTGGCCGGGCCCGGTGATCGGGTCGCTGCCCAGCTTGACCTCGCCGGACGTCGGTGCCAGGAACCCGGCGATGATGTTCAGCAGCGTGGTCTTGCCGCAGCCCGACGGACCCAGCAGGGTGAGCAGCCGGCCGGGCTCCAGCGTGAAGCTCACGTCCTTGAGGGCTTCAACGCTGCCACCGTCGGGAAGCTCGTACACCATGCCCAGGTCCTGGACGACCAAGGGGCTCTCGGTGCGGGACTCCCTGGTGACCTCGACCTTGGACGGGTCGAAGTGCACCTCGGGGCGGGCCAGCGTGAACCACGCCCGGCCCAGCACGAAGACGGCGAACAGCAGACCCATGTAGGGGATGGCAGAGTCGTCACGCTGCATGTAGGCGAGGATCACCGCGATCACCGCGGCGAGCGCCAAGGCAAGCCACACGTACCGGGCGGTGGCCGCCTGACGCGTCTCGTCGGAGCGGCGGTACAACGTCAGCACAGCCATAAGCGCGACGCCGCCGGCCAGCGCGGCCGCGGGCTGCCACACCGACGCGGTGTCGCGGAACAGCAGCACGACGCCACCGAGCAGCGACACCCCGGCCATGATCTGGCCGATCAGGATGATCCCGTCGCGGGGCTGGGCCGCCCGGTCAGCCCCCTTGAACCGGCTCGATGAGGTCAGCAGCACATCGACGAGCATCGCCAATGCGGCCGCCGCGGCCACAAAGAGCATCACCACCGACAGCAGGAACGCGCCCCTGGCGACGACCCAGGTGATCCGGTCGTACACCTCGGCCAAGCCCTGAACAATTGAATCCATGCGGGTCCCCTTCGGCCCGGTATCTCAGGTGTTTACGACCGTAGCCGTTCGGCTCTGCGTGGTCAGCCTCCGGGGGGCGCTCCGGCCCACACGTCTGGAGCGCCCCCCGAGACTGAGAATCAGTTGACGGCCTCGAGGAAGCTGGTGTCGACGAAGTCGTCGTAGCTGGGCAGTGCCGAGGCGATCTCGCCCTGCGCGACGAAGAAGTCCATCTGGTCCTTCATGACCTGCTGGACGGTGCCGCCGAGCCACGCCTCCGACAGCTGGACGTCCCTCTCGGGGAAGCTGAACGCGTCCAGCAACGCGATCGTGGGCTCGCGGTCCATGCCCGCAGCCCCCGCGATGGTGTCGATGAACGGCGCCCGATCATCGTTGTAGGCCACATTGGCGTCCTCGGTCACCTGCAGGAAGGTCGTGAGGACGTCCGGGTGCTCTGCCGCGAACGTGCCGGTGGTGGAGATGATGTCGAAGACGCGGATGCCGATGGCCTCCTGCTCGGACCCCGTCATCACCAGGTTCCCGCCGTTGGCGATCATCTGGTTCACCGCGCCGCCGAACGCGCACGCCATAGCCACCGCGCCCGAATCCAAAGCAGCCACCGCAGCCGGACCGCCCTCGGACTGGATCAACTCGACCGTGGACGTGTCCACCCCGAGATGCTCCAGCATCTTCAACAGCTTGAAGTGGGTCACGTTGCCCAACGGCGTGTAGATGCTCTGACCCGCCAACGTCTCCGCCGCGTTGTCCGCGGTCACCCCGTAATCGGGATGGGCCACACAGTTGTCGGCATCCGCGTAGGAGACCGCCACACCCACAAGCAGCAGATCAGACCCGCCCGTCACGAAGTTCGCGAACGGCGTCAAGCCCTGCGAGTAGGAGATGTCGATGTCGCCGGCCTTTATGGCCTGAGCCATGTCACCACCCGACGCGAACGGGATCCAGTTCACCGTCAGACCCAGAGCCTCGTCATAGGTCTCCTCAGCCTGAGCCACCTGATTCGCCGTCGGCCACTCCAAGAAGTACGCCACATTCAACTCGTCCAGCATCATGTCGTCATCGCTGGGGGCGGCCTCGGCCGGAGCGTCGTCCTCGGTGACGGCCGGAGTCGTCGAGTCCTCGTCGGCGGCCGGCTCGCTGTCGTCGCCGTCGTCGCCGCAGGCCGCGGCGACGAGGCCCAGCACCATGAGTAGAGCCAGTAGTCGTTTCATTCGGATCCCTCCACGGGTCGATGGATACTTGGAAGCCTCAGTTCGAGGACTTCAGCCAACCGCTGACGCGGTCGAGCACTTGGTCGACTCGTCTCAACAAGTCGTCGATGACTGCGGTGTCGGCCACCAGCGGCGGCGCTATGGCCAGCATGGCGGCACCCCGAGAGTCGGGCCGGACCAGCACGCGCGCCTCCCGCACGAACCGGTCGAGCACACCGCCGGCCAGCAGCTCTGCGAACTCGGCCTCGGTCAGGTCGACACCCCCGGCACGGTCCCGCATCAGTTCCACGTAGTGGAAGTACCCGGTGCCGCGAGCATCCTTCACGCAGGCGTGCGACGCCATCAGGTCCTTGAGGCCCTCTGCGAGGTGAGCCTCGTTGCGCAGCACGTTGCCGAACACGTCCTCGTCGCGCATGGCCGCCATGTTCGCCACCGCCACCGCGGTCGCCACTGGATGAGCACCGAAGGTGGAGCCGTGCACGAACATGGCCACGGGCGAGTCCCACACCCGGTCGACGAGGGTGCCCCTGACCACCATGCCTCCGAGGGGCTGGTAGGCGCTGGTGACCCCCTTGGCGAAGGTGATCATGTCGGGTTCGGCGCCGAAGCGCTCGCTGCCGAACCAGTGCCCGAGACGGCCGAACGAGTTGATGACCTCGTCGGCACACAGCAGCACGCCGTGCTGGTCGCAGATGCGGCGCAGCTCCTGCCAGTACCCCTCGGGCGGGACCAGCGCCCCGCGGCCGTTCTGTACGGGCTCGGCGATGACCATGGCCACGGTCTCGGGGCCCTCTTGAAGGATCGCCTCCTCCACCGCGGCCACACACCGCAGTTCCCGAGCGGCGACTCCGGGCTCGCGGGTGCAGCCCAGCGTGTTGTCGACGTGATGCACACAGTCCGGGAGCATCGGCCCGAAGGGGTCGCGCAGGTTGGGGACGCCGGTCGCCGCCAGGGCGCCCAGGGTGGTGCCGTGGTAGGCCCAGCGGCGGGCGATCACCTTGTGGCGAGACTCCTCGCCGTTGGCCAGGTGGTAGCAGCGGGCGAACTTGAGAGCTGATTCGATCGCCTCGGAGCCGGAGTTCACGAAGAAGACACGGTCCAGGTCGCTGGGCGCGACGGCTGCGATGAATGAGGCGGCCTCCATCGAGGACGGATGCGCGAAGCTCCAGTTGGGAAAGAAGGCCAGCCTGTCCATCTGCTTGGCCGCGGCCGCGGTGAGGTCGCTGCGGCCGTGGCCGAGATTCGTGCAGAACAGCCCGGACAGGCCGTCCAGGTACCCGGTCCCGGCGGCATCCCAGATGTAGCAGCCCTCTCCGCGGTCGATCACCACGAGGTCGTCACGGCGCCATGCGTCACCGCGCGTGAAGTGCGGCAACAAGTGACGGTGAACTGGCTGATCCCCCTGCATCCCAAGTCTCCTGCGTCAAGGCGACGGAGCCGGTCCGCCCAACCTCGATTAGAGACTACAACATATGCGTGAGGATGTCTAACCCAAACCGAAGACGCCCTCTACCTCTAGGTTCTACGTAGTTTGCGACACTATCTTCCTGTCTCAACCCGGTAGATCAACTCGGGCGTCAGCTCGGACACGCTGGCGGCGCCACACAGGGCCATGTCCCGCTTCATGCCGGTGTGCAGGTGCTCGATGACCCAGTCCACGCCCTCCTCGCCGGCCGCGGCCAGTCCGTAGAGGTACGCACGGCCGACCATGCACGACGTGGCGCCCAGGGCCAGGGCCTTGACAATGTCGCCACCCCGCCGGATCCCGCCGTCGCAGACGATGTCGAGGTCGCCCCCGACCGCGTCAGCCACCGGCTGGACCAGTTCGATGATCGACGGGGCCGAGTCGAGCTGGCGGCCACCGTGGTTGGACAGGATCACCCCGTCGAGCCCCTCGTCGCGGCCGATCACGGCGTCGGCCACGCACTGGACTCCCTTCACCAGCACGGGGCCGTCCCACAATGACCGCATCCATGCCACGTCCTCCCATGACAGGGTCGGGTCGAACTGCTCGTTCATGAACGCGGCCAGATCGACCGCCGACGATCCGTCGATGTCGATGTTGCCGGCAACGTTCGCGAACGAGATCGGCTCAGCGAGGGCGAAACGCAGGCTCCAGCCGGGCCGGATCATCCCCTCGAAGAGTGTGTCGATGCCCATCTTGGGCGGCAGGGTGAAGCCCCGGCGCACATCCCGCTCGCGGCGGCCCAGCATGGCCGCATCCACGGTGATGCACAGCACGTCGAAGCCGGCTTCCTTGGCCCGCAGGATCATGTCCTTGAGCAGGCCCTTGTCACGCCAGACGTACACCTGGAACCACTTGGAGCCGTCGCTGACCGCGGCCACCTCCTCCACCGAGCGTGTACCCATCGTCGACAGCGAGTACGGCAGGCCGGCCCGCTCGGCGGCGCGGGCGACGGCCAACTCGCCGGGCGGGTGGGCGATCCGGGTGAACCCGGTGGGGGCGAGGATCAGCGGGAACGGCACCTCACGGCCAAGGATCCTCCCGGTGGTGTCCACGTTTCCCATGTCGCGCAACACCCGCGGGACGAACTCCATCTCCCGGAAGGCACGGCTGTTGCGGTCCATGGCGACCTCGTCCTCCGCGCCGCCGTCGATGTAGTCGAACACGCCCCCGGGCAAGCGACGGCGGGCCATCTTGCGCAGGTCCTCGATGCTGGCCGCGCCCTGGAGCCGCCGCTTGGTCGCGCTGAACTCGAACCGGCGGAATCGCAGGACCGATCGGAGTGTGTCGATGATCATGCTCCGAGATTACGCGAGGGCCCGGTTACCTGTCACCCGCGCGCGGGCGGCCTGCTCAACTGCTCGCTCGCCCGGCCAGGAAGCGATTTGACCGGGCCTCGACGTCGGCCGCCTGCTGGCCCCGGCTTCGCAACACCGCCGCCTCCCGTTCAAGCCTGTGAGCCTCGCTGCGCAGGGCCCGGCAGGTGGTCGCGAGATCGAGGCCCAGCGAATACAGTGCCGCGCCGATGACGAGTCGCAGCCTGGTGCGGCTGGCACTGGCAGCCCGACCCATCCAGATCTCCTCTCGATGGAGAGCCACTACCGGCTGGTGGCGCTCGGTCATCGCAGCACGCCGGATGTCGATGGTGTCGGCCACCGACCGGCACCGCTCAGCCTGCATGATCTTGGCTGTAGCTTGACCATAGAGATATGCGCTGGTTGACACATCATGAAACATACTGAAAATTCGGAACACAGCCAACCCGGGGCGGGCGGAGAGAGCTCCCCGGAGCGTGTCGTTGACCAAGACATCGTCGACTTTGCTGTGGGCGCCGCTCAGCGAGCCGGACAGATCACACTGCAGTGGTACCAGCAGCGGAGCCTTGCCGTGTCCGCCAAGAGCGACGGGTCTCCCGTGACGGAGGCCGACTACGCGGCCGAGCGGCTGCTGCGCTCCGAGATCTCAGCCGCATTCCCCGATGACACGATCTGGGGCGAGGAGGAGGGAGTGTGGGCCGGCCGCACCGGCCGAACCTGGGTCATCGATCCGATCGACGGCACGAAGGCGTTCGTGCAGGGCGTGCCCCTGTACGCCACGCTGCTGGCTCTGGTGGACGACCATGGCCCTGCGGTGGGTGTGATCTGTCTTCCCGCGCTCGACGAGTGCGTGTGGGCCGGCCGCGGGCGCGGCGCACACTGGAACGGCGTCGCCTGCCGCGTCAGCGACCACGACGGGATGGAGGCCTCATACGTGTGCACCAGCGGGCTCTCCTACTGGCCCGATCCCGTGCTGGGGCGGGTGCGGGCCACAGGCGCACGGATCCGCACCTGGGGCGACGCCTACGGCTATGCCCTCGTCGCCACCGGACGGGCCGAGGCGATGGTCGACCCGGAGTGCTTCGACTGGGACGTCGCGCCGATGTCGGTGATCATGGCCGAGGCCGGCGGTCGCTTCTCAGACGCCGCCGGAAGCGACGACTGGCGCCGCGGCTCGGCCATAGCCACCAACGGACTGATTCACGAGGACCTGCTGGCCTGCTTCGCGGGGCAGGCAAGCTAAGAGGCCGAGCGAATAGGCGGAGCAACGCGGCTCATACGGCGCGAGGCCGTGGCCCGAGCGGCCCGTGAGCGCAGCGAACAAGAGCGGGAATGACCCCGCTGCGACGCGACGGGCTCTCACCTATTTGCGGGCGCTCT
>JAJEEV010000013.1 GCA_022820805.1 Acidimicrobiia bacterium
ATCCCGCCCCGGCACCGCCGATGGCGCCCGCGGCCGGCGCCGGCCACGGTCAGTCGCACTACCTGCCGCCCGGTCCGGAGCCCCATTCCGGCCACGGTCAGTCGCACTACCTGCCGCCCACAGCCGGTCCGGAGGGCTACGGCCAGGCCCCGCCGCCCATGGCGCCCGAGGACTACCCGGGCTACGGCCAGCCGGTGCCGCCGTCGTACCCGCCCCACTACCCGACTCCCTACGAGCAGCCCTACGTGCCGCCCCAGTATCCGGCCCACCCCTACGAGCAGGCCCACCCCTACGAGCAGGCCCCGTACGCGGCGCCGCCCTACGAGCAGACCTACGAGCAGCCTTACGTGCCGCCCCAGTATCCGGCCCACCCCTACGAGCAGACCCCGTACGCGGCGCCGCCCTACGAGCCGCCCGCACCCTCTCCTCAACCCGCCGCACACCCCGAACGGGTCGCGGCCCCCTACGAGGAGAGCCCGCCTGTCCCGGGTGAGCAGCCGACCTCGGCGGCGCCGCAGCCGGCCGGGGCGCAACCCGAGTCCCCGGCGCGGGCCAACATCCAGCCCACCGGCTCGTTCCGGGACTGGGCGCTCAAGCTGCACGGCTCGAACGCCGAGGACGTGACGGCCGGCCGGGGCGGGTGAGGGCGCCCGGCCCGCAGTTCAGATGTCGGAGGCGAGTCTCGGTCTAGAGCTCTTCCAGCAGTCGCACGAGCGGCTCCTGCAGCGGTTCCTCGAACTGGAGCGCCAGAAGCTGCCGGCCGAGGCCATCGACAAGCAGCTCACCGACATCGCGGAGAGCATCGTCCGCGACTACAACACCTCGGCCCTGATGGCGGGCGGGACCAGGCTGTCCGACGAGGACGAGCGCGAGTTCCGGTCCCAGGTGAGGGGGATCATGGGCGGCGGCGCGCTGGTGCCGCTGCTGGAACGCGAGGACGTGGAGAACATCCACATCCTCGGCCACGACAAGGTGATCCTGTCGCTGGCCAACGGGGACCGCATAGCGGGGCCGCCGCTGGCCGGGAGCGAGGAGGAACTGGTGATGATGATCCGCCACCTCGCAGCCACCGCCGGCCACACGTCGCGCCGCTTCGACACGGCCGCGCCGATCCTCGACCTGCGGCTGGCCTCGGGCCACCGGCTGTTCGCGGTGACCGCGGTGGCCGAGCGGACCTCGGTGGTGATCCGCCGCCACCGCATGCTCCAGTCGGCACTGGAGAAACTCGAGGGGTACGGCACGGTCACCCCCGGGATGACGGCAGTGCTCCGGGCGGCGGTGAGGCCCCCCAACCCGGCCAACATGCTGGTGGTCGGGGGCACCGGCGCGGGCAAGACGACCCTGCTGCGGGCGCTGCTGTCGGAGGTGCCCCAGTCCGAGCTGATCGTCACGATCTAGGACACCCTGGAGCTGCACCTGCGGTCGTCGGGGCTGCACGAGCGCACGCTGGCGCTGGAGACCCGCACGTCCAACACCGAGGGCCTGGGCGAGATCTCGATGTATGACCTGTGCCGGGCCGCGCTGCGGATGTCGCCGGACCGGGTGATCGTGGGCGAGGTGCGCGGCGGCGAGGTGATGCAGCTGCTGCAGTCGATGGGCATCGGCAACGACGGGTCGCTGGGCACCATCCACGCCGGCAGCACCCGGGCGGCCATCAACAAGATGCTGATCTACGCCCAGCGCTCGCCGGACTCGCCGACCCCGGACTCGGTGCTGCGCGAGATCTCGGAGGTGCTGCACCTGCTGGTGTACATCAAGAAGCTCCCCGACGGGCGCCGGGCGGTCACATCGATCCGCGAGGTGGTCGGCTACGAGGAGGGCCGGGTGGTCACCTCGGAGGTGTTCGCGCCCGGACCCGACGGCGTGGGGGTGTACGTCAAGCCCTTCGAGCCCGACGGCGAGCCGTTGGCCCGCCTGGTGTCGGCCGGGTTCGATCCCGACATCCTGGGAGAGCCGTACCGCCCGGGTTCGGTGATGCCCACGGCCCAGCCCAAGGCGTCCCCGCCGCAGCCCCAGCCGGCCCCACCCCGTCCAGGCCAGCAACCCCAGCCCCGACCACAGCCCCAACCAGGTCAGCGGCCCCAGCCCCGACCACAGCCCCAGCCGGCCCCGCCCCGTCCAGGCCAGCAACCCCAGCCCCAACCGGGTCAGCAGCCCCGGCCGCGGCCTCACCCAGGCCAACACCCGCAACCCCAGCCGGCCCAGCGTCCTCAACCCCGACCTCAGCCCCGACCGCGCCCACAGTCCGAGCCCAACACCCGGCCGGCCGACACTCCCGGAGACCAGCGCCCCCGGGCCCCGGAGCCGGCCGCACGGGGCCGGGCCGGGCCGGCTCCGAGTCCGGGCCCTGCCCGACCGGCTCCCGGACAGCCGCAGCGCGCCCCGGCGCCACCCCAGCGCGCCGCGCCCCCCAGTCCGGCAGCGGAGCCTCCCGGCACCGCGCCGGTAGAACGCGCCGGATAGGTCGCCATGGTCGCGCTGGCTGCGGTGGTGTTCGGCGCACTGGTCGGCGTCGGCCTGTTCGCGGTGGTCCTGGGCCTTCGGAAGCAGCCCGTGCGCCAGAAGCAGGCCCGGCTGCGCAAGTTCCGGGCCCGGGCGACCCGCATCGAGCTGCCGTCGACGACGAACGACACCCTGGCCATGATCGGCCTGGGCGCGGTGCTCGGCTTCGGAGCGTGGTACGCCACCGGGTGGGTGGTGGCCGGGGTGATCGGCGTCACCGCCGGGGTGATGGGGCCGATGATGTGGCGGGCACCCCGCCGGCGCCGCGAGTTCACCGACGAGATCGAGGCCTACTCGCAGTGGACCGAGCAGATCCGGGATCTGGTGGCGGCCAGCGGCTCGCTGTTCGAGGCGGTCACGCTGTCGGCCGATCAGGCGCCCTCGCGGCTGCGCCCCAAGGTGGTGCAGATGGCGTCCATCGCCCGGACTCTGGGCCTGCCGGCCGCGCTGGACTGGTTCGCGGCCGAGATGGACTCGCCGTTCGCCGACCGCCTGGTGCTGGGCATGAAGATCGCCTGGGACTCCGGGGCCCGGGTGAGCGAGGCGTTCGAGAGCACGGCGCGGGCCATGCGGGCCGAGGTGGACATGCGGCGCCGCAACGAGGTTGCCAATGCCCGGGCCTGGACCCAGGTGGTGTCGATGATCGGCGTGACCGTGGTGTCGGTGCTGTTCATGTTCGTGTTCAACAAGGGGTTCTTCGATCCGTTCGGATCGGTGGTCGGCCAGACCGTCCTGCTGGCCGTGGGGGTGCTGATCTTCGGCAACATCTTCTGGGTGCTGAAGCTGTCTGAGTCCGGGGCGCCGGTACGGCTACTCGCATCGGATGACGACCAGCTGTCGGAGGGCGTCCTGGCCGCCCTGAGTCCCGAGGACGGCTGAGGCGATGGAGATGCTCCTGGGCGCCATGGCCGGTCTGGGGCTGCTTTGCGTCGTGGTCGGGCTCATGCCCCGGCCGGCCCGGGCGGCGCTGCCGGTCGAACCTGATCCGGCACGCACCCGCAAGGACGGGGCCGAGGCCTCTGCGACTGTGCAGGACGTCACCCGCCGGGCGGCCCGCAGGGTGGGCCAGGACCTGCAGTCCAAGTCGGCGCTGATCGAGGACGCCCGCATGGTGGGCCGCAGCCTGGAGACCCACGCCGTGCACAAGATGGTCGGCCTCGTGCTGGGGGCGGCGGTGCTGGCGTTGTTCGCGGTGTTCGCCAACACGCTCTTCGGGCTGGGCCTGCCCCTGCTGATCGTGGTGGCCGTGGCGCTGCTCGGGGGTCTGGGCGGGTGGTTCCTGCCCGACTCGATCCTCAAGACCGAGGCCGAGAAGGAGCGGGTGCTGTTCCGGCAGGTGACGGAGTCGTGGCTCGAGCTGGTGGCCCAGCTGGTGACGGCCGGGTCCGACACGTTCGGGGCACTGGCCGTGGCCGCGGCCTACAGCGAGCAGCCCGGGTTCGTGGTGATCAGCGACGCGCTGCGGGTGTCGGCCGCCAGCGGCGAGGCGCCGTGGACGGGGCTGCGCAGGCTGGCCGACGAGCGCCGGCTGAGGTTCCTCGACCCGTTCTGCTCGGCCCTGGAGCTGGCCGGCACCACCGGGGCCGGCTCCCGCCAGGCGATCCTGGCCCAGGTGGACGCGGCCCGCTCCAAGGCGATGCTGGAGGCCGACGCGGCCGCGGCGTCCTCGGGCGAGAAGATGGGTGCGCCCCTGGCCCTGATCGGCGGGGCCTTCATGATCCTGATGGGCTTCCCGCCCCTAGCCGGAATCCTAGACACCTCCACCTTAAGCGGCCTGTAGCTGGTTGGCTCTGGTTGACACAAGACTCACTGTCAGTTACTATTCTGAGCAGAGCTTCGCTGCCGGGCATCGACGGCATGCCTATTTATCCGTGCTGACGCCTTTTCCCGAGCCGTCACCAGCCCGCACAGGAGCCCTCTGTGACCGCCACCCCGACCCATGTCCATACCGCCATGACCGATATACCCGACGCCACCCAGCCGCCAGCGGCCGCTGAGGCCGCCGCCGCCCAGCCCACGAAGTCCTGGACGGCCAACGCGCTCGTGGCCGCGCTCACCGCGGCCGTGACCGTCACGGTTGGGGCCCTCGGCGCCATGCTCGTCTACGAATTCAACTCAATAGACGACAGATTCGCGAGCCTCGAAGCGGATATGGACGAGAGGTTCGACTCGCTGGAGGCGGGCCAGGCCGAGATCGCTCGCACCCTCACGGCGCTGGTCGCCGAGTTGAACGCCCGAGAGGCCGTGGAAGCCGCGCTCGCCGGCCGGCTGTTGACCCCCGACCCCGCCGTCGCCGCCGAACCCCCCAGCGCCGAGCCCTAACCCGACCCAAAGCCACATTGACACGCGACGCCGTCCCATCCCCATGCTGCGATGAACCGCCCCCACGCCTCCGAGCCCAACCCGCCCGATCCTGGTGCCACAGCCGAGCCCGAACCCGGCAGCGCACGCGTCCACTATCTGGAAGCCTTGACCGAGTCGACGGGCGCCGGGAACACGGTCCACGGCGACTTCCTCTTCACGGAGGTCATCGACGACAGCGAGCAAGACCGGTGACTCGTGTCTCCCCGCAGCGAGTGGCTCACCGACGAGCAGATCAACCGACTCAGTGAGTTCCGGCAGGGGGACGTAGTCTCGCTACAGCGCCAGGTGTGACGCGCTCACAGAGACTTGCCTACCAGGCCCCCACCCTAAGCGGCCTGTAGCCGGTTGGCTCTGGTTGACACAGGATTCACTGTCAGTTACCATTCTGAGCAGAGCTTCGCTGCCGGGCATCGACGGCATGCCTAATTATCCGTGCTGACGCCTTTTCCCGAGCCGTCACCAGCCCGCAGAGGAGTTCTCTGTGACCGCACCTACCCATGTCCGCACCGCCATGACCGATGCACCCGACACCACCCAGACGCCCGCATCCGATGAGGCCGCCGCGGGCGCCGCCGCCGCCCAGCCCACGAAGTCTTGGACGGCCAACGCGCTCGTGGCCGCGCTCACCGCGGCCGTGATCGTTTTGGGCGGAGCCCTCGTCGGCCTGCTCGTCCACGAATTCAACTCGATAGACGACAGGTTCGCAGCCGTTGATGTGAGGTTCGACTCGCTTGACCAGAAGGTCGACGATCTTGCTCTGCAACTAACTGCGCTGGTCGCGGCGCTGAACAAGACCGACGAAGTCGACGCCGCGCTCGCCAGGCGGCTGCTGACCCCCGACCCCGCCGTCGCCGCCGAACCCGCCAGCGCCGAGCCCTAACCCGACCCATGTCCGCAGCGCCATGACCGATACACCCGACACCACCCAGCCTCCCGCGGCTACCGCAGGCGCCGCCGCCCAGCCCACGGAGTCTTGGGCGACCATCGCGCTTGTGGCCGTGCTCGCCTCGGCCTTGCGGGGCATCGCGCTCCAAACCGTGATCGTGATGGTCGTTCTGCTCGCCATTGCCGGCGGTGTCGCCGCGGTGCTGCTCACCAGCGGCGGCGAGGCAGTCGACGATCTTGAGAATCAGCAGGTCACCCGGCAAGCAGGTGACTACACGAACAAGACGCTGTGTGAAGCCGCCGGCTTCAGCTGGAGTAGCTCGAACGCCAGCGTCAGCGTCTGCGTCACGACTACGTAGTAGTTGTAGTAGTAGTAGTCGCTCCACAACTTCCCGCAGCTGCTTCAATCGGCAAAGCCGTCATCGTGGACGGCAACATGCTCCCTGCCATCGCCCTTGCGTCTCTTCCGCCAGCCGTCTGCCCCGGTGCTGGAGGCAGAGCTAGCTAGGGCTGGACGAAGTGCCAGCTTCCCGCGGTTGTCGTGGTGTTCGCGTGCTGATGAGGCGCGACCTAGAGAGAAGAGACGAGCGGGGGGAGGCGCTTCCGGTAGCGATCCTCTTTCTTGGGGTGTTCATGACCATCCTCATCGGGATCCATGTGGTGATCGTGGGGATGGGGCGGATGGCGGTTCAGTCGGCGGCTGATGCGGCGCTGGCGGCGGCACAGGCGGCCGGGCCCGGTCCACAGGAATGCGACGGCGACACGACCACGATGGAGACCGCTCGCCAGTGCGAGGGGGTCCTGGCTGCACGGATCGCGATAGCGGGCGCCAATAGTTCGATCATCGAGACACGGCCCCCGGCCATCGCGGTTGAGGCCGAGCGAGGATCCGTCACCGCGCTCGTGTTCGGGGGAACTATCTCACCAGTCTTCGGAGGGCTGGAGTTCACCGGCCAGGCTTGCGGTCCCCTCGACGACGTGCCGATCACCGAACTCACCGGCACCGACGCGTGGCAATGCTGAGGCGCGGACCGGCAAGAACCGGGCGCAACGAGCTCGGCTCGGGCACCGCCATCGGCGTGGCCATCATCTTCCCGATGCTGATGCTGCTGATCGTGTGCCTGCAGATGCTGTCGGAGGCTGCCCGCATCGAGCAGGGCGTTCAGGCCGCCGCCAACCGCGCCGCCCGTGCCGCCTCGCTGTGCTGCTACCACACCGGCGGATCGGACGGCGCCGAGGAGGTGGCCAGGGCCAGCCTCAGCGCCGCGGAGGCGTCCAACGCGTTCAACCAGGTCCACTGCAACAACGACTTCGTGGGCAGCAGCGAGGTCGTCTTCATAGACGTGAACGGTGACCACGTGCCCAACGATCCCGACGCCAGCGGCAACTACAGAGCCGTTCCGCCCGGCGGGACGGTGCACGTGTTCGTGACCTGCCGGATCCCGCCTCAGATCCTGGGCGGTTACGGCATCCCCGGCCTCGACGCCGACCGCACCGCCGAGGGGGTCGCCACCGTGGATCCCTACCGCTACCGGTTGGGTGCCTGATGGCTCGAGGAACCGCCACGACGCCGTCCAAGCCGTCCCGCTGGCGAGCGAGAGCCGACGACCAGCGGGGCGACTACGCCATCTTCATCGCCGTCATCGCGACCGCGCTCATCCTGTTCGGAGGCATCGCCTACGACGCACCCCGGCTCACCGCGGCCCGCCAGGACGCGCTCCATGCCGCCAACGAGGCCGCCCGGGTGGCGGCCGCCACCATCGCCAGCGGGGGAACCCTCGACCAGGCCCACCAGGCGGCCGAGGAACGCATGTCGAGGACCCGGCTCATATACGGCCAGGACATCCATGTGGCCTTCCTGGACTGCGTCGGAAGCCGGGTGCAGGTGACCGTGCTGACGGGCTACATCTTCCGGTCCGCGCTGGGAATAGCGCGGCCCCGCCAGCCGATCGAGGCCGTCGGGGCCGCTCAGGCTCATTTGGTGCTTCCCAGCGACGAGCAGAGCACCCTGCACTACCTTGGTGAATGCCCTCTGACCTAGGGTTTTCCACACTGTTCGGATTAGTTGAAAAAAGACAAGTTTCCACAGTTGAAGAACTAGCCCGACCTGTAGAATCGCCGCTCGTGTCTACCCTCCCCCCTGGGCTTGGCGCGAAGCCTGCACGCCCGTCAGCCAACCCTCCGCCCGGTGCCCTCCATTGAGGCGCTTGCCGGCGGCGGCTGCCTGGTATGCGCTCGCCATTCTCGTGGTCGTCGGCGGTCCGGCCGCGGTCGTCCTGCTGCTCGGCACGCCCGAGTTGGCCCTGCCGTCGGAGTGGGCCGACGCCCGCGCCCGGATCAACGACGGGACATACCCGGCCGGCTCCGTCGTCGACATCGTCGCGGCGCTCATCCTGCTCGCCTGGATCGCAGGCCTGTGGTTCCTGGTGATGGGCGTGCGTAAGCGGGATCGGCGCGCCACCGAGGAAGCCGACATCTCACCCGTAGAGGTGTCGGCCCCGGGCATCTCGACCGACGAAGACGGCAACGAGGCCGACGAGCCCTGGTACCGCAAGGGTCCCCCCATCTTCGACCAGCCCTTCAGCGACGAGCACCCGCGGGTGGTCGTCCCCGAGGACGTCGTGCCCGAGGACGAGCCTCAGGACGCCCTCTGGCAGCCGACCTCCATCACCGCCGACGTCGACGAGCCCTTCGGGATGCCTCCGCCCGAGCCCATGGCCGAGGACCTGGTCGCCGACGCCGAGATGATCGGCGGCGCCGGGCTGGCGGGCGGCGCAGGCGCCCCGGGCCCGGACGAGCCTCCCATGATCGTTCCGGTGCGGGCCTACTACTTCACCCGGGCCGAGGACACCCTGCGCAGCATCTCGGCCCAGTTCCTGCAGACGCCGAGGCGCTGGGAGGAGCTCCGCTCCCTCAACGCCGCCAGCCCCGGAGTGTCGGCCATGGGTCCCGACAGCCTGCTGCCGGTCGGCACCGCGCTGGCCCTGCCGGGCGACCCGCTGCCCTGGGGCAAGCCCGACCCGGTGTACCTGTGGACCCTCGCCGAGAAGTTCCTGTTCACGGCCTGGGGTCGGGAGCCGACACCCGAGGAGGTCGTCCCGTTCTGGAGGGGCCTGACCAGCGGCACCCAGCTGGAGGCCGGAGCACCTCCCTTCCAGCCGGAACATCTGGCCGCGCTCGTCGCCACCGAACCGGCCACGACCGAAGCCGAACCGGCGTCACACATCGCCACCGAAGCCGAGCCCGCGACAGCCGACGGTTCCGGAGAAGCCGAAGGCGCGCCCGCGCAGCCGCCGGCACCCGAGGTCGCCGTAGAACCAGAACCCGCTCCTGCCGTCGTCTCCGAACAGGAGTGGATGGAACCGGCCACGACCGACGGCTCCATCGAAGCCGAGCCCGTACCCGCCGAGCCGCCGGCACCCGCGCACGCCTCCGGGCCCGAACCTGCTCCTGCTGAGCCGTCGCTGCCGGATGAGTTCCTGCCGGGCCCGGCGCACGCACCAGCGATGGAGCCCACAACGCCGCCGACCGAGTTCCACCCACCGTCGCCGGTCATCCCACCCGTATACGACTCCCCAGTACCTCCCACCCACGCACCGGCCGCGTTCCAACCGACCCCACCCCAATACGAATCCCCTGTACCACCAACCCACGAACCAGCACCCCCATACGAATCCCCCGTACCGCCAACCCACGAACCACCGCCCCAATACGAGTCCCCGGTACCGCCAACCCACGAACCGGCCGCGTTCCAACCAACACCGACCGCGTTCGACTCCCCGGTACCACCAACACACGAACCGGCACCCGCATACGAGTCACCAGTTCCGCCAACCCACGAACCGCCACCCCAATACGAGTCCCCTGTACCGCCGACCCACGAACCAGCCGCGTTCCAACCGGCACCACCCCAATACGACTCACCCGTACCCCCGACCCACGAACCGGCACCTGCATTCGACTCGCCCGTACCACCGACCCACGAACCGGGCGCGTTCCAACCGACACCGGCCGCGTTCGACTCGCCCGTACCGCCGACCCATGAACCGGCCCCGCCCGTCGCGCCCGTGCCCGGGCTGCCCGATCTGGGCCCCATCGAGCCCGAGGTGCCGTACGTGGAGGCCGAGGCGCCTCGGATGCCGAGCTTCATGCCCTCGCTCACCGGCGCCGAAGTCACCGCCCCGGTCCCGGAGGCGGACGTCGTGGCGGCCTCGAGCCGGAGCCTGGCCGGCACCGCCCTGGGCGACGCGATGATGCTGTGGCAGCTGTCCCGGATCCGCCGCCGGCGGGGGTCCAGGCCCGACGCCCTGGACCCGCTGGAGGAGTCCCTTCGCCACAGCGCCCGGACCGACACGCTCGACCTCATCGAGGCGGCCATGCGCCACCTGCGGGCCGTCACCGTCGGTCAACTGCGTGAGAAGCCCGCAGTGCTTGCCGTGCGGGTCGGCACCTACGGCTTCGAGGTCCTGCTGAACCGGCCGACCCAGGCCCCCGACGGGTGGCAGTCGGCCTCCGGCGGCTACGTGCTCGAGCTTCCCCAGGGGGTGGCGGCCGAAGACCTCGAAGCCACCGCGCAGGGCCCCACCCTGTGCCCCGCCCTCGTCCCGGTGGGCGACACCCTGGAGGGCCCGCTGCTGCTGAACATCGAGGAGATCGGCTGCCTGATCGTCTCGGGGCCGGGCGCACCGTCGGTGAACCTGCTCAACGCGGTCGTCGGGACGCTGGGCTCATCCCCCCTCGCGGGCGACATCCGCATCATCACCGTCGGGCTCGACACCCCGCCGGGCCTCCCCGGCTGGGACCGGGTCCACTCCACCAGCTTCGACTCGCCCCAGCTGGAGGAGCTGCTCTCCACCGCCCACACCGGCAGCGGCACCTTCCTGGACGTCCTGGTGGTGGGCCCGGGCAACGACATTCTCATCCAGCGCGCCGGCCAGGTGGCCACCACGCCCGGATCGCGCCTGGCCCTGGTCGGGGCCACCTCCTCGGTGGCGGCCCGGTGGCCGTGGCGGATCCACGTGGACGAGACCACCACCGCCGTCGTGCATCCCATCGCTTGCACGATGGCCGCAGCCCAGGCGATGGCACCCGCGATGTCCCAACTGTTGAGCGAGGCCCCCGACCCCTCGCTGCTTGCTCCCCCGAGGTTCTAAATGACAACTGACCCCACCTCCCCCCCGCCCGAGCGCGCGCCGGCACGACACCGTCCGGCCGGACGGCCGCGTGCGCGGGCACGGGCGTTGGGCGGCGCGGCAGTCGTTCTCGGGCTCCTCGCCGCGGCGTGCGGCGGGGGCGGCGACAGCAGCACCTCGCAGGCCGCGCCGGCAGGACAGGAGACCGCAGCCGCCGAAGCGGCCACCGCCAGCGAGTTCATGTCCACCCGGCCCGGCGTCGGCATCGCGGCCGCCTCGGGCAACCCCCGGATCGTGCCGGGCAACAACCCGTGCGACTCAGCCGCGGGCGAGCCGGTCCGCATCGCCTACATGGGCGCCGACCTCGCCTCGCTCGACGATGTGGGCCTCGAGAGCCTCATCATCGAAGAACCGGGACTGGTGATCGAGGCCTACGTCAACGAGGTCAACTTCCACGGCGGGATCGACGGCCGCTGCGTGGAGTTCCACTCGTTCCTGTGGAACCTCGGCAACGCCGCCGAGTCCATCACCGAAGTCTGCGTCGAGATGCCCCAGCGGGAGGTGCTCTTCAGCTTCGTCCTGCGGGCCGACTCGAGCCTGCTCAACTGCATCACCGCCGCCGCCCAGGTGCCGACCATCGGCCTCTACGCCTCCGCTCCCACGGCCACCTTCGAGGCCACCGGCGGCCGGTTCTACGCCGACGACGGCTCCACCGAGCACCTGCTCTCCAGCAGCGTCGACATCGCGCTGCAGGCCGGGCTGCTCAACCAGAACGAGCGGGTGGGCCTGCTGCACGCCGCCGACGAGACGTCCGACGTGACCCGCATCGAACAGGTGGTCCGGTCCAGCGGGCTCGACCTGGCCTCCAGCGCCGTCAGCCCGGCCAACTCCACCAACATCTCCATACTGCTGGCCGAGAAGCAGGTCCGGCTGCTCGAGGCGGACCTCTCGGAGGCCGAGCAGCGCGAGGCCGAGATGAAGCTCTCCGCCCTCCCGCCGGAGGTCGCCCAGCAGTTCGAGCTCATGGAGACCTTCTTCCTGCAGTCGGCCGAGGAGTTCAAGAACTCCGGCGTGACCGCGGTCGTGACCACCGCCGACTGTCCGACGTGCGCCGGTTCATGCGAGCGGCCGAACTGGTCGACTGGACGCCGACATGGATCACCAACGACATCCAGCCTCCCACCCTCACCCTTACCGAGGCCCCCGAGCGCCAGGCCGAGAACCTGGTCGTCGTGAGCGCTCGCCGGGCCGCCGGAGACGCCATTCCCGAGCTCGACCGCAGCTGCATGTCGTTGCGCAACACCGCCAGCGACGCCCCGACGTTCTCGCACCGTCTCCACACCGACGCCTGGAGCCTTCTCCAAGCGACCTGCGACTACCTGGACGTCACCTTCAGCGCCATGACCCGGGCGGCGCAGACGGACGGCGCGCTCACCCGGGAGTCCTTCATGGCGGCCATGCACCAGACCAGCTACGACACCGACTACGGCACGCTGATCACCTTCGATGAGGGCAACCCGTACGGCTGGGAGCGGTTCCGCGTGCTCGAGGCCGACCCGGCGTGCGTCCTCAACGACTGGGGCTGCATGCGCAGCGCCACCGACTGGCTGGCCCCCACCAGCTAGCCCGATGGCCCGCCTCCGCTCGATCAGGATCCTCGGCGCCACGGCTGCGCTGTCCGGCGCGCTGGCGCTGGCGTCGTGCGGCGGCGGCAGCACCTCGGTGACCACCGTCGCCGACGCGACGGCGCAGCCGGCGGCCAGCCCGCCGACGGAGACCGTGCGCATCCGCCTCGCTCTGGCGCCCGACCCGGTGTGGCAGTGGCTCAAGGACTCCGGCACCGTCACCCAGTGGGAGGCAACCCACAACATCAGGATCGATGCCAGCAGCCCCTTCGACCAGTTCTCGGCCTTCGCCGGCGGCCACGCCGACGTGGTGGTGATCAACGCGCTGGAGGTGCCCCAGTTCGTGGAGCAGGCCGACCGCGAGCCGGTGGTGATCGGCCGGTTCACCACCGATCGCAGCTTCCTGGGCGTGAGGCGCACCTCCAGGGCCGAGTCCCTCGACGACCTGGTCGAGGCCCGCATCACCGTCGACAGCGCCCTGGGCTCGGCCCTGCTGTGGGGCCTCATCGCCGACGCCATGCACGGCCTGGAGTTCCGGGTCGACAGCCCCGACTTCGACCTGGTGGTGGTCGAGTCGGCCAGCGTGGCCGACCTGGTGATGCGGGGCGACGTCGACGCGTGCATCTGCCTGCCCGACTTCAGCGTGTCGGACCTGGCCGACGGCCGCCTGCGCCCGCTGTATGGCGGCAAGTCGGCCGCGGAGATCTACGCCAACGAGGTGATCGGCGAGCCGGCGTCGCCGCCCATCGCCGACGCCCTCATCGCCGACAAGCAGTGGCTGGCCGGCCACCGCCACGCGGCCGACGCGCTGCTGGGGCTGTGGGAGGTCGGGCTCCGCAACTGGGCCGCGCAGAAGGACGCCCTGATCGCCGACTACCCGCACCTTCTGTCGGTGCAGAGCCACGACGAGATCTCCTGGATGACGGAGTACGTGAAGACCCACGACTGGGTGCTCCCGTCGGTCTACCTGACACCAGAGGACTCAGAGACACAGACCAGCATCTTCACCCGGATGCAGAGCCTGGGGCTGATCCCCGACGACGCCCGCGAACCCGAGTTGGACCTGTCCTTCCCGGCGACTTCCCAGTAGAGGACACAGAGCATGTTGACCGTCCCCTCCGTCACGCCCGATGCCATATCCGAGCTGTCCACCCGCGAGATGCGCCGGGCGGTGGCACGGCGCTGGCTGTTCCGGTTCAGCGTCCTGATCGGCTGGGCCGCGTTCATCGGCGTCTGGTACTTCTTCTCCCGGCTGGTCTTCAATCCCCAGCAGCTGCCCGAGCCCCATGTCGTGGCGGCCGAGTCGTGGACGCTCATCACCGAGCGGGACTTCCGCACCAACATGCAGGCGAGCCTGTTCCGGGTCCTGGCCGGCTTCCTGCTCGCAGCTCTGCTGAGCACCGGGCTGGGCTGGCTGATCGCCTACAACGCCTGGTGGCGCACCCTGCTGCGCACCATCGTCCAGCTCGTGGTGAGCACACCCATCGTGGCCCTGGCCATCCTCACCCTGGTCGTGTTCGGCGTGTCGTCGCTGGGGCCGATCATCACCACCGCCATCGTCGCCACCCCCTACATCATGATGAACGTCGCCCAGGGGCTGACCGGGGTGGACCGCCGCCTCATCGTGATGAGCGAGTCGTTCGGCCGCACCCGCACCCAGATCATCTCGGGCGTGCTGCTGCCGTCGTCGCTGATCTCGGTGCTGGCCGGGGCCCGGCTGGCCTTCGCGGTGGCATGGCGCATGGAGCTCCTCACCGAGATCTTCGCCGCCTCCGAGGGGGTGGGCTTCCAGATCCGCCGCAGCTTCGAGAGCTACGACGTGCGCGGCATGATCGCCTGGACGGTGCTGTTCATCGCCGTGATGCTCATCTTCGAGAACCTCGTCTTCCGCCAGATCGAACGCCGACTACAGGGACGCACCGCGTAGCGCCCGCCGACACCGAGGCCGAATGACCCATGACTGACACCGCCCAACGACCGACCGCCCCGCCGAGGCCCAACGACGCCGGCGTCCAGGCTCCCCGCAACGCGCCCGCCCCGCCGAGGCCCAACGACCCGACGACATTCGCCAGCGGGTTCCAGGAGCTGCCCACCCTGCCCGTCGGGGACCTCCGCCGGGCCGGCGACTCCAACCGCTCCGCGCCCCGCCGGGCGCTGCGCCGCCCGTGGGTGGTGCAGCTGATCGCCTTTGCGATCCTGCTGGCGGTCTGGCAGTACCTCACCGTCGCCAGCGACCGGGTGCCCGGCATCGACGAGGTCGTGTCGTTCATGTGGACCGAGATCACCGGCGGCTCCCACGGCGGCATGCTCATCGGCGAGTTCTGGGGTCCGCTCGGCCTCAGCCTCCAGCGCTACGCCATCGGGCTGGCCATCGGGATCCCGGCAGGAGCGGTGCTGGGCCTGCTCATCGGCACGTCGAGCTGGGTGCGGGGGCTGCTCAACGACACCACCCTGGTGCTGCTGGCGCTGCCCGCGGTGGTGTGGGCCTTCCTGGCCTCGCTGTGGTTCGGCCTGACGTCCACCGCCCCGATCGTGGCCGTCGTGCTGACCGCCATCCCGTTCGTGGCCATCAACTTCAGCTCCGGCGTGCGCAACATCGACCCGGCTCTGATGGAGATGTCCAAGTCCTACAACGTGTCGCGCCGCAACCGCATCGTCGACCTGCTGCTGGGCGGGACCCTCCCCAACGCCTTCACCGGCGTGCGGCTGGCGTTCACCACCGGATGGAACAGCCTGCTGATCGTGGAGTGGTTCAGCGCCACCGCCGGCGTCGGCTGGCGGGCCCGGTTCTGGTACGACGCCCTGCGCTACGCCGGCTTCGTGGGCTGGATCTTCCTGTTCGTGCTGCTGATCACCGTGCTCGACCGGCTCGTGCTGCGACGCCTAGAGCGCCAGGCGTTCCAGTGGAACCAGAAGCCGACGCTCACCTTCGCCGAGGACTGGGGCATGTGATGGCCCCGGCGACCAGCGCACCGAACACCACCACGACCGCACAGACCAAGGAAGGCCAATGGCGACTGTCCTGATAGAGAACCTGACCAAGATCTACCCCCCGACGATCACCTACCCGCACCGCGTGCAGGCCCTCGGCGGCGTCAACATGTCGGTCACCGGCAACGTGTTCGTGGCCGTGCTCGGACCCTCCGGCAGCGGCAAGACCACGCTGCTCAACATCGTGGCCGGCGTGGAGACCCCCACATCGGGCTCGGTGCGGGCCGTGCAGGACGGCGTGCCCGCCCAGGTCGGCTACGTGTTCCAGGAGCCCCGGCTGCTGCCGTGGCGCACCGTGCTGAACAACATGCTGTACGTGCAGGACCGCAAGTCGGACCGCTCGCGGCGCGAGGCCGAGTTCTACCTGACCATGGTGGGACTCAACGAGGTCGCCCACCTGTACCCGGCGCAGCTGTCGGCCGGGATGCAGCAGCGGGTCGGGATCGCCCGGGCCTTCCTAGTGAACCCCGACATCCTGCTGATGGACGAGCCGTTCAGCCACATGGACGCCCTCACCGGCCGGTCGCTGCGCGAGTACCTCCAGCGGGTGTGGCTGCACACCCGCAAGACGGCGCTGTTCGTGACCCACGACGTGTCCGAGGCGGTGGAGCTGGCCGACCGGATCGTGATGCTTCGCCCCGGCGGCGTGGTGTTCGACGACATACCCGTCAACCTGCCCCGCCCCCGCCATCCCGACGACCCGGCCGTGCGGGCTGTGGAGGGCGAGGTCCTGCGCCGCTTCGACTCGATGGAGGCCGCGGTCCGCTTCGGGGCCCAGGCCGGCTAGGCCCACAGCCGACCGATCCCGGGCCGCCGGCTCCGGTCGGGCGCGCCCGGACCGGTCGGACGGCCGGGCTCGCTCAGGGGTCGGGCCAGATGCTGGCCCCCTGCGCCAGCCGCTCCCGCAGGATGGCGGCCAGGCGCCCCCGGTGGTGGCGGGCGTCGCCGAAGGACACCTGGTCGAGCTGGGCCCGCTTGAGGAACAGGTGCACGTCGGCCTCCCAGGTGAACCCGATGCCGCCGTGGACCTGCAGCGCCGACTCGGCGACCCGCACCCCGGCGTCGCTGCACCAGATCTTGGCCGTGGCCGCGGCCGCAGCGGCATCGGCGGTGGCCGCGCCCAGGGCCCACGCCGCGTGGTAGACGGCCGAGCGCATCCCCTCGACGTCCACCAGCATGTCGGCGCACCGGTGCTTCACCGCCTGGAAGCTGCCGATGGGCCGGCCGAACTGCTCCCTGACCTTCGCGTACTCCACCGCCAGGTTCATCACCGTCTCGGCGGCTCCCAGCATCTCGGCCGAATGGAACACCGCGCCCCGGTCGAGGTGGGCGGCTGCCTCGGGGGCACCGCCGACCGTCACCGCCGGCGCATCCTCCAGATCGATCCAGGCCAGCTCCCTGGTCTGGTCCATGGCCGGCTCCGGCGAGCGAGCGACCCCGGCCAGGTCGACCGCCACCAGCTCGTCGCCGGCGGGGGCCACCAGCACACCGGCCCGGGCGCCGTAGATGACCGGTTCGGTGCGGCCCGACACCGAGCCGTCGCCGGCCCGCCGCAGCGGGGTGCGGGCCACGCAGGCGACCGTCTCGCCCGACAGCAGCCGCTCGCCCCAGGGCCCGCCGGCCAGCACCGCCAGCGCGGCCAGCTGCTGCAGCAGCGGCACCGGGGCCAGGTGGGCCCCGGTCTGCTCCAGCAGCACCGCGGCCTCGACCATGCCCAGCCCGACGCCTCCGAGTGTCTCGGGCACCGCGACGCCGGTCCAGCCCTGCTCCACCATCGCCGCCCACAGGTCGGCGTCGAACCCGCCGCGGTCGCACGCCCCGCGCACCGCGGCCATCCCGCAGCGGTCGTCCAGCAGAGCCTTGGCCGCATCCCGCAGGGCCGCCTGGTCCGCCGACAGGTCGAAGTCCACCGCCCCGCATCGTAGGCACCCGCGGGGCCGCCCGGATGGGTGAGCGGAGCCGTGGTAGACCCGCGGCGTGGATCTGACGCCCACCGCCGAGCACCGGGCGTTCCGGGCCGAGTGCCGGGCCTGGCTCAAGGACAACCTGGGATGGGACTACGGCACCGGGCTCCCGCCGATGTTCGACGACCTCGCCGAGGAGGTCGAGTTCGGCCGCCGCTGGCAGCGACGCCTGGCCGAGGCCGGCTACGTGGGCCTCACCTGGCCCGTCGAGTACGGCGGCAGCGGCGCCGATCCCGTCTTCAACTACATCGTGCAGGAGGAGCTGGCCCGGGCCCGGGCCCCCGAACTGGTGGGACGCATCGCGGTCAACCTGGTGGGGCCCTGCCTGCTGGCCCACGGCACCGGCGCCCAGAAGCGGCGCTGGCTGCCCGGCATCCTCAACGCCGACCGGCTGATCTGCCAGCTCTTCAGCGAACCCGATGCGGGCAGCGACCTGGCCTCGCTGCGCACCCGGGCCGACCGCACCGACGGAGGCTGGATCCTCAGCGGCCGCAAGGTGTGGACGTCCTACGCCCAGTTCGCCCACTGGGGCCTGTGCCTGGCCCGCACCGACCCCGACGCCCCCCAACGGGCAGGCATCACCGTGCTGATGGTCGACATGAGCGCGCCTGGCGTGGAGGTGCGACCGCTGCGCCAGATGACCGGCGAGTCCGACTTCAACGAGGTGGTCTTCGACGGGGTGTTCGTGGCCGACGACCAGGTGATCGGACCGGTCGACGGCGGCTGGGGCGTGGCCACCGCGGTCCTGGCCGGGGAGCGGGGCACCAACCCCCGCCAGCTCGTCATCCACTCCCAGCTGCTGGAGGAACTGGTGCGCCTGGCCGACGACCGGGGACTGGCCGACGACCCCCGCACCGCCCAGGACCTGGCCCAGGCGTTCGTCGAGGTGCGCCTGTTCCAGCTCCAGAACTGGCGCGCCCTGTCCAGGCAGGCCCACGGACGGCGGCCCGGCCCCGAGACGGCCACCGCCAAGCTGTACTGGAGCGAGATGAGCCAGCGCCTGCACGCCACCGCCATGAGGGTGCTCGGAGACGGGGCCCCGCTGTGGCGGGGAGCCGACGCCAACCCCGCCGACGGCCGCTGGCAGCGGTCGTGGCTGTACTACCGGGCCTCCTCGATCTTCGCGGGCACCAACGAGATCCAGCGCAACATCATCGGCGAGCGGACCCTGGGCCTGCCCCGCGAGCTCAGGCCCTGACCGCCGCGCACCCTCGTGCGTACACTGGCCGCCATGGCCGACTTCGAGACCATCATCTACGCGGTCGACGGTCCGGTGGTGACGATCACGATGGATCGGCCCCATGTGGCCAACGCTCAGGACACCCGGATGATCGACGAGATCGACGCCGCCCTCGACCTCGCCGACGCCGACGACGACGTGCGGGTGGTGGTGCTGGCCGCCAACGGCAAGCACTTCTCGGCCGGGCACGACCTCAAGGCCCTGGTGGGCGACGTCGAGCCCGACAAGTGGCGCCTTATGCGAGAAACCCCCGAGGGCAAGTGGCACCACGAGAAGGTGATGTACTTCGACCGCTGCCTGCGGATCCGCGACTTCCGCAAGCCCACCATCGCCGCGGTCCACGGCAAGTGCGTGGCAGCCGGGGTGATGCTGGCATGCATGGCCGACATCATCGTGGCCAGCGACGACGCCGCCTTCCAGAACCCGGTGCTGCGCATGACCGGCGCGGCGGTCGAGATCCTGGTCGAGCCCTGGGAGATGCCGGCCCGCAAGGCCAAGGAGTTCCTGCTCACCGCCGAGACCATCTCCGCGGCCGAGGCCGAGCGCCTGGGCATGGTGAACCGGGTGGTCCCCCGGGCCGAGCTGGCCTCGGCGGTGCAGGAACTCGCTGAGAGGATCGCGCTGGTGCCGCCGGCCACCGCCCAGGTGGTCAAGCGATCGATCAACAAGACCCTCGACCTGCAGGGCCAGCGCGACGCCTGGGACTACCACTTCCAGGCCCACCACTGGATGCACAACACCGCCACCGCCCTGGGCGCGCTCGAGCAGCGCATGCAGAAGGGCTCCATGAAAGAGGTCTTCGCCGAGCACCGCGACCCCCAGACCCGCTGAGTCGACCTCGGTGAGGCACCCACGATGAGGTCGCGACGATGAGGCAGCCCCTCGCCGGGCTGCGGGTGCTGGACCTCGGCACCCGGATCGCGGCCCCGTTCTGCGCCGGGATCCTGGGAGAGCAGGGCGCCGAGGTCATCAAGGTCGAGAAGCCCGTCCACGGCGACAGGCACCGCATCAACGGGCCGTTCGCCACCGGCGACGACGGGAGCCGCTACTCCCTGACCTGGTCCGTCGAGGGGCGGGGCCGCAAGTCGGTGACCATCGACCTGCGCCGGCCCGCCGGCCAGGACCTGCTGCGGCGCCTGGCCGCGGTCTCCGACGTCGTCTGTGAGAACTTCAGGCCGGGGACCCTGGAGCGCTGGAACATCGATCCGACCCGGCTCGATCCGCGGCTGGTGACCGCCCGGATCAGCCTGTTCGGCCAGGACGGGCCCAAGTCGCTGCACACCGGCTTCGACCGCAACGCGGTCGCTTTCGGCGGGTTGATGCACCTCACCGGGGAGCCCGACCGACCGCCGGTACCGCCCGGCCTGACCGTCGCCGACTACCTCACCGGGGTGTTCGCGGCCCAGGCCGTGACCAGCCTGCTGTATGAGCGCGACGCCCGGGGCACCGGAGCCGGCGGCGTGGTCGACGCCTACCTGTACGGCTCGATCCTGCGGATCATGGAGTGGACCATCGCGGCCTACGACCGGCTGGGCGTGGTTCGTCAACGCACCGGCAACTTCTCGAAGCAAGCGGCGCCGATCGGCAGCTACCTGAGCCGCGACGGCCGGCATGTGTGCGTCGTGGCTGTGAGCCAGGCAATGTTCGAGCGCCTGTGCGAGGCGATGGGCCGGCCCGAGCTGTTGAGCGACGAGCGCTACGCAACCGCGGCGGCCCGGGCCCGCAACGACGCCGAGACGAACGCGCTGGTGGCCGAATGGGTGTCGGGACTGGACGCGGCCGAGATCGAGGAGCGCTGTCAGCGCTGCGGCGTGCCGGTGGGCACCGTCCACGACGTGGCCGACATAGCCGCGGACGAGCATGTGCGCGCCCGGGGCGATCTCTGCATCGTGGACGACCCGGTCATCGGTCCTGTGCGCCAGCAGGCCCCTTTCCCCCGCTTCTCCAGCGAACCGCTTCCCACCCCGTCCGGTGCCCCTCGTTTGGGCGAGCACACCGACGAGGTGCTAGGGAACCTGCTGGGACTTTCAGGAGGCGAAATCGCGGCCCTGAGGGACGACAATGTGATCTGAGCATGACCGCCGCCAACACTCCGGACAGCGAGAGCACCGGGATCCGCTACGAGCCCGACGACCCGTGCCCGCCGCTGCTGCTGCTCGGCGTCGGCCTCCAGGGCACCATGATGATCCTGGCCTCGATCGTGCTGATCGTGGCCGTCACCGCCCGAGCCGGTGGCCAGGGCGACGACTACCTGACGTGGGCGGTGTTCGCGGCCCTGATCATCTCCGGAGCCCTCATCGCGCTCCAGGCCAGCCGGGTGTGGCGACTCGGTGCCGGCCACATCCTGTTCATGGGCCCCACCACCAATTTCGTGGCCGTCGCGGTGCTGGCGCTGGAGGCAGGCGGACCGGCCCTGCTGGCGAGCCTGACCGTGGTTTCGTCCCTCCTCTACCTAATGCTCGCCTTCTGGCTGCCCCTGCTGCGCAGGGTCATCACGCCCGTCGTCTCCGGCACGGTGCTCATGTTGATCGCGGTGTCGGTCCTACCGATCGCGCTCGACCGCGTCGCGGAGGTCTCAGGCGACGCAGACCCGGCCTTCGGGCCGATCATCGCGGCGGTGACGATGGCCGTCACCACAGTGCTGGCCCTGCGGGCGCCCCGGAGCCTGAAACCCTGGTCGCCACTGGTGGCCCTGCTCACCGGATCGGTGGTGGCAGCCGCGCTCGGAGCCTTCGACGCCCAGCCGATCACCGACGCCGCGTGGGCCGGCATCCCCTCCGGCGGGTTCCCCGGGTTCGACCTCACTCCCGGACCGGACTTCTGGGCGCTGCTCCCGGCGTTCGGGGTGGTCACCCTGGTGGGCGGCGTCAAGAACATGGGTGACAGCGTGGCCGTGCAGCAGGCCTCGCGGCGCCAGGCCAAGGTGACCGACTTCCGGCTGGTGCAGGGCGCCCTCAACACCAACGGCCTCGGCATCCTGCTCTCGGGCCTCGTCGGAACCCCGCCCACCACCGCCTACTCGTCCCGCAGCGTGATGCTCATCACGTTCACGTCGGTGGCCGCCCGCCGGGTCGGCTACGTGATGGGAGCCATCCTGGCCGTGCTGGCGCTGTTCCCGAAGCTCGCCGCCATCCTCGTCGCGATCCCGAGCCCCGTCATGGGGGCCTACATCCTGGTGGCCATCGGCACGCTCTTCGTCGCCGGCATGCGCACCGCGGTCAGGGACGGCCTCGACGCCCAGAAGGCCACCATCGTGGCCATCTCGTTCGCGGTGGGCGCCGGTCTGGAACACCAGACGATATTCGCCGACCTGCTCGGCGGGACGTGGTCCCCGCTGCTGGACAACGGTGTGGTCATGGGCGCGGCGACCGCGGTGGTGCTGACGCTGTTCATGGAGGCCACCCGGCCGGTGCGCCAGACCCGTCTCGAGGTCGACCTCAGCGTCTCGTCGCTTCCCGAGATCGACCAGTTCCTGCTCGACATCGCCGCCCGGCTGGGCTGGAACCAGACCTCGACCAGCCGGCTGCGCTCCGCCGGCGAGGAGACCCTCATCAGCCTGATCCACCCGCGTGGACCCGCTCCCGGTGAGGGACCGCCCCGGTTCATCGTCATAGCCCGCCCAAGCGACACCCTGGTCGAGCTGGAGTTCCTGGCCGTGTTCGAGGAGGAGAACCTGGAGGACCGCCTGGCCTACCTGAGCGAGGAGGCCGAGGGGGGCCAGGGGATCGAGGAGGGCGAGATCTCCCTGCGCCTGCTGCGCCACTACGCGGCGTCGGTCCAGCACCAGAAGTACCAGGGCCTCGACGTGGTGACCGTCCAGGTTCGGGGAACGCGATTGCGAACGGCCTCACCATCGGAGAGTCATAGGTACTAGGTCCCGCCGTGTAACGTGCTCGCCGTGGACCGCGAGAGGCTGCCATGAGACGCCCGCTGGAAGGACTCCGGGTGATCGACCTGGGATCCCGGGTCTCGGCCCCGTTCTGCGCCGGGATACTGGGCGAGCAGGGCGCCGAGATCATCAAGATCGAGGAACCGATCCGGGGCGACCGGCTGCGCGAGCTGGGTCCCTACGCCCACGACGACGCCGGGCAGCGGTACTCGCTGTACTGGTCGGTGGAGGGCCGGGGCCGCAAGTCGGTGACGCTCGACCTGCGCCAACCGCAGGGCCAGGAGATCCTCCGCTCCCTGGCCGGCGCCAGCGATGTGCTGTGCGAGAGCTTCCGGCCGGGCACCCTCGAACGCTGGAACATCGACCCGTCCCGCCTCTCCCCGCACCTGGTGACGGCCCGCTTCAGCGTGTTCGGCCAGGACGGCCCCAAGTCGTTGCGGCCCGGCCTCAACGGCAACGCCATGGCCTTCAGCGGGCTCATGCACCTCACCGGCTATCCCGATCGGCCTCCGGCACGGCCCGGAGTCAACGTCGCCGGCTACCTGACCGGCCTGTTCGCGGCCCAGGCCGTCACCAGCCTGCTGTACGACCGCGACGCCCGGGGCGGAACCGGCGGGGTGATCGACGTGTACATGTACGGCTCCATCCTGCGCATCATGGAGTGGACCATCGCCGCGCACGACCGGCTGGGCATGGTCCGCGACCGCTCGGGCGCCAGCCTCGACATCGCCGCGCCGATCGGCAACTACCCCAGCCGTGACGGGCGCTACGTGTACCTCGTCGGCGGCAGCCAGACTTTCTTCGAGCGACTGTGCCTTGCCATGGGACAGCCCGAGCTGGCCGCCGACGAGCGCTTCGCCGACGCCGCGGCCCGGGCCCGCAACCGGACCGAGATCAACGCGATCGTCGCCGAGTGGGTCGCCGGCCTGGACGCCGACGAGGCGGAGGCCCGCTGCGTGGCCTGCGACGTGCCCGCGGGCAAGATCTACGACGTCGCCGACCTGGCCGCCGACGAGCACGTGCAGGCCAGGGGTGACATCTGCACCGTCGAGGACCCGGTCGTCGGACCGGTCCGCCAGCAGGCGCCCTTCCCCCGCCTGCTCGGCGAGACCCCTCCCGCTCCTGCGGGCGCGCCCCGCCTGGGCGAGCACACCGACGAGGTCCTCTCGGGCGTGCTGGGCCTGTCGGGCACCGAGCTGGCCGCCCTCAGGTCCGACGGCGTCATCTGACCGCCCGTCCCCCTCCTCCGGAATTGGCAGCAAAACGCACGCATACCGTGCAAAACGCTGCCAATTCCGGGGGACGGCCGGGTTCAGGCGACGCGCTGGATGAGGGTGCCGGTCCCCAGGCCGCCGCCGCAGCACATCGACACCAGGCCGTAGTCGCCGTCGCTGCGCTCCAGCTCGTGCACCGCCTTGGTGGTGAGGATGCAGCCGGTGCCTCCCAGAGGATGGCCCAGCGCGATGGCGCCGCCGTTGGGGTTGGTGCGAGCCGGGTCGGCTCCGACCGTGCGCTGCCAGGCGATCACCACCGAAGCGAACGCCTCGTTGACCTCGAACACGTCCACGTCGTCGATGGACAGCCCCTCGCGCGACAACACCCGCTCGGTGGCCGGTATCGGCCCCTCAAGCATCAGCACCGGATCGCATCCCACCAGCGCGGTCTGCGCCACTCGGGCCCGGGCCCTCAGTCCCAGCTCGGCCGCCCTGTCCGCCGACATCAGCAGCACCGCGGCCGCGCCGTCGGCGATCTGCGATGACGAGCCCGCGGTGTGGATGCCGTCGTCGCGGGCCACCGGCTTGAGCCCGGCGAGGGCCTCCAGGCTGGTGTCGCGGGGCACCTCGTCGCGGGCGAACTCGACCGTCTCGCCCGTCTTGCGGCCGTCCTCGTCCACAAGCACTGCGTCCAGGGGGACGATCTGGGTCTCGAAGCGACCCTCGCGCTGGGCGGTGGCCGCCCTCAGCTGCGACTCCAGCCCGAGCTCGTCGGTGTCGGCGCGCGAGATGCCGTAGGCGGTGGCGATGCGCTCCGCGCCCTCGAACTGGCTGGTGAACTCGTAGTGCTGGAAGTAGCTGCGCGACACCGGCTTGCCGGGGCCGTTCATCACGTTGGCAGCCAGAGGCACCATCGACATCGACTCCACCCCGCAGGCCAGCACGGTGTCCTCCGCGCCCGACGCGATGAGGCTGTAGGCCAGGTTCACGGCGTGCTGCGACGACCCGCACTGCGAGTCGACGGTGGAACAGGCGGTGGTCTTCTCGCCCCCGTGGGACAGCCACGCCGTGCGGGTGATGTTCATGCCCTGGGCGCCGACCTGGTCGATGCAGCCGCCCACCACCTGGTCGACGTCGCCGCTGGCGATCCCGGCCCGGTTGAGGCATTCCATCTGCACTGGGCCGAGGATGTCGGCGGGATGGGTGTGGGCCAGGGTTCCGTTGCGCTTGCCTACTGCTGAGCGCACTGCCTCCACGATTACTACGTCTCTCAATTCCGTCCTCCTTGTCGCGCGAGGAGCCTACGCGCTCTTGTTGAGCGTGGTTCTTTCCGGCCGGCGGGTCCTGTCGCCGAGCCAGACGACCGACACGGGCTTCGCCCCAGGCCCTCACGGCCGGCGGGTCCTGTCGACGAGCCGAGATGACCGACACGGGCTTCGCCCTATTCGTCGGTCATCTGACTCGCCGCCACCCGCCGGCCTTTCGGGTCGCGCCCTTCGAGCGGGTTAGGGGGCGGCTGCTATTACTGTCCAGTCGAGGATCTTTTCGGGGTCTTTGGGGCGGTGGGCGAAGGCCTCTACTTGGACCGCGAAGACCCGGCCTGTTGCGGCTGGGGCGGTGTCTCGGAGGGTGTGGCGGAAGGAGACTTGGTCTCCTTCGAAGGCGGGGGCGGTGTGGTCGCACGAGTGCCAACCGACGACGGTGGCCATTCCGGGCAGGACTCTTGACAAGGATGCTCCGGCCAGGCCGACGATGTGGCCGCCGTACAGCAGGCGCTGGGGGTAGGAGGACTCGGCCGCGTCGCGGTGGATGAGGGCCAGGTTGTTGGTGAGACGCACTAGCGCCAGTGCGTTGTCGACGACGTCGCGGGTTGGGTCGGTGATGGTGTCGCCCGGCTCCCAGGCGGTTCCGGGACCTAGGGGGCCGAAGTCCCAGCTCTCGGGGACCAGCGCCGCGTAGGAGGGGAGATCCAGTGGGGCGGCCGTTCCTAGGCTGTCGGAGTGGCCGGGCTGATCGCTGGTTGCCTGGGGGAGGAGGGGGGCCCGCTGGTAGGTGATGGCCGGTTCGCCGTCGGCGGTGGTGACGATGTCGACGAGCACCTTGCCGCGGTGGGGCCGGCCCGGCCGGGGACGGCTGTCGGCGAGGGCGGTGACGGTGACGGTGGTGGCAAGGCGTTGCCCGATGAGCACGGGCTTGAGCAGCCTCAGGTCGCGGTAGAAGAGGTTGGCGATCGCCCGGCGGGTCAGGGTGGTGCTGTGCCCGATGGACAGGTGCAGCGCCAGCGCGGGGCTGGCCAGACGGCCGGGGCGGCCGGTGACGGCCGCGCACACCTCGGGGTCCATCACCATCGGCAGCCGCTCGCCCATCATCGACTGGTAGAGCGCGGCCATTCCCTCGTCGACCACCACCGACGGCTGGCGGGGCAGCACCTGGCCGACGCTTAGATCCTCGTAGTAGGGGCCGTCGAGCGGGATCACGGCACGCAGGCTACGACCCGCCGGAGGTCATAGCCGCTTCGAGAGAATGGCCGCGCCGTCGGCAGTGACGTGGACCACATCGCGGCGGTCGCCGTCGGAGACGCTGAGGACCATGCCGGCCTCAAGCTGCTCGCCGAGACCGATCTGGGGGCCGATGACGGGTTGCTCGAAACCCATGCCGAGGCCCCGAACCAGCCAGTCGGGGGAGGTCGCGGCGGTGGATAGGTCGTTATGGGATGCGTCGGCACGGCAGGCCTGGGTCAGGGCGGCGGAACCGGCGCGGCGGCTGTCGACGAACAGGCCGCCCACTCCCCCCTCGTACAGGTCGCGGATGACCCCCACGTCCACGGCAAGCCCGCCGTCGCGGCGCTCAGCCTGCACACCTGACGACGGGACGGTGACGCCCCCGGCGGCCAGTGCCGCGATGGCGGCTGCGGCCGGGTCGGCGCCGTCTCGGGCCGCGACCGCGGCGTCCACGCCGGCGGCGGCTGCGGCGCAGGCGCCGGCGATGGCCTCGATCTCGGCTGGGAGTTTGTGGCGGCGGACGCCGGCCATCAGGTTGTCGGCCGCCACGACCTCGGCCCGGGGGGCGAAATGGGATGCGGCTCGCTGGAACGACGGTGTCAGCTCGTCCACACCGATCAGGCGAGATTCGGCGAGACCGTCGATGGCGGCCATGGACTCGGCCATGATCCGCGGATTCCAGGTGAGCGGGTAGAGGTCGTCGAAGCTCATCGGGGGCTCGATGCCGTCGTCCCAGCTCGACAGGGCGTGGACCCGCCCGGTGGCTCCCACCACGATGCAGCCCGCGCCGAAGGGCCGGGTGCCCGCGGTCCACAGCCGCCGCATCCCGCAGGCGTAGCCGGTGTTGTCCTGGCGCCCCAGCACCAGCACGTCGAGGCCGGCCGCAGCCATGGCACCCAGCACCCGGTCCCGACGGGCCAGCACGAGATCGTCGCTCATGTGCGGAACGGCTCGTAGTGGTGGCCCCCGCCGAGGGCGCGCCAGCCATCTCCGGTGACGGCCACGATCTCCTCGGCCCGGTAGCCGCCCACGCCGTCGGACCAGACGACCGGCTCGAACACCAGCACCATGCCCTCCTCCAGCGGGTAGCCGTCGTCGAAGCCCGGGCCCAGGTCGGTGCCGATCATGGGCATCTCCGCGCTCTCGAGGCCGGTTCCGTGGGCCAGGTAGAACTGCGGCAGCCACGGGGTCTCCTCCGGCTCGACCGCCCGGGCCGCCCGGCCGACGTCGCCGAGGGTGGCTCCGGGCCGTACCGCCGCCAGCGACGCGTGCAGCACCGCCATCCAACGCTCGAACAGCGACCGCTCGGCCGGGGTCGGATCCCGTCCCACCACCCAGGTGCGGCCGAAGTCGGACATGTAGCCGTGCCAGCCCACCCCGGCGTCCACCCACACCAGGTCGCCGGCCGCGAAGACGGGATCGTCGACCCCGGTGGGGAAGGCCACATGACCGGTGGACGTGCGGGGACCGCCGTCGCGGCGCGCCGGCATCGGCTGGAAGATCGGGTCGATCACGTTGCGATGGTCCGAACCCGGATCCGGGTCGCCGTGGCGCAGGGCCGCCAGGAATGCGCCGGCCACCTCGGACCGGGTGGCACCGGGAACGCAGGCCGCCTGGGCCGCGACCATCGCACGCTCGGTGTGCCGCTGGGACCGGTCGATGCAGTCCAGCTCGTCGGCGGTCTTCACCACCCGGGCCGGACCCAGCACCCGGCCGGCGTCGACCAGCTCGGCGCGGTCGAGCACCCCGGCGCGGGCCATGGCGCCGGTGATCCCGTCCACCGCGATCCTGCGGCCGGCCACATCCCCCAGCACCTCGGCGACGGCCGCCCCGACTGCGGCCGCGCCGTCATCGAGCTCGGGCCACAGCGGATCTCCCAACTCGGCGACACTCGACGCGGCCGCGTCGACCGAGTCGTGGGCATGCAACCCGACCGGCCCGTCCGGGCCCACAACGGCGACCGCGCGCCGGTGATTGGCGTGGCTGGCGTCGACCGCGGCACCGACGTGGCCGGAGGCGTAGGCGACGTGGGGATCGTGGAGCAGGACCGCGCCGTCCACGTCCTGAGCCCGCATCTGGTCGCGCAGGCGGGCCAGCCGCTGTGCCCCCATCCGCCGCAGGTCGACCACAGCCGGACGCTACCGAATCCGCGCCCGCGTCGTCCCGCCTGTCCGCTCGGTCTCTAGGAAACGATGAGGGTGTCCTCGCCCATCACGTCGACGCCGGACCGCTGCTCGAAGCCCGGGTGGTTGTCAGCCAGCTCCGAGGCGGGATCGCCGGCGATCCGGGTGTGCCACATCCTCCGGGGCTCGGTCATGTCGAACGGCGTCCCCCGGTGCATCAGCCGGCGGTTGTCCCATAGCGCGGCGTCGCCGACGGTCCAGTGATGGTGATGGATGCGGGGCGGCCGGCAGGCCTCGTCGTTGAGCCCGTCGAGGAACGCCTCCGACTCGTCGTCGTCCATTCCCACGATCCCGTAGGCATGGCGACCGATGAGCAGGTTGGGCCGGCCCGTCTCGGGATGCACCTTCACCAGCGGCCGCAGCGACGGCTCGAGGTCGTGGAAGCCGTACATGTCGTAGCCCCCGCCGGAGTTCTTGGTGGGCATGTACCCCGAACGGCCCTGGCTGTAGTAGAGCGAGTGGTAGGCCTGCAGGCCTCCAAGACGCTTCCGGGTCGCGGAGTCGAGGGCCTCGTAGGCGGCCCGCATGTCGGCCCATCCGGTGGCCCCGCCGCGGCTGGGCACGACCTCGGCGGTGAACACCGAGCCCTTGGCCTGCAACGGCATGTAGGTGCTGTCGTGATGCCAGCCCTCGTTGCCCCGCAGCGACTTCACCACGTCGTGTCCGGGGTCGTCGAGAATCCTGCCCTCGGAGTCGACGTTGCTGAAGGCCACCGCCTCGAACTCGAGCGGCCCGAACCGCCGGGCGAAGGCGTTCTGCTCGGCGATGCTCAGGAACTGGCCCGGAAAGATCAGCAGGGCGTACTCGAGCCACGTCTCGTGCAGCGCCTCGAAGGCCGGCTCGTCGATGGACCGCAACTCCACCCCGGTGACCACCGCGCCGAAAGTGGCGTCCAGCGGTTCGATCTCGAACAGGTCGGTAGCCATGGTTCGGGTGTTCCCTCTTCGCCTCAGGTCGCCGGTCGAGAGGCCATCGAATTCTATGAGCGCGTAGAGTGGGCGTTCATGCGGACCGGGGTGTTCCTGTTCGGCGGCGTGGAGTTGGCCGACGCCGGGGCCGGGCCGCCGGTCCCCACCGACCGGCGCTTCGACCACAAGGAGATCTGGCGGGCCACCGAGCGGATCATCGACATGGCGGTCGCCTGCGACCAGCTGGGCTACGACTCGTACTGGCTGACCGAGCACCACTTCCAGCACGAGGGCTACGAGGTGATCCCCAACGGGATCCTGGTCGGAACCATCGTCGCCGAGCGCACCGAGAACATCCGCATCGGCATGGCCTTCAACATCGTGCCCCAGTGGCATCCCCTGCGGCTGGCCGAGGACTTCGCCACCTTCCACAACATCTCCGGCGGCCGGGGAATCCTCGGCGTCGGCCGGGGCACGGTGCCGCGCGAGGCCGAGACGCTGGGCACCAAGATCGGCAGCTTCGACAACCCCGACAAGGCCGCCGCCGACGAACTCAACCGTAAGCAGTTCGACGAGGCCATGGAAGTGATACAGCTGGCGCTGGACAACGAGTCGTTCAGCTTCCACGGCGACGTCTACGACTTCCCGCCCGCGGGCATCCCCGACCGGGGCGGGTTCGTCACCGAGCTGTCGCTGGTGCCCCGACCCCTCTACCCCTACGAGATCTGGCAGGCCGCCAAGTCGCCGGCCACCCTCGAGCAGATCCCACGCTGCGGCTGGGGCGGCGTGTTCTGGAACTACCACCACTCCTTCATCAAGGAGCGCTGGGAGCAGTTCGCCGAGAGGTACGCGGCCCACCACGGCCGCGAGCTGGCCCGGGGCGAGAACCGCCTGCTCGTGCAGTGCCTCCGGGTGGAGGATACCTACGAGGAGGCGGTCGTATCGGTGCGCGACGGCCACGACGAGCTCTGGAAGTTCCTCGGCCCCTACGGCTGGAGCAAGGGCTACATGGGCCCCGACGGGAAGCCGGCCAAGCCGGGGCTGATCCCCACCCTGGAGACGTCCATCGAGCAGAGGACGTGGCTGGTGGGCAGCCCCGAGCAGGTGGCCGAGGCCATCGAGTGGCGGGACTCAGAGATCGGGCTGGAGAACTTGCTGCTGTTCCCGGCCATGCCTGGCGACCCCTATGAGAAGGTCGAGGAACAGTTGCACCGCATCGCCGAGGAGGTTCTCCCGCTCCTGTCTTAGCTACTGAGCAGGCCCTCCCGGCCGGCGGGTCCTGTCGTCGAGCTCCGGTCGAACGACAGGGCTTCGCCCTATCGTCGGTCGCCCGGACTCGCCGCCACCCGCCGGCCTGGCGCTACTGCCGGCCTGGCGCTACTGCTGGTCTGGTTGATTCTTCGTGGGGGTCGTAGGGTCTGGTCAACCCAACGGGAGGCCAATCATGCTGGGACTGTCCGCTGACGAACTGCTCACTACTACGCGGGCTGTCCGCAAGCGTCTGGACTTCGACCGGCCGGTCGACCCCGAGCTGATCACCGAGTGCCTGGGCATAGCCCTGCAGGCCCCCACCGGCGGCAACCTCCAGGACTGGCAGTGGGTGGTGGTGACCGACCCGGCCAAGAAGGCGGCGCTGGCCGGGCTCTACCGCCAGGCGTGGGCGGCCTACGTGGAGTCGGACTACTTCCCGACCAACGTCCCGCCCCGACCCGACCCGGTGGTCCAGGCCTCGTTCGAGCGGATCGCGGACTCGGCCCAGTACCTCGCCGACAACCTCGAGCGGGCGCCGGCGTTCCTGATCCCGTGCCTTTCCGTGAGCCGCGTCGACCGGCCGTCATGGGGCGGGGCCGCGTCGAGGCTCGGATCGGTGATCCAGGCCTCGTGGAGCTTCATGCTGGCCGCTCGGGAGCGGGGACTGGGCACGTGCTGGACCACGCTGCACCTGGCCTACGAGAAGCAGGCCGCCGAGATCCTGGGCATCCCCTACGACGAATGCTCACAGGTGGCGCTCATACCCATCGCCCACACCATCGGCACGGACTTCCGGGCGGGGATGCGCAACCCGGTGTCCGAGGTTCTGCACTGGGACGCCTGGGAGGGCTCCCCGCCGTCCTGACCCGCACGGAATCTTGGTGCAAGTTCTGGGGACATACGACACAGAACCAACCCGAGATTTTGCGGGAGCCGCCGTCCCGGGGGCGCGTAGCCTTGCCTATTCGCAGACACACCATCAGGGACGGAGGCGCCTCATGAGCGGCGGCGACGGGAGCCAGAGCCTGGTCGACGAGAGCGCCATACGCGACCTGGCCGTCCGCTACTGCACGGCGGTGGACCGGCACGACTGGGACCTCCTGGCCAAGCTGTTCCTGCCCGACGCCACCGTCGCCGTGCCCGGGGCCGACCGGATGAGAGGCGCCGGCGAGATCATGGCCCGCTACCGGCGGGGCCTCTCGAAGTACAGCAGCACGCACCACCTGGTGACCAACCACGAGATCACCCTCGACGGCGACTCCGCCCGCCACCGCTGCCTGGTGCGAGCCCACCATGCGCGACCCGACGACTCGGGAGGCACCGCCTTCACCATCGGCGGACACTACGAGGACCAGCTCGTCCGCACACCGCAGGGCTGGAAGTTCAAGCATCGTGAGCTCGTCACCGCCTGGACCGAGGACGGTGCCGCGTCGTGAAGCAGGACGATGTGACCGAGGGGTCGACTGCGGGCGAGTGGGCCCGGCGCGACGCCGCCGCGGTGTGGCACGGCTTCACCCAGATGGCCGTCTACGAGCAGTCCACGCCCGTCATCGTGGAACGGGGCGAGGGCAACTACCTCTACGACACCGACGGCCGCCGCTACCTGGACGCCATCTCGTCGCTGTGGGTGACCACCCTCGGCCACGCCGACCGCGACCTCAACCGGGCCGCCCGCGACCAGCTCGACCTCATCAGCCACTCCACCCTGCTCGGCAACGGCAACGTCGCCGCCGTCAGGCTGGCCGAAGCACTCGCCGAGGTCGTGCCGGTGACCGAGCCCCATTTCCTGTTCGCGTCGGACGGGGCGACCGCAGTGGAGCAGGCCGTCAAGATCGCCTTCCAGTACTGGCACAACCAGGGCGTGACCGACCGCACCGCCTATCTGGCTCTCGGCCAGGCTTACCACGGCGACTCGGTCGGGTCGCTGTCGGTGGGCGACGGCGGCTTCGGCACCGACCTGTTCGACCCGCTGCGGTTCCCGGTGGTCCGCACCCCGGGATACGACGATCCCGACTGGGTCGCCAAGGCCGTCGCCGCCGTCGACGAGCATCACCCCACGCTGGCCGCGGCCGTGATCGAGCCCCTCGTCCAGGGCGCGGCCGGCATGCTGGTCACCGACCCCGAGCCGGTGGCCGCCTTCGCGGCGGCGGTCCAGGCCCGCGGCATCCCGCTGGTCTGCGACGAGGTGGCCACCGGGTTCGGCCGCACCGGAGCGATGTTCGCCAGCGAGCTGTGCGGCATCCGGCCCGACATCATGTGCCTGGGCAAGGGCATCACCGGCGGCTACCTGCCCCTGTCGGCCACCGTGGCCGCCTCCCACGTATACGAGGCCTTCCTCGGCGAGGACCTGGGGCCGCGCACCTTCTACCACGGCCACTCCTACAGCGGGAACGCCCTGGCCTGCGCGGTGGCCGCCCGCCACCTGGAACTGCTCGCCGAGCGGGGCCTGATCGAGCGGGCTGCCATCGCGGCCGAGCGTCTCGGGGCAGCACTGGACGCGGTCGCAGCGCTGGACGCCGTCAAGGAGGTGCGCCGCCGGGGCCTGATGACCGGCGTCGAGCTCGACCCGCCCCCCGGCGCATCGAGATGGGGGCGCAAGGTGTGCGCCGCGGCCGTGCGGGCCGGCGTGCTGCTGCGACCCCTGGGTGACGTGGTGGTGGTGATGCCCCCGCTGTCGATCACCGACGCCGAGATCGACACGATCGCCCGGACCCTGGCGGCGGCCGTCGACGAGGTGGCCGCCGAGGAAGCCTCGGCATGACGCCGGACGGCTGGGACGCCATCGCGGACGAGGCTCTGCGAGCCGTGGTCGCCGCCAACCAGTTGCGCCGGCCCCGGGACCTCGCCAGCGGCGCACCGGCCACGGTGCTGTCGCACACCGGCCAGCCGGTCGTGACGTTCGCCTCCAACGACTATCTCGGGCTCACCCAGCACCCGGCGGTGCGAGCCGCGGCCCGGGCCGCGGTGGACACCTACGGCGCCGGTTCGGGATCGGCTCGCCTGATCGTGGGGTCCCGCCCGGTTCACAGCCTGCTGGAGGAGCGCATCTCCGCCTGGCGCGGCACAGAGGCGGCCGTGCTGTTCACCACCGGGTACGCAGCCAACCTGGGCGTTCTCGCCACGATGGGCCGGTGGGCTTCGCTGATCTGCTCCGATGAGCTCAACCACGCCTCCATCATCGACGGGTGCCGCCTCGCCCGGGCCCCGACCCGCGTCTACGCCCACTGCGACGCGGCCGCCGTCGATCGGCTCCTGGCCGGAGCGGGCGGCCCGGGCATTGTGGTCAGCGACTCGGTCTTCTCGATGGACGGCGACCTCGCCCCGGTGGCGGAGCTCTCCGCGGTGTGCGCCGAGCACGACGCGCTGCTCATACTCGACGACGCCCACCTCGTGCTGGACTGTCTCGAGCCTCTCGATCCCGGCTGCCGGGTGCTCAGGGTGGGCACCCTCTCGAAGACGGTCGGGTCGCTGGGAGGCTTCGTGTGCGGGCCCAAGGCCTTCACCGATCTGCTGGTCAACCGGGCCCGCTCCTACATCTTCACCACCGCGGCAGCCCCCGCCGCCGCGGCGGCGGCCATCGCCGCCATCGACGTAATCGACTCCGACGAGGGCGACACGCTGAAGGCGCGGCTGAGAGCCAACATCGACCGCCTCCGGCCCGGCCATCCCAGCCCCATCATCCCGATCATCGTCGGGGCTGAGGACCAGGCCATCGCCGCGTCGGAGGCGCTGGCCGCAGAGGGCGTCCTGGTGCCCGCCATCCGGCCCCCGACCGTGCCGGTGGGAACGTCGCGTCTGCGGGTCACCGTCTCGGCCGCCCACACCGACGACGACCTGAAACGGCTCACCGAAGCCCTCCGCGGCGCGGGAATCGATGCGGGAACCGATGTCTGAGAGCTTGGTTCGACCCCGACGGGCACCTGCCGGGCGCGGGATCGTGGTCTTCGTGGCCGGCACCGGGACCGAGGTGGGCAAGACCTGGGCGGCGGCCGGGCTGGCCCGCCTCCTACGGGAAACCGGGCGGGTGGTGGCGGCCTGCAAGCCCGCCCAGTCCTACGACCCCGACGAGGGCGGCCCGACCGACGCCGCCGTCCTGGCCGCGGCCACCGGCCAGGACCCGGACGAGGTGTGCCCGCCCGACTGCACCTACCCGGTCCCGCTGGCCCCGCCCATGGCGGCCAGCAGGCTGGAACGGGCCTGCCCCACCCTCGACGAGATGGCCTCCAACTGCTGTTTCGAGGCCACCGTGGACATCGGCTTGGTCGAAGGCGTGGGCGGCCTCTACTCGCCGATCGCCTCCGACGGCCACAACCTCGACCTGATCGAGCGGGTCCAGCCCGATCTGGTGGTCGTGGTGGCGTCGGCCGCCCTCGGCGGCATCCACGACACCATGGCCTGCACGCTGCCGCTGTCGGCCTACCGGCTAGCCGTCTTCTGCAACCGGTTCGATCCCCGCGACGACGTCCACGTCCTCAATGTCCGGTGGCTGCGCGACACGGGTCTCGACGTAGCGGTCAGCCTTCCCGAACTGGCCGCCATGGTCGCCTAGTCGACCAGGAACCGGCACCTCGGACCGAAGCAACCGACGCACGAGAATCGCAGCCCCGCGAGGCCGGTGTCGCGGGCAAGAGGCGACCGGCAACCGATGTTCGTCTAATCTCCTGAGCGAGATGAGCCTGCAGGTCAAGGACAAGCTTCAGGGACTGAGGGGTGACGTCTTCGGCGGGATGACCGCGGCAGTGGTGGCCCTGCCTCTGTCGCTCGCCTTCGGAGTCGCCTCGGGACTCGGCGCGATCGAGGGCCTGTACGGCGCCATCGTCGTGGGCATGCTGGCCGCGCTGCTCGGCGGCAGCAAGACCCAGATCTCGGGCCCCACCGCCCCGCTGTCGGTGGCCATGTCGGTGGTCGTCGTCGACTACGCCGACGGCGACATCACCAAGGCTCTGGCCATCGTCGCCCTGGCCGGTCTGATCCAGGTGCTCATGGGCGCCCTGCGCCTGGGAACCTACGTGGCCTACACGCCCTACTCGGTGGTGTCGGGCTTCACCTCGGCGGTGGGCGTGATCATCATCGTGGTCCAGGTCCTGCCCCTGCTCGGCACCGAGGTAGCTCTGGGCGGGGCGCTCACGTCGCTGCGCGCATGGCCCGATGCCGTCGACAACATCGACCCCAGCGCGCTGGTGCTGGGACTTGCGACGCTGGCGGTCTGCATCTTCTGGCCGAACCGGCTCAAGAAGGTCCTCCCGCCGTCGGTCGCCGCGCTGATCATCGGGAGCCTGCTCGGCGTGCTCTGGCTCAAGGACGCGCCGATCATCGGCGAGGTGCCCACCGGCCTGCCCGATGTGCAGATGCCGGAGATCCCCCTCAGCGACCTTGCCGGCGCCATGCCGGCGGCGATCACGCTCGCCCTGCTCGGCTCCATCAACAGCCTGCTCACCGCCATGGTGGCCGACTCGCTGACCCGCCAGACCCACAACCCCAACCGGGAGTTGATGGGCGTCGGCGCGGCCAATGTCGTCGTGTCCCTCATCGGCGGGGTGCCCGGAGCCGGCGCCACCTCCTGCACCGTGGCCAACGCACGGGCCGGCGGCCGCTCGAGAGTCTCCGGCGTGCTGTGCGCCAGCATCCTGCTGGCGCTGGTGCTGGGGCTGGGTCGCTACGTCGACTCCATCCCCCATGCGGTGCTGGCCGCGATCCTCATCAAGATCGGCTTCGACATCATCGACTGGCGCTACCTCGCCTGCATTCACAAGATCCAGTGGGACAACCTGGTGGTGCTGATGCTGACGTTGGGGCTGGCAGTGGTGTCCGACCTCGTCGTGGCGGTGGCGGTGGGCCTGATCGCGGCCGCGATGACCAGCGCCCGCCAGATAGAGAGCCTGGAGCTCCAGACCGTGGTCTCGACCCCTCTGCTCGACATGACATTCCTGGCCGACGACGAAGACGATGACGACGACCCCCTCAGCGGTCTCAGCCTGGACCTGGACGACGACGCCGACCCGTTCGCAGCCCGGTGCGGGCTGCTGTCGCTGCGGGGCAGCTTCACGGTGGCCTCCTCCATCAAGCTGTTCGGAACGATGAGCACCGACATCGCCGAGCACGAGGTGGTGATCATCGACTTCTCCGAGACCGTCCACATAGACGACAGCGCCGCCCTGGTGGTCGGTCAGCTGATCGACGCGGCTCTGGCAGAGAACACCCAGGTCATCATCAAGAGCCTGTCGGGGGCGAACGCAGAGACGCTGAAAGTCCTGGGCTCGCTCCGCAACATCCCCGAAGACCAGTTCGTGGACGAACTCGACGAGGCCCGGGGCATCGCCCGCCGCCTGCTGGACGCCTAGAGCGCCCGGCTGGAGAAACGCCGGACGGGACGGATCAGGCCGCCGTCCCAGCCCGATCCAACGGGTGCAGGGGATGGTCGAACGATCGCACCAGGAAGCGGCGGGCCAACTCGAAGTACCCGCGGTAGAGCCCGGCCCCCGCCGCCGCCTCCTCGTAGCCGCCGGTGGCCTCGGCGTGATCCGGCAGCCGGTACCAGGGCACGCCCGGATCGGCGTGGTGGACATGGTGGAGGTTGTTGTAGAGGTACAGCATGCTGAAGAACCGGCCCGAGCGCACCACCGCCGACCGGGTGGCGCCCTCCACCCACCGGTGCTCGCAGTACGACCTCATCAGGGTCAGGGCGTTGCCGAGGTAGGTGGCGCCCAGCAGGTACTGCCACAAGGGGATGCCCATGACCGCGACAACGAACCAGCCCAGGGCGGTCGCGGCCACGACGTGCGCGGACCACCACCGGGCCAGCTCGCGGTCGCCCCTCCGAATCTCGCGGGCCTGGTGGACGAGCACGCCGACGATGTAGCGGGGCGGGCCCAGCACGAGGCGGCCGAGCAGCGTGTGGTGGGCCACCAGGAACGCCCGGCGCACCGGACCGCTGGACTCCCACTGGCGGGCGGTCACGTAGAAGCTCTCGCTGTCATCGGTCGGGTCGGTCAGCTCGGGGCAGTCGTGATGCGCCCAGTGGTAGCGCCGGTACACGAGATACGGCAGATGCAGCGACACGGGCAGCGAGGCCAGGGCGGCGTTCAGCCGCTGGCTGCGGAACGGGTGGCCGTGGATGGTCTCATGCTGGAGCGAGCCGTGCCATGCAGCCGCCAGGCCAAGCGCCAGGACGGTCAGCGGCCACGGAGTCACACCGTGTAGGGCCACCGCGGCCAGCCACAGGCCGTGCACCGCGACTGCGACCGCGACCGTGCGCCACTCCACGGTCGGCCTGATCGCGTCGGCAGCCATCGCACCCCTTGAATCGCGGGCGGAGCCGGACCCCGAACCCGTCTCTGCGCACAACCGTAAGTGACTCGAACGTCAGGAATGCGGTGGATTGCGCACAGTCCGTAGCACTTGCGCACTAAGTGTCAAGCTTGTGGTGACAGTACAACAAATGTTGTACTGTTAAGCCCTCATGGCGGACCAGTCCGAGTTGGTGAACCGCTTCCGGGAGCGGCTCGGGGAGTTGCTGGCCGACACCGGGCGATCCCAGTCCGACTTCGCCGTCAACGCCGGGATCGACCGGTCCACCCTCTCGCAGCTCCTCTCAACCCGCAACCGGCGCCTCCCCCGGGTGGAGACTCTCGCCGCCATCGCCGAGGCATCGGGAGTGTCGGTCGACTGGCTTCTGGGACTGGCTCACGGCGGCCCGTCCCGCGCCGACATCGTCCACGAGGAGTTCGCCCTGAACCTCGACGAGCGCAGCCCGATCGACGAGGCCTGGATCGATTGGCACGACCAGTCGGCCGGCTCGAAGATCCGGACCCTGCCGGCCTCGCTGCCCGACCTCCTCAAGACCGAGGCCGTTATCCGCCACGAGGTCCAGCGCTACGCCACGGTCAGGCCCGAGCAGCGAATCGAGATCGCCACCGCGCCCCTGGACCTGGCCCGGGCGCCGGGCAGCGACCTGGAGTGCTGCAACTCCATCCAGGCCATCGAGGGCTTCGCGCGGGGCTGGGACGTCTGGGCCGCCCTCGAGCACCGGCACCGGGTGGCGCAGCTCGACCGCATGATCGAGCTGTGCGAGGAGCTCTATCCCACCTTCAGGTGGTTCCTCTACGACGGCCGGCAACGGTACGCCAGCGCGGTCACCGTGTTCGGCCTGGACAGGGCCGTCATATACCTGGGACAGATGTACCTCGTGCTCAACAACCGCAACCACGTCATGGCGTTCGTCAAGCACTTCGACGACCTCATCCGGGCTGCGGTGGTGCAGCCGCCCGACATGCCCCGCCTGCTGCACAAGCTCAGATCCGAGATCACCTGACAGCGAGCGCGGGTAGGGTTCCGGGTCGTGGCGGCAGCCGACGTGACCGTGCCGTTCGAGCCTGAGCGGTTCGAGACGATCAGGGTCGAGATCGCAGATCGTGTCTGCCGGGTGACGCTCGACCGGCCCGAGGCGATGCACGCCTTCAACGACCGCATGCGCCAGGAGGTCCGGGCCACATGGAGGGCCCTGCGCGAGCTCGACGACGTGAGGGTGGCCGTGCTCACCGCATCGGGCGACCGGGCCTTCTGCGCGGGCATCGACCGGGACGTGGACATGCCCGCCCTCGCCGGGGACGGCGGGCTCTACGGAACGTCCAACGACTTCATGTACGACGATCCCGGCAACGACCTCGGGCCCAAGGCCTGCGACATGTGGAAGCCGGTGATAGCCGCAGTGAACGGCGTCTGCTGCGGCGGGGCCTTCTACCTGATCGCCGAGTGCGACATCATCATCGCCGCTGAACATGCCACCTTCTTCGACCCCCACGTCACCTACGGCATGGCCGCCGTCTACGAGCCCATCAAGATGGCCCAGCGCATGCCGTTGGGCGAGGTGCTGCGCCTCACCCTGCTCGGCAACCACGAGCGGATGACCGCGCCGACCGCGCTGCGCATCGGGCTGCTCTCGGAGGTCGTGGCCTCCGATGAGCTCCAAGGGGCCGCCGACCGGCTCGCGGCGGTCATCGCCTCACAGCCCCCGGACGCAGTCCAGGGCTCACTGCGGGCGATCTGGGCGGCCAACGACATGGGCCGGCTCGACGCCCTGGCCATGGCACCGTCCATCCTGACGACGGGAACCCGGCCGGAAGCGCTCGCCGAGGGCCAGGCGGCCTTCGCCCGCGGCGTGCGGATCGAGCCCCGGCTGCGCTGACCCCCGAATTCCAGCGGCCGCCGGGCGCCTGCTAGGTTGAGCCGCCCGAACGCACCCTCCGCGAAGCTCTGGAGCGCAGCATGACCGAGCCCTATCCGAACACCCTGATTTTCGTGGATTTCCCCACCGATGAGCCCGAGAAGGCGGCCGATTTCTATCACAACGTGTTCGGCTGGGAGGTGGAGCCCCGGCCGGCCGGATCGTTCTACCGGATCGTTCCCGGCCAGAACTTCAGGCTGCCCGACGGCACGCAGGGACCCACCGGCAACCTGCACATGGGCATCACCAACGTCGCCAACCGTCGCCCCCACCCCGACGACGGGGGGCTCGAGCCCCGGCACCTGAGCCGGGACGGGCACACGACACGAATCTGGATACTCGTGTCGCCCGACGACGACATGGACGCCATCTCCGACCGGGCGATCGCCAACGGCGCCACCGAGCTGTGGCGCCACCACTACTTCGGCGAGTTCAACGGTTTCAACAACGCCTTCAAGGACCCGTGGGGCAACACCCTGGTCCTCTGGACCTACGGCGGCGACGACCCCCAGCTCCCCGAGGGCTGGACCGGGGAGTAGGCCCGATGAGCGAAGCAACCGACACCTACACCGTGCATCCTCCCCACCCCCGATGGACCCATGTCGCGCTGCGGGTCACCGACATCGACGCCAGCATCGAGTGGTACACCACCCACACCCCGATAAAGCTGCTCGAGAAGCGGGAGGACGCCGACGGCTACGGCGCCTGGCTGGGCCACGACGACTCCCCGGACAAGCCCTTCATCCTGGTGCTGGCCCAGTTCTTCCCCGAGTCCGACCCCTTCAAGGATGCGCCCATCGCGACACTGGCACCGTTCGCCCACCTGGGGGTGGAGGTCACTAGCCGCGCCGAGATCGACGCGGCCGCGGAGCGGGCCCGAGCCGAGGGGTGCCTGGCCATGCCGCCCACCGAGATGCCGCCCCCCATCGGCTACATCTGCATGATCAGCGATCCCGACGGCAACATGATCGAGCTGAGCTACGACCAGGGCGTGTACGCCCACGCCCAGAAGGTGATGCGCTGAACCCAGCGGCCGAACGGACAGGCACGGGCGCTGACCCGCGGGCCGTCGCGGCGTCCTATCTGGCCTCGTTCTCCTCCGGCGACCCGGAGGCGGTGGCCGCCCATGTGAGCGACGGCTTCTCCAACGTGCACACCAGCGCTCTGGGCCTGCCCAGCCAGGGCAAGTCCGAGTACCGCTCACGTCTGGGCGACTTCCTGGCCACGTTCGCCGGGCTCAGCTACGAGGCCGAGGAGATCCTCGTCGAGGGTGACCGGGTGGCCGCGGCCTACGTGATGCGGGCCAGCGCGGCGGGCGAGCCGTTCGAGATCCGCGGGGTGATGCGCATGACGATCCGCGACGGCCTGATCGAGCGCCGCACCGACTACTTCGACAGCCTCACCTTCCTGCGCCAGACCGGCCAAGCCTGAGCCGCGCCTGACGTAGTGGAGCACCCGTAGGCTCGGGTTCGATGCGTCTGAGAGCACTGATTCGCCTGAGCATGTCAATGCGTCTTAGAAGGCTGTCGATCGCCGCGGCAGCGACGCTGCTGGCAACGGCCTGCGGTGGTGCGGTCGTCGATGAGGCGCCCGATGCCGCCCCGGCATCTGTGGCCGCCACAACCGAGCCGACCACGACGCCGGCACCCACCACAACCGCCGCCGCCACGCCCACAACCGAGCCGGCCACCACAACCGAGCCGGAGACGGCACCGGCGCCGGAGACGACGCTGGCGCCGACCACCACGACGCGGCCGCCCACCGAGGCCGAGGGCCTGGGCGACAGCTTCTACCCGTTCATGGGCAACGGCGGCTACGACGTGCTGCACTACGACATCGACCTCGATGTCGACCCGGCGGTCAACGCCATCTCGGCGTCCACCACGATCGAGGCCCTGGCCACCGCGGACCTCGAGACGTTCAACCTCGACCTGTCGGGGCTGGAGGTCCACTCCGTGACCGTCGACGGCGCCGCCGCAGAGTTCTCCCGCTACGGCCACGAGCTGGCGATCGAGCCCCCCGACGCCCTCGCCTCGGGCTCGCAGTTCACGGTGGAGGTCGTCTACTCGGGCTCTCCCGAGCAGATCGACGACCCCGGGGTGCCGTTCTTCCCGTCCGGCTGGACGCAGCAGGAGGGCGTGATCTACACGGTGAGCCAGCCGTCGGGCTCGATGACGTGGTTCCCGTCCAACAACCACCCGACCGACAAGGCCACCTACGAGATCCGCATCACGGTGCCCGAGGGCCTCACGGCCGCGTCCAACGGCCTCCTCGTCGACGAGACGACAGCCGACGGCGAGACCACGTTCGTATGGCGGACGGACCACCTGATGGCCACCTACCTGGCCGCGGTCTACATCGGCGACTTCGAGCGGATCGACCACGGGCCGCTGTACGAGGGCGGGCCGATCCTGCGCGACTACGTGATCCGCGACGCTCCCCCGGAGGTCAAGCTGGCACTGGAGGTGACTCCGGAGGTGGTCGCGTACATGGAAGAGCTGTTCGGCCCCTACCCGTTCGACGCCTACGGGACGATCGTGATGCCGTTCCCGCTCGGCTTCGCGCTCGAGAACCAGACGCTCTCGATCCACGGCAACGACACCATCATCTCGTGGATCATCGCCCACGAGGTCGCCCACCAGTGGCTGGGCAACTCGGTGGCGCTCGACGACTGGAGCGAGATCTGGATGAACGAGGGCATCGTCTCCTACCTGCATCTGATGTACGCGGCCAAGGACGCCGGGACCGACCTCAACGACGACATGGCTCGCTGGCACGCGCGACTCATCGACTCGGAGGCCGGGCCGCCCAGGGGGATCGAGATAGAGGATCTGTTCGGCCTGTCGGTGTACTACCGCGGCGCGGCCACCTTGCACGCCCTGCGCCTGCACACCGGCGACGAGGTCTTCTTCGACATGCTGCGGGCCCACTACGACCGGTCGGCCGGCGGCACCACCAACACCGCCGAGTTCCTGGCGCTGGTGGAGGAGATGGCCGGACCCGACGCGGTGGAGCTGGTCGAGTCCTGGCTGTACGACGAGACCGTCCCCGCCACCCTGTGAGCGACCGAGCCAGAGCCGGCCGGAGGCTCCGTAGCCTGGCCCACCTGTGACCGCCGAAGGGCCCTCGGGCGAGCAGTACACCCACGGCTACCACGAGGTGATCCTCGAGTTCTACCGGCAGCGAACGGCCGAGGCGTGCGCCGCCTTCCTGCTGCCCCACCTCCAGCCCGACGCCTCGCTGCTGGACATGGGTTGCGGCCCCGGCACCATCACCGTCGGGCTGGCCCGCCGGGTGGCGGCGGTCGTCGGCGTGGACACCTCGGCCGAGGTGGTCGAGTCGGCCCGCCGCCGGGCCCTCGACGAGGGCGTCGACAACGCCGACTTCGAGGTCGGCTCCGCCTACGACCTCCCGTTCGACGACGGCAGCTTCGACGTGGTGTATGCCCACCAGCTGATGCAGCACCTGTCGGACCCGGTCCGGGCGCTGCGAGAGGCCCGGAGGGTGCTGCGTCCCGGCGGTCTGGTGGCGGTGCGCGACTCCGACTACCAGACGATGGTCCACGCGCCGGTCGAGTCGGCCCTGCAGCACTGGCTGGGCCTGTACCACGAGGTGGCCGAGGCCAACGGCGGCGAGCCTCACGCCGGACGGTTCCTGCCCGGATGGGTGAGAGCCGCCGGCTTCGTGGATCCGGTGGTCACCGCCAGCACCACCACCTACGCCGACGCGGCCGGCCGCGAACTCTGGGGAGGCATGTGGTCCGTGCGGGTGACCGACAGCGACTTCGCCGAGCACGCAGTGTCGGGCGGGCTGGCAATGCGAAGCGATCTGGTGGCGATCTCGGCCGCCTTCCAGCGCTGGGCCGACCACCCCAGCGGCTTCTGGGCCTGGCTCAACGGCGAGGTCGTCGCGGTCAAGCCGGAGTCAACGGCATTCTTCGATGACTGACGCGAAACCGTCGATGGTCTCGGCGTAGCCCTCGGCCGCGGAGGGGCGCAGGACCGCGGCCAGGTTGAAGCTCGCGCTGGTGAAGCCCAGAGCGGTCACCTCGGAGACCTGCTCGGCGATCTCCGAAGGCGCCCCCGCCACCGCGTAGCGGCGGATCCAGTCCTCGGTGACCAGATCGAACAGCTCGGGCGGGTCGTAGCGGTCCAGGTCGAAGTACCAGCCGGTCGCCCGGTCGAGGGCGTCGTCTATGGCGGCCAGACGGTCGGGGTCCATCTCAGCAGGCCGGATGATGGCCAGGTAGTGGGCCACGTAGCGCACCACCGACCGGCGGGCCAGGTCGCCGTCGCCCGAGACGCACAGCGTGAGCCGCGGCGCGATGTCTATGTCGGCGACGTTCCGGCCCGCTAGCGCCGCGCCCTCGGCCAGCCAGCCGTGGTACTGCCGCGCGATCTCGGGGGTGAAGTGGCGGGCCCCGACCAGGGCGATGTCGGCCAGCTCACCGGCCAGTCTCATCACCTGCCGGCTGCGGGTCCCCACCGAGATCGGCACCGGCGTCTCGGGCGGGCGCACCAGCCGGCCACCGTCGATTGGGAACATCTCGCCGTCGAGGTCGACGGTCTCGCCCGCGAGCAGGCCCTGGATGCCCACGATGGCCTCGCGCAGAGCCCGCACCGGCCTCGGATAGTCGATCCGCAGGTCCTCGAGTCCGGCGCCCACGCCGATGCCGAGGAACATGCGCCCACCCGAGAGCTCCTGGAGCGTGGCCACCGCGCCGGCGAGCATGGCCGGGTGGCGGGAGTACGGATTGGTGACCATCGAGCCGATGCGGATCCGGCTGGTGGCCTCCGCGATCAGCCCCTGTAGCACGAAGCAGTCGGGCCAGAACACCACGTCGGACACGCCGAAGCGGTCGAACCCGGCCCGCTCGCAGCGCACGGCCAGGTCCACGAAGTCGCCCGGGCTCATGCCCGGGCTGATCTCCGCCTCCAGCGTGGTCATACGGTTCCCCGCTTCGCTCTCCGCACGCCGGCCGACGATAATCGGCGGCGCTGCCGGGGGCCCATCGGGTCGCCGCGGGCTCGACCACGGACGGGAGTCGATGATGGGTTCGATAAACGCAGGTGAACGGGTGGTGATGCTGTCGGGAGCCAACCGGGGCATCGGGTCCAAGATCGCGGCGCGGCTGGCCGCCGACGGCTACCGGCTCAGCCTCGGGGCCCGCCGCACGGACGCCCTGGCCGAGAGTGCTCCCGACGTCGGGCCCGACCGGATGATGCTCAACCACCATGAGGCCACCGACCTGGACTCGGCCCGTGGCTGGGTGGACGCGACCGTCGAGCGGTTCGGCCGGATCGACGTGCTCATCAACTGCGCCGGCATAGTCGACCGCACCGGGCTGGAGAGCATGTCAGAGGACGTGCTCGACGACATGTGGGCCGTGAACGTGAAGGGGCCGCTGCGGCTCATCCGGCTGGCTCTGCCCCATCTGCGGAAGTCGGGGTCGGGCCGGGTGGTCAACATTGCCTCGCTGTCGGCCAAGCGGGTCAAGGGCGACTCGATCGTGGGCTACTCCATGACCAAGTACGCGCTGCTGGCGCTGTCCCACGCCATACGCCAGATCGGCTGGGACGACGGCATCCGGGTGACCGCGGTGTGCCCGGGCCCGGTGGCCACCGACATGATGGACCCCGACGACGACACCATCATCCAGCCCGAGGACGTGGCCGACCTGGTGGCCACCGTGATCGCACTGCCCAACACCGCGTCGGTGTCGGAGCTGCTGGTCGGCTGCCGGATGGAGGCCTGGGCCTGACCAGCGCCCGCTCGCGCGGCCACGTTCACTGCCGCGCTCGCAACTCGACCACGCAGGGGCCGGCCGCCCGGGCCACGCCGCCGATCTGGCCGGGGCGGGGCACCGGATCGGCGAACCTCGGCTCGAGGTCGTAATCCCCGAACAGGCGCTCGACCACCCGCACCATCGCGGCCACCGAGAAGGGGCGGGCCGGGCAGGCATGGACCCCGTGGCCGAAGGTCGTGACCGACTCGGCGGGCAGGCCCGCGGGTGAGACCAGCGAGCGGCCCCGCCAGCGGTCGGGGTCGTAGCGGTCGAGCCCGGGGCCGCCCGACAGGTTGGTGAGCGGCAGGAACGTCGCCAGCGTCGCACCCGGCGACACCTCGTAGGCACGCGACCCGTCGTCCACCGTCACCGGCGCCAGCACGGCGCGCAGCATGATCGACCGCTGACCGATGCGGGTGGACTCCAGCACGCAGCGCGACGCCAGGTCACGGTCGGCGCCGGCCGCGGCCCGCACCCGGGCCAGCACACCGGGATGCTGCACCAAGTGCACCAGCGTCCATCCCAGCGCAGCGAACATGTTCGACATCGACGACAGGTGCACCAGGATCACGTCGCGGGCCACGCCGCTCAGCCGCTGGTCGGTCTCGCCGGTCCAGCGCTCGATGATGGTGCCCAGCAGGTCGTCGCCGGGCGAGGCACGGGCCGCGACCGACTCGGAGATGATCTCCTCGGCCTCGGCCATGGCCTCGTACTCGCAGGCCTTCTTCGACCGGGCCACCTCTCGCATCCGGTCGGGCGCCACGAATGCCTCGGCACCGTCGAGCGCGTCCAGGGCGGCGACCAGCTCCTCGATACGGGGCGAGTCCAGCATCTCCCTGCCGGCCCAGCTGGCCAGGCCCATGCTGTGCCCGAGCCGGCGGGTGAAGTCGAATATTTCGACCTCGTCGCCGGGGCTCAACCCGTCGAGGTGCCGCGAGATCGCGTCCTCCAGCGCCTCCAGGTATGCCTGGGTGTCGGAGCGCCCGAACAGCTCGTGGGGCAGGGTCCGGCGGCCCTCGAACAGCTCCTGGGGCAGCTTGCGGATCAGCATCTTCCAGTCGGCCACGCCCTTGCTGGCCGTCTGCTCGGGCACCGCGTAGAACTCCTGGAGACCCCGGGGCGAGAACAGGAACAGGTAGCGGTCCCTGCCGCTGTCGATCACGAACGTGTCCCCGCACGCGGCCCGGGCCGCGCCGATGGCCGCCACCGTGTCGCTCACCGGGCCGTCCCAGGGCATCACACCGTCGGCCGCCGGCGGCATCGGCTCGATCAGCGGCATCGGCCTGTCCATGCTCCAACGTCCCCCTCAGCCGTTCGTGTCGCCGTTGCTCAGCTCCTGCCGACTGGAGGCCTGGACCCTACCCAGCCCGCTCAGTACAGCGGGATCTCCTCGTTGGGGATCAGGCGCTCCCCCTTGGGGTCCACGAGTAGGCGGAGGCCCTCCAGGGCGTAGGCGCCGAGCAAGATGGGAGCCCCGTCCTCGTTGAAGGAGACCAACGTGGGTGCTCTGTTGCCGTCGATGGCGATGAACGCCGGACCGAGCTCGACGTCGACGATCTGCCCGTCCGCCAGCCGCATCCGGCATTCCTGTTCCGGCTCGATCCCCAGCTCACTCAGCAGCCGGGCCGGCATGGCGCTGTAGAAGGCGCCAGTGTCGACCGTCGCCTCGACTACTGCTGTTCGTTGGCCGTCAAGACTGGAGATCGTCACCGGGCATGTGAACGTGCTCATATCAGATGCCAACTCCTCTGAGGCCGTCCTTCAATCACTCGGTGGCGACTTTAGCACATTATCAATCATATTCAAACCGTTTCATGCCAGAGGCCCTCGCGCTCTAGGCCGGCCATCACCTCCTCGATGCCGGCCCGCAGCGTGTCGACCAGCCAGTCGATCTGCTCGGTGGTGAGGATCAGCGGCGGCGACAGCACGTTGAACCGCCCGATGGGACGCACCAGCAGGCCCCGGGCGTCGCAGGCGTCGGAGATGCGCCGGCCGATCTCCACCTCCGGGGCGAACATGTCCCTAGTGGCCTTATCGGCCACGTTCTCCAGGCACATCATGAAGCACTTGCCGCGGACGTCCCCCACGATCGGCAAGTCGGCGAGGGTGCGCAGGCGCTCCTCGAAGTAGGGGCCGACCGTGCGCACATGGCCGCAGATGTCCTCGCGCTCGAAGATCTCGATGTTGGCCAGCGCGGCCGCGCACGACACCGGATGCCCCGAGTACGTGTAGCCGTGGGCGAACTCGGCGCCCGGTGCCTGCGGCACGGAGATCACGTCGTAGATCTCATCGGACAGCAGGGTTGCCGACAGGGGCGCATAGCCCGAGGTGAGGCCCTTCGCGGTGTTGATGATGTCGGGCTGGATGTCGAAGACATCCTTGCTGGCAAAGAAGTGCCCGAGCCGCCCGAAGGCGGTCACCACCTCGTCGGACACGTAGAGGATCTCGAACTCCCGGCAGGCCTCGCGCATCCTCGGCAGGTAGCCGGGCGGGGGCACCAGCACGCCGCCGGCCCCCATGATGGGCTCGGCGAAGAAGGCGGCCACGTTCTCGGGGCCGATCTCCTCCACCTTGGCCCTGAACTCGGCCACGAGGTGGTCGGTGTACTCCTCGGGCGTCATGCCCTCGGATCGTCGGTAGAGGTCGGGACCCTCCACCCGGTGGATCAGCGGCTCGCCGATGATGTCGAAGCCGATGTGGTCGTAGGCCACCCCGGTGAGCGACATGGCCAGGTAGCTGGAGCCGTGGTAGCCGTTGACCCGGGTGATGATGGTCTTCTTGTTGGGCTGGTCGAGACGGTTGAAGTAGAAGTGGATCATCCGCACCGCGGTGTCGTTGGCGTCGGATCCCGACAGGCCGAAGAAGGCGTGGTTGAGGTTCCCGGGTGCCAGCGACGTCAGCTTGTGGGCCAGGGTGGCCCCCGGCACCGACGTGGTGTTGGTGAACGGCGAGTAGTAGGCCAGTTTGCGGGCCTGCTCGGCCATGGCGTCGGCGATCTCGGCCCGGCCGTAGCCGGCGTTGACGCACCACAGCCCGCCCTGGGCGTCGAGGTAGCGCCGGCCGTCGGAGTCGTAGACGTAGGCGCCCTCGGACTCGGCCATCACGAGCGCGCCCTCCGACTGCCACACCGCGAAGTCGGTGAAGGGGTGGATGTAGTGGTCGACGTCCTTGCGCCACAGGTCGGCGGTGTCGTAGGCGTCGAAGCGGCTCGGAGCGGCCTGCACCACCGCGGGCACGCTGTCTCCGGTGAACACGGTGTCGGTCATGGCTCTCCTCCCAAGCTGCTGGCTCCGCCGCCGGACGCTAGCGCAGGCAGCTGGCGGCAGCGCCCACAACGGGTCAGAGGGCGGCGGCTACCTCGGTCATGAAGCGTTCGGCGATCTCGGGGGCCTGCTCGGGCCGCAGGTTGAAATCGGGGATGATCAACTCGTCGGTGCCGGCGGCGGCATAGGCGGCCACCTGCTCCACGAGCTGGGCCGGCGTGCCCACCAGCACGGGCCTTCCCGCTGACCGCTCCTGGCGGCGGGCCGCGTCGGCCTCGGAGTCGCACAGGTTCAGGATCACCGCGGCGGAGCGGGCGATAGTGGCCGGATCGCGTCCGGCAGCGTCGCAGAGCCGGTTGATGAGCGCGTTGAAGTGGCCCATGTCGGCGACAGTGCACCAGCCGTTCCACTCGTGGCCCCAGCGCACCAGGGTAGGGATGGTGCGACGCTCGCCCCGGCCGCCGATCATGATCGGCAGCGGGTCCTGCAGCGGCTTGGGCACCAGCGGCGCGCCCTGCAGCCGGTAGTGGGCGCCGTCGAAGTCGGTGCGCTCGTTGGCGAACAGGCCGGCGATAACCGCGCAGGCCTCGTCCAGCCGGTCGGCCCGATCCCGGACCGTGCCGTAGGTGATGCCGTAGCGGCGGTGCTCGTTCTCCTGCCATCCGGCGCCCAGACCGAGCACTAGCCGCCCGCCGCTGATGTGGTCGACGGTGGCGGCCTGCTTGGCCAGCACCGCGGGATGGCGGTAGGTGTTGCCGGTCACCATGGCGCCGAGACGCACCCGGGGTACCGCCGCAGCCAGCCCGGCCAGCAGGGTCCAGCATTCGTGGTTGATCAGCAGCTCGGGATCCACGCCATCAGGCTCGTGCCCGTATCCCCCCTCGGGCGGCATGAAGTGGTCGGGCACCCACACGCCGTCCCAGCCGCTGGCCTCCGCGGCCCGGCTCACCGCCAGGATGTGCTCCCACTCGCTGCCGCTCGAGGCCCAGAATCCGAATCGCATCGTCCGACTCCCTCTCCGGCCGCTAGTGGCCGACCACTTCGAACAGGATGATCCTGAGGCCGTCGGGTCCGGCCACCTCGAAGCTCTTGTGACCCCACGGTTGCAGTTCGACCGGACGCACGATCTCGGCGCCGGCGGAGGCCAGCCGGGCATGTTCGGCGTCGGCGTCGTCGATCTCCCACGACACCGACACGCCCGACACTCCGGGCGCGTCCCATCCGCCCCCGTCCTCGATGACCTCGATGCGGCCGGCGGCGGCGAGCAGGATCGTCCCCCTGAAGATCTCGCCGAAGGACCGCTCCACCTCCAGCCCCATCACGTCGGAGAAGAACTCCACCGTGGCGTCGTAGTCGTTGGCGACGAAGATGACCCTGAACTCACCCATGGCCCGACCCTACCGCTCTCGAACTGCCGCCAACCCGCTCGGCCTCTCGTGCGGGCAGCCTCTAACTTGGCTCCGTGGAGGACGTGAAGACGGACGACGGGCTGCTGCGCTCCGAGGACTGGCTCGCGGTGTGGATGGGCGCCGCCATCATCGCGCTGGTCCTGGCCGGCGTCCGACCGGAGGGCGCCGGCCTGTCCTGCAGCGACGGGCTGAGCGGGCTGTTCGCCCCCGGCCGGCTGGCGACCACCGTCGGGGTGGGCGCCGCCGTGGGAGTGCTGTGCCTGATCGGAGTCCGGCTGATGGACGGCTCGGCCCGCGGCTTCGCGGCAGGATTCGCCGGACTGTTCGCGCTGGCCTGGGCGGCCCGGGCGGTGGCGTGCGACTCTGCCCTGAGCGACCGAGGCGTCAACTACGCCATCACCGCGCTGGTGCTGGGCCTGTTCATCTCCAACGTGGTCGGGGTGCCCGGCTGGCTCCGGGCCGCCATGCGCACCGAGTACTACATCAAGGCCGGGCTGGTGATCCTGGGATCGAGCGTGCTGTTCGGCCGGGTGCTGGAGGCCGGCATGTACGGCATGGTGCAGGCGGCCGCAGTGATCGCGGTGATCTGGTACCTGTGCTTCTGGCTCTCCCGCAAGCTCCGGGTGGACGAGGAGTTCTCGGCCATGATGGCCACCGCGGTGTCGATCTGCGGCGTGTCGGCCGCGATCGCGGCCTGCGGAGCCATCTCCGGGGATCGCAAGAAGCTCTCGTACGTGACCTCGCTGGTGCTGGTGGTGGCCGCGCCGATGATGATCGTGATGCCCCTAGCGGTGGACTGGCTCGGGCTCTCCGACATCGTCGGCGGAGCCTGGATCGGCGGCACCATCGACACCACCGGCGCGGTGGTGGTGGCCGGCGAGAGCATCGGCGACTCGGCCACCAACGCGGCGACCATCGTGAAGCTCTCCCAGAACGCCCTGCTCGGGTTGGCCGCCTTCGGGTTGTCGGTCTGGTGGACCGTGAGGGGCGGCGGCGCCGGAGCGGACACGCCCGAGGTGTCGGCGTCGGTGATCTGGGAGCGGTTCCCCAAGTTCGTCCTGGGCTTCCTGGCGACGTCGCTGCTGTTCTCCTTCGGGCTCGGCGACGGGCTAGTGGACGCCACGTCGGGTGTGCTGAAGGGCCTGAGGACCTGGTTGTTCGCGCTGGCGTTCGTGTGCATCGGCCTGGAGACCCGGCTGCGCGACCTGCTGTCGATGCAGGGCGGCCGGCCCGCGATCGCCTTCGTGGTGGCGCAGGCCGCCAACGTGGCTTGGACGCTGCTGCTGGCCTGGCTGCTGTTCGGCGGCGCCGTCTTCAGCGTGCCCGACCTGTAGCAAGCCGGCCGTCAGGCCGGCCGGCTCCCCGGCTAGAGCGTCGGGTACTTGGCCTTGTCGGGCAGGCCGGAGCGGGCGGTGATGGCCTCGCCCGCGGCCTGGCAGCGGGCGTAGAAGGTGTCCTCGTCGATGGTTGTCATCCGGCCGGCGTCGACCACCTTGGCCCCGTCCACGAACACGGTGTGCACGCCCCGGCCGTCGGCCGACCACACCAGCTGGTTCATCACGTTGAGCAGGGGGCGCCATTCGGGCCGGTCGGTGTCGTGCAGCACCACGTCGGCCTTCTTGCCCGCCTCCAGCGAGCCGATCTCGTCGGACATCAGCATCGTGCGGGCGCCGCCCAGGGTGGCCATCTCGTAGGCCTTCTCGGCCGGGAACATCTGGGGGTCCATGCGGGCGTCCTTGAACAGTCCGGCCACCAGGTACGTGGCCCGGTGCATGTCGGCGTAGTTGGAGGCGTTGTTGCCGTCGATGCCGATGCTCACGTTGATGCCCCGCATCACCATCTCGGGGATCTTGCCGATCTGGGTGACGCCGTAGCTGACCTTGAGCGCGGTGGTCGGGCAGTGCTCCACCGAGCAGCCGGCCGCGGCCATCACGTCGAGCTCGTTGTCGTCGACCTGCACGCAGTGGGTCATGGAGGTGTCGGCGCCGAGCACGCCCAGCTCGCCGAGATGGATCATGGGACGCTGCCCGAACTCGGCGATGAACCCGTCGGGGTCGAGCTTGGCCGGGCTCATGTGGAAGTTGAGGCCCACCCCGTGGTGGTCGGCGGCCTCCCGGGCGGCCTGCCACAGCGGATCGGAGCAGGTGGTGTGGCCCACCACCATCGACCACGCCTCCAGGCGGCCGCCGGCAGTGCCCCGGTAGCGGTCGATGGTGTCGTTGATGTTGGCGATGGCGGTGTCGGTGCTCTGGCGGTACACGTCGGGCTCGGGCGGCAGGTCCCACACCCATTTGCCGATGCGGCCCCGTATGCCTGCTTCGACCAGCCCGTCCATCACCTCGTCGGTGAAGCGGATGGTGCCCGCCTCCAGGAACGCGGTGGTGCCCGACTTGAGCATCTCGACCGCGGCCAGCTGGGCCGACAAGCGCTCCTCCTCGGGCGTGTACACCGAGTAGAGGGGGCACAGCCACATGAACACGTTCTCCTCGAAGGGCGTGTCGTCGGGCACGTAGCCGCGGGTGAGGGGCTCGCCGGTGACGTGGATGTGGGTGTTGATCAGGCCGGGGGTGACCACGAACCGGTCGCCGCCGACGGTCTCGGTGGCGTCGTAGGCCGCCTCCAGGTCCGAGGCCTTGCCGACGGCCACGATCTCGCGGCCCCGTATAGCCACCGCGCCGTGGCGGATGATGTCGCGGGTCGGGTTCATGGTCACCACGTACCAGCCCTTGATCAGGGTGTCGATGCGCTCTCGCTCGCTCATGGGTGCCTCCCTGCCGGCGGCGTCGGGTTGGGGTTCAGTCTCGGGGTTTGGAGGCCACGTAGGCGAATTGGAAGCCGATGGGCTCGATCAGGCGCAGCGCCTCGAAGCCGGCGTCGCGCAGCCAACCGGTGGCCTCGGCGGTGGTGACGCCGAAGCCGTTTACGGTGCTGGCCATCATGGTCATGCCCATGAGCACGGCGTGGGGGTTGGTCTTGTGGTTCGGGCCGACGAAGTAGTCGGCCATCACCACCCGACCCTCGGGGCGCAGGGCCCCGTAGGCCCTCTCGACCAGGTGGCGGGCGCCGTCGGGGCCCTCGGTGCGGCAGATGTGGCCGAGCACCACGATGTCGTAGGCCCCTTCTTCGAGCGGGATGGTGTGGAAGTCTCCGGGCCGGAACTCGCAGCGGTCGTCCACGCCGTGCTCGGCCGTCTTGCGCCGGGCGACGTCGATCACGCCGTCGAGGTCGTTGACGGTGGCCCGGCCGCCGGCGCAGGCCTCCAACATCGCGATCGACCAGGGCGCCCCGCCCGCGCCGAGGTCGAGGATCCGGGGCGCGTCCAGGGCGCTGTAGCGCATCTTGAAGTCGGCGCGGCCGGCGCATCGCCACATGGTGGTGAACGTCCCCTCCACCAGGGGCACGTAGAACGCGGCCGGGTCGTCGTCGATGGGGGTGGCGGGCCGGCCCGAGCGCACGGTGGCGGCCAGGCGGGTCCAGTTCTCGTGCGGGCCGGGCGCCACCGGTATCAGCCCGGCCATCGAGGCCGCACCGTCGACGAGCAGGTAGCGGCGGGCGGCGTCGTTGAGCCTGAAGTCGTCCACCACCCGGTCGAGCAGGCCGAGGGCCACCACCGAGTCCAGCAGCGACTCGGTGTGCAGTTCAGGCAGGCCCAGCCGCCGGGCCAGCTCGCCGGCCGTCATCCCCGAGTCGGCCGGGGCCTCGTTCAGGCTCTCGAACACCCCGAGCTCCAGGGCGGCCAGCAGCACGTGGTAGCGGCCCAGCCCCTCGATCACCGCCCACACCGGAGCGGCCGCGGGCGGCTTGTAGTCCGTGAACGGCCGCCCCACGTGGGCCATCGTGTGGGTCTTCTTCAACTCCGGATAAGGAGCATCCCGAGAACTATCAGCCATGGTCTCTGATGTTTGTAGTTTGCCATTTAACATTCACAATCAGTATGCTATTTCTCAAATAACAGATACAAGAGGCATGGCGTGATGGTCGAATGGCAGCCACAACCCAGTGATTACCACAGGGTCTACACGGAACAGAATCCCTGGCAGCCGTCCGGCACCGTTCCGACAGTCCTGGCACCCGCCACCGAGCGGTTCCTGGCACGCGTCCTGTGGAAGCGCCTCATCAACAATGAGCCCCGACGGCACCAAGTGATCCTGGGGCCCCGCAGAGTCGGCAAGACGACCGTGCTGTACCAGACCGTGCGACACCTGATCAACAACGGCATCGCCCCCAGCCGTATCTGGTGGCTCCGTCTCGACCACCCCCTGCTACTCGAAGCTGCCCTCGGAGACCTCGTGAGAGAGGTGCTGCGCGGCTCACAGGCCGATGAGCAGGACCCTCTGTTCCTGATGCTCGACGAGATCGTCTACGCCGAGGATTGGGATCTGTGGCTCAAGACGTTCTATGACGAGGGTTGGCCGGTGCGGATCGCGGCCACCTCCAGCAGCACGACGGCACTTAGAAGGCAACGTCGCGAGAGCGGCGTGGGCCGCTGGGAGGAGCATCACCTGCTGCCATGCCGTCTCGATGAGTACTTCCACTTGGTCGGTAGTCCACCAGAGGTGACGGCGCATCACACACTCGCCTCCACCCTCGCCGCCCTTGCGGCACGGAACCATGCCGACCCCAGTCTGGAAGGGCTGCGCACGGTCCTCATGTTCGAAGGGGGCTTTCCAGAGCTGCTCTTCAGACCCATCGTGGCATCATCGAAGGACGGCACAGAGAACCTCGAGCATCACGTCCTCGAGTCGCAGAGGGTGCTCCGTAGCGATGCGGTGGAGCGGGCCGTCTACAAAGACATCCCCCAAGCAGCGGGCGTCGACAACCCCATGATGCTGGAGCGGCTGTTGTACGTGCTCGCCGGCCAGGTGACCGGCCTCCTTTCGCCAACCAACATCGGCCAGCAACTGGGCATCAAGCAGCCCACGTTCGACCGGTACCTGACATACCTGGAGCAGGCCTACCTCGTGTTCACGCTGACCAACTACTCGGGCTCCGAGTCAGCGGTCCAGCGGCGGGGCCGCAAGCTGTATTTTGTGGACAGCGCGGTGCGCAACGCGGCGCTGCACCGCGGCCTCGCCCCCCTCAATGATCCTGTTGAGCAGGGCACCTTGCTGGAGAATCTTGTAGCCGCGACAGTCCACACCCTCGCCGCCCACGCCGGCGTACGCCTCCACCACTGGCGAGACGGCAACGATGAGGTCGACCTCATCTACGACGAGCCCCAGCAGCCGCTCGCCTTCGAGATTGCATCGTCGCCGAACCACAGCCTTACCGGCCTTGAGGCTCTTGTCGAACGCAACTACCGCTTCCATGGCCATAGCTATCTCGTGGCTCCTCAGGCCGCGGTAATCCACCCCGCAGACGACCGCAGAGGCATCGGCATGCTGCCCCTCGACACCTTCCTGCTCGCAGTAGGTGCCCAAGCCCACCAGGCCATGCTCACCCGCCTCGGCGTGTCCGCCAGCGTTGTCGGCACGACACCAGAGGCCGAACGGGCCGAACCTGAGATGCCCGAGCATGGATTGCTCGGCCGTTCTGCGGATCTTGCGTAGCGGTGAGTCGACGGGGGGCGCGAGCTGGACGAACAACGCGAACTGGTTGAGCGACTGCCGCTGGATCACCAGCGGTGTACTCACCGGCGCGTCGCCGCTCAGATTCCGGTGGGTTGGATGCCTGGCAGTCGTTGCTGCGCGACCGTCACGTAGGGATCGTCCCGCGACCGTGGAGGGCGGCCGGAGCGCACCGCGCTCCAGAGTTCTCGCAGTTCTCGAGAACCGTGGTATATGCGGCCCCGTCCCGCACCGGTCGCGTCAAGCACACCGGCATCGACGAGGGCTTTGAGATCTCGGCTGGCGGTGAGATCAGAGATCGGATCGCCGTCGGTGACCTCGACGAGCCGGATGTAGATCGAACGGCGAATCCTCCGGCCCCGGGCGGCGTCGGCGAGCGCACCAATGGCCCGCGCGGGCAGCTTCCGCCGGTCGACGAGTTGGGAGATTCCGTCATACAGCGACTCGGTTTCGTGGACGCGCCGCTGCAGTGTCCACGCTTGGCGATAGTGGGCGCGCAGCATGAAGCGAATCCAAGGCCGCGCTGAGTTCCGCGGCTGCCAACTGCCCTGGCCCACTTCGCTGAGCACTGCGTAGTAGTCACCGGTGTTGCGCCCCAGGTACTCCTCGACAGACGAGAACACCGGCGAGACTATGCCCTCGGCGGATAGCACCATGGTCTGCAGTGCTCGGGCCATGCGCCCATTGCCGTCGCGAAACGGGTGAATCATCGTCAAGTTGAGGTGGGCCATTGCGGCGCGGAACATGACCGGTGCAGAGTCACCTTCCTCCAGTGATTCGACGAGCGCGCCCATCAGCTCGTCAACGAGTTCTGCGCCGGGCGCCTCGTAGACGCGCGTTCCGGTCTCGTCCTCGACCCAGACATCGCCGGTGCGGTAGTGGCCGGGCCGGACTCGCAGTTCATGCTTGGTCATCATGAAATGGAGCGACTTGAGCAGCGACTCGTCCACCTTGACGCCGTCTTGAGCGAACGAGAGCACGTAGGTCATGGCGTCGCGGTAGCCGGTGAGCGCCAAGCGCGTCTGTTCGGCGGTGTCGAGCGGTTCCTCGTCCTCGATGGTGTCAAGCACGTCATCGAGCGAGGCTCGGTACCCCTCAATCCAATTGGAGCCGCGCACAGCACGCGCGAAACTCATGCGCCGCAAGTGACCGGCCCACCGGCGCGGCCGATCCACTACGTAGAGCGAGAGCTCGCGGCGGAGCCGCTCGATCTCCCCGATGACCATCAAATCGGTATCGTCCGGCTCGGGCGTGACGAAGATGGCGGCGCACATAGCGTTTAACTTATCAAACTATGATGCTATGTAGATATCAATCCATCACTGCTGTTAGTGATCAGCGGAAGTCTGGGTACACGAACCGGGCGCGACTGCTCAGAGCAGCTGCGCTGGGTCCGGGGTACCGCCTGCTCTCCTACCAGGGTCTCAGGATTTCGACGCGGTCGCTGGTGACCTCGTCGGAGGCAGTGAACAGGGGGAGTTCCAGTTGCTCGGCGAGGACTAGTGCCGACCAGGAGTCGAGCGCATCAACGGCATCCAGGCCGGCACGGACGAGCGTCTCCGCCACCATGGCCCGAACCGGGAACCACTCGTCCACAACCGCCAGCACCAACCCCGTCTCCACCTGGATTATCTCGGCCCTGCCCTCGTGGCGGGCGGCCAGGAAACGCCCGACTGTGACCGAGGACCAGTCGAGAGCCAGCAACTCTGCGTCCGGTAGGACCTCGCCCTCCAAGGCCCCCGCCGCGGCCAGGACTCCGCCCGCGTCGCAGACGACGCTATGGGGCATCGGTGCCTCGCAGCCGCTGGCGGATGGCGTCGAACTCTGCCCGGCTCATGGGCTGTCGACCCTGGGCGAACTCTGCAGGCGAACGCCGCGACGCGATGCGCGTCAGCTCCTGACGCAAGTACTGCTGCACAGAAAGCCCCGCCGCAGCCGCCTGCTCCTTGAGCCGCCTCGCGACATCGTCATCAAGGTCCTTAATGTTCATGTCCACCCCACTGTTATACCAAACTGGTAGAAGCTCCCAGCTGTTCGCGCCGCTCATGATATCTAATGTTGTTATGATTAGAGATATTTCATGCAGCTACCTGCTGGACCAGCGAACCGTGAATGCGAGGAACTGATGGAGGGCACGTCGACGCCGTGAGAGAATCCGGGGCATGACTGAAGTGCAGACGAATCCGGAGCGGTTGTGGTCGCGGTTGATGGACATGGCCGAGGTTGGGGCCACCCCCGCGGGGGGCTCGAACCGGCAGGCGCTGTCCGATGAAGACAAGGCGGGACGGGACCTGTTCGTCGGCTGGGTCGAGCAGGCGGGCTGCTCGATCGAGCTCGACGGCGTGGGCAACATGTTCGCCCGCCGTCCCGGCACCGACCCCGGCGCCCCGCCGGTCGTGCTGGGCAGCCACCTCGACACCCAGCCCACCGGCGGGCGCTTCGACGGCGTGTACGGGGTGCTCGGCGGCCTCGAAGTGGTCGAGTCGCTCAACGACCACGGGGTGCAGACCCGCGCCCCGGTGGAGGTGGCGGTCTGGACCAACGAGGAGGGCTCCCGCTTCCCGGTGTCGATGATGGGCTCCGCGGTATGGGCCGGGGTCCTCCCGCTGGACGAGGTTCGGGCGGTCACCGACCGCTCCGGCACCACCGTGGGCGACGAACTCGACCGTCTGGGCCTGGCCGGAACCGTCCCCTTCGGCAAGCCGCTGGGCGCCTACCTGGAACTGCACATCGAGCAGGGGCCGATCCTCGAGGCCAGTGGCTCGTCGATCGGGGTCGTCACCGGGGTGCAGGGGATCCGCTGGTTCAGGGTGACCATCGAGGGCTTCCCCGCCCACGCCGGCACCACACCCATGGACCGCCGCCACGACCCGGCCCGGTCGCTGGCCGACGCCCTGGACGGCATCTACGACATGGCAGCCGCCCACGCCCCGCAGATACGGCTAACCCCGGCGATGTTCGCCTCCGAGCCGGTGTCCTCCAACACGGTCCCGGCCCACATCACCTTCACGATCGACATGCGCCACCCCGACGCCGGCGTGCTGGAGCGCCTGGACCGGTCCCTGCGCAGCCTGGTGGCTGAGGCCGCCGAGGCCCACGGCTGCGGGCACCGGGTGGAGGTCATAAACGACTGCGCCCCGGTGGTGTTCGATCCGAGGTGCGTCGACGCGGTGGAGTCAGCCGCGCAGCGCTGCGGCCTCCGCTACGAGCGCATCGGCTCCGGCGCCGGCCACGACGCCTGCCATGTGGCTCTCAAAGCCCCCGCCGGGATGATCTTCGTTCCCTGTGAGGATGGGCTGTCGCACAACGAGGCCGAGTCGATCGAGCCGGACGTCGCCGGCCGGGGCGCCGAGGTCCTGCTGCACGCCGCCCTGGATCTGGCCGGCACCGCGTCCTGACCTGCCGGAAGCGGACCACCAGGATCTCGGGTGAGTTCTGTGGCCATACGACACCCCAGGCTCCCGAGAACCAGCAGGGGCCCAGAACGTGTGCGGGCACCACGATCTCGGGTGAGTTCTCCGGCCATACGACACCCCAGGCTCCCGAGAACCAGCAGGGGGCTGAGGGTTAGGGGCGGAGCAGGATCTTCCCGAAGAAGTCGCTCTCCATCATCTTCTGCTGAGCGGCGGCTGCATCCGCCAGCGGGAACTCGGAGTCGACGACGGCCGCGAACCGGCCCGAGCCGACCTCCTCGCAGAACGTGTCCCACAGCGGACCCATCTCGTCGGGCCGGTACGGGTCGGAGCCCAGGATCCGGAGCCCGTTGTGGAACAGGTGGCCCAGCGACCCGATGGTGGCGGTGTCGCCCGAGGCGTTGCCGCAGTTGACCAGCCGACCCCCGATGGCCAGCGAGAACATCGACTGGGTGAACAGGGCGGTGCCCACATGGTCGAACACCATGTCCACGCCCCGGCCCCCGGTCACGCCCATGGCCCAGCCGGTGACGTCGCCGGTGCGGTTGTTGAGCACGTGGTCGGCGCCCAGCTCCACGGCCCGCTCGCACTTGGCGTCGGTGCCGGCGGTGGCCAGCACGGTGGCGCCGGCGTGCTTGGCCAGCTGGATCCCGGCCACCGACACACCCGATCCGGCAGCATGGATCAGCACCGTCTCACCCTCAGAGAGTTCGCCGGTGGCGAACAGGGCATGGCCCGCGGTGAGCCAGACCGTGGGGAAGGTGGCCGCCTGCTCCAGCGAGATGCTGTCGGGCACCCGGTAGCAGTGCGAGGCGGGCACCAGGCACTTCTCGGCGTAACCCCCGTCGAGGGTGGCGCCCAGGATGCCGAGCTCTCCGTAGAGGTCGCCCAGGCCCGCATGCTTGGAGTTCTCGGGCACCCCGGCCATGGACGGGTCGGCCACCACCCGGTCGCCGGGCCGCCACCCGGTGACCGCGGAACCGACCTCGGACACCACGCCGGCGATGTCCATGCCGGCGATGTGGGGGAAGGTGAATCCCGGCATGTGGTACCAGCCGTTGCGCTGGAGCACGTCCAGCCGGTTCAGCGCGGTGGCCGCCACCTCCACCACAACGTCCCCCGGCCCCGGGACCGGGTCGTCGACATCGATGTACTCCAGCACCTCGGGTCCTCCCGAGGCGCGATACAGCATCGCCTTCATCGGTCAGTCAGCCCCTCTCTGGCTCACGGGCGGCCCCATGAGCCGCCCTCCGGCAGTGTCTCAGCCGTGGCCCTCGTCGGGGGTGGCGCCCCACTCGATGATCTGCAGCATGTTGCCGTCGGGGTCGGCGACGGTGCCGATGAGCCCGAAGGGCATCTGCTCGACCTCGCGCACCCAGGTGACCCCCTGGCCCTTGAGGTGGGCCTCCAGGCCCCGGCAGTCGCCCACGTCGAGGTTGAGAATGATCCGGTGGCCGTTCTCGTTGGCCCCCGACACCTCGCTGTGCTCCTCGACGAAGAGCTGGATTCCGCCGAACACGAACGCGCCCATCTCGTTCTCATCGGGACTGAAGCAGGCCCTGTACCAGTCCTTCATGGCATCGACCTGCGACGATCCCACGAGAATGCTGCCCAGATTCGGTGCTGACATAGATTCTCCCCCTGAGTCGGTGAGCTGGTAGGCGGAAGGTACGTCCTCAGCACCGCCACGGCCAACGCGGACCGGCCGGCCGCTACGCCACTAATGTCTGAGCCACAGGGGGCGCGCCATGACCGACACCGTCTCATCTCCGGCCGCAGCCGGGTCGCCCGAACCCGAGCCGCCGCCGTCGCTGCTCACCCACATCGCGCTGCCGGTTCGCAGCCTCGACGACACCCTGGCGTTCTACGAGAAGTTCACCACCCTGGTGAAGATCTCCGAGCGCCACGACTCCGAGACCAGCATGCGCACCGCATGGCTCGCCAACGAGCGCGACATCACCACGCCGGGGGCGGCCCGTTTCGTGATCGTGCTCATGGAGGGCGCGCTGCCCAAGCAGATCACCGGCGACATCGTCGAGGAGTACGGCTTCCTCACCTCGATCGCCCATCTGGGCATCTCGCTCGACAGCCGCGCCGAGGTGGACGAGGTGGCCCGGCTGGCCGACGAGGACGGCTGCCTGGTGCTGGGGCCGATGTACCGCAACCCCGACGTGGGCTACATCTGCCTCATCAAGGACCCCGACGGCAACAACGTCGAGTTCTCGGTGGAGCAGGTCCTGGGCTGACCCGCTCGGGGTCGGCCTCAGGGGCCACGCGGATAGGCGAGAGCCGGTCGCGTCGCAGTGGTGTCATTCCCGCTCTTGTGCGCTGCGCTCACGGGCCGCTCGGGCCACGGCCTCGCGCCGTATGCGCCGGATTCGCGTGTCTATCCGCTCGGCCTCTCAGGCGTTCTTCTCGGAGGCCGATCCGGGAACGTAGGTGCCCTTGTTGCGCCACAGCACGACCTCGTTGCCCCACGGGTCGCGGAAGCCGGCGTGGCGGGCGTCGAACTCCTCCCAGTAGACCTCGTCCCACAACTTGGTGGCACCCATCTCCATGGCGAGGGCCAGCCGGTCGGGCGGGTCGTCGACCATCACGTAGATGCGGGGCACCGGTCCGCTGACCGGGGTGGTCTCCAGGTGGATGCCCAGGTTGGGCTTCACGCCCGGCAGCACCTCGTGGAACTCGCCGGCGGGACGGCGCTTGTACTTCCAGTCGAACAGCGTCTCGTAGAACTGCGAGGTGGCCTCGGGGTCGGGTGTGGGCAGGTCCACGAAGATCAGCGGGTTCACCATGGCGGTCGCTCCTTGGTATTGGACGAGTCGTCGAGGTCGAGTTGACCGGCGCCGACCACGCTAGAGCGAGCGCTAATAGGTGACACACTCCCGCGTCGCGAGGGGGTGTTTCCCGCTCTTGTTCGCTTCGCTCACTGGCCGCTCGGGCCACGGCCTCGCGCCGTATGGGCCGCGTTGCTCCGCCTATTCGCTCGGCCTCTAGACGGGAGAGTCGAGCCGGGCGACAGCGGCGTCCCCGAGCGACACGAACCGCTCGTAGCCGGCGCGGTAGGCGTCGTCGGGCACGGGCTCGATGCGGGTCATCCGGGCCAGCGGCCACGAGTCCATGGCCTCGGCACCGACCCCGTCCCACCACTGGAGCGCCGCGCCCGCACACAGCGCGCAGCCGTGGGCCGAGAGCTGCTCCGGCCTCTCGGGCACGTCGACGGCCACCTCGAGCACCGACGCCTTGATCGAGCACCACAGAGCGCTGAGTGCCGGGGAGCCCGCGCAGCACATCACGTCCATCTCCACACCCGACTCCTGAAGCTCCTCGTGGATGTGTCGCAGCCCATAACCGGCGGCCTCCAGCACGGCCCGGGCGATCTCTGCCGGTCCCGCCGCGAAGGTGAGCCCGTGCATCTCGCCCCGCAGGCGGGGCTCCCAGCGGGGCGACCGCTCGCCGTCGTGGTAGGGCAGCACCAGCACCCCGCCGGCGCCGGGCACCACGCCCTCCGCCATCGACAGCAGCTCGCTGAGCGGGCGGCCCGAGACATCCGACCACCACTCCAGGAGCTGCCCGTGACCGTTGGTGGCCCCGCCGACCACCTTCACCCCGGCGACGGGGCTGAAGAACGCCATCATCTGATCGGGGAGGTCGGCCACGTTCAGGGCGACGCCCAGGCCGCCGGTGCGGCCGCCGGGATCGTGACCTCGCCGGGGCGTGCACAGGCCGCCGGCCCAGAAGCTCATGTAGGCGTCGTTGGAGGCGCTCACCAGCGGAGTGCCCGCGGCCAGGCCCAGCGATCCGTCGCACTGCCCGATGACGGTGCCCACCTCCACCCGCTCCCCGTAGCCGGGGATGGTCTCCTCGCCGGGCCAGAGTCCCTGGATGTCGCCCGCGCCCAGGCAGCGAAGGGCCCAATCCCAGATCTGGGCTCCCTCCAGCGGCCGTCCCACCTCGTCGCTGAGGAAGTCGAGCTGGGCGAGATGGTGCTCGGTGCGGCCCAGGCCGTTCCCGGCCGGATGGCGACAGGTCGCGGCCATTCCGGCGGTGGCGCTGCCCCCGGCACCCTCCAGCGGCACGGTCGTGGGGCTCTGCCCGCCGACCCCAACCGCGGCGATCTCCAATCCGGAATCGTCGACCCTGGCCAGCAGCCGGCCCAGGCCGTCGAGCCACGCCGCGGGATCGGCCCGGCCCGGGAGCCAGTCGCCGGCCCCCTCGAAGGCCTCGTACATCCAGAGCTTCACCTCGCCGTCGCGCGCCAGCGCCACGGCCCGGGCCCCGCCGGTACCCAGATCGACGCCGACCACCACCGGGCTCATCGCCACTATCCCCTGCCCCGGGTCTGGAGGGTCAGCCGACCATCACCCGGTAGACGGGCTGCGAAACGGCCAGGGTCAGCGCATCGGCGACGTCGGCCAGCCGGTAGCGGGCTGTGACCAGACGGTCCAGGTCCCCGGCCAGCGCGCCCGACTGAAGCAGCCCCGCGGCTGTCCGCCAGTCATCGGGCTCCTGGCTGAACACCCCGATGATCGACAGCTCGTGATGGTGGATGCGGTCCGCGCCCACCGACGCCATCACATCCTTGGGGAAGGCCCCGTAGAGGACCACCGCGCCCGCGTCGTCGCACAGGTCCATGGCGAGCTCCACGGCACCCGGGGTGCCCGCGGTGACGAACACGATGTCGTGGTCGCCCTGCCAACCAGCCACGCCCGCGGGGTCGGCCACCCTGGTCGCCCCGGCCTCGGCCGCCTCGTCCAGGCGCTGGTCGCTCACGTCGATGAGGCCCACCGAGGCCGCCCCCCATGCCCGGCACAGGGCCAGGTGGAGCCGGCCCATGTAGCCCGCGCCGATGACCGCCACGCGGTCGCCGGACCGGAACCCGCTCAACCGCACCGAGTGGACCACGCAGGCCAGCGGCTCCCCCATGGCGGCGTGCTCGACATCGATCTCGCCCACGCAGTAGGTCTGGGCCGCGGCCACCCTCACCACCTCGGCCAGACCGGCACCCATCGAGATCGTGCCGTCGCTCAGGGTCCCGCCCTGGGGCCGCTTGCACAGTGCGCTGCGACCCCGCCGACACATGTGGCACGTGCCGCAGCGGGTGAGCAGGTCCATGGTGACCAAGTCGCCGATCCGCGGGGAACCGGGCAGGGTCGCCACCGCCTCGCCCGCCTCCACGACCCGCCCGGCGGCCTCGTGGCCGGGGGCGACGGGATAGATCGGCTTGGTCCCGGCGAACAGGCGCCGCTCCATGGTGCACAGGCCGCAGGTGCCCACCTCTATCAGCACGTCCTCGGGTCCGAGCCGGGGCCTGGGCTCGTCGCGGAGTTCCACTGCTCCCGGTCCGGTGACCACTGCTACCTGCATGACGCTCCTGACTCGGCCACCCTTGACTCTAGGCACTGGGGATGTGGGGCCAGCAATGGGGGATCTCGAGCCCGGCCCGCTCCAGCAGCGACTGCTGGGCCGCGGCGGCCTCAGCGCGAAGGGCGGCAAGGTCGACGGTTGCGCAGAAGCCGTCCCGGACAACGACGCGACCGGCCACCACCACGTCGCGCACCGACCGGCCGTCGGTGCCCCACACCAGATGCAGGACGGTCTCGCCCCGCGGCGTCCAGCCCACCGACGAAGTGTCGTGCACCACCAGGTCGGCCTGCTTGCCCGCCTCCAGGCTCCCGATCCGGTCGTCCATGCCGATGGCGGCCGCCCCGGCGATCGTGGCCAGCTCGAAGGCGGTGTGGGCCCCGAAGCGCTCGGGATCGACGCGGGTGTCGCGGGCCAGCCCCGCGGTGAGCGCGGCCGTCCTCAGGATGTCGGAAGTGTCGCCGGCGTTGGATGCGTCGCAGCCGAGGGCTACCCGCCCGCCCCGCTCGACGATCTCGGCGTGGCGGCCCTGTCCCGACACCCCCTGACCAAGACGCAGGTAGGCCCACGGGCAGTAGGCGATCGCCGTCGACGTGCTCAGCACCAGCTCCACCTCGGAGTCGTCCAGCCACACGCCGTGGCCCACCAGAAGGTGCGGCCCGAGAACGCCCAGAGCATCGAGGTGGACGAGGGGACGGCGGCCGGCGCGGTCCAGGTATCGCTCCGGGTCCGAGGACGTGGGCGACATGTGCATGGTGAGCCCGGTGCCGAGGTCCCGAGCCAGGTCCGCAGCTCCGGCCAGCAGCTCGTCGGAGGCGAGATCGTGGCCGACCAGGGTCACCCATCCCTCGACCAGCCCGCCCGAGCCGAGCGTGTCGACCACCTCGCGCTGGCGATCGAGGGTCTCCTGCGCCGGCGCGGTGAACGGGCCCTCGTCGATGTCCCAACCCCAGGTTCCCATCGTCCCGCGGATCCCGGCCCGGCGCATCCCGGCCGCGGCCCGGTACGGGTTGGCCACCGTGCCCGCCTCCACCACGGTGGTCACCCCGTTGGCCAGGTTCTCGACCGAGGACAGCACCGCCGAGAGCTCGTCGTCGTCGCCGGTGTGAGCGCCGTGGGCCGGAACCGACCACTCGAAGATCGAGGCCCCTGGGGGCAGCAGGTCCGGGATGCAGCTACGGATGAGCGGGTCGCCGGTGAGGTGCTGATGGGCGTTGACCATCCCGGGGGTGACCACGCAGCCGGTGGCGTCGATCATCTCGGCCTCCCGGTAGCGCCCGGCCAGCTCCGTGGTCGAGCCGACCGCGGCGATCACGTCTCCGGCAACGGCCACCGCACCGCCGACGAGGACCTCCCGGTGCGGGTTCATGGTCACGACGTCGCCGCCGGCCACCAGGAGCGTCGCCGCGGCCGGCGAACCGGCGTTGTCGGCTGTCTCCGTGGTCACCGCCACCGAGCATAGGCGGCAGCGCCCGTGCGAGAATCAGCGGGTGCAGGCCCGCCGAACGCCCGGAGCCACCGGCGGTCCGACCGCCGCGATGGTGACACCGACGAACAGGATGCAGCCTTGATCCTCAATCCCGGCCAGGGCCGCATCGAGAGCGATCACTACCTTCCGGTAACACCAGAGACCAGCCGCTGGGGCTGGTGGCCGAACCGGGAATCCACGCCGGTGATGTCGGTGGACAGCGGGACGGCCGTCACCGTGGACACGCTGTCGCATGAGGGGATCCTCGAGGACCAGGGCCGCGACCCGGCGGCCTTCTTCGGCGTCCGCGGCATCGAGCGGTCCGGGGTCCTCCACGACGCCGTCGAGATGGCCCGGGATGTGCCCCACACGTTCGGAGTCGACGGCCCCCACGTGGTGACCGGCCCGATCGAGGTCCGGGGCGCCAGGGCCGGCGACCTGCTCCAGGTGGACGTGCTGGGCTTCGATCTGAGGGTCCCCTACGGCGTCACCTCGAACCGGCACGGGCTCGGGGCGCTGCCCGGCGAGATGCCCGACGGGTCCGAGCCTCCCGGCACGCTCACCGCCGGCACGCCGCACGGCACGGTGTCGGTGTTCACCGAGGTGGAGGGCCGCGCCGCCGCAGGCACGGCCGTGCTGCGCTACGGCGCCGGCAGCGCGCTGCGCTACCCGATCGCGCCGTTCCTCGGGATGATGGGTGTGTCCCCCGGCACCGACGATCCCGTGCCGACCAGGCCGCCGGGCCGCCACGGCGGCAACCTCGACATCAAACACCTGGTACAGGGATCCACGCTCTACCTTCCGGTCCAGGTGGCGGGCGCGGGCTTCGCGGTGGGCGACCCTCACTTCGCCCAGGGCAACGGCGAGGTGGCCCTCACCGCGCTGGAGGGCTCGCTGCGGGCGGACCTGCGGCTGTCGGTGCTGCAAGGTCCCGACGCCCGCCGGGCGTGCGGGCTGATCGAGAATCCCCTGGGCGAGACCGACGACCACTGGGTGCTGGTCGGTCTGCACGCCGACCTGGACGAGGCCATGCGGGAGGCGGTGCGGGAGGCCCTGCGCTTCTGCGAGAGCCGGCTCGGGCTGCCTCGCCACATCGCCTACACCTACCTGAGCTGCGCCGCCGACTTCGAGGTGTCCCAGGTGGTGAACGACGTCAAGGGCGTCCACTGCCTCGTAGCCAAGCGGGACTTCAGGTAGCGGCGTCCACCTCAGGGGCGTCGGGGGCGTCGGGACCCGAGGCGGGCACAGTGCCCCGGATGCGCAGCCAGCCGGCCAGCACCAGGGCCAGCACCGTCAGGCCGACGGCGGGCCAGGTCACGCCGACTCCGAACCTGTCGTAGAGCAGAGCGGCGGGGAGCGCGGCGATGGCGGCTCCGGCCACCTCGGCCGCGCCCATCAGGCCCAGCGCGGCCGCCTGGCGCCGCTCGGGGACGGCCCGGGCCACCACCGCGTGGGCCGCGGTGAAGCCGTAGCCGTCGGCGAAGCCCACCAACACCATCGCAACCACGATCGGGATCACGCCCGGGATCACGCCGTAGAACATCGTCAAGACGCTCACCACCACGAGCCCGGCCATCGTCACCCGCACCGGTCCTACCCGGTCGGCCAGCCGGCCGGCCCGCGTCCCCACCAGAATGATCGGGACGGCGACCATCGTGAAGGCGATCCCGGTGGCCACCGCGCCGGCGCCCCGGTCGGCGAACATCACCGGCAGCACCGCCTCCCAGGCACCGATCATCATGAAGTAGCCGCCGACCATGATCAGCGCGCCCTGAAGGCGCCGCATCGACAGCAGGTCGAACGACGTGGCCCGCCGGGAGGCGTCGAGCAGGCCCCGGTCGGGGGGCAGGCGCATCGCCACCGGAACGAACAGCAGCATGGCCCCGGCGAAGACTGCGAACGGCGTCCGGATCCCCCCGGCCCACACCAGCAGGGCGGTCAGCACCGGCCCGAAGATGAATCCCGTGGTCTCGGCCACGACCATCCGTCCGAGGTTCTCGCCGGCCCGGGCCGGATCATGGACCGAGGCGGCCCGGCGCACCCCCGGGAGAATGAGCCCTCCCGCGAATCCGAGAACGGCCCGGCTCAGCACCCAGACGGCCAGACCCTCGGCGAAGACCATCATCAGCATGGCCGCCGCGCTGAGACCGATCCCCGCGGTGGCCATCATGCGGGCATGGCCCATGTCGGCCAGCCGGGCCAGCGTGACCTGCGACACGAACGCGGCCACGAAGCCGCTGGCCACCATGACTCCGATGCCGGTGCCGCTGAAACCGAACTCGTCGCGCAGCTCGCCGAGCACCGTGACGATCCCGCCAATGCCGCCGGCGGTCACCCCCATCAGCACCTGGAACGGCAGCAGGTCGCCACCGAAGCGCCGGCGCGGCGCGGCGCCGGGCCGACGGATCATGATGTCAGACCTCTTTGAGCAGCAGGTCGCTGGTCTGGCCCGAGACGAACAGCTCGCTGCCCGCCTTGAGGATCTCGCGGTAGCCGTCCTCGGTGGGCAGCCGCTCCAGGAACTCGTCGAGGGTCCCCAGGTCGGGGGCGTCGATCATCCAGTACACCTTGCCGTAGGAGCCGTAGGACTCCATCCACGACGTGACCTGCACCCGGTCGGGGTCGGCCGCGGCCATGTAGCCGGTGTAGCGCTGGATCCACTCCCGGACCCGGGCCACATCGCTGGAATCGACCTGGGCCTTGCGAACCATCCTCACCATCTCGAAGTCACTTGCCTTCCCATACTTCCAAGCCGATCCGCTTGGGCTCGCCCCCGTTGGACGCCGAAGTCTCGCTGGGACAGGCCGAAACCGCGGCCAGCACGTCGATCTCGGCTCTCAGGTCGATGTAGTCGCCGGCCTGGGCCGGCGACTCCCGGAACACCAGGGTGTGCTCGTCCACCACATCGGTGCACATGAAGACATTGAACACGTCCGGGACCAGGTCGGGGTCCACCCCCCAAGGCTGGACCGCCTCCTCGAGGTTGCCCTGGCACGTCCGGTGCCCCGAGTCGATGCCGTCCCGGATGGCGTACACGCCGGCCGAGCAGCGTCCCCCGTTCCAGGCGAAGTGGACCCCCACCGGGTCGTCGATCACGGTCAGCATGGGCCGCTCGTAGGGAGGGCGCGACCACAGGGTGGTGATGCGCCGCATCGTCCCGGTCCCGGCCAGCATGTTCAGCGCCACCGTCTGGCCGGCGTGATAGCCCTCGCGGGGATTGTCCAGCGCCAGGAACGTGGAGTCGGCCACCTGCGGACCGTCCAGCGCCACGATGCGCAGCACCTGGCCGGCCCGCACCTCCACGGCGCGGCCCTCGCATCGGGGCACCACCACTCGCTCGACTGGGCCCGCTTCGTCGCGACTCAACGATCCGCCCCGGTCAAGCGGCCACCTCGCGGCTCACCTCGCCGTTGCGGGCCGTGGTCAGCCTCGCCTCCGACGACATCAACTCCAGCCAGGCCCTCAGGTAGCCCCGCATCGGCCCCTCATGAGTGACCGGAGCCTTGGCCACGCCGCCGGCGGTGACCTCGGCGACCTCGTGGTCCAGCCCCTTGCTCATGTCCACCCACTCCACCTCGGCGATGGACAGGCCCTCCTGGCAGCGCTCGAACAGCTCCAGGTCGTCGGGGTTGCCGAGGCTGGGGAAGTCCTCGGCGATGCGCATGCGCAGCACGTTCACCTCGTCGGGAGCGCCAGCGGCGGCCGCCACCCACGTGTGCAGGCGGGTCTCGCCCACGCTGACAGGATCCACCGTCTCCAGGTGGTTCCCCTTGATCAGCAGGTTGGGGAAGATCGACAGGTTGACCATCGAGCCCGGCGCAACCTCGAGGATGTCGGCGGCCTCGTCGCCGAAGCTCTGCTCTATCTGCTCGGCGTACCACTCCCGACCCGGCACCGGCCGCTGCGTCTGCCAGAAGGACTGATTCAGGCCGGGCCGCTGATCCACGAACATGTGCCCGTTGCCCAGATCGGAGCCGTACATGCCGGTGTCGTCGGGGCTGCTCTTGAACTGCGACAGCGAGCGGGCCCCGCCGTGCTGGCGCTCGTTGAGCAGCACGAAGCTGCGGTGAGCGAACGTGGGATGCAGACCGTCGGCCGCGTTGTCCCAGGCCAGCTTCCAGTTGCCGCGGTAGATCATGCGCTGGCAGTTGCGCACCTCGATCCGGCCCGACGGCGAGCGGTCGACGAACTCGTCGATCAGCGGACCGGCCGGACCCAGCCACTCGGCGAGGCTCGGCGCGTCGAGGTTGAGCGTGCCGAAGATCAGGCCCCGGTACAGGCCCAGCCTCGGCACCTGGGCCAGGCCATGGTCCTCGAGGTGGAAGTCGGCCGGGTAACCGTCGGCGAAGGGCAGGTTCACCAGGTCGCCGCGATTGGAGTAGGTCCAGCCGTGGTAGGAGCACTGGAAGCGCCGGGCCGAGCCGCACTCGGACTGGCACACGGTCGAGGCCCGGTGGGCGCAGCGGTTGAACAGGGCGTGCAGGTCGCCGTCATCGTCGCGGGTGATGATGAGCGGGCGCAGCCCCAGGCGGGTCGTGATGAAGTCGTTGGGGTCGGGCACCTGGCTCTCATGGGCCAGGTACACCCAGGTGCCGCCGAACACCTTCGACATCTCCGCGGCGAAGACATCGCTGTCGACGTAGATGGAACGGTGCACCCGGTGGGGCTGGACCAGGTTGTCGAGATCGTTGGTGGCGGTCATGTCGGCATCTCGATCAGCTCGGCCTGTGCATCTATAGCACGAACGAGAACTTGCGGACGTCGCCGCGGCTGTCCACCAGCCGCACGATCTTGAACCTGACCGACCAGTGCTCGCCCAGGTCTGCGAGCACGAAGTCGTTGCGGCTCGCGAACGGGATCAGCCGGTCCTTGCGGTACTCCCACACCACCGTCGTGCACCGGGCCAGCGTGTCGCCGCCGTCGAGGGGCCAGGCCTCGACATTGGAGACGGTGCGGCAGGTGCGCGACGGCGGCTCCTGGGCGTGGGCCCACCCGGTCTCCAGCAGCCCGATGCGGTCGTCCATGCGGCGGCGATCGTCGAGCAGGTACGAGACCTGGCCCCGGGGATCGCCGGTTGGATCGAGGGGAACCCAGTACACGCAGTCGTCGGTGAAGCGTTGAAGCCAGTCGCGGTAGCGACGGTCATCCAGCAGCCGGGCCTCGTGGTGGAGGGCCTGTTCGGCCGCGGGCCGCAGGGCGGGATCGCCGGGTCCTCTCTCGGCCTCGCCGGATGCCAGCAGATCCACGAGCCGCTGGTACAGGCGATCGTCCACCGGTGACGCCGCCTGCGGGTCCATCAGCAGCCCCCTACCCGCCCTCTCCGGCGCCGTGGACGGCCTCCAGCAGGCGGCCGACGAGCGCGGCCGGGTCGTCGGACCCCCAGACATTGCGACCGAAGGCCACGCCCGCGCCGCCGGCCTCGACCACGCCGCGGGCCAGCGCCACCACCTGGTCCTCGTCGTCGACCTTGGGACCCCCGAGGGCCACCACCGGCGCCGGGCAAGCCTCGGCCACCGCCGCGAACTCCTCGGGGGGTCCGGGGCACATGGTCTTGACGATGTCGGCTCCGAGCTCGACCGCGAGCCGGGCGCCGCGCCCGACGTTCTCGGCGGTCCAGGGCACGGTCCGGGGCCAGCCGCCGGGAATCGACTCGGCCATGACCGGCAGGCCGAGCAGCTCGCACTCGGCGGCGAGCCTCGCGAGGCGTTGCAGCGAGTGCTGTTCGTCGGGCGTGCCCGGGAACACCATGATCACCACCGCGTCGGCGCCGACGACCATGGCCTGCTCGGCCGAGTACAGCAGCGACGTCGTGTCGCTGGCCGGCGGGTCGCCCAGGTCCGAGATCCCGCCGTCGATGCGCAGCACCAGTCCGGCGCCGGCGAAGGCCTCGGGGCGGGCCCGGGCCAGCTGCCAGGTGGCGAGCACCGCGTCGGGTCCGCCCCTCGCGATGGACTCCGCCGCGGCGGGCGCCACACCCATGCCCATGTAGGCGGGATGGTCCATGGCCACGAACACGGCCCGCCCGTCGGCGCGGAAGATGTGGCGGAACCGCCGGCGCTTGCCGGCGGACACGGCCGAGAGCGGAGCACTCGTGCTGTTCATGGGTCGATCGGTCCGTTTCTGTGAGTGTCAGTGAACCGGAAGCGGCGCGGTGAACTCGTCGTCGGCCAGGGGGGTGGCGACGTCGGCGCGCACCGTCTTCATCACGTGCGCGGCCCGGCCCTCCCAGGTGGAGGCCGGACCCACCCGGTAGAACGGCGACCGCAGGTTCTCCATGAGCACGGTCACCATGTCGGTGTCCTCGCGGTTGGTGACGGCGAGGCGGTCCAGCTCGAAGTCCTGCTCCTCTATCGACTTGTCGATCCCGTAGATGCGGCTGAACAGCCGGGTGCGGTCCGGGGCGATGGGGTCGGCCCGCACCAGGATCAGCTGCGTCGGGTAGGGCAGCGGGGTGAGGTTGGGGTAGATGTAGTCGGCGTAGTGGCCCAGCAGCTGCTCGGTGGTCAGGTCGGTGCGGCCTCCGGTGGCGTCCTCCTCGTCGGAGTGGGGCTTGAAGCCGCTGCACGTGCGGCCCTCGAAGCGCACGATGGTGTCCATCTGCTTGCGCAGCTTGTTGAGGCGCCGGTGCACGAAGCGCACGTGGTAGTCGTCGTTGGAGTTCTCGGCGAAGGCCTTCCAGTTGATGGCGTAGGTCTGGTCGAGCTCGCGGTGGTAGCGGGTGAACCTGTCGAACTTGTAGAGGTCGTAGCGCTCGGCCAGCGGGGCGATCCACTCCCGGAACGGCGGGGCCTTGCGGGACAGGCAGCCGAACACGAGCTTGTCCCAGGCCAGCTCGATGCGGATCTCCACCAGGCCGTAGTCCTCGGTGGGCATGCCGTCGGGATACATGCGGGCCCGGTCGGGGATGCCGATCAGCTGCCCGTCGATGGCGTAGGCCCAGTTGTGGTAGGGGCAGGTCATGGTCTTGCCGCAGTTGCCGGCCGGCTCGAACAGCAGCCCGGAGGCCCGGTGGCGGCAGTTGTTGAGGAAGCCCCGCACCGAGCCGTCCTCCTGGCGGATCACCATCACCGGCTGGTAGCCGATGGTGCCGGTGATGTAGTCGCCGGGCTCGGCCAGGTCCTCGGTGTCGCCCAGCCACACCCAGGACCGCCCGAACACCCGCACCATCTCGAGGTCGAACAGCTCCTGGTCGAACACCTCGTAGGGCTGGAGCATCGGGCTGTCCACCGGGGCGTGCACCAGGCCGGCGGTCTCGTCCACCCGGCGCTGGAGGCGCTCCACCGTCGGCTCGGCCTGCAGGTCCGCGATCACACCGCGACCCTACCGGAGCCCGCAGAACCCAGTCCAAGCAGCCGAGCCGGCGACGCCCGGCGGACACCGGCCCGCCTTCCGGGTCAAGTCAGTGCAGAAGTTCGACGTCGCAACGGATGCCGGGAGCGTGTGCCAGTCGCTGGTCGTGAGTCAGCAACGTCGCACCTGTGGTCTCGGCCAGCGCCACGTAGGCCGCGTCGTACACCGTGAGATTGTCCCGCAGCTCCCAACATCGCTCCAGCAGCAGTTCGTGGGCGAAGCGGACAATCGGAAGGACAGCCAACTGTCGCAACCCGCTCCTGCCCGCCGTCGCCGAGATCTCGCCCCGGCGAACGAGGGCCCGCAGGGCCGAAGCGACCTCAAGATCGAGAAGGTGGGGAGCCAGCGACGCATCCCGGGCCATGCGGCGCACGGTCTGAAGGCTGCGGTCGCTGGAACCGGCCACAGCCTCGGTGACCGCGCTGGCGTCGACGACGATCAACGCGACTCTCGATCGGCCCGGATGACCTCCACGATTGCGGCCGGGTCCACGTGCGTCTCGCCGTGGGCGAGGACCTCGGCTCGCTTGCGGGCCAGCAGTTCCTCCGCGCTGGCGACAGCCGCCTGCCTGCACACCGAGTCGAGCATGTACTGCTGGAGCGACTGGCCCGCGGCCGCGGCCCGGACCCTCAGCACCCGATGGACATCATCGGGCACGTGCTTGATCTGGATAGTGGCCATGGTGTCAGAGTAGCGCCAAAGTAGCGTTGTTAGCGCTGAATTAGCGTCTAGCGCCGGGTCCAACTGGAGAAGGGGACTCTGGGGTCGCCTTCAGGGCCTGGTCGCGACGGCGACGTGATGGAATGCCATGCTTGGCTCGTGCTAGGCAACGACGCGATGGCGTGGGGGAGATGACTGCACGAGCCGACGAGGCCATCCGTTACCAACCCGACGAGCCGTGCCCCCCGCTTATCGCGCTGGGCGTCGGGCTCCAGGGAGTCATGCTCGTGCTGGCGACGATCGTGCTGATCGTGGCCATCACCGCCCGGGCCGGCAACCAGGACGAGAGCTACCTCACATGGGCTGTGTTCGCGTCCCTGATCATCGCCGGAGGACTCACCGCGCTGCAGGCCGGCCGTTTCGGGCGGCTCGGCGCCGGACACATCCTGATCATGGGCCCGACCCCCAACTATGTGGCGGTCTCGGTGCTGGCACTGACCGCGGGCGGGCCGGCACTGCTTGCCAGCCTCACCGTCGCCGCGGCGCTCTTCTACATCGCGCTGTCTCTGTGGCTCCCGTTGCTGCGCAGGATCATCACCCCGGTGGTGTCGGGCACGGTGCTCATGCTGATCGCAGCCACAATCCTGCCGGTCGCGCTCGGGCGGGTCACCGAGGTGCCCGAGACCGCACCGGCCGCGGCCGGCCCTGTCGTGGCGCTGGTAACCCTTGTCGCGGTCGTGGCGCTGGCGCTACGCGTCTCGGGGTCTTGGCGCGTCTGGTCACCGCTGATGGGGATCGCGGCCGGTTGCGTCGTGGCTGTCATCTTCGGGGCATACGAGCTCCAACCGATTCGCGACGCTCGATGGTTCGGACTACCCGAGAGCGGGTTCCCCGGAATCGAGTTGACCCCCGGCGTCGAGTTCTGGGCCCTGCTGCCCGCCTTCGTGGTGATCGCCCTGGTGGGCAGCGTCAAGAACATCGGGGACTGCGTCGCCATCCAGCAGGTCTCATGGCGCAGGCCGCGGGTGACCGACTTCCGGCTGGTGCAGGGGTCACTCAACGCCAACGGTGCCGGCATCCTGCTCTCCGGCCTCGCTGGCACGCCGCCGACATCCGTCTACTCGTCGTCCAGCCCGCTGCTGGTCAACCTCACCGGCGTGGCCGCTCGCCGTGTCGGCTACGCCATCGGCGCGGCAATGGTCGTGCTGGCGGTCCTGCCCAAGGTGACCGCCGTACTGCTGGCCATCCCGAGCCCGGTCATGGGCGCCTACCTCCTCACCGCCATCGGCGTGCTGTTCGTGAGCGGCGTACAGACAGTGGTGGCCGACGGTCTCGACAAGGGCAAGGCCCTCACAATCGGCATTGCCTTCTCGGTGGGGATGGGCCTGGACAACCAGACGATCGGGGCTGACCTGCTGGGCGAGACGTGGGGTCCGCTGGTCGACAACGGCATGCTGGCCGGCGCCCTGACCGCGGTCGTGATGACCCGGTTCGCGGATCTCACCAGCCGTCGCCGGCGGGCCCGCCTGAAGGTCGGCCTCCACCCGTCGGCGGTCAGCGAGATAGACGAGTTCCTCAGCGGCTTCGCAGCCGACATCGGGTGGGACGACGCGGCCGCACGGCGGCTGCGCTCCGCCGGCGAGGAAACGCTGATGAACCTGCTACGAGAGGGGGACGACCGCTCGGTCGCCGATGCGCCCAGCCTGATAGTCGCGGCCCGCCATAGCGGCGCAGCGGTGGAGATGGAGTTCCTAGCCGTCTTCGACGAGCAGAACCTCGAGGATCGGCTGGCACACCTGAGCGAGGAATCCCAGAGCACCGCAGGCCTGGAGGACGGCGAGGTCTCGCTCAGGCTGCTCCGGCAATACGCCTCGTCGGTGCACCACCAGAAGTTCCACGGACTCGACGTGGTCACCGTGCAGGTCAAGGCGGCGGGCTAGTCCACCTTCAAGAATTCAGATGTCGGACGTTACGATCCCTCCCATGGCTCCCGTCACTGCCTGGACCATTCCTGCGCCCCAGTCGGTGCACGAGGTCGAGGTCGAAGGCGACGCCACCATCTGCATGCGCCGCTACGGCAACCCGGACGGCACGAGACTGCTGCTGTCACACGGGATCGGCCTCGCGATAGACCTCTACTACCCGTTCTGGTCGCTGCTGACCGACGACTTCGATGTCGTCGTCTATGACCTGAGGAGCCACGGCTGGAACGAGGCCGGCCCGCTGTCGGACCACACGGTCCCCACTTACGTGAGCGACCACGACCGGATCCTCGACGCCGTCGATCACCACTACGGCACCAAGCCCCAAGTCGGAGTGTTCCACTCGGTCTCGTCCCTGGCTCCTCTGCTGTCACCCACGGAAGGTGCGGGGTACTCGGCGTTGATCCTCTTCGATCCTCCCCTGCGCAGGGCGGTCGAGACCCGCAACGAGTTCGACGAGGCGCTCAAACGGATCGCCGGGGCGGCTGAGCGGCGCACCTCGCGGTTCAAGACGCTCGAGGCCTACGCCGACCTGCTCGCATTCCTGCCCGCCTACCGGCATACGGTTCCCGGGGTACATGACCTGATGGCGAGAACCACGCTCCGCCAGTCTGCGGACGGCTCCGGCTACGAGCTTCGCTTCCCGCGCGAGCACGAGGCCCAGATCACGGCCCACGCGCGGATCTTCGCAGTGCTGGTCGACCTGGATGCACTGCAGTGCCCCACCAAGATCATCGGAGCCGACCCGACGCGGCCCTACGCGTATATCCCGACACTGGACTTCGGCGAGATGTTGACGGTGGACTACGACTTCCTGCCCGAGGCCACCCATTTCCTCCAGCTGGAGCAGCCCGCAGAGTGCGTGGCCAAGATGCGCGAGTTCCTGGAGCTTGCCGGCCTTGCCTGATCCTGCGCCGGGCGCTGGTCGGTCGCCCATCGCGGTGGTGGGAATGGCGTGCCGGTTCCCCGGCGCGCCGGATGTCCCGGCGTTCTGGCGGCTGCTGGAAGAAGGCGCCAGCGCAGTCACCGAGGGCGTGCCCGGATCGGGCGTGGGCCGGGTGGGAGAGCTGTTCACCGACTCCGCCGTCCAGAACAGCGCCTGCCGGTTCGGAGCCTTCATAGACGGGATCGACCAGTTCGACGCCGCGTTCTTCCGGATCTCGCCGGTGGAGGCGCAGCTGCTGGATCCCCAGCAGAGGCTGATGCTGGAAGTGAGCTGGCAGGCCCTCGAGGACGCCGGAATCGATCCCGACCGGCTCAAGGGAAGCCGTACCGGGGTCTACGCGGGCATCAGCAACAACGAGTACCGGGCTCTGGTCCTCGACGGCAATGACACCGCGGAACCCGCGGCCAGCCTCTACTCGGTTGCCGGGACCTCCTTCAACACGGCCATCGGGCGGGTCGCCTTCGCGCTCGGGCTTCAGGGTCCCGCCCTGGCGGTGGACACCGCATGCTCGTCGTCGCTGGCGGCGGTGCACCAGGCGGTCGCCGGGCTCCAGCGGGGCGAAGCCGACTTGGCCCTGGCGGGCGGGGTGCACGCCGTCCTGTCGGGTCGTCTGTTCGAGTTGCGGGGCAACGCCGGGATGCTGGCCCCCGACGGGCGTTGCAAGACCTTCGACGCGGCGGCCAACGGGTACGTGCGCGGCGAGGGCTGCGGGATCCTGGTGCTGAAGCGGCTCAGCGACGCCGAGGCCGACGGCGACCGGATCTGGGGAGTGGTCCGGGGGACGGCGCTCAACCAGGACGGCGCCAGCCAGGGGCTCACCGTCCCGAACGGTGAAGCCCAGCAGCGGGTTATCGCCGACGCGCTGGCCTGGGCCGGCGTGCAGCCGTCGGAAGTCGACTACGTGGAGGCTCACGGCACCGGCACACCGGTCGGCGATCCGATCGAGGCCGAAGCCACCGGCACGGCCTACAGCGTCGAGCGGGATCCGGACCGGCCGCTGCTCATCGGTTCGGTCAAGACCAACGTCGGCCATCTGGAGTCGGCGGCCGGCGCGGCCGCGCTGATCAAGGTGATGCTGGCCATGAAACGAGGGGTCATCCCCAGACACCTCAACTTCCAGGACCCGAACCTGGAGATCGACTGGGACCGGCTGCCGCTGCAGGTCACCGCGGAGCCCACGCCCTGGCCCAGCCGCGGCGACGGTCCCCCTCGGGCCGGAGTCAGCGGCTTCGGCTGGTCGGGCACCAACGCCCACGTCGTGGTGGAAGGGTACGCAACCCGCACGGCCTCAACCGAGGCTGCCGACCCGGGGCGATGGGTCTCGGGGGCACCCATACGGGTCGCCATCAGCGGGCCCGCGGCAGTTCCGGATCCGGTGGCCGCGGCGCCCGCAGCCCGCTCGGCCAGGCTGCTTCCGCTCTCGGCCAAGACCGGCGAGGCACTGCGGGAGATGGCGGCGGGCTGGCTGGAGTGGCTTGAAGACCGATTCGAAGACCCGTCCGGCGACGACGCCAACAACGAGCTGCTCGCCGACGCGGCCTGGACGGCAGGGGTGGGGCGGAGCCACATGGCCCACCGGTCCGGCGTCGTCTTCACGGACGCCGAATCGCTGCGCGAGTCGCTGCAGATCGTGGCCGGAGACGACGACCAGCCCCCGCGGACAACCGCAACCCGGGTGGCGTTCGCCTACACCGGCCAGGCCAGCCAGTGGGTGGGCATGGGCCGGGCGCTCTACGGGTGCGAGCCGGTCTTCAGGGCTGTCCTGGACCGTTGCGACAAGGTGCTCCAACTCCAGCGAGGGGCGTCGCTGCTCGACGTGATGTTCGGCTCCGAGGAGGAGTTGGACGACCCGGCCTGGACACAGCCCTGCATCTATGCGATCGAGTGCGCCCTGACCGCGTTGTGGGCAAGCATCGGCGTCCACCCCGATGTGGTCGTTGGCCACAGCCTGGGAGAGATCGCGGCCGCACAGGCCGCCGGAGCGTTCAGTCTGGAGGACGGCCTGCGGTTCGCGGCCGCCCGTGGCGCGCTCATGGGCTCGTTGCCGGAGGACGGCGCCATGGCCGCGGTATTCGCCACCCCGGAGCGGGTTGCGGCCGCGGTGGACGAGTTCAACGCCGCGACCGCCGGCTCACCGGTGAGCGTGGCCGCCGACAACGGGATGCATCAGGTCATCAGCGGCCCGGCCGGAGCGGTCGACACCCTGCTGGAAGGCTTCGAGGCAGAGAAGGTATGGGTGCGACGGCTGCGCAGGAGTCCCGCCTACCACAGCGCTCTGGTGGAGCCCGCTCTGGACGACCTTGAGGCCGTGGTCGACGGCATCGAGACAGCTGCTCCACGGGTCACTTATGTGAGCAGCATGACCGGCCAGGAGCTGGAGCCGGGCACGATGCTCGACGGCCGGTACTGGCGGAGCCAGGCAAGGGCACCGGTGGCCTTCCGCACCTGTGTGGAGACGCTGGCCGCCATGGGTGTGGACACCGTGATCGAGATCGGTCCCGACACCGTCCTCGGACCCACGGTCACCACCGCCTGGCCGCAGGGAACCGGCCCGGCCGAGCCTGTGATCGCCTCCAGCATGCGCCGACCCTCGTCCAGCAAGCCCGACCCCGTCGACGGAAGCGGCTTCCTCGACGCGGCCGCAGTCGCTTACAGCGCCGGGGTCGGCGTGTCGTTCGCAGGTCTGTTCGCGGGCGAGGCCCGGCGCCGGGTCGCTCTTCGCGGCTACCGGTTCCAGCACCATCGTTACTGGGTGGAGCAGCCACGCCGGAGGAGGCAGGCCTCGGACCACCGCTTGTTGGGCACCCGCCACGACTCGCCCAGGGGCGAGACCCTCTACTCCACAGAAATGTTCGTAACCGACCCGGGGTGGCTCGACGACCACCGGGTGTACGGGCGGGTGATCACGCCGGGCGCGCAGTACGGCTCGATGGCCGCCGCGGCCTGCAGCTCGATGGGTCCGTCGGGTGGGCTTGTCGTGGAGGACTTCCAGCTCCACAGCCCGATGGTCTTCGACGAGCACGATCCCGCCGATGCCGCCGAGGTGGCGGGGCGCAGCGTGCAGCTGGTGCTCGACGGCTCCGACACGGAGAGTCCTCGCCAGTTCGAGATATTCAGCCGGTCCGACACCAAGGACGGATGGACGTTGCACGCCCAGGGCATGGTGTCGTCGAACACCGGCCTTGAGGCAAGTCCCGAGCGGCTCGATCCGGAGGAACTGAGAGCCGGCCTCGACGCCGTCGACATCGCCGACTTCTACCGGGCCCGGGCCGAGGCCGGCGTCAACCTCGGCGCGTCCTTCCGAACGCTGGACTCGCTGTGGGCCCGCGACGGCGAGGCCTTGGGCGAGGTCGCTCTGCCTGACGGTATGGACAGCGGCGGCGCTGAGCTGCATCCGCTGCTGCTGGACGGCTGCTTCCAAGTGATGGCCGCGGCCCGTCGAGCCTCCGGCGACGAGAACAGCACCCCCTACCTGCCCTTCGGATGGGAGCGGCTGGAGCTGCACGGCCCGCTGCCCGATCGGCTGGTCTGCCATGCCCGCCTGCGCGAGCCGGGGGGCACAGACGCAGACGGCCAGGCGACCGGGTCCCGCGAGGTCATATCTGCCGACCTGCGCCTCTATGCCTGCGACGGCGCTGAGCTGGGCAGGCTCGACGGTTACACCGTCAAGCGGGCGACGCGGGCCGCCCTGCTATCGGCGACCGAGAGTCTCGACGACCTGCTGTACGAGGTGGTGTGGCGGGACCGAGCCCTGCCGCCGGGCGTCGTTGGGGCCGACTTCCTGGCCAGCCCGGCGGCGGTGGCAGCCCGCTGCGACACGTTCGCGGCGTACCTGGAGGCCGCGGGGGTCGACAGGAGCAGCCGGGCTGAGCTGTTGGACGACCTGGAGCGGCTGTCACAGTCCTACGCGCTGATGACGCTGGAACGCCTGGGCTGGCAGCGCACCGAGGGCGAGTCGGTGGAGCCGGATGGGCTGCGCGAGCAGCTCGGCGTGCTGCCCGAGCACAGTCGCCTGTTCCGCCGGCTCTTCGAGATGCTGGCCCGAGCGGGCGTGGTCGAAGCCTCCGATGACGGGTTCGTCGTCAGGCCCCGTCCCGAGGATCACAGCCCGCCGACGCTGCCCGCGGACGCCGAGGCGTTCGGGTCGGATATGGCGGACCGCTACGAGCACGGCTCGACCGAGATCGGGCTGTTCCGGCGCAGCGCCGAAGCCCTGAGCGAGGTTCTGGTGGGCGATGCCGATCCGTTGACGCTGCTGTTCAGCAGCGGCGAGCCCACCGCGGCCGACCTGTACCTGAAGGCACCGGTGGCCAGGGCGGCCAACCAGATGCTGGCCGACGCGGTGGCAACCCTGCTCGAACAGATGCCCGACGGGCGCAGGCTGCGGGTGATCGAGGTCGGGGCAGGCACGGGGTCGGCCACGGCCGCGGTGCTGCCCCAACTGCCCGAGGGTCGCTTCGACTACACCTACACCGATATCTCCGCTGGCTTCTTCGCCGAGGCCGAGGGCCGTTTCGGCGGGCGTGCGGCGTCGATCGAGTACCGGGTGCTCGACATAGAGCAGGACCCGGGCTCCCAGGGCTTCGACTACCACGCCTACGACCTGGTGATCGCGTCCAACGTGCTGCACGCCACCCGCTACCTGTCCGAGACACTCGAGCACTGCCGGGATCTCCTGGCGCCGTCGGGTCATGTGGTGGCTCTGGAGAACCTGAGAGGGCAGGGCTGGCTGGACCTGACCTTCGGGCAGCTGGACGGCTGGTGGCGCTTCGCCGACTCCTGCCGCCCCCACCATGCCCTGGCCAGTCCCGCGGTCTGGCGGCAGGCACTCGACGACGCCGGCTTCGAGGGGGTCGAGGTCCTGGGCGCCGATGAAGCCGATCCTGACGTCGAGCCCGACCGGGGCGTGATCCTGGCCCAGGGTCCGGCCGACGTGACCGAACGGCCCGGAGCGTGGGTCCTGGCCGCGGGCCGGGGCGGCCTGGCCGCCGAACTGGCCGAGAGGCTGGCGGCCCTCAACCAGACAGTGGTGCTGGCCAGCGGCGAGTCGTCTCCCGACACGGGCTCGGTGCCCGACGGAGTTGCTGCCGCGGTGATCGACATGGAGAGCCGGACCGAATGGCTCGAACTCCTCGGGACCCTCCCGCCCGGCCTCCCCCTGAACGGGGTCGTGCATCTCGCCGCGACCGACGCCCACGGGGCGGGGGCCACCACCGAGCAGATGGCGACCGCAGTGAGGCGGGCCGGCGCCAGCGCGCTGGCGCTGGTGCAGGGCCTGGCCGACGCCGACGCGACCCCGACCAAGGGCGTGTGGTTCGTCACCCGTGGAGGCCAGGTGCTGGACCACGAGTCCGTCGAGGGCGTGGCCGGCGCGGTGCTGTGGGGCCTCGGGAAGGTCACAGCCCGCGAGGCCTCCCATCTCCAGCCGAGGATGATCGATCTGGACCCGGCCGCCGCGGAGCTGCCGCCCGACATACAGGACGAGTTCCTGCATCCCGATTCTGAGACTCACATCGCCTACCGCGTGGGACGCCGCCAAGCAGCCCGGCTGGTCCGGTTCGGCGCCGACGCCGGCGGCGCCGAACGGCTGAAGCTGCCCGAGCCGGCCGGCGAGACACCCTGGCTGCTCGAGCCCGACGAGGGCGGCGCGCTGGACGGACTGCGTGTGGAGACCGTCCCGGCCCGACCGCTGGAACCGGGCGAGGTGCGGGTGGCGGTCGAGGCCACCGGACTCAACTTTTGGGACATGTTCCGATCCCTCGGCGTTATCGACGAGGGCCTGCTGGGAGGCGAGTTCTGCGGGCGGGTGCTGGAGGCCGGGCCGGGCGTGAGCACAGTCCAGGAGGGAGACCGGGTGGTCGGCCTCGCCTTCGGCACCTTCTCGGCGGAGGCGGTGATGCGCGAGGAAATGGTGGCACCGGCCCCACCTCACATCGGTGTCACCGCGCTGGCGACCATGCCGACCGCGTTCGTGTCGGCCGCCCTGTCGTTCGATCTCGCGGAGCTGAAGGCGGGCGACCAGGTGCTCATCCACGCGGCCGCCGGCGGCGTCGGCCTGGCTGCCGTCCAACTGGCCCAGGCCGCCGGAGCCGAGGTGTTCGCCACCGCCAGCGCTCCGAAGCAGGCCTACCTGCGCTCACTGGGCGTAGAGCACATCTTCGACAGCCGATCGACGGCCTTCGGCGAGCAGATCCTCGAAGCCACCGGCGGTGAAGGCGTCGATGTGGTGCTCAACAGCCTCACCGGACCAGGCTTCATCGACGCCAGCCTGTCGTGCCTGGCCCGCGGGGGCCGGTTCGTGGAACTGGCCAGGGTCGACATCCTGAGCCACGACGAGATGTCACAAGGCCGGCCCGACGTGGGCTACTGGATCCTGGAACTGGACGTCCTGAAGGAGCACGACCCCGCCCGGCCGGGCGACGCCCTCAGGCGGGTGATGCACCGCCTGGCCGCCGGCGAGTTGGCCCCGCTGGTGCACACCAGGTGGTCGCTGGCCGAGGCCGGTGCAGGCATGGAGTTCATGCGGGCCGCCCGCCACATCGGCAAGATCGTCTTCGCGGCCTCCCCGCTGGAGACAGGGCGGCTGCGCGGCGACCGGACCTACCTGGTCACTGGAGGCCTGGGCGGGATCGGCTGCACGGTGGCCGGATGGCTGTTCGATCGAGGCGCCGGTGCCATAGTGCTCAACGGCCGGCGCGACCCGGACCCCGAAGCCGCCGAGGCCATCGCCGAGCTGCGCGAGCGGGGCGCGACGGTGAGCGTCGAGTTGGCCGACATCACCGACGCTGGCGCCGTGGACGCCATGCTGGCCCGAGTCTCCGACTCCCTGCCGCCGCTCGCGGGCGTCATCCACAGCGTGGGGGTGCTGTCCGACGCGGCCCTGACCAACCAGAGCTGGGAGAGTTTCGAGAGGGTGCTGTGGCCCAAGGTGCTCGGGGCCTGGCACCTGCACCGGGCGACCGAGGACCGTGACCTCGACATGTTCGTGCTGTTCTCCAGCGTGGCCGGCGTGCTGGGCAACCCGGGCCAGGCCAACCACGCCGCGGCCAACGCGTTCCTCGACGTGCTCGCAGCCCACCGGCGTTCGCTGGGATTGGCAGGGCAGTCGATCGCGTGGGGGGCATGGTCGGGGCTGGGCGAGGCCGAGGAGCAGCGCGAGCGGATAGCCGCGCAGCTCGAGGCCGCGGGCACGGGCTGGATCACCCCCCAGCACGGCATGCGAGCCTTCGACCATCTCGTCCGCCAGGACACGACCGCGCCCATGGTGGCCGCGGTGGACTGGCAGACGGTGGCCGACGATCACGAGAGCCGTTCGCCCCTGCTGGAGGACCTGCTGGCCGCGGTGGCCGGCCAGGCCGAAGGCCGCCAGGACTCACAGGCCGACCTGCTGGCCGAGTTGGGGGCATCGCCCGCGACGGAGCACGAACAGATCCTGGCCGGATTCCTGCAGCGAGAACTGCAGGCGGTGATGCGCCTGCCGGACCTTCCGGCTCCCTCCGTCGAGTTCGCCGACCTGGGAATGGACTCCCTGATGGCGGTGGAGTTGAGGAACCGCGTCAACCGCGGCTTCGCGGGCGCGTACACCGCCGGCAACACCGTGGTCTTCGACTACCCGAGCGTCCAGAGCCTCGCGGCCTACCTGGCAGCGGAGCTGGCCGAGTCGGGCGGCATCGAAGCGCCCGACGGCACGGGGGAAGGACGCTTCGCCATCCAGGCCCCCGCCGCCACGGGCGGCACCGAGGCGGTCCAGGAGGCTGTTCAGCCGGAGAAGGTCCAGCCGGACCAGGATCAACGGGACCAGCAGCAAGCAGACGTGCCGGAGCGTCCGGCACCGAAGGCGGTCGCACCCGTCATGCCGTCTAGTCCAACCGCCAACGACGGGATCGCCATCGTCGGGATGGCCTGCCGGTTCCCCGGCGCGCCCGACCTGGACAGCTTCTGGCGCATGCTGGAGGCGGGCAAGAACGCAGTAACGGACGGGCGGCCGGATCCGGGTCCCTGGAACGGCGCGTTCGGGGACCCGGCCAACCGGGATGCCAGCAGCCGAGTCGGTGCCTACGTGGAGGGCATCGACCGGTTCGATGCGGGCTTCTTCCGGATCAGACCGATCGAGGCCCGCATGATGGACCCGCAGCAGCGCATGCTGCTGGAGACGACCTGGCACGCCCTCGAGGACGCCGACATCGACCCCGCCGGCCTGAAGGGGAGCCGCACCGGGGTGTACGCCGGGATCGGCGGCAGCAGCGAGTACCGCAGAGTCATCGCCGCGGCCGGACGGGGCGACAGCTACTTCGGCACCACCTCGAGCGTGGCCGTCGGGAGGATCGCATTCACACTGGGACTGGCCGGGCCGGCCGTGCCCTTCGACCTGGCCTGCGCGTCGTCGCTCGTCGCCATTCACCATGCAGTCACCGCGCTCCAGCGGGACGAGGTCGACATGGCTCTGGCCGGAGGGGCGAACGCAGTCCTGTCCCCGTCGATCGCGAGGTTCCTCGAAGAGACCGGCATGCTGTCGGCCAGCGGGCAGTGCCGAGCCTTCGACGCGGGCGCCGACGGCTACGTTCGAGGCGAGGGCTGCGGCATGGTCGTGCTCAAGCGACTGGACGATGCCGCCGCCGACGGCGACCGGATCTGGGGCGTCGTGCGGGGCACGGCAGTCAACCAGAATGCAACTGGCCTGGGCCTTACGCAACCCAACGGTCCGGCGCAGATGCAAGCGATGGAACAGGCGCTAGAGCGAGCGGCGGTGGCACCTGCAAACGTGGACTATCTGGAGGCGCACGGACCGGGGTCACCGTTGGGCGACGCGGTCGAGATGAATGCGGCCGCGACCGTCTACGGAACCGGCCGCGACCCTGAGCGGCCGCTCCTGGTCGGATCGGTCAAGACCAACATCGGTCACCTGGAGTGCGCGTCGGCCGTCGCCGGTCTCATCAAGGCAGCGCTGGCCATGAACCGGGGAAAGATCCCCAGGCACCTGCACCTGAGCGAGCCCAGCGAGCAGATCGACTGGGAGCGAATGCCGGTTCGGGTGACGACCGAAGTGACAGACTGGCCGGCCGCTCCTGGTCGGCCCCGGTTGGCCGCGGTGAACTCGTTCGCCATCTCGGGTGCCAACGCCCACCTCGTGCTCGAGGGTGAGGCCCGACGCCGGATCTCATTGCCGGGCTATCCGTTCCAGCGCCGACGGCACTGGGTCGAACCGCTGGGTTCCGAATAATCGCGCCAGTCTTGCCGCACCCCCGGGGACACGGTAGGCTTCGCTGGCCACCAACCACTGATCAACCAAAGGACACCTGCAATGTCATCTACCGAAGACCGCCTACGCGCCCTCGTGGACTCCAGCCTTGAGATCGAGGGCCGGTCGCAAGGCCAGCCGCTGACTCCGGACCTCAACATCCTCGATGCGGGCGTCAACTCGACGGATGTGGTGGCGTTCTGGAGACTCGTCTGCGAGGAGTTCGGCATCGAGATTCCGGCCGAGGAGTTCGCCGAGCTCATGACGACGGGCGATCTGATCGCATACATCGACGCCCGGAGCGGCTGAGTTCTCCGGATCGGACAGGCGCCCAGCTCCTGGATACCGAACTGCGAGGGCCCGGCAGGGGCCGCTGCCACTGTGTCTGCTGGTATGGAGGCCAAGTGGTGGCAGCCGTTCAGGCAGCTTGACGATGTCGAGGTCGTGCATGTTGATCTGTGCCCTGACGCGCCCAGAGAGCAGCGCGCCCGGACCTGGCTCGACGATGAGGAGCGCCAGCGAGCGGACCGCTTCCAGCATGAGGGGGCCAGGCGCCGGTACGTGCTGTGCCGCGCGGCGCTGCGCTCGCTGCTGATTAGCGCGCTCGACTGCCGCAACCAGCAACTCGCCTTCAAGGCGGCCGAGCACGGAAAGCCCTTCGCAACTGTCGACGGCCAACCGGCGCTGGTCAGCTTCAACGTCAGCCACAGCGGCCGGCACGGCTTGATCGCGCTGACTTGCCGGGGACGGGTTGGCGTGGATGTCGAGGAGCGGGTGCCGCAGCGCAATCTCGACCTTCTGGTCGGGGCCGTTCTCAGCCCCGAGGAGCGGGCCGAGGTGACCGCCGCCCGAGGACGCCGTCAGCTCCATCTGTTCCTCGATCTGTGGACGATGAAGGAGGCGCTCAGCAAGGCCCACGGCGAGGGCCTCTCCATGGACGTGGCCGCCTTCGAGATTCCCCGCCATCTGCGCAACGGCGCCAGGGGCGGGGAGTTCCGGTTCGCAGACGCCCTCGACGCCGCCTGGTGGCTGGAGAACATCGGCACGGACCGCTTCGCGGCCGCGGTGGCCCACGAGAGGGACAGACGATGACCTCCGCCCTGCCCATGCGGGCCGTGACCGATGCCGAGACGGAGGCGTTCCACCGCGACGGTGCGGTGCTGCTGCGCGGTGTGCTAGCGGCCGAATGGGTCGAACTGGTGGCCGACGGCCTGGAGGAGTGCTTCACCGAACGCGACCACATGTCCAGCGAGGTGGTGGCCCAGGGAGCGACCGTGAGGGCCGACCAGTTGCTTGCGGCCCGGTCGGCCAGCCTCCACCGTTTCGCCAACGATTCGCCCGTCGGCGGTCTCGTGGGCTCGGTCGTGGGCGGCCCGGTGCGCTTCTACATGGACCAGATGTTCTTCCGCCGGGCGGGCGTGATGGCCCCCACTCCCTGGCACCAGGACATCAGCTACCACAACGTGGAGGGCACGGACCTGGTACGAGCCTGGACGTCACCCGATCCGGTACCCCGCTCCGCCAGCCTCGAGGTGGTCCGTGGCTCTCACCGATGGAACGTCACCTACCGGCCGATGGTGGGTCTCGACCCCGACATGTCCGATGAGGAGAACGCATTGCGGATGGCGCTGGCCCGCAAGCGCGGCGTCTACGAGAAGGGCGGCGAGGAGTTCGCCTATCGCAGGGTCGTGATGGACAAGTCGTTGCCGGCCACGCCCGACGTGCCCCGCGACCGGGACTCCTTCGACATCATGGGATGGGACTACGAGCCCGGTGACGTGATCCTGTTCCACGGGAACCTTCTCCACGGCACAGCCGAGGGCGTGACCCTGCACCGCGACCGGCGGGCGTATGCCGCCCTGTTCGCCGGTCCGAACGCGCGTTACGTCAAGCGCGTCGGTCAGATGGTCCCGGATCCTCCCGGCCTGGCCGACCACGAACCGCAGACTGGCCAGACCCTCGACAGCTTCGGTGACGTGTTCCCCCTGGTTTGGGCGCCGGAAGACTGCTTGCGATAGATGCAAAACGGTCCTTGCCTAGACAGAAAAATATCGGTGACTCATGAAAATTAAGGACATGATCGTGGATGATCGGGAGAGGGGTGCATTCAGAGTCCACCGATCGTCCATGACTTCCCCCGACCTGTTCCGCCTGGAACAGCAACAGATCCTCGACCGGTGCTGGCTCTATGTCGGACACGAGTCGGAGGTGGAGAAGCCCGGAGACTACCGGCGGCGCACCATAGCCGGTCGTCCGCTCTTCATGATCCGCGGCCGCGACGACCAGGTGCGGGTCCTCCTCAATTCATGCACGCACCGGGGCGCAATGATCTGCCGCCGCGACGCCGGCAACTCCCGTGTGTTCCAGTGCTTCTATCACGCCTGGACCTTCGACACGGCTGGAAACCTGGTCGGCGTTCCCGGCGACGATGCCTACAGCTCTGACTTCGATCGCGCCGCCCTGGGGCTCAAGTCACCGCCCAGGGTGGACAACTACCGGGGCTTCTACTTCGTGAGCTTCAATCCTGATGTGGAGGATCTGGTTACCTACCTGGCGGGGGCAAGGGAGTACATCGATCTGGTCCTGGATCAATCAGCCGAGGGCATGCGGGTGATGCCGGGCTCAGACAAGTTCACCGTGAAGGCCAACTGGAAGATCGTGGTTGAGAACAGTCTCGACACATACCACGTCAACCCGATGCACCGGACGTACCTCCAATTCCTCGCCAGCTTCGGCACCGACGACAGCGGGCAGAGCATCGGGGACCGCATTCCCGGTTACGGGAAGGCTTTGGGCAACGGTCACGGAGTGGTTGAAGTCGCGGCGCGAGGGGGACGCCCCGCCGGCCGATGGCACCCGATATACGGCGAGGATCTCAGGGATCCGATAGCGAGTCGCCGTCAGCGGTTAGTGGAGAAGCACGGCGAGAGCCGTGCCCACAGGATTGCAGACACCTACCGGCTGTTGCTGGTCTACCCCAACCTGGTAATCAACGACATCATGGCCACCGTCATCAAGTGCTACGAGCCTCTCGCGGTTGACCGCGTGGAGAGCTACCACTGGCACCTCGTCGCCAAGGATGAACCTCGGGAGATCCGGTCCATCCGGATGGACTCGTTCTTGACATTCTTCGGACCGGGGGGATTCGCCACTCCCGATGATGTGGAGGCCTTGGAATCCTGTCAGGCAGGGTTTCGAGCCACCGGGACCGAATGGTCCGATATCTCCAGAGGGATGCTGAGGCCTGTTCCCCTGGGCACAGATGAACTGCAACTACGCGGATTCTGGCGTCAATGGCACGCGAATGTTCAAGGTCTGAGCGAGACGAACGTACAGGATGGAGTGGCCACGGAAGGCGAGATCCCGACGTCGCTGCGTACGGGCCGATGATGCTCTCGTTCCTGATCGGGTGAGCGATGGCGGCCGCGGACAAACCGTCATTGCGTGAACTGGTAGAAGACTTCCTATTCAGGGAAGCTGCCCTTCTGGATGAATGGCGACTTGACGACTGGAGTGAACTCTTCACCGAGGATGCCCGCTACGTAGTTCCCACCACCGATCTGCCCGAAGGGGATCCCGAGCACGACCTGGTGTTCGTCAATGACGACATGACCCGTTTGCGCGGCCGGGTAAAGCGGCTCAAGAGCCGGTTTGCTCATCGAGAGTACCCCTCGTCTCGCACTCGCCGGTTCGTCTCCAATGTCCGGGTTGCAGAAACCGACGACGGTGCGGTCTCGGTCGAGTCGAACGTTCTGGTGTATCGGTTCCGAAGCGGCGAGGCCGCGCCTTACGTCGGAAGCATCGCGTATGTCCTGCGCTGGGTCGACGGGGACCTGAAGATCGCCCACCGCCGAGCCGTGCTGGACCTGGAAGACCTGTCCTGGCACGGCGCTCTCAGCATCATCTTCTAGCGCGCCGGCCGCCGGTCTGGCTACGTTGCGGGGGTGGTCGACAATTGGCCGGTCACCGGCGGCGCAACCGAGATCCCCGAGGGGGTGCTGGCTGCGGCGGCCGCCGGCCAGGCAACGCTTCGCGACAAGCTCGAGGCGCTGCGCTCGCTGAGCGAGCCGTTCCCCGAGACCGTTGGACCCGCGGCCGGGGACCGTTGGATATCTGACGCCGAGCCACAAGTGGTCGCATCCGGCGCGACACCAGCAGCGGATGCGTCACAGGGAGAGGCACCAGGCCGGGCCGGCGATGACCTGGCCGACCTGAGCGCGGCGGCGCTGCTGGAGGGCTACCGGACCGGGGCGTTCGACCCGATGGAGGTGGTCGACGCCTGCCTGGCCCGGATCGACGGCACCGACGGCGCCATCGGCGCGGTCGTGACCCTCGACCCGACCGCCCGCCGGCAGGCGGCCCGCTCGACTGAGCGGTGGCACGAAGGAGACGCCGGGCCGCTCGAAGGCGTCCCCGTCGGGGTGAAGGACATCATCGACACCCGCGGGCTGGCCACCGAGGCCGGGTCGACGCTGTTCGCCGGCAATGTCCCCGCCGCCGATGCCACCGTGGTGGCCCGGCTCCGGGACGCCGGCGCGGTGATCCTGGCCAAGACCACCACCCCGGAGTTCGCCTTCGGCGACGAGTCCGGCGACGGCGTGGCCAACCCGGGCGCGCCGGGCCGGTGGGCGGGCGGGAGCTCGTCGGGATCGGCCGCAGGCCTGGCCGCCGGGCTGTTCCCGGTGGCGCTCGGCAGCGACACCGGCGGATCCATCCGGGTGCCCTCGTCGTACTGCGGTGTGAGCGGGATCAAGCCCACGTTCGGGCGGGTGCCCCGCGACGGCGTCTTCGGCGTGTCCTGGACGCTGGACCATGTCGGCCCCATGGCCCGGACGGTCAAGGACCTGGGTCTGGTGCTGGGCGTCATCGCGGGCGGATGCGACGCCGATCCGTACGCGTCTGGGTGGCCGGTCCCCGACTACGGCCGGACGGCCGGGTCGATCCGGGGGACACGCGTCGGCGTGGTCGACGGATGGCTGGCCGAGGGCTCCACCCCGGGCGTGGACGCGGCCCTGGCCGATGCGCTATCGCAGCTGGAAGAGCTCGGCTGCACCGTCGAGCCGGTGCCGTTCGGCTCCGCCGAACTGGCCGGGATCGTCGCCTGGGTCATCACCGTGGTGGAGTTCGCGGCCCACCACGCCGGCAACATGGACCGCATCGGCGAGTTCACCCCCTCGGCGGCCTGCCGGCTGGCGGCCGGCGCCCGCACGAGCGCCTCCGACTACCTGAAGGCGCTGCGGGCCCGGGCTCTGGTGCAACAGGACCTCGACGCAGCGTTCGAGAAGGTCGACGTGCTGGTCACCGCGGCCACGCCCACCTCGGCCCCCGATCCGGCCACCTTCTTCGACGACGGCGACCGGCTGTGGCTCGACAAGGTGGCCCGGACGTTCCTGCCGTTCAACGTGACCGGCCAGCCCGCGCTGGTGCTGCCGGTCGGTCTCGACGAGGACCGTCCCGCCGCGGTCCAGGTCGTCGCCCCGCCCCACGCCGACGCCCTGTGCCTGCGGATCGGCACCGCCCTCCAGGGAGCATGCTGATCGACAGCAGCACGAACCAGACCCGATAGCGGTGATTCTCCAGTATTTTTCATTGATTGATGTTGCATCACAGGAACAGCCTGCTACGATCGCTGCCGTCACGACCGGGCCCGGAAGGAATGGCGCCATGGAAGCTGCAGGAGTGCCATCGTCCGCCGTCCCGACAGACACGCTGGCCACCACCAAGGACTTGCAGGTTCTCGAGTCGAGACTGATCGCCGAACTCCACAAGGAGATCGCAGAGTTGACCAGGACGATGATGAGGGTCGCGTTGATGATGGTCGCCGCTTTCGCGGGAGCGCTGGTCACCGTCGCGCTCGTCGTGTGAGCAGCGTTCGCAGGAGCCGTGGAGTCGAGAGGAGCAACGCCATGGGAGCGACCCACGTCACCGTCACCGTCCGCAACCCCGCCGACCGGGACCGGTCGTGGGAGGGCCTGTTCCTCGTCGACACCGGTACGACCGACAGCCTGGTGCCGCGGCAGCACCTTGAAGCGATCGGTCTGGAACCCCGAGGCAGCCGCACCTACGAACTGGCTGACGGCAGCGCCGTCCGGTTCGATGTCGCCGGCGCGGACATCGAGTTCATGGGCGAGTACGTCGCGACGACCGTGCTCTTCGGCGACGACGACACCGAGCCCCTGCTGGGAGTCACTGCGCTGGAGTCGGTTGGCATAGAGGTGGACCCGCGGAACCAGCAACTGAAGCGACGGCCCGCCGTGCGGCTCTAACTGCTCGACTGGGGTTGGCGTTGATGGCGGCGTTGGACGCGGGAACCCTCCGCAACGAGCCCCGCGCCCGATATGAGGCTGCCTGAGCCCGCCAACTAGGTTCAGCGGCGCCGGGAACCTCCCCGACGCGCGTCCTCACAGCAAGGAGCAAGCCATGACGGTCCTCACCGACGATCTCCTGGCCAGCTTCGACGACTCGGTCGGTCCGGTGGACGAGGCCAGGCTGCTGCCGCCGATCCTGTACACGTCGCCGGAGTTCTACGACTTCGAGCGGCGGGCCATATTCCAGCGGGAATGGCTCTGCGTGGGCCGGGCCGACCAGCTGAAGGAGCCCGGCGACTACCGCTGCATCACCATCGCGGGCGAGCCCCTCATCGCGGCCCGGGACGCCGACGGCGAGCTGAGGGTGATGTCGGCGGTGTGCCGGCACCGGGGAATGGTGATCGCGGAGGGTTCGGGCAACTGCCGCCGGTTCACATGCCCGTACCACCACTGGACCTACGGCCTCGACGGGACGCTGCTCGGGACCCCGGCCATGGACAGGGCCGTGGGATTCGACCGGTCCGAGCATCCGCTGCCCCAGCTCAAGGTGGAGCTGTGGCAGGGGTTCATCATGGCCAACTTCGATCACGACGCCCGCCCGTTCGGCCCCACCATGACCAAGATCGACGAGATGCTCGTCAACTACGGGCTGGAGTCGACGGCCACGCTGGAGGGCAAGACGATCCCGGACCTTCCCTGGAACTGGAAGGTCATGATGGAGAACTTCAACGACCCCTACCACGCCAGCCGGCTCCACGGGCCGCTGCAGACGTTCGCACCGAGCCACATGAACGACTTCCTGCCATGGGACGACGACGACGGCGCGGTCGGCCGGATCCAGCACTTCACCGACATCGACGGATCGTTCAACCCGACCAAGCGCTGCATCCTGCCGGTGTTCGCCAACCTCACCACCGAGCAGCGCAAGCGGGGCGGGTTCGTGCTCATACCCCCCACCCTGGCCCTGGCCATCGTCCCCGACGAGGTCGCCTACTTCATCATCAGCCCCCAGGGGCCCGGCCACATCACCATCAACATCGGCTACTGCTTCGAGTCCTCCGCACTGGAGGACCCCATGTTCGAGTACCTGTTCGAAGCGGCCGAGGCCGGCGTCAACAACTTCAACATGCAGGACATCTACGCCGACGAGATGACCCAGAAGGGCCTCAACTCGCTGCTGGCTCCCCGGGGCCGCTACTCGTGGCAGGAGGAGACGCTGGTGCAGTTCAACCGCTGGCTGGTGAGGCGCTACCGCCGGCACTGGCCCTCCAACGGAGCCTGAGCGCAGCCGGACGACCAGGGAGCACCCCGAGCATGGACCCGGACCGCACCATCACCTTCGACCCTGGCGAGAACCAGCCCATGGACCGCCAGTTCATGCTGTCGCAGCTGGTGGTTCCCCGGCCCATCGCCATGGTCTCGACCCGCAGCCCCGACGGGGTCGCCAACATCGCTCCCATGAGCTACTACCTGCCCATAACCGGCGACCCCATGCTGCTGGGAATCACCATGGGCCTGCGCGAGGACGGGCAGCTCAAGCACACCTACCTCAACGCCATGGCCAGCGGCGACTTCGTCGTCAACGTCACCAGCGAGGCGTTCCGCGACGACATCGAGACCGTGGCCATGGAGTGCCCGGGCAACGTCGACGAGTTCGACCTGGCGGGGTGGACCACGGTTCCGGCCACCAAGGTGAGTTCGCCCGCCATCGGGGAGGCCCTGGCCCGCCTGGAGTGCGTGGTGCACAAGGTGGTGGACCTGGGGACGCCGGACCGGGTGTTCGGGGAAGTCCACCTCGTGATCGGCGAGGTGGTGTGGGTGGCCTACGACTCGGCCATCTGCGGCCCCAATGGCCGCATCGACCCGCTGCGCCTGGGCGCGATCGCACGCCTGGGCCTGCGCACCTTCCTGCGCACCGTGGACGAGGGCGCCTATTCCCTGCAGCGCACGCCATGGGCCGACTTCGTCGCGGCCGACGGCTCGACCAGCTAGCGGTCCCCGGCGAACTAGCTGATGGCGAGGGCTGCTGGGTAGCGTCACCGTCAGGCTCGGAGAATCTTGCAGACAGGAGACAAGACATTGGACACGTCCACGCTGACCGGCCTGTACCGCGACATGTGGCTGATACGGGCCTTCGAGCAGGGGCTCGAGCGGGAGTTCGAGAAGGGCAACGTGCCCGGGATGCTGCACACCGGACTGGGCCAGGAGGCCACCCAGGCCGCGCTGGCCTGGCACCTCAAGGCCACCGACGCCTTCTTTCCCGACCACCGCTGCCACGGCATCAACGCTCTGGCCCAGCACCGCCACGGAGGCGACGGCGAGCGGGTCATGGCCGAGCTGTTCGGCAAGGCCACCGGGGTCTGCAGCGGCAAGGGAGGCAGCCTGCACTCCGCCGACCCGGCCGTCGGCAACTTCGGCGACAACGCGGTGGAGGGCTCCTACATGGCCACCGTGCTCGGCGTGGCCCTGGCGGCCAAGATGCGGGGCCAGCCCAATGTGGCCTGCGCCATCATCGGCGACGGCACCGTCGGGCGGGGCGAGTTCCACGAGAGCCTCAACATGGCGGCCATCTGGGACCTGCCCGTGCTCTACGCCTGCGTCAACAACGGCTACGCCATCTCCATGCCGGTGGGCGAAGGCCACGCCTCCGCCGACATCGTCGACATGGTGCAGGGCTACGGCTTCGAGTCCCGCCAACTCGACGGGAACGACATCGTCGAGGCGTGGACGGTCGTCGGTGAGGCCGTCGAGCACATCCGCTCCGGCGCGGGCCCCTACTTCCTGGAGTTCAAGACCTGGCGGTGGCAGGGGATCTTCGCCGGGGAGTTCCGGCCCGAGGCCGAGGTCAAGTACTGGAAGGAGGAGCGCGACCCGATCATGCTGGCCGGCGAGGCGCTGGCCGGCCGGGGCGTGGACCAGGCCGAACTCGACGCCATCGAGCGCGAGACCACGGACCTGATCGAGGAGTGGATCGCCTTCGCCATGGAGAGCCCCGCACCCGACCCGGTCAAGGCCACCGCCGACGTGTACGTGGGCTGGGAGGTGGACTCGCGATGACCGCGGCCGACACCGCCGCCCCGAAGCGGGCGGCCCGCACTCCCCGCAAGGCCCGGGACCGGGTCCGCAAGGTCGCCTTCACCCGGGCCCTCAACGATGCGCTGGACCTGGCCATGTCCAAGCACGACGAGATGTTCGTCATCGGCGAGGACATCGCCGAGATGGGCGGCGACTTCGGCGTCACCAAGGGTCTGCTGGCCAAGTACGGGCCCGAGCGGGTGCGAGACACGCCCCTGTCGGAGGCGGCCATCATCGGCACCTGCGCGGGCGCGGCCATGGTCGGCATGCGCCCGGTGGCCGAGATCATGTTCGCCGACTTCATCGCCGAGTGCTACGACCAGGTCGTCAACAACGTGGCCAAGATGCACTACATGTTCGACGGGCAGTTCAAGGCGCCGCTGGTGATCCGCACCGCCTGCGGGGGCGGGTTCGGCGGCGGGCCGCACCACTCCCAGAGCGTGGAGGGCTGGTTCCTGAACGTGCCCGGCATCGTGATCGTGGCCCCGTCCAACCCGGTCGACGCCAAGGGCCTGCTGCTGGCATCGATCGACAGCGACGACCCGGTCCTGTTCCTGGAGCACAAGGCCCTGTACCGCAGCCGGGCCGAGGTGCCCCCCGAGTACTACACCACCCCGCTGGGGCAGGCTGCCATCGCCCGCGAGGGCAGCGACGTGACCGTGGTCGCGGCCATGCGGATGGTGCCCATGGCGCTGGAGGCCGCCGAAGAGGCCGCCGACGCCGGCGTCGCGGTGGAGGTCGTGGACCTCAGGACCATCCGGCCCTACGACGCCGAGACGGTGCTGGCCTCGGCAGCCAAGACCGGCCGGGTGGTGGTGGCCAACGAGGCGCCCAAGATCGGCGGGCTCGGCGCCGAGCTCAGCGCTCGCATCAGCGAGGAGTGCTTCAGCGACCTGAAGGGACCGGTGGTGCGCGTCGACGGCCTCGACACCCCCATCCCCTTCTCGGTGCCCCTGGAGGACGTGGTCCTGCCCGACGCGCAGGACATCGCGGCCGCCGTCAGCACCGCAGCCCAGTACTGACCCAGAACACGAAGACCATTAGGAGGGCCAGATGGCCACCGATGTGATCCTGCCCAAGTGGGGCCTGACCATGGAGGACGGCACCGTCGTCGCGTGGTATGTGGACGAGGGCGACCATGTAGTGGAGGGCGAAGTGATCGCCGAAGTGGAGACCGAGAAGGTGGAGAACGAGCTGGAAGCACCCTGCGCCGGAGTGGTGGCCCGGATACTCGTGGACGAGGATGAGACCGTCGATGTGGGCACCGTGCTGGCGGTGATCGCCGGCAACGAGGCCGAGGCCGCAGCCATCGCTGGGGGTTGATGATGAGACCTGATCGCTTCACAGGCGACACCGTGTTGATCACCGGCTCGTCGCGGGGGATCGGTGCGGCCACGGCCCAGGCCTTCGCGGCCGAGGGAGCCAAGGTGGCGGTCAACTACCGCAGCGACGCCGCGGGCGCGGCGGCCACCCACCAGGCCATCGTCGACGCCGGCGGGGTCGCCGAGGTGTTCCAGGCCGACATCGGAAACGAGGCCGACGTGGCCCGTCTCGCCCGGCAGGTGGAGGACTCGCTGGGCCCGGTGTCGATCCTAGTCAACAACGCCGCCCTCATCGACCGGTCGTCGATGTCTGACCTGTCGCTGGAGGCGTTCGACACCGTCTGGCAGGCCAATGTGAGAGGGCTGTTCCAGCTCAGCCAGCTGGTGGCGTCCGGCATGGTGGAGCGGGGCCGGGGAGCCATCGTGAACCTCAGCTCGATCCTGGCCCGGCTGGGAGTGGCCAACCGCTGCGCCTACATCGCGTCCAAGGGCGCGGTGGAGGGCCTGACCCGGGCCATGGCGCTGGAACTGGGCCCCAGGGGCGTGCGGGTCAACGCGGTGGCCCCGGGCCTGATCGCCACCGAGGCGCTGCTGGCCGGGATGCCCGACCCTGAGGTGCAGACCGCGATCCAGCGTCACATCCCCGAGGGCCGGTTCGGCCGGCCCTCCGAGATCACCGCGGCCATCCTGTTCGCGGCGTCGCCGGAGGCCAGCTACGTCAACGGCTCCGTCATCGCGGTGGACGCCGCCCTCGGCGCCCGCGAGTCCACCCCCGCCTGAGGGGGCTCCGGCATGCGAGTCAGGAGCCGACCATGATCAGCATCAACCGTGAAGCCATGAAGACGGTGCGGCTCATCCTGGATGAGGCCGACGCACTGGGCGTGACCGTCGACCGGCTCGACAACGGCAGCACCGTCATCGACATGGGCCTGCACGCCAAGGGAGGCTGGCGGGCCGCCCAGCTCTACACCCTGGCCAGCCTGGGCGGGCTCGGCACCGTGAGCTACGAGCCCTTCGAGCTGGCTGGACGGATGCTCACCGCGGTGCGGGTGATGATCGATCACCCCATCGAGGGCTGCGTGGCGTCGCAGATCGCAGGATGGCGCCTGCAAGCCCCCGGCACCGAGCACGCCGCCATCCTCGCCGGGCCGGGCCGGGCCCTGAACCGCGACAGCCTGGACCACTACTTCGAGTGGATCGACTACCGCGACGAGCATCACGAGGCGGTGGTGGCCATCCAGACCTCCGAGCCGGTCCCGGTGGAGATGGCCGACATGATCGCGTCGTCGTGCCGGATCGATCCCGGCGACCTCTACGTGCTGTTCGCCCCCAACCGCAGCCTGGTGACCGCGGTGCAGGTGGCGGCCCGGATCGTGGAGCAGTCCCTGCACCGGCTGGCCGAGGAGGGCATGGACCTGCGGGGACTGCGCTACGCGTACGGCCTGGGCGTGGTGCCGCCGCTGGTGGACGACGACCTGGTCTCGATGGGCCGCATCAACGACAGCCTCCTGTACGGGGGGATCTCCAACGTCACCGTGGACGGCGACGACGCCCAGTGCGCGGAGATCGTGGAGCGGGTGGTGTCGGTGGCCTGCGAGGCCTACGGCCGCCCGTTCATCGAGATCTACGAGGACGCCGGGCGGGACTTCTACGAGATTCCCATTGAGCTGCACTCCCCGGCCGAGATCCACCTCACCAACCTGGCCAGCGGAAACACCTTCAGCGCCGGACACATCAACCACGAGGTGCTGACCGCCTCATTCTTCAGCTAATGGTTGAGGATGCATTCAAAAGCATTGTGTTGCATTGAACTGTGTCACAGCTTAGGGTGGGGGCGTGGCAGCACCGGAAGCGCTCAGCGTCCCAGGCGACAGCACCGCTGCCGGGCCGGAGGTCGTCGTGCGGGCCGCTTCGCAACGGATGCCGCAGCTCATCCCCATCGCCCAGTTGGTCGCCGTCGTGCTCGGAGTGTTCGCCATCATCTGGCACCAGCAACAGACCACCGACAATCTGCGCACCGAGCTGATGGCCGAGATTGGTGGCGTCGAGACCGGGCTGGGCGCCGAGATCACCTCACTGCGGGCTGAGGTGGCCGAGAACGGGCAGCGGCTGGCCCGCATCGAGGGGTTCCTCGGGATCGGGGTCCCCGACGTTTCGCCACCATCGAATCCGTGACACTGCAGCACCCTCTCGTGGCGGTCGTTACTGGCGCCGGGTCGGGGATCGGACTTGCCTGCGCGGGGGCGCTGGCGACTCGGGGCGCTCACTGCGTACTGGTGGGGCGCCGGCAGGACAGGCTTGAGGCCGCCGCGGCCGCGCTGGACAGCCCCGCGGCCGTTCTGCCCGCCGACCTGGCCGAGCCGAACGAGGCCGGGCGGATCGTTGCCGAGACGCTGGCCGCGTACGGCCGTATCGACGTGATCGTGCACAGCGCCGGCGTCTTCGAGAAAGCGCACGTGCCGGAGGTGACCGAGGACCACTGGCAGCGCGTCATGGACGTCAACCTCGGAGCGGTGATGGCCCTCACCGGCGCCGCCTGGGAACCGCTGGCCGCGTCCAGCGGGCAGATCGTGCTCATAAGCAGCGTCGCCGCGGTGCAGGCCTTCGAGGGCAACGCGGCCTACGCGGCGTCGAAGGGCGGGCTGAACGCGCTGGGGGAGGTGCTGCGGCTGGAGGGGCGCGACAGGGGCATCAGGGTGATCACGCTGTCCCCCGCTCAGATCGACACGGCGCTCTGGGATGACAAGGCCCCCGACCGCGTCAGGGCCCGTATGATGCCCGCCACCGGGGTGGGCGAACTGGTGGCCGACCTGGTGGGAACCGACCGGCGCATCGACATCGCCCCCGTCGTCATACGGCCGGTTCGCGACCCTTGGGTAGAGCCCGAGCCATGAGCACACCGAGCGACCTGCCGGCGGTGACACTGCCATGAGCACCGACCAGATTGCTCTGGGACTGCAGATCGTCCCGACCATGGGCTCGGCCGAGTTGATCGACACGATCGTGGTGGCCGAGGAATTGGGCTACTCGTACTGCATGGTGGCCGACGAGGGCTTGATGCTCGACGTGTACGCGGTGCTGGGCGCCGCGGCCCGCATCACCAGCACAATCCGGCTGGGGGCGGTCACCAACCCCTACACCCGCCACCCGGCCGCCACCGCGGCCGCCCTGGCCACCGTCGACGAGATGAGCGGGGGCCGGGCCTTCGTGACCCTGGTGGCGGGCGGCACCATGGTGCTGCACCCCATGGGACTCCAGCGGTCGGCGCCCCTGGCCCTGATGGCCGACACCATCACCGCCCTGCGGCTGCTGTGGCGGGGGGAGCCGGTCACCTGGCAGGGACGGCGGCTGTCGCTGGAAGGGGCCCAGCTCACCACCGGCACCCACTCGATCCCGATCTGGGTCGCGGCCCGGGGCGAGAGGATGCTGGAGCTGGCCGGCACCCACGCCGACGGCCTGATGCTGATGGTCAAGTCCGATCTCGGCGACGCCTTCGGCATCGCCGAGCAGGCCCGGCAGGCGGCCGGGACGCAGGCCGGTGATGGACGCGGGGGCGCCCCGCTCATGCGGGCCTACCTCGACCGGCTGGCGTACCGGCCCGAGATGATCGAGGAGGCCAAGCACCTCTACGGCTACGCCATCATGGACAGCCCGCCCCGGATCCTCAGGAACCTGGGCCTCGACGACGATGAGATCGCCGGCTTGAAGCACGCCTTCGCCCAGGGCGGCCCCGAGGCTGTGGGCCAGCTCGTGACCGACGAGCTGGTGGCCTCCTACCAGATCGCGGGCACTCCCGCCGAGTGCCGCGACCAGCTGGAGCACCTGATCGGCGCGCACCGGCTCGACGCCTTCTTCGTGAACATCATCTCGCCGGGCCTGCCCGCCAACCGTGATCTGCTCACCGAGGTGAAGGCGATAGCCGCGGAAGCCTTGCGATAATCCTGGCGCGGCGGCACACCGCCGCACTCAGCGCTGCGTCATGAGGTGGTCAGCGAGGCGAGGTCCGACGCTTCGTGGTCGGCCGCGGCTGTGCCGAAGCGGCGCACCCGGATGTCGGCCTGCGCCTGGTGGCCGGCGAAGTTCTCTATCGCGCACAGCCGGCTGCAGTACTCCCCGATGAGGGCGCTCGACGCCGGATCGGTGACCCGCTGGTAGGTCACCGTCTTGAGGAACTTCCCCACCCACAGGCCGCCCGTGTAGCGAGCCGCGCCCTGCGTCGGGAGGGTGTGGTTGGTGCCGATCACCTTGTCGCCGTAGGAGACATTGGTCATCGGACCCAGGAACAGGGCGCCGTAGTTCGTCAGGTTGTCGAGGAAGTAGTCGTCGTCGCCGGTCATCACCGACACATGCTCGAACGCCAACTCGTCAGCGAGGCGGAGCATCTCGGCCTTGTCCTCGCACACGATGACCCGCCCGTAGTCGGCCCACGACACGGACGCGACGTCGGCGGTCGGCAGGGTCTCGAGCTGGCGGTTGACCTCGGCGATCGTGTCCGCCGCCAACTGCCGTGACGTGGTGAGCAGGACGGCGGGTGACGTCGGCCCGTGCTCCGCCTGGCCCAGCAGGTCGGTGGCGCAGATCTCGCCGTCGGCGCTGTCGTCCGCGATCAGCAGCGTCTCGGTCGGGCCTGCGAGCAGGTCGATGCCCACCCGGCCGTAGAGCTGCCGCTTGGCCTCGGCCACGAACGCATTGCCCGGACCGACCAGCACGTCCACCCGGTCGACGAACTCGGTCCCCAGCGCCAGCGAGGCAACCGCCTGGACCCCGCCGAGCAGGTAGATCTCGTCCGCGCCGGCGAGGTGCATGGCGGCGACCGTCTCGGCCGGCACGCCGCTGTTGATCGGCGGAGTGCATGCGGCCACTCGCGGCACGCCCGCGACCTTGGCCGTGAGCACGCTCATGTGAGCCGACGCAACCATCGGGTAGCGACCTCCCGGGACGTAGGCCCCCACCGACGAGACGGGCAGGTGCTTGTGTCCCAGCGTCACACCCGGCAGCGTCTCCACTTCGACTTCTCGCATCGAGTCGAGCTGGACCTGGGCGAAGTTGCGGATCTGGGCCTGCGCGAAGCGGATGTCGTCCAGGGTTCCGGGGTCGACGCCCGCCACGATCCCGTCGATCTGCTCCGCGCTCAGCCGGAACTCCTCCGGCGCCCAGTCGTCGAACTCCTTCGACAGCTCCCGCACGGCCCGCTCGCCGCGCTCGGAGACGTCCGCGAGCAGGGTGCTCACCCGTTCGGCCAGCGCGGCGTCCGCTCCGTGAGCGCCCTTGCGGGCGGCTTCCTTCAATACCTCAGCCATCGGGTCCTCCGTGTCGCCCTGCCCGTCCGGCCCGGAGCTCGCGACGGCTCCGCTCCGGCAAATGAACAAGCGGTCAAGTATGCCGCCGCCGGGAGTTGATCCTTGCTCCCTGCGGCCGCTCGCCCCACCCGTGCCGGATCAGCCGACGTGACATCGGCGGCCCGGCGGCGGCAAGCTGTTCAGTCATGAACGCTGCGGCAAGGCGCCCGACCCCGCGACCGGTGTTCGACCGGCCCACGGTCCTTCCTGCGTCGGACAGAGGCCGCCACGTCTGGGGCGACTCCGAGTCGGGCTTCGTGCTCGACCGCGTCCACCTGTCGTCGGAGATGCTGCACGTGCTGGAGTTCTCCATGCCACCCGGGGGGCGGTTCGGGCACTCCCCCGACAACCCCACGATCTTCGCGGCCGACGAGCTGCTGTACGTGCTCGAAGGGGTGCTGATGCTCAGTGACCCCTCGACCGGCGAGACCCAGAGGGCGGTTGCCGGCGAGGCGGTCTTCTTCCGCCGGGACACCTGGCACCACGGCCGGGCCGCCGGTGACGAGGGTGTGCGGGTGCTGGAGTTCTTCTCGCCCACTCCCGCCACCGGGGCCTCCAGCGCCTACGGCCGGACCCAGCCCTACCTGGAGCGCACCTCCACCGTCGACCAGCGGCTGCTCGGCTCCTGGCCCATGGCTTCCGGGCAGATCGAGCATCGCCTCACGCCGGTGCGGGAGCACGATGTGGCGTGGGCGACCCGGGGAGCACTCGAACTCGGGTTCCTGGCCGCCACCGAGCACCTGACCGTGCTGCGATGCCACCTTCGAGCCGGGGCCGCGTCCGCCGAGGAGCAGCATCCCGGAGAGGAGTTCGTGCTGCTGCTCTCGGGAAGCCTGGTGGTCATGACGCCCGCGGCTGAGGACGCCAACTGCCTGTACCTGGACGCGGGCGACGCCGCCGTGCTGCCGCCGGGCACGCAGCACTCGTACCTGTCGGCCGGCGACAGCCAGGCCGTCTGGCTGTGCGGGATCGGGCCCGGCTGGACCAGCACCGGCGACATCGGTCCCGATCCCGGCTGACCCCATGACGCGGGCCGCAGTGGGCGTCGATGTAGGCGGCACCAAGATCGCCGGCGCGGTCGTGGCCGCCAACGGAGGGGTACGCGACCACGAGACGGTGGCCACACCCCATGACGGCGACGACGGCAGCGCCTCGGCGGTGCTGGCGCTCATCGACCACCTGGCCCGCCGGGCCGCCGACGAGGGCGTCGCCGTCGAGCGGGCCGGGGTGGGCGTTCCCGAGTACGTCACACCGCAAGGGCAGGTCAACAGCGCGCTCGTTCTGCCATCGATGCGGACACTGCCCGCTGTCACCGAGTCCGGTCTCGGGGTGGTGATCGACTCCGACGTGCGCTGCGCGGCCCGGGCCGAGTCCCGCCTCGGTCACGGGCGGGATGTGCCCAGCTTCGTGTTCGCGATCATCGGCACCGGCATCTCATCGACGCTGGTGATCGACGGCCGCCCTTGGGCCGGCCACCGGGGCGAGGCGATCGCGCTGGGCGAGCTCGGCGTGGACCCCGCGCTCGCGGTGCGACCCGAGGCTCCCCTCACTGTGGAGGAGCAGGCCTCGGGACGAGCCATCGGCGCGGCCGCCGATGCCCAGGCCGGTCGGGTCGATCCGGCCGGGACAGCTGCAATCCGGGACAGGATCGAGGCCCGGGCAGGACAGATCGTGGCAACCGCTCTGCAGAGCGCCGTGCACCTGCTGGATCCCGCCGCAGTGATCGTCGGTGGCGGCCTCGGCGCCAGCAGCGGCACCTTCTCCGACTCGCTGTCACGGCACTACCGGGAGCTCACCGCAGGCCGGCCGGACCCACCGCCGCTGATGCAGGCTCGGCTGGGGCCGCGCGCCGGTGTCATCGGCGCGGGCCTGCTGACCCTTGAAGGAGACTCAACCCGCTCGGCCTCTTGAGGGGCCCCGCGGGCAGGTGGGAGCCGATCGCGGTGCAGCGGTGTCATTCCCGCTCCTGTTCGCTGCGCTCACGGGCCGCTCGGGCCACGGCCTCGCGCCGTATGGACCCGCGTGTCCCGTCAACCCGCTCGGCCTCTTAGACCGGGAGGAGACGCTCGGGGAGGTAGTCGCGGTGGGCGTGGGCCATCTCGGCGTAGAGCCGCTCGGCCTTGTCGATCGAGCGGACCAGCGGGTGCGACGCCAGCGCCTGGACCGCCTCGTGGCTCGTCCCGCTCCAGGCCGCGTCGGCCGCGGCCTGCTGGTAGTAGCCCAGCGCCTCCACCAGACCCCGCGTGTGCGGCGGCAGGCTCGGCATCTCGATGGACCGCACCCCGGCCGCGTCGCAGCGACCGAGGGTCTCCACCACCAGCGTGTCCTCGAAGCCGGCGACGCTGCCGTTGTTGGCCACGTTGACGGTCATCACCTCGTCACGGTCGTTGAACACCGCGTCCATGCAGTCGATGGCCAACTCCAGTTCGTGGATGCCTCCACGTGACCTTGCCGGATCGAGTTCGGGATCGTCGCTCAGAGCCTGCTCCCGGTAGTGCGACCAGTACGACGGCACCTCGGCCAGGATGTCCTCGGCCCGGGTGGTCCCCTTGGCGTGGTACTCGGCGAGGATCTCCTCCTCGAAGTAGTAGTACTGGAAGTAACCGCTGGGAACCGAGTCCATGGTGGCCGCAAGCTGGAGCATCCTGCGTTCCTGCCCCCCGAGGCTGGGATCTGCGGCTTCCTCGCTCCACTTCTCGCGCAGCAGCGGCAGCAGCGGCTCGCCGTCGTAGGTGTGGCTCACCGACCACGAGCCGTGGTTGAGGCCCACGCTGGCCACATCGAGCTTGTCGGGATCAAGGCCCACCGCCTCGGCCAGCATCCGGGGGTAGACGATCGGCCCCTCGCACAGCGACACGATGCTGGCGTCGGAGTTGTCCGAGACGGCCTGGGAGACGATGTTGACCGGGTTGGTGTAGTTGAAGATCGTGGCACCCGGGCATGCCGTTTCCATGTCGACGAGGATGTCCTTCATCGCCGCGATCGACCGCAGCGCCATGAAGAACCCGCCCGGCCCCTGGGTCTCCTGGCCGATCACGTTGTGCGACAGCGGGATGCGCTCGTCGAGGACCCGAGCCTCGAAGCCGCCCGGCCGGTAGCTGGTGAGCACCGCGTCGCAACTGTCGAGCCCAGCCAGCCGGTCGGTGGTGGCCTTGACGGTGATGTCCAGGCCCCTCGCCGCCATCATCCGCTGCGCGATCTCCCTCGCCAGCGCGAGACGCTCGGCGTCCAGGTCGATCAGCACGACCTCGGAGCCGTCGAAGTTCTCCCCCTGATGGGCGAAGCTCGCCATCGTGCCCGGCGCGCGGGTCGATCCGCCCCCTATGTAGGCGAGCTTGATCCGTGCCACTACGCACCTCCCGGCGGCCTGGGCATGAGTCCCGTCACCGGCCCAACCCTACGCCCGCGGGCCGTCGTGCGAGGCTCGGAAGTCGACGAGAGAGCCGTTCAGCGCCTCGGCGTCGGAATCCAAACCGAGCCGGTCCCGGGCCAGCATCACCGCCCCGACCACCGGCGGCAGCGTGGTGCGAACCGGCACGGCGGCGGCCAGCTCGCTCATCACCGCATCGACCAGCACGGTGCTGGGATGCCGGAACAGACCGCCGCCCATCACCACGGTGGCGCCGGCCACGTCCATCTCGACCCGCTCGGCCGACGCCCGGCCCTGACCGCCCATGGCCCGGCCGGCGGCCGTCACGATCCCCGCGGCGACGGGGTCGCCCAGCGCGGCCTCATCGAGCAGCACCGGACTCATGCGCACCAGCTCAGCGGGCCCGTACCCGTCGCGCCGGGTGAACCGGTGCTGCAACTCGATGGGGTCGGCCGCGCCGTAGAGCGCCAGCGCCCGACCGGTGAGTGACGTGGCCGGACCCAGCCCCAGGTGGGCGCGCAGCACGGCGTCGAGCGCACCGCGGCTGAGTTTGGCCGCGCCGACGGTGTCGGGCCAGAAGCCGAGGTGGAACACCCTGCCGTCACCGCGCCGGGCCCCGACCGCGTTGCCGGTGCCGCAGATGACCGCGATCCCCTCCCATGACGGCGACCCGAGCCTGAGCCCGCCCATGGAGTCGTTCACGACGACCGGCTCGAAGCCGAACCCGCCGCCGGCGAGGTGGCTTCGCAGGTAGTCGTGATCCTCGGGCCAGTCGGCGCCGGCGAGGCTGAACACCCCGGCCCGCAGATCGGTGGCGCCCAGCCCGGCCTGGCGCAGCGCGGCCGACACGATGCGGTCCAGCTCGTGAAGGGCGTCCGGCGGCGATGCCACCCCGTATATGTCGGTGCAGCCGCCCTCACCGACCCCGACGACGTCCCCTGAGCCGTCCACCACCACCGCGGTCGTGCTCGTGTTGCCTCCGTCGACCCCTATGACGTGGATGCCCGAGCCCATGGAACGCCCGCCTGCTAGTCGTCGCGGTGGCGGCGGATCCGGTAGTCGTGTCCCACCTTGCCGCCGCGCTGGACGTAGATCGCCTCAGGATCGTAGGGCACCGGGTCGATGGTGCTCGACACCGTCTGCACCTCCCCGGAGGACGCCGCCAGTTGCGCCTTGACCATCACCTCCAGGCAGTGGTAGGCGTGCTCGGGACGCACGAGCAGCTCCGCCCCGTCGAGGGCGCAGTCCACCAGGTGCCGCAGCCCCGCAGTCCACGGCCAGGCCGGGTCGACTTCGGCGTAGGTGGTCCAGCCGGCTGAGTCGGCCCGCACGATCTCGTACCCCTGCGGGGCCCAGTCGTCTCCCAGCATCTGAGCCACGCCACTGGTGCCGTACAGCTCGATCGCCGGCGAGCGGTACTCATGCATCGTGAACCCGGTCGTGACCGCGGCGAAGCGGGCGTCGCCGAAGTCGAGCAGCACCTGGTAGTTGTCGGGGTTGCGGACTTCGATCGTCTCGCCGTCCACCTCGCGCCGGGGTACCGCCGTGCCCGCCAGCGCAGCGACACGCCTGACGCTTCCCATCAGCCCGGTGAGCGAGGTGATGTTGTAGACGCCCAGATCGAACAGCGGGCCGCCGCCGGTGTCGTAGTACCAGCGTCCCCAAGTCGGACCCGACCAGCCGTATCGGGCCCGGGCGGTGAGCACCGTCCCGATCTCACCCTCGTCGACGACCCGCTTCCACAGAGCCTGGTAGGTGGGGCTGAGCACCACGTGGGGCGCACACATGAGCAGGCCGGGCACGGTCCCGGCCTTGGCCACGAGCTCGGCCGCCTCGTCCAGATGGACCGACATCGGCTTCTCCACAAGCACGTGCTTGCCGGCATCGAGCGCAGCGGCGGCGATCTCGCCGTGGCTGGGCATGGCCGTGAGCACCAGCACCGCGTCCACGTCGTCGCGCGCCACCACATCGGCGTAGTCGGTGCTGAACGCCGCGTCCTGGTGCAGGAAGTCGCGAACCCTGCGGGCACGGCCGGCCACGATGTCGCACGCCGCGACCACTTCGACCCGTCCGTAGTAGCGCAGCTCCCGGATCAGCGTCGCGTAGGGCTCGAACACGCTGCCCAGCCCGACGATCCCGAGCCGCACCCTCGATGAAGACCCCATGCCGGCGGCGGCAGCACCGCTCATGGCGCGCCTCCCCTCTCGGCGCCGGCATCGCTCCAGACGACGGCGCCCGGACATTCGTGTATGAACGTCGCCGGCCAGGCCGGATCATGGCCCGCCGCGGCCAGCACCCGCCGCAGCGACTCAGCCTTGTCCGCCCCGTGGAGCACCAGCCACACAGAGCGCGACAGCGACCGGATCGTGCCCAGGCCCACCGACACGCCGTGGGTGGGAACCTCCCCGACCGAGGCGAACTCGGGGAACGTGACAAGGTTGTCGGCCCGGGTCGACGGGGCCAGCTCCACGATGGCACTGGCCCCGTCGAGGTCCGACTCCGGGCCGCAGAAGGCGACGTGCCCGTCCGACGCCCCGCTGGCCGCGATGAACACATCGACGCCGCCCGCGTCCGCGATGCGCCCGTCGTAGGCCGGGGGGTCGAGCGGATCCGGGAACCACACCGACTCGCCGGCCACGGCCCGCCAGGCCGGCAGCCCGCGGTTGATCACCAGGCGGATCTCCTGCTCCGCGAAGCGCCGGCAGGAGTTGTGAGCATCGCGCGAGACCGGTTCAGGTGTCGCGGAGTCGGGATCGAGGTAGTCGTCCATCATCACCAGCACCACCCCGGAGCAGTCGATCCCATCGCGATCACAGATGCGGCCCAGCTCGGCGTAGATGGGCTTGGGTGTCCGGCCTCCAGGGCACCCCAGAAGGTACGGGCGACCCGCCGCCCGGCTCCCGGCTATCCCGGCCGCGATCTCCGCGGCCGCGGCGGCTCCGAGTTCTAGCGGCGTGCCGAAGCGTCTGTGGCGGACCGTCATCCCTTGGTGGCTCCGGTGGTGATCCCCTGGATGAAGCGCCGCTGCATGAAGATGTAGACGATCAGCACCGGGAACGCCACCAGCAGCGCCGCCGCCGCGATCGTCGACGGCTCGCCGCCGCGTCGCAGCCCCGCGAAGAACGAGAGCGCCAGCGGAGCTGTCTGCGCCGCCTCGTTCTGGGGCAGCAGCACCAGCGCGAGCAGGAAGTCGTTCCACGCGAACAGGAACAGCAGCGCCGACAGCGACATGACCGCCGGGCCGCTGACCGGCAGCAGCACCCGTCTCAGGATGTCCCAGGTGTTGGCGCCGTCGAGTTGGGCTGCCTCCACCAGCGCGCCGCCCGACTGGGCCCAGAAGGCGGTGCGCATCCAGAACGTCCCGAACGACACGCTGAAGCCGATCTGCGGGAGGATCACGGCCCAGCGCGAGTCGAGCAGGCCGAGCGACCTGAAGTCGAAGTACAGCGGGACGATCAGCGCCTCGTAGGGCAGCATCAGCCCGGCGAGCAGGATCACGAACAGCGTGTTGCGCAGCGGGAAGCGCATCGTTGCGAACGCGTAGCCCGCCAGGATCGAGAAGGCCACGCTCGCGGCCACGACGGTCACCGCCACCACCGCGCTCGAGAACAACGCCTGCGCGAAGTTGCCTCGCTGCCACGCCAGCGTGAAGTTCTCGAATGAGATCGTGCTCGGGATGGTGAACCCGCTGACACGCTTGCCGGGCGGGTTCAGCGCCAGCAGCAGGATCGACACGAACGGGTAGAGAGCGATCATGCTGGCGCCGAGCAGCACCAGATGGACGAAGCGGCGCTCGTGGCGGCTCTCGATCACAGCAGCCGCTCCCCAGCCGCCCTGCCCCGGCCCGTGTCGCCTGCCCGGCCTGCGACCAGCGGGCTCATGCGGAGAGATCGCCGCGGCGGCGGTACCACAGCACGGCCAGGTTAACCGCCAGCAGCTCCAGCATCAGGATCACGCCGATGGCTGCGCCGAGGCCGATCGAGCGGATCTGGAACACTGAGCGGTAGATGAACATCGACGGGACCTCAGTGTTGGTCCCGGGGCCGCCGCGGGTCATCACGAACACGAGGTCGAAGTTGCGCAGCGCCGCGGTGACGGTGAGGATCAGCGCCACTGTGATCTCGCCGCGCAGAGCGGGCAGCGTCACCGCGAAGAACTCGCGGACCATGTTGGCGCCGTCGATGCGGGCCGACTCGTAGAGCTGCGACGGGATCTTCTGAACGCCCGCGGCGAACAGTACGAACACGAGGCCGAAGGTCACCCAGGTGCCGACCATGCCCATCGACGGCAGCGCGAACGTGAAGTCGCCGAGCCATGCCCGGCTGACGAAGTCCAGCCCGATCAGGTCGAGCCCGAAGTTCAGCGGCCCGTCCGGCGCGTACACCCAGCGCCACGCCACGGCAACGACAGTCAACGGCAGGATCGTCGGCACGAACAGCACCGCCCGGAACGCCGTCCGGCCCCGGATCCGGACCCTCGCCATCAGCCCGACGATCACCAGGGCGACGCAGATCGGCAGCACCGCGTAGAAGACGATCAGGATGACCGAGTTCCACAGCGCGGCGCGCACATGGGGGTCGGTGAACACGGTGACGTAGTTGTCGAGGCCCACCCACACCTGATCGGTGATGCCGTTCCACTCGTAGAACGACAGCTTGAACGCGTGGACCAGCGGCGCCACCGCGAACACCGCGAAGAACGCGAACGCCGGAAGCAGGTACAGGTACGCGACCGGCTGGACGCGCCCTGACGGACCGCGGCGGACCGGGCGGGCCGGGCGGCTTGGACGGCTCAACTGGGGCGGCCTTAAAGGTGCGCGGGTAGGTGCAAGCCCGTCGCGTTGCATCGGGGTCTTCCCCGCTCTTGTCCGCTGCGCTCACGGGCCGCTCGGGCCACGGCCTCGCGCCGTATGGGCCGCGTCATCCCCGCCTACTCGCTCGGCCTCTTAGGGGCCGCTGGCCGAGCCCCGACTGCTCCACGCCTTCAAGGCGATACGCAGCGGGGCCCGGCCGGGATCAGTCGGGGCTAGCCGTTGGCGGCGTCCCAGTCGGACTGCACGTCGTTGAGGAACTGCTCGCCGTCGATCTGGCCGCCGAGGAGCTCCTGGGTCTTCGACGTGAGCGTGTCGAACATCGTCGGCGTGGCCCAGTCGGCGTACAGCGTGACGCCCTCGTCGGCGATCACGGCCGCGGCGCCCGCGGTCACCTCTGCGAGCAGGCCCTCGATCTCGGTGTCCGACGACCGTGCGGCGACACGGCCCACCGACGCCAGATCATCCGCGAACTCCTCGCTGACGAGCAGGTTGATGAACTCCGCCGCCAGGTCGGGATCCTCGGCGCTGGTGGTGATGTGCCACGGAAGGGCCAGCGCCGCGGTGCCGCCGACAATCCCGCTGGGGCCGACCGGCATGGCGAAGTAGCCGGCGTTGGCGCCCATTCCCTCGTCGAGGGTGGCCGTGTTCCAGTTGCCCGCGATCATGAACACGCCCTCGCCGGCGATGAAGTTGGCCACCGAGTCGTCGTAGGCGATGCCGTTGACGCCCTCGGGGAAGTAGCCGTTGTCGCGCCACTCCTCGAACTTGGCGGCGGCCTGCCGCTCGGTGTCGGTGACGACGGTCGCGCCCGGCTCGCCGAAGACCCAGTCGCGAATCTCCGCCGCGGGCCGGTAGGCGGCCTCGACCATGCCGTAGACGTGCAGCGCGGGCCAGCCCTCGGCATTGCCGAGCTGGATCGGCACCTCGCCGGCGTCCTTGGCCGCCGCGAGCAGAGCGTCGAACTCCTCGAAGGTGGCGGGCAGGCCGCCCAGCGCTGCGAGCTTCTCCTTGTTGTAGTAGACGCCCACGAACTCGGCGACGCCGTTGATGCCCCAGAGGATGCCGTTGCCGAAGTCGGTGCCGTCCTCGGTGAACCGGTACTGGTCGAGCGTGCCGTCACCGAACGCATCGACCCAGCCGTACTGCGCCGCATAGTCGTCGAGCGGCAGGATCAAGCCGCCCTGTACGAGCAGGCCGTCGATCGTGTAGCCCTGGTTGCCGTGGGCGATGTCGGGCGGATCGTCGCTGGAGAGTATCCCCGGCGCGATCTGCATGTAGTCGTCGAAGGCGCGCAGCGTGATGTTGAAACTCACGTGCGGGTACATCTCGGTGAACTGCGCCGTGGCGAGTTCGAGTGTGGCCTCGTCGCCGGCCTCGGCCAGCACGTCGAGAACAACCGGACCGGCCGTGGCGTCGTCATCGTCGCCGCTGCAGGCGGCCGAGATGAGCATGAACGCGAGGATCACAGTCAGGATCCTCACGACACGAGGAAGGGAGCGGCTCCTCATTACTTCTCCTTTGGATTGCGTTTTGCTCAACGAACGGTGCTCGTCAAGGGCCAGACACAAGCCCGGGCATCCCTGGGCTTCACTGCTCGGCACACGGAGTGTATACCGTTGCTCAGTTCGCCAAGAAAGCGGCCAGGTCGTCGAGAGCCCGGCAAGCCTCCGGGACGCGGTACTGGAGCTGCCACCCGTGCCACAAGCCGTCCCAGACGTGCAGCGCGACCTCGGCGCCGGCGCGGCGGAGCGCGCCCTCCAGCAGGCAGGAGTCCGACAGCAGGATCTCGCGGCTGCCGGTCTGGATGAGCGACGGGGGCAGGGCGGCCAGATCGGCGAACAGCGGGGACGATCTGGGATCGGACGTGTCGGCACCCGCGTAGGCAGCCGCGAAGGAGGGCGGATCCAGAGGGCCCAGCACGGGGTCGGCCGCTGCCAGCGAGCGGTAGGTGTCACCCGAACAGGTCATGTCGACCCACGGCGACAGCAGCCCCAGCCGGGACGGCAACGGTGCGCCCCGATCGCGCAGCGCCACCGCTGCGGCCAGGCTGAGGTTGGCCCCGGCCGACTCGCCGAACACCGCCACGACCGACCGCGACGCCGCCAGCTCGTGGCACACGCGCACGATGTCATCGAGCCCGGCCGGGCACGGATGCTCGGGAGCCAGGCGGTAGTCGACCGACACCACCGGCAACCCCGTGCGCTGGGCCACACCCACGGCCAGAGCGGCGCTGGCGGTCGGGGAGCCCAGCACGAACGCCCCGCCGTGGAGGTGCACGATCACACCGTCGGCACCCAGGGCGTGCTCGCCGGTGGCGAAGGCCACCACCGGCACGCCGGCGACCGTTGAAGGACGGCTGATCCACGGCCCCGGCAGCCCCTCGTTGTGGGCGACCCACCCGGCGAGGGATCCCCGGCGAGCCGCGGCCACCGCTTCGAGATCCCCCAGATCGAGCTCTGCGCCGACGACCCGGTAGTTCGTCAAGAACTCCCGGGCCTGCGAGCTCAAGTGCGAGGCCGGCTCCACGAGACCCATCGGCGCCACCCTACTGACCGGCGGACTCGTGCTCAGTCCCGGAGATCGGCCAGCGATGCCCTCACCAGGAAGTCGTCGTCGGAGCCGGGCTGCGTGTCGTCGCCGGGGTACTCGAGCCGGACCAGTCCGATCAGCCGGAACTGCTCGTCGGCGGGCTGGCCGGCGACATCGATCGAGAACCGGGCCGACGACCCGTCGAGGCTCCCCTCGCAGGCGCCCGCATCGATCTGCTGCCTCGGCACTGTGTTCGGGTCGAAGGCGTAGGAACGAGCCTCCGAGACGGGCGGGCCGCCATCAGTGACGTTGGTCAGGCGGCAGATCACCCCGCCGTCGGTGAAGGCGTTGGCGGCCTCGACATAGAACTCGGCCGTCCACGCCAGATCCGGACCGAGGTCCGGTGCCTCGGTGAGCCGCAGTTCGACCATCAACGCTCCATCGTCGGGTTGCCAGAGGTTGATCGCGGTGATGTCAGCCCCGGCATCGCAGGACTCGCCCCTGTCGAGGCCGGCCTCGCGGCAGTCGCCCAGAGGGTCGTCCGCCTCCAGCCCCCGAGGCGTCTCGGGGGGAGCGAACGGGCCGAGGTCGAGAAGGGCGGCCGTGCCGAGAGCCAGGACCGCGAGCGCGCCCAGAGCCATTACCACCGCGGCTAGCAGCAGGACGGCCCACCGCCCCCGCCCCTCAGGAATCCGCGTCGTCCTCGATCATGGACGCCGACTTGGCGGCGATCCACTCGCCCGACACCACCGGCTCGTAGCGGGCGGGGCGCTCCGGCGTGATGGTGGTCGGGATGGTCTCGATGATCGCCCGGTACGACGGCTGGAAGAAGAACGGCACCGACATCCGGTCCCGACCCCGGTCGCCGCCCTCCGGGATGACCACCCGATGCAGCGTCGAGACCCAGCGGTCGTTGGTCCAGCGAGCCATCAGGTCGCCGAGGTTCACCACGAAGCCGCCCGGGACCATCGGCACATCGGCCCAGTCGCCGTTCGATCGGATCTGCAGACCGGGGATCTGCTCGGCCGCCACCACGGTGAACGCCCCGTAGTCGGTGTGCGCACCCCGGCGCAGCTGGCCGGGGCGGGCTGCTCCGGCCACTGGCGGGTACCAGTTGAACAGCAGCAGGGCGGTGTGGTCCCGCACCTTGTCGTCGAACCATCCGTCGGGAAGATCCAGTGCCCGGGCGAAGAGCGGCAGCATCTGCATGCACAGCCGCTCCAGCACCGCGTAGTAGTGCTCGAACAATGGCCGCAGCCCCGCAGGCTCCTCCGGCCACCGGTTGGGACAGAACGTCGCCTCGCCACCGGCGACGAAGGCCCGGGCCCGGATTTCGGGATCGTCGAAGCGGCCCACGTTGAAGGACTCGCACAAATCGGGCGGGGTCTCGTTGTCGCCCAGGGTGGCCGCCAGCGAGGTGGTGTCCAGGCCCAGGAAGCCGCGGTAGTCCTCGAAGGTCGGCGGCGCCACCTTCGACTTCTCCTCGAACGGGAGCCGGAAGAAGTCCCGGGCCATGGCCATGGTCTCGTCCACCAGACCCGGCTCCACACCGTGCCCCACCGCTATGAAGAACCCGCTGTTCACGCAGGCCGTGTCGACCTGGTGGGCCACCGCATCCATCGCGCCGGGATCACCGGCCAGCGCGCCGCTGATGTCGACTGTGGGGACCGAGGATGCGGCGTCGCCCATATGCAGCTCGGTGAGGATCTCAGGTGAGGCCGCGGACGAAGGGCTGGGCCAGTGCCCGCGGCTCCCGGGTGCGGTGGGCGAAGAACGTCACCGTCACGATGGTCACCACGAACGGTGCGGCCGACAGCAGCTCGGAGTTGAGCTCGTGGCCCACGGTGGGCAGCGTCAGCCGGAACGAGTTCACCGTGCCGAACAGCAGGCACCCGCCGATCACTCCCCGCATGGTCCATCCGCCGAAGATGACCGCCGCGATGGCGATGAACCCCTGGCCTCCCACGACCGCGTCCTCGAATCGCCCGATCTGGCCCAGTACCAGGTAGCCGCCGCCCAGGCCCGAGGTGAGCCCCGCGATGTAGATGGACTGGCGGCGACGCTTGTTCACGTCTATGCCCGACACGTCGGCCGACTGCGGGTTCTCGCCGACGGCCCGCACTTCGAGACCCCAGCGGGTGCGGTACAGCAGCCACCACGCGGCGGGAACCATCGGGTAAACCAGGTACAGGGGCCACGGCTGGTTGAAGAGAGCGTCGCCCACCAGGGGGATCTCCGCCACACCCGGGATCTTGAAGCGGTGGGCGGCCTTCGACACGGGCTGGATGCTGGTGTTCAGGAAGCTGGCGATACCGAGTACCAGCGTGTTGAGGGCCAGGCCGACCACGAACTGGTTGGCGGTGAGCCGGTGGCTCATGTTGGCCTGCACCGAAGCCACCAAGGCCCCGATCACAGTGGCGAAGATGAGCCCCACGGTCACCGACTCCGTCAGGTGCATTCCGAGCGCCCCCGCGAAGGCCCCGCCGAGCACCATCCCCTCCAGGGAGATGTTGAGCGTGCCGGCCTTCTCGGCGATGGTCTCGCCGATGGCGGCGAAGGCCAGCAGGGCGGCGAAGCGCATGGCCCCCGAGTAGGTCACCTCATTGGTGACCACATCACCTATTGCCGAGAAGAAGCCGCCCATCGATCAGGTCCTGTCTCTCGTGGCCGACAGCGCGCGGCGGCGCTCGCGGATGAACAGGATCGCCGGAGGAACCAGCAGGGCCAGCACGAGGAGGGCCAGGACCACCTGGGAGATCTCGCGCTCCACGCCGGTGGCCGCCAGGAAGCCGGAGCCGGCGCGCAGTCCGGCGAAGCTGAAGGCCACGATGACGATCCCCACCGGGTGGGAGCGGGCCACCAGGGCCACCAGGAGCCCCTCCCAGCCGATGTTGTTGGCGAAGCCGGGCGTGAACCGGTAGTTGCCGAAGTCGCCGCCCGAGAGCATCAACGCCCCGGCCAGGCCCGCGCACGCGCCGGAGATCAGCATGGCGTTGGTGCCGTACTTGACGGTGGACACCCCGGCCCGCTGCGCGGTGCGGGCGTTGCGACCCAGCATCCTCATCCGGAAGCCCCACACGCTGCGCTTGAACAGCAGGAACACGATCACGGCCATCAGCACCACCGCGATGGCGCTGATCGGGAAGTCGTTGCCCCAGATGTCGATGCGGGGCAGCCGGGTGTCACCTGCGAGCTGATCGCTCACTTGGTTGCGGACCGAGCGGTCCTCCCGGAACGGAGCCAGCAGCAGCCAGTCGACCTTCAACGCGTAGCCGCTGATCTGGGAGGCCACCGTTATCAGCAGCAGCGTGGTGAGCACCTCCGGCACCCGCCGCCAGTACAGGAGCCAGCTGGCGATGCCGGCCCACATGGCCCCGGCCAGAGCCCCCACGATGAGCAGGCACACGATCACCACCGGACCCGGGCCGCCCATGCGCACACCTACGTAGGTGGCGAAGGCCGTGCCCATCATCAACTGGCCCTCCTGGCCGATGTTGACCACGCCGGCCCGACCGTTGATGGCCGTCCCCAGGGCCACCACCACCAGGGGGATGGCGATGCCGATGGTCTCGCCCCAGCGCCCCGGGGCCCGCAGGCTGCCGTCGAGAAGGGCCGAGAAGACGGCCTGCCACGAGCCCCCGGTCAGCCACACGATGACCGCTGAGATCAGCAGGGCTGCGGCGATGCAGCCCAGATACATCCCCGCAGCCACCCCGGCCTCACGCAGCCGCGACGGCGCCGGAGCAGTCGCGGCCGGCTCGGCACTCTTGGCGGCCGGCTGCGGAACCTGCTGTTCGCTCATGCTGACACGCGACCGGAACTAAGCAGCGGCCTCGGCGCCGGCGCCTCCCAGCAGGAGGCCCAGCTCCTCGAGGTCCACATCGGCCCGGTCCATCTCGCCGATGATCCGACCCCGGAACAGCACCACGACGCGGTCCGAGAGTTGCAGGATCTCCTCCAACTCGCTCGAGATGAGCAGCACGCCGACACCGCTGTCGGCCACCTGGCGGAGACGGTCGGTCATCCATTCGATGGCGCCCACGTCGAGCCCTCGGGTGGGCTGGGCCGCCACCAGCACCTTGGGCGAGTAGCTCAGCTCCCGGGCGAGCACCACCCGCTGCTGGTTGCCGCCCGACAACGACCAGAACGGGGCGTCGGGACCAGCGGTCTGGATCTCGAAGTCCTCGATGAGGCGGGTCGCGTCCTGACGCATCACCGCCGGGTCGTAGATCCCGTGGGTGGAGATCCGTTCAATGTCGACCAGGAAGAGGTTCTCGGCCACGGTCATGTCGAGGACGCATCCGGAGGCGTGCCGGTCCTCGGGAATTACGGCCACCCCCGCGCCGGACATCGCGCCGGGCCGTCCGGGCTGCACCGCGACGCCGTCCACCTCGACCGTTCCGGCGTCGACACCCATGAGGCTCGACAGCAAGTCGGTCAAGGCTGACTGGCCGTTGCCCTCCACGCCGGCAACGCCCACGATCTCGGAGTCGAAGACATCGACACTCAGGCCGTCGAGCGAGACCCGCCCGTCGAGACCGCGGGCCACGATGTCGCGCAGGCGCAGCGCGGGCACCCGCGTCCCGGAGTCTGCGACGCCCCCGGTCTCGGAGTGGTGGGCGTCCTCGTCCTCGCCCGCGCTGGCCGCCACCGTCTCGATGAGGCCCAGGGCCGATGCCTCCGAACGGAGAGACACCTCCCGGCCGACCATCGCCCTGGCCAGCATGGGCGCGTCGGCGTCGGCGGTCTCCATGCGCCGGACGACGGCACCGGCCCGCATGATGGTCACCTCGTCGGTGGCGTGCAGGATCTCGTCGAGCTTGTGGCTGACGAGGGCCACCGCCCGGTTCTCGTCGCGCACCGCCAGGCGCAAGACGTCGAAGAGCCGCTCGGACTCGCCCGGGGTGAGCACGGAGGTGGGCTCGTCGAAGATAAGGATGCTGGGGTCGCGGCGCAGGCACTTGATGATCTCCACCCGCTGGCGGACCCCGGCCGAGAGGTCGCCCACCTTGGCGTCGGCGTCCACGCCCAGGCCGTAGTGCTCGCTGATCTCGGCCACCCGCCGGCGGGCGGCCGTCGCGTCGAACCGGCCGGTGTCGCCCAGCATCACGTTCTCCCACACCGTGAGCGGCTCCACCAGGCTGAAGTGCTGATGGACCATGGCGATGCCACGGCCCGCGGCGTCGTGGGGGTCGCGGATCTGGCACCGCTCGCCGTCCACCTCGATGGTGCCCCGGTCGGGGAGCACCAGCCCGATGAGCACCTTCATCAGCGTGGACTTGCCCGCGCCGTTCTCTCCGAGGAGGCCGTGGATGCGGCCCCGATGCAGGGCCAGGTCGACCTGGTCGCAGGCCACGATGGCCCCGAACGACTTGGAGATCGAGGTGAGCCGGACGGCGGGAACGTCGGTTCCCGCCGTCCGTTGATCAGCCATGCTGGTCCCGGGTCCGACTGCGGGGTGTGGAGCTCTAGGGAGCGCTCAGGCGTCCGAGCAGACCAGCGGAGCGTCGAGGTCGGCGCCGCCGTAGGCGATGGCCCGGATGGTGTCGAACTCAGCCAGGCAGTAGCCGTTCAGGACATCGGCGTGGGCCTGGTCGAGCAGCTCCTTCTGCTCCGGCGTGGGATTGCAGATCAGCGCGCCGACCTCCGGATCCCGGCCGACCGAGAACTTGTAGATGCTGCCCTCCTCGAACTGACCCGACACGATCAGCGGGAACACTGCCCGGGCGAAGTCGCCGCCATCGAACAGTGCGGCCATGTCCCAATGCAGGTCGGTCCGCGAGCACACGTCGGATGCGCCCGCGCTCGTCACCGGGATGTTGTGCTCGTTGGCCAACTGGACCAGGGGCTCGTGGGCGCCGCCCAGGTACGGGTAGACGAGGTCCATGCCCGCGTCGAGGGCGACGTTGAACGCCTCGGTAGCCCCGGCCACGTTGTCGAAGTCGAACGGGAAGTTGCCCGTCGGCGTGTAGACGACGTCATAGCTGGGATCCACGGCCTTCATGCCGAGCCGCATCGCCAACTCGGTCTCGACCTCGAAGCCGAGCTCGCAGCAGCCGATCATGTACGCGGTGTCACCGCCCCGCTCCTGGAGGATCAGGCCGGCGGCCACGCCGACGACGTACTCGATCTCAGCCCCGTCGTTGGTGCTGAGGGCCACGCCGTCCATCTGCGGGAAGCCTGTGCCGCAGTTGCAGTACCAGAAGATGTCGGGATACTGCGCGACCAGGTCGGGCAGCGGGTCGGAGATCTCGCCCGCACCGACCGCGATGATGTCGACGCCCTGCGCGGCCAGGTTCTCCAGCTCGGTGGCGGCCACGGCCGGCTCGATGTTGTCAACCACGATCGGCGCCTCCCAGCCCTGTGCCGCCGAGATCTCCTCAGCCGCATCGACCAGGGCCTGGTAGTAGGCGCCGTCGTCGCGGGGACCGGCGGCGGCCACGCCCAGGATGACCTTGCCGTCGCCGTTCGTGTCCATGTCAATGGTCGCGACGTCTGTGATGTCGGATTCCTCGATGGCCTCGGTGATCTCCTCCTCCTCGGTCATCGGCTCCTCTTCAGCCATCGGCTCCTCTTCAGCCATCGGCTCTTCCTCAGCCATCGGCTCCTCTTCAGCCATCGGCTCTTCCTCAGCCATCGGCTCCTCTTCAGCCATCGGCTCGTCGGGGGTGACCGTCGTCTCGGCGTCGTCGTCTCCGCAGGAGGCGGCGACCAACGCGAACACCGCGAGCGCTGCTGCTAGCCATCTGAACGAATGTCGTCTCATGTTCCCTCCAGTGTGGAACCGCTTGCGCCCCGGCGACTCTGCGCCGGGGCCTGTATACAGCCGACGTTAGCATTGCTGAGGCTTCGATGTCCTGCCGGGCCGAGCCGCACGACGACCGTGAGGAGACCGCCCGAGGCGGGTGACCGGTTTCGCAGCGGGAGCAGCCCCTACAGTCGCGGGCGTGATCGTCAGGCTGACCGTCAACGGAGCCCAGACGACAGTCGACGCGGCCCCTGCAGGCAGGCTCTTGGACGTGCTGCGCGACCATCTGGGCCTCATCGGCACCAAGGAGGCCTGCGGCCGGGGCGACTGCGGAGCGTGCACCGTGCTGGTAGGCGAACGGGCCGTGCCATCGTGCCTGGTGCTGGCAGCCCGGGTGGACGAGCCGGTGCGCACCGTCGAGGGAATAGCCGCCGAGGCGGCCCGCCTGCGGCAGGCGTTGGCTGACTCGGGCGGGCTCCAGTGCGGCTACTGCACGCCCGGGCTGGTGGTGCGGGCCTACCAGCTCATCGCCTCCGGGGAGTGCGACGGGACCGACCGCGACGCTGTCGGGCGGGCGCTGGCCGGGAACTTCTGCCGCTGCACCGGGTACAGCGGCGTCTTCGCAGCGGTGGCCGAGGCCGCCGGCAGCGTGACCGTCGAAACGACCGGAGACGGCCGTTGACGGCCCTCGGCCAACGGGTCCGGCCCGACCAGTGGGACGAACGGACCTCGGGAACGGCCGTCTACACGACGGACATAGCGCTGCCCGGCATGCTCGAGGCCCGGATCCTGCGCAGCCCCCACCCCCACGCCGACATCCGCGGCATCGACACCTCCCGGGCCGAGGCCACCATCGGCGTGGCTGCGGTGATCACCGCCGACGACCTGCCCCACCACACCTACCTGCACCTGGGAGAGCCGTTCAGCGACCGCTGCGCGCTGGCACGGGACCGGGTCCGCTTCATCGGTGAGGAAGTGGCGGCGGTGGCGGCCCGCACCCGGGCCGAAGCCGATGCGGCCCTGGACCTGATCGACGTCGACTACCAGCGGCGCGACAGCGTGCTCACCACCTCGCAAGCCCGTCTCATCGGCGCGGCCACGGTGCACGACGACACCGAAGGCAACCTGGCCCTCCAGACCGTGCGATCCTACGGCGATCCCGACGAGGCCCGCTCGGACGCTGAGGCCTCGGTCAGCGGCACGTACGTCTACGCGCCCGCGGCCCACGTCTGCCTGGAGCGTCACTCGACGGTGGCCCGCTGGGATCCGGGCCTGCAGCGACTCGACCTGTGGGTCTCGACCCAGGCGCCCTACTTCGTGCGCAAGGAAGTAGCCCACATGCTCGACCTGCGCCCCGAGCAGATCCGCACCCACCCGGTGGCCGTGGGCGGCGGCTTCGGAGCGAAGGCCAAGGCCGGCTGCCACGAGGTGATCGCGGCGGCGCTCGCCATGCGGACCAAGCGGCCGGTGCGGCTGGTGCTCGACCGGGACGAGGAGTTCGCGGCCACCGCCGTGCGCCACTCCTTCAGCGTCGATCTCGCCACCGGCGCCCGCTCGGACGGAACCCTCACCCACCGCGACGGCTACGTCACGGTGGACAACGGCGCCTACAACCACGCCGGCCCCTCGGTGGCCGTCTACGCCACCATGCTGGCCGCCGGCCCCTACCGTCTCGGCGGCTGCTCGACGGCCGTGTCGCTCGTCTACACCAACAAGCAGCCGGGAGCGTCGTTCCGGGGCTACGGCAACCCGCAGATGACCTTCGCGATGGAGTCGCAGATCGACGAGCTGGCCGACCGCCTCGGCATGGACCCGATCGACCTGCGGCTGCTCAACGCGCCCGAGTCGGGAGACGTGACCCTCGCCGGCTGGCGGCTGGGATCGGCCCGCCTGGCCGAGTGCCTCCAGCGGGCCCGCGACGAGATCGGCTGGGATGCCAAGCGGGCGCTCGGCGGCCGCGGGCGGGGAGTGGGGGTGGCCGCCGCCGTTCACGTGTCGGGCGCCAACGCCTTCGAGCACTCCGAGCTGAGCGAGGCCGCGGTGGAGCTCCACGACGATGGCACCGTCCGGGTGTGCTTCGCGGGCGCCGATGCCGGCACGGGCCAGGCTGCGTTGCTGCGACAGATCGCGGCCGACGAACTGGGAGTCGCCTTCGAGGACGTGGACGTGACCATGATGGACAGCCACGACGCCCCCCAGGACCTGGGGGCGTGGTCGTCGCGGGGGACCATGTGGAGCGGCCACGCCACCGCCGACGCGGCCCGCAATGCGGCCCGGTCCCTCAAGGACGCGGCCGCGGCCAAGTTCGGAACCGACCCGGCCCGGGTGCAGCTGGCCGGCGGCGAGGCTCGCTGCGGCGCCGACGCGGTGCCGATCGGCGATCTCGTGGCCCTTGCAGCGGACTCGACCGGGGGCGGCCTGCGGGCCGAGGGCAGCTACCTGACCGACGTAGACAAGATGGACAAGGAGCACGGCCGGGGCCACTTCTCCCCCGCGTACTCGTTCTGCGTGCAGGCGGTGGAGGTCGAGGTCGACTACGCCACCGGCCAGGTCGCCGTGCTGGACGCGGTCACGGTGCATGACTCGGGCGCGGCCCTCAATCCGGCTGCGGCCGAGGGCCAGGCGGTCGGGGCCATGACCATGGGACTGGGCGCGGCTCTCAGCGAAGAGCTGGTGTACGAGCAGGGCCGCCTGGTCAATCCCAGCCTGCTCGAGTATCGGGCGCCACGAGCCGCCGACCTGCCCCCAGTCCGGGCTGTGCTCCTCGACGGCCACGACCCGGCCGGACCCTACGGAGCCAAGGGCATCGGCGAGATCGGAGTGGTGCCCACGCCCGCGGCGGTGGCCAACGCGGTGGCCCACGCCACCGGCCTGCGCGTCCGCGAGGTGCCCATAACCCCCGACAAGCTGCTACCCCGCCTGAGTCCTCACACGTCCACGGCCCGGACTACGCGCCGGCGGCCTCCGCCCGACGCCTACGGACTGGCGATGATCGGGGTGCTCTGGATCGACTTCGTACGGGCCCTCTACGGCATGGGCCTGTTCAAGCTCCTCGAACGCCTGTCCCGCCGACGCAGAGCGAAGCGGGGCCGGCGGGCGCCTGTCCCGCCGATCGAGTCGATCGAGCGGCCCACGGAACCCGAGGCGGCCACCGCCGCCTGCTCGGACCGCGACGCCGGCACCCGCTACATCGCGGGGGGAACCGACCTGCTGGTGGCCCGCCAGCAGCGGCTGGCCACACCGGTGCGCCTGGTCGACACCACCTCCATCAAGGAGCTCCGGCGGCTGGACGAGACTCCGGACGGCGACCTGCGCGTCGGTGCGGCCGTGACTCTCGAAGACCTGCGTCGCCGGCTCGCCCAGGGCGACGCCATGCCCGGCGACGCCATGCTGGCCGAGCTGCTGGCCGAGCTCGCCACCAGCGGGATCCGGGAGCTGGCCACGGTGGGCGGCAACCTGCTCCAGGACAAGCGCTGCGCCTTCTACCGCAACGGCTTCGGGTGCTACAAGCGCAACGGCCGGACTGCTCCGTGCTACGCGGTGCTGGGCGACAACCGGTTCCATCACGCCGTGCTGGGCGCCCACCGCTGCCAGGCCGTCACCCCGTCGGACCTGGCCACCGGCCTGCTGGCCCTCGACGCGGTGGCCCACAGCGTCCTGCCCGGGTCGAAGCCGCCCCGCGGCCGTGCCGTGGACCAGCTCTACTCGGGGCCGGGCGAACCCGATCTGGTCGCCGGGGAGCTGCTCACCACGGTCGAGGTGCCCGCGGCGGCCCGGGCCCGTCCGGCCGCCTTCGAGAAGCTGAGGCTCTACGCCGGCGACTTCGCGGTGTGCTCGGCCGCGGTGTCCGTCGAACTCGCCGGCGACGGGGCCGCCATCGCGGAGGCCAGGGTCTCGCTGGGGGCGGTAGCGCCGACGCCGTACCGGGCCGAGCGCAGCGAGAAGCGGCTGGCCGGCGTCCGGCTCGACGATCAGGCCGGTCTCAAGGAGGCGTCATGGGCGTGGGTCCGCGACACCAACCCCCTGCCCGGCAACCGGTGGAAGGTCGAGGCCACCTGCGGCCTGCTCCTCCGAGCCCTCAACCGCCTGGCGGTCGTCTAGGGGACTGGGGCGGAGGCCTGTTCGGCTAGGAGGAACTTGCGAATCTTGCCGACGCTGGTGCGGGGCAGTTCGTCGATGAGGGTGATGGTTGCCGGCCGTTTGGCCTTGGCCAGCCGCTGCTCGCACCAGGCGTGCAGTTCGTCGAGCGTGGGCACCGCCGACGGGTCGGCCGCCACCACGAAGGCCACAGGCACCTCGTCGCGGATGTCGTCGGCCCGTCCCACCACCGCAGCCTCCAGCACCGCGGGGTGCTCGGACAGGGTGGACTCGACCTCGACGATGGAGACGTTCTCGCCGGACACCTTCAGCACATCGGAGCGTCGCCCGTCGAAGTAGTGGCGCCCGGTCCCGTCGCGAACGGCACGGTCGCCGGTCAGGAACCAGTCCCCCCGGAAGCTGGCCTCGGTGATGCCGGGGGCGTCGAGATAGCCGGCGAACAGGGTGATGCCGGGCTCGCCGCCCACAACGACCTCTCCGACCACCCCGGGCTCGACCGACGCGCCGGTCGCATCCTGGACGTCGACCGAGCAGCCCGGCGAGACCCGGCCCATGGATGCGTGGTGGGGGTCGGCGGCCTCATCGGTCAGGACCGCGGGGATGGTCTCGGTCATGCCGTAGAGCTGGCGGGGCCGGCAGCCGAACCACTCCGCCACCGTCGCGTGCTGGTCGGCCGAGATGTTCTGCGCGTACCAGCAGTGGCGCAGGCGCAGGCCGCTCACAGGCCCGCCGCGGGCCAGGATCATGCGGATCGGCGCCGCGAACAGGCTGGCGCAGGTGGCCGAGTGCCGGGCCGCGGCCGGCAGGAACCCCGACGCCGAGAAGGCCGGCATCAGAGCCACGCTGGCACCGGTCCAGATGGCCGACGCGAACGAGTAGTACTGCGCGTTGGCGTGGAACAGGGGCAGCACCACCAGCTGGCGGTCGTCGGGGGTCAGCCCGGCCGCCTCCGCCATGACCTTGCCCGCGAAGGCGTAGTTGGCCTGGGTCACCTCGACCCCCTTGGGCCGCCCGGTGGTGCCGGAGGTGAACATCACCGCGGCCCGATCGTGCAGGTCCGGCTCGGACCGATCGGTCGAGGCCAGCGGCGAGGCGTCGAAGGGTGCGAGGGTCGTGTCGGCCTCGTCGATCTCGATCACGGCCAGATCGCCCCGTCCCGCCTCCGCGACCGCGGCCCGGTAGATGCCGGCCCTGTCACCGGCGCAGAGGCCCACTGCGGGGCGGGTGCACCCGATATGGCCGGCCAGCTCGGGAGTGCGGCCCAAGGGGTCCGACGGGACGATCCACGCACCCAGGCGGGAGGCGGCCAGCCACACCGCGATGAACGTCGGCGAGTTGGTCAGAGCCAGATGGACGGCCGAGCCCGGCCCGGCACCGAGCACGCCCAGCGTGCCCGCGACCCGATCGACAGCAGCGTCGAAGTCACCATAGGACCAGCGGGCCACATCGCCGGAGGGCGCCTCGAAGATCAGGAACGTCTCGTCGGCCCGGCCGGCCACGGCCCGGTCCCACACCGAGGCGAAGGACACGGGCGCGGCCCAGGCCTTCACGACGTGACCGGCAGATCCTGATCTCGGGTGCTGGCCCCCGGCAAGCCGTACCCGCCGCCTCCGGGCAGCTCCAAGCGCACCGTGTCGCCGGGCTGGAGCGTGATGCGGGTCTGGGTGGTGACCGGCTCCCCGTTCACCCGGAACGACCCGGGCGCGCCGGGCTCACCGCCGAAGATGCCCTGGGGCGGCTCGGTGAGGCGGCTGGTCACCGCGTTGAGCTGCCAGGGCCGGGCCGTGTCCACTTCGAACTCGATCACCTGGCCCAGGCCGCCGGGCTGCTCGCCGGCCCCTCCCGAACCGGGGCGCAGCGCCTTCTGCAGGAACCGCACCGGGGCGGACGCCTCCACCACCTCTATGGGCACGGCCGACACCCCGGTGGGATAGGAGCAGGCGTCGAGCCCGGGCTTGGCGGCCCGGGCGCCCACCCCGCCCGCGTACGTGAACATGGCGGTGATGAAGGGGGATCCGTCCTCGTGGTGGCCGTTCACCTGCATCGTCCACACCGCTCCCGCACCCTCGGCCATCGCACCGTCGGGCTTCACCTGCGCCAGGGCCTTCAGCAGCGCGTTGGGCAGGAACATGCCCACCACATGGCGGGCGGTGCCGGGCTGCGGGGGCACGGCGTGCACGACCGACCCCTCGGGCGCCCGCATCCTGATGGGCGCCAGGCTCCCGTGATTGTTGGGTATGTCCGGATTGAGGACCGAGCGCACCGTGAAGGTGGTGTAGGCGTGGGTGTAGTTGCGCACCACGTTGATGCCCCACGGGCTGGCGTCGCTGGAACCCTCGTAGTCGACGACGATCTCGCCGGCGTCAGGATCCACCGTCATGGAGCAGACGATGTCGACCCGGCTCCCGTCGGCCAGGTCCAGAATGGCCGACGCGTCGTGGGTTCCCGCTCCGAGCTCGCGGATGGTGGCCCTGGTGGCCGCCTCGGACCGCTCGATGATCTCGTCGGCCAGATCCTCGACGTCGTCGAGGCCGTGGCTGTCGCACAGCGTGGCCAGCCGCTGGGCCCCGACCTCGCCCGACGCCATCTGGGCGTGCAGGTCGCCGGCCATGTGGTCGGGCTGGCGGACATTGGAGAGGATGAACTTCCAGACGTCGCCATTGCGCTCCGAGCCGCCGGCGCCGTCGCCTGTCATCAGCTTGCAGATCGGGATCCACAGCCCCTCCTCGAAGCAGTCGCGTCCCCCGGCGCCGATGCCGTAGCCGCCCACGTCGGTGTGGTGGATCGTGGACCCGAACAGGGCGATGAGTCGGGGCTCGCCGCCCGAGGCCGGCGTGCGCCAGGCGGGCACGAGCACGGTGACGTCGAGGAGCTGGCCCGCAGTCTTGTAGGGGTCGTTGGTGATGAGCACGTCGCCGGGAACCAGGGAGTCCACCGGGTACTCCTCGAGCATGGCGGCCGCGCCGAGGGCCAGGCTGTTGATGTGCCCGGGCGTGCCGGTGACGGCCTGGGCCACCATCCGACCCCGGCGGTCGAACACCGCGTTGGCCAGGTCGCCCGCCTCCCGAACGATGGGGCTGAAGGCTGCCCGCTGCAAGGCCCGGGCCTGCTCGTTCACGGTGGAGATCAGCGACTGCCACAGGATCTCCAGCTCGACCGGGTCGAAGTCCCGAACCGCGCTCACTATGGGCTCCTCTCCGCCACCAGGCTGCCGTCGGGGGCCACCTCGGCCCGCCAGCCGGAGCGGATGACCGTGGTGGTCTCGCGTTCCTCCACGATGGCCGGCCCCGCGAACGCCGCTCCCACGCTCAGATCCTGCCGCCGGTACACGGGCACCACCAGCGGGTCGGCGCCCCGCTCGAACACTGCGGGCCGCCGCGCCACCGGCTCGACCGGTCCGCCGCCGGCGCCGGCCGCCACTTCGGGGGTCACGGCGGACTCCTCGGCGTAGGCCGACAGCCGCCAGGTCACGGCCTCGACCGGGACATCGGGAATGGTCATCCCGTAGATGCGCCGGTACTCCGCCTCGAAGCCCTCCAGTACCTCGGAGTCCGAGGCGGGCCACGACTCCCCGGTTCCCAGCCACACGGTGATCTCGTTCCCCTGCCCCGCGTACCGGGCGTCCAGCCCGTACCGGAACCGCACCTCGGCTTCGGGCACCCCGGCGGCCAGCAGCACCCTGCGGCCCTCGCCGCGGAGCTCGTCCAGCAGGCCGTCCCGCTCGGTGCCGTCGATGCCGTGCAGCAGCCGGGGCATGGACCGGGCCAGATCGATCCGCACCGGCGACACCAGCGTCCCGAACGCCGACAGCACGCTGGCGTTGGGCGGGAAGATGATCTTGTCGCTCTCGAGGAGATCGGCCACACCGCAGGCATGGACCGGTCCGGCGCCGCCGAAGGCGAGGATGGTCACGCCGCGCAGGTCCACACCCTGCTCGACCCCGTGCATCCGGGCGGCCGCGGCCATGTTCTGGTCGACCACCTCGGAGATGCCGGCCGCAGTGTCCATGACCGGCAGCCCGAGTCCCGCCGCGGTGCGGGCGACCGCAGCATCGGCCGCGGCGCGGTCGAGCGGCATGTCCCCGCCCAGGAAGGCGTCGGGGTCGAGGAGGCCCAGCACCACGTCGGCGTCGGTCACGGCCGCCGTCGTGCCACCCCGGCCGTAGGACGCCGGACCCGGATCGGCGCCCGCGGACTCCGGGCCGACCTTGAGCAGGCCGAACCGGTCCAGGTGGGCCAGCGACCCCCCGCCTGCGCCGATCTCGACCAGATCCACCGACGGCACCGACACCGGGAAGCCCGATCCCTTCTTGAACCGGTAGATCCTGGCCACCTCGAAGGTGTTGGTCAGGGCCGGTTCGCCGTCGGTGATCATGCAGGCCTTGGCCGTGGTGCCGCCCATGTCGAAACAGAGCAGCCGCTCCGTTCCGAGCCGGTCGGCGTACCACTTGCCGGCCAGTGCGCCGGCCGCCGGACCGGACTCCACCAGCCGGATCGGGCCCCTGGCCGCGTCGTCGGCCGACACCACGCCGCCGTTGGACAGCATCATCAGCACCGACCCACCGAACCCCTCGGCCGCCAGCCACTTCTGCAGCTCGTCCAGGTAGGGGCCGATCACCGGCATGGTGGCCGCGTTGCACGCCGCGGTGATCATGCGGGGGTACTCGCGGATCTGTGGCGAGATCTCCGCCGAGATGCACACCGGCACGCCCAGATCCCTGCGCAGGCGGGCCGCCACCGCCTGCTCGTTGGCCGGGTTCACGTAGGAGTTGAGCAGGCACACCGCCACCGACTCGACGCCGGCCGCGGCCAGCTCGGAGCAGAGTCTCCCGAGATCCGCCTCGTCCGGCTCGGCCAGCACCGCGCCGGTTGCCGACGTGCGCTCGTCTATCTCGAAGGTGAGGTCCCGGCCGATGGGGGGATCCGGGAACTCGATCTGCAGGTCGTACATGTCGTAGCGGTGCTCGTCGCGGATCAGCAACGTGTCGCCGAAACCGGTGGTCGTGACCAGCCCGGCCCGGCCCGTGCGTCCGGTGATCAGCGAGTTCGTGATCAGCGTGGTGGCGTGCACGATGGGTGCGGTGATGTCCGGCGGCGCCACGCCGGCCTTGGCCAGCAGGGCGGTGACCCCCGTCCTCACCCCTTCGAGGGGCGCCTCGGGGGTGGTGAGCGTCTTGTCCACCACGACCCGGCCGGAGGCGGCGTCGAGCAGCACGACATCGGTGAAGGTCCCCCCGATGTCGACAGCCAGCCGCCAGTCGGCCATGGTCAGGACTCAGCCGGTGGTGGCGAGGTCGGCCCGGGGCGGCGCGAACACGTCGAGGATCCAGCACTCCCCGTACGTCTCGTCCCCTATGAAGACCGAGTCGCCGTGCCACACCGATCGGGGCGCCAGGTAAGAGTCGCCCTCGCTGAGCACGATGCGCTCGTCGTTGTCGCCCTCGGGTCCGATGCGGAAGTCGAGCTTGCCCTTCATGATGATTCCGAGCTGCTCGTTCTCGGTGTGGTTGTGCAGCACCGACCCTGAGGCGCCGCCGGCGATGCGCCAGAAGCAGAACTGGAGGTGCTCGCCGGTGATGACCCGGTGCCTGAAGCCGGGACGGGCCGTCTCGACGAATGCGTCGTCGTCGAGGAAGTAGCAGTACGGGTTGCCGAGGCTTTCGGCGATGCTCATTGACGGTGCTCCTTCGTGTGCGCTCAGCCGAGCGCTGCGATACGCGCTCTGTCGGCATCGAGGTCGAGGGGGCGGATGATGGCCTGATGCTCCTCGTCGCCCCAGTACTGCGGAGGCACCAGCCACATGACCTCGAACTCCAGGCCGTCGGGATCCTTGGCGTACAGGCTCTTGTTGGGTCCGTGGTCGCTCTGGCCGACCAGGGCCCGGGCCGAGATCAGCCGGTCGCGCATTTCGGCCAGCTCGTCGAGACTGCCCACCTCCCAGGCGATGTGGTAGAGGCCGACCGTGCTGCGCCCGGCCTCAGAAGCGCCGGCGGACTCACCGATCGAGAAGAAGACGATGTCGTGGTGATTCTGCGAGCCTGGGGCCCGCATGAAGACGTAGGCGCCGGGCCCGTCTATCACCGTGGTGAAGCCGAGCACGTCGGCGTAGAACTCCTGATGACGGCGGGCGTCGCGTACATACAGGACGGCGTGGTTCATTCCCGAGATCATCGTTGCCCGCCCCTCAGAGCCGAAGCCATGGACCTGAGTGACGATACGCCCGGCCGGTCATCTCGGCAAAGCCCGGCCCGGGCCGCGCCGCCGGCTCATTCGGCTAGTTGATGTGGCGGGCCGGGCACCAGTTGAAGTCGGTGAGGACCAGCCGGCGCGACACCGGCCCGAAGGCCGTGACGGAGGCGAGGCTCACCCGCAGGCGCATGATCATCTCAGCGCCGCCGCCGAGCAGCCACACCACGGCCGATTTGATGGGGGTGGCGTGGGTCACCACCAGAATGTTGCTCGTCGTGGCCTCCTCGGCGAGCTCCGCCACCGCCTCCCCGACCCGCCCGTGCAGGCAGGCCATCGACTCGCCCCCGGGCGGCATGTAGGATATGTCGGAGGCCCACGCCGCCCCGAGCTCGGCCATGACTTCGGAGATCCGGCGGTCGTCATAGGCACCGAAGTCGATCTCCATCCACCGGTCGTCGACCGTGGTCGGCGCATCGGCCAGACCAGCCGCCCGCGCCGTCTGCTGGGTGCGACGGCGCGACGACACCACCACCCGGTCCACCGGCCAGCGCTCCCGCAGAGCCTCCCCCACCAGTGCAGACTGCTCGAGACCGACCTCGTCGAGAGGCGAGTCGAACTGGCCCTGGAGCCGCGCCTGGGCGTTGTTGGGCGTTCGGCCGTGACGCAGGAGGATCAGGATGAACCGATGGTAGATGGCGGAGTCGTGGCTCGCCCCGCCCCCGCGCGGCGACGGCCGTACCGGCCCTGATGGCCCGCGGTTCGTCGCGAACTGCCTGACAGTGGCAATAATCGGGGCATGGCATCCGTGGCCGGCGCCGATCCCGACCCTGGCAGAGAGCGCATAGAACATCGGCTCAGCGAGGCTCTCGGCTCGCCGGTCTCCGCCGCGGAGCTGTGCCGGGTGGTGGGCAGCCGGGTCCGGGAGCTGCGCCAGGCGATGAACATGACGATGTCGGCCTTCGCCGCGGAGGCCGACATCTCGCTGGGGATGCTCTCCAAGATCGAGCACGGCCAGAGCGCGCCGAGCCTGTCGACGCTGGTGCGGCTGGCCGCGACGGCGCGGGTGCCGGTCACCGCGCTGTTCAGAGGACTCGACGAGGAGCACGACCTGGTGATCGTGAGATCCGGCGAGGGCCACGAGATCCACCACCAGGGCGGCGGCCCCGGTCGGCTCTACCAGGACCTCGGCACCCTGCGCGGCCCCAACCGGGTGATCGAGCCGATGATCACCACCATCACCGAGCCGGGCGGCGTCTTCCCGCTCTACCAGCATCCCGGCGTCGAGTTCCTGCACGTGCTCGAGGGATGCCTGGACTACGGCTACGGCGGGACCGCCTACCGCCTGAACGCGGGCGACACCATGCAGATCCACGGCGAGGTGGCCCACGGTCCGGTCGAGCTGGTGCAGTTGCCGATCCGGTTCATCTCAATAAAGGTGTACCCGGCCACCGAGCCGCGGGCCGCGGCAGGAGGATGAACGCCATGGGGCTCCTGTCCCTCTCCGCCAGGACCAGGGTGAAACTGTGGGCCTGCTGATCGTCGTCGACTGGATCAGCGACACCGGCGGTGCCCGCAGCAACATCGTCCTCTGGATCATGCTGGCCGCGGCCGTGGGTCTCACGGTCTGGGAGTGCCGCGAGCGGGGCTACCGGACCATGGTGCTGTTGTGGTGGGTTAGCTTCGTGGCCATCACCCATGTGTTAGGATACATCATCCTGCGCTTCTTCGTCCGCCCGCCCCGCGGGGACTGACCATGCCCCTCCTGCCAGCGCGGCCAGACCCTGAACCGGCCGGCGGGCGGCCGACCAACCCATTCATGCGGTTGGTCAGGCTGCCAGGGCGCACCAAGCTGCTCATAGCGCTCGGGGTGCTGCTGGTGGTCATCTTTGCAACCCGGAGCTGCTCGGGCGTGGACATCACCCAGGAGGAGGCGATCGCGGCCGCCCGCACCGCGCTGGCGGCCCACCCGGACGCGTTCGAGCCCGCCAGGGTCGAGGCCAAGGTGCTGCGCCAGGGCTTCCCGCCCGATCCCGTGTGGGTCGTGGTGCTAACCGTCGCCGATCCCGACGGCAGTTCCGAGGACTTCCTTCACCACGCCGGGATCTGGGTGGACGCCAAGACGGCCCAAGTCCGCCAGATCGACATCAGCGGCTCCGCCCAGGGCTAGCGCCTCCCCTCGGCCCGCTGGCGCGGGATGTTTCCCGCTCTTGTTCGCTGCGCTCACGGGCCGCTCGGGCCACGGCCTCGCCCGTTTGGAGCGAATTCGCTCGCCTACCCGCTCGGCCTCGGTCGCGAATCTGAGGAAAGGATCGCGAACGCTCGGAAAGGTCTCACGGGCCCGAAGAGAACCGGCCGCAACGACTGTGCTACTGTTTGCGGATTCCGGCCTGACCGGTCGGAACGGACAAGAGGAATTGGGGGTGAGTCAATGAGCACAGCTATTGTGTTCACTGAGGCTTACTACTTCTTCACTGTCGCGCTCATGTGGTTCTTGCACGTGGGCTTCATGACATATGAAGCCGGTGTATCACGGCGCAAGAACATCATGTCAACGGCAATGAAGAACATCATGACGATAGCCGTCGTCACGCCGACGTTCTACTATTTCGGCTGGTACGTGTACTTCTGCATGCAGGAGGGCCTCAAGTTCACGGTGTCGGCCAACGGAGGCAGCCCCGCAGGACTTGAGGGGCTCTACTTCTGCGGCGACGGCTACGGACTGCCGTGGGACGGCTCCGCAGGACCGAACCTCGGCGACAACATCACCGGCGTGTTCTGGGCGGCATTCGTGCTGTTCTCCTGGACCACCGGATCCATCATGTCGGGCGCGGTGCTGGAGCGCATCCGCATCTCGGCCTACCTCTGGCTGACCGCCCTGATGGGCGGCATCGTGTGGGTCGTCGCGGCGGCCTGGGGCTGGAGCTACGGAGGCTGGTTGACGGTTCATTTCGGCTACCACGACTTCGCGGCGTCCGGCGTGGTCCACGGCATCTCGGGCATCTTCGCTCTGGGCGTGCTGTTGAACCTCGGACCGAGGATCGGGCGGTACGATGCCGACGGCAACGCGAGAACGTTCAAACCCCACAACGTGCACATGACACTGATGGGGCTGATGATCATCTTCTCGGCGTTCTACGCGTTCTACGCGGCGTGCCTGGCGATCACCGCCGACACCACTCCGGGTTGGGCCAACATCTACTTCAGCCCGACCACGCTGTCGGCCATCACCTACACCATCACCATGGGCTTCGCGGGCGGCTTCGCCGGCGGCTACATCTTCTCGCGGGGAGATCCCTTCTGGACCATTTCCGGAGGCCTCGCCGGTGTTGTGACCGTCTCGGCAGGAGCCGACATCTACAGCCCGAACCTGGTCCTGGTCCTCGCCTTCGTCTCGGCCGGGATCGCCTTCCACGTCGGCAACTGGTTCGACACGAAGGCCCGCATCGACGATGCGGTAGGGGCGGTGACCGTCCACGGCGTGATGGGCTTCATCGGTGTGATCTGCGTCGGCATCTTCGCAGCCGGGTACCCGACCGGTCCGGCCGGCGTGGAGACCAGCTTCCTGGGCCAGCTCGTCGGAGCTACCGCTCTGATACCGCTGGCGTTCTTCACGGGTTACATCGCCTCGTGGATCCTCAAGAAACTGAACCTCTTGAGGGTGCCGGCCGAGGTCGAGGTCGAGGGCCTCGACATGGCCGAGTACGGCATGGACTTCTTCCCGGAGCACGGCCGAGCCGACGAGACGATCATCCAGGCCGACGGCACCGAAGTGGTCTCTGCGGGCGTCCTGCAGGGCGACTTCAACTCCAACCGCTAGCGCCGGGTGTCCGCCTCATGGCTGCAGTTCGCAGGCGCCGTGGCCCTCATGTACGCGGTGGTCCTCGCCGCCGGGTACTGGGGCAAGCGCAAGCGTACACAGCAGCAGGAGGCGCACCAACGCAACGACCGACTTCGTTCACGTAACAGGAGGACTGAATGAACACCTTCCCATACGACAGCTGGGAGGCCGCGCTGGAAGCAGCGGACGGCACCACCGGGTACTTCACCTGGGGACCCGGCGGCAACACTGGCTCGGTGGTCCTGGCCATCCTCGGCATCGCCGTCTCGGTGGTGATGGCCGTGATGATTACCGCCCGCGAGAACAAGATTCTCAACGACGCGGCTGACCAGCTCGCCGACAAGTACAACTCGGAGGGCTGACATGGCCAACAAGCAGTTTGAGCTCAAGGGCAAGCAGGGCCACGACAAGGGCATCGAGATGGCCATTGTCGTTGTCTGCCTGGCCATGGTCGTCTTCACGATCATCGCCATCCAGGCTCTCTGACGACTGACTCACCCCAATCAAGGCAGGCTGGCGCCGCGTCGTCCATGACGATGCGGCGCCAGCCCCTGCATTCAGGGATTTGACCTGATTGACCTGCGGCTGTGAACCTCCCACGTAAGCGGATCGCCCAGGTGTGCGGGGCCGTCGCGGCCCTGACGACGTTCCTGCCGTGGCAGACGACCGCCGGAGCCAGCGGCGCGGAATCGGTGGCCGGCACCAGCACCAGCGCGGGACAGCTCGTCCTGGTCGTGTGCCTCGTCACGGTCGGGCTGGTGCAGGTGGGCTGGCGGCCCGCGTGGATCGGTGCCGGCTTCGGGGCCGCCACCGCGATCCGCGAGCTGTTCGACCGCGAGGCCGACCCCGCGTGGGGTCTCGGCGTAGTGATCGCCGCCTGTGTTGTGGCCACGGTCCTGCTGGTCTGGGACATGTTCGCCAACGTCGCCGGTCCGGGCGACGACCCCGGCGGGCCCGGAGGACGGGGACTGTCGGGACCCCTGGGCCGGCGCCGAGGCTGAATCTGTTGCACCGGTGAGACTCCGCCGCGAGACTGGCTGGAGCGCACACACTCTCGGGAGGCGGCCATGACGGCGATTGTGTTGGAGCAGCCCCGGGTCCTGGTGCCCGGGCTGTTGATGGTTGAACCCGGCGTGGAGCGCTACCGGGTGACCGGAGGCGGCGCGACCGTGCTGGCGCTCGCGGCCGGTGACGAACTGGAGGTGGTGGACCCAGAGGGGCGCCAGCGCTGCGAGCTGGTCGCCTTCGACGCGGACGGGCGGTCCGACCCTGGATTGCTCCGCCCAGCCAGATCCGGGGGGAACGGCTCCAGCCCAGCATCAACCCACGAGCCCGCCGCTCTCGACATCCTGTCGGCCGACCTCAAGGACGCACGACGGGTGCGGGCCGGTCTCGAGCGGGCCGGCATCGACCTGACGGCTGTGCGTGCAGCCCGCCCCCTGAGGCTGCTCGACAGCGACACGCCCCCGGGGACCCGAGCCCGGGTGGTGGCTCACGCCGACGTGGCCTGCGTGGTGGCGGCTCCGGGCGAGGCCATGTCGTCCCACGGCGGGGTCCCGCCCACCGACCTGATCGCATACGTGCACCGCCACGACCCGGCCGCCAACGACGGCAGACCCCTGCTTCCCGCTCCGCTGGCCGACCCCAGCCAGGACTTCATCATCGAGCACAGCACCGCCGTCGCCTACCAGGTGGCCAAGGGAGACTGGTTCCAGGTGCTCGACATCGAGGGCCGGCAGTGCTCGGACTTCCAGTGCTTCGCGACAGCCGATCTCGAAGCGGGCGCCGAGCTCTCCCTCGACGCCACCATCACCCGCACCCTCATGGGCGCCACCTGCCCTGCTCCCGGCCTGTACTCGAAGTTCTACAACGCCAGGATGCAGCCCCTCGTGGAGGTGGTCCAGGACACCGTTGGCCGCCACGACACGTTCAACACGGCCTGCAACGCCCGGTACTACGAGGAGATGGGCTACCCCGGCCACGTCAACTGCACCGAGAACATCAACGGCGTGCTCAGCCCCTACGGCGTGGCTCGCCGCCGGGGTTGGGAGGCCATCAACTTCTTCTACAACACCCAGCTGGACGACGCCAACCAGATCTACCTCGACGAGCCGTGGTCCCGTCCCGGCGACTATGTGCTGCTGCGAGCCCTGGAGGATCTGGTGTGCGTGTCCACCTCGTGCCCCGACGACGTCGACGCGGCCAACGGCTGGAACCCCACCGACATCGCGGTGCGCGTCTACCCGGCCGCCAACCGGTTCAAGAAAGCGACGGCTGTTCGAATGACTGCAGACTCCGAGGCAAAGCTCACCGCCGAGACCGGGTTCCACCCCCGCACGTCGGCCCTGACCCGCAGCTTCACCGAGTACTGCGGCTACTGGCTGGCCGACTCCTACACGGGGCACGGCCCCATCAACGAGTACTGGGCCTGCCGGCAGGCCGCGGCGGCCATCGACCTGTCGCCGCTGCGCAAGTACGAGGTGACCGGGCCCGACGCCGAGCTGCTGATGCAGACCTGCGTCACCCGCAATGTCCGCAAGCTGGCCGACGGCCAGGTGTCCTACACCGCGATGTGCCTCGACACCGGCGGCATGATCGACGACGGCACCGTGTTCCGGCTCGGGCAACAGAACTTCCGCTGGATCGGGGGGCAGCTCGGGTACAGCGGTGTGTGGCTCCGGGAGCAGGCCCAGCGCCTGGGGCTGCAGGTCTGGGTGCGCAGCTCCACCGAGCAGCTCCACAACCTGCAGGTCCAGGGCCCCAACAGCCGCCGCATCCTCGAGCAGGTCGTCTGGACCCGGCCCGACCAGCCGACGATCGCCGAGCTCGGATGGTTCCGGTTCACCATCGCACGCATCGGCGACTTCGACGGGATCCCGCTGGTGGTGTCCCGCACGGGCTACACCGGCGAACTCGGGTACGAGGTGTTCTGCCACCCCTCCGACGCCCCGGCGGTATGGGACGCCGTCTTTGAGGCCGGCGCCGACCACGGCCTGGTGCCGATGGGGCTGGCCGCGCTCGACATCCTGCGCATCGAGTCCGGCCTGGTGTTCGCCGGCTACGAGTTCTGCGACCAGACCGACCCCTACGAGGCCGGCATCGGCTTCACCGTGCCGCTCAAGACCAAGGAGGACGACTTCATCGGCCGCGACGCCCTCCTGGGGCGCCGTGACAACCCGCAGCGCCGTCTGGTGGGGCTGGAGGTGGCCGGGGGCGAACCGGCCGCCCACGGCGACGGTGTGTACGTCGGGCGCAACCAGGTCGGCGTCGTCACCAGCGCCACCATCTCGCCCATCCTCCGCAAGAACATCGCGCTGTGCCGCATGGCGGTGGAGCACTCCGAGATCGGCACCGGTGTCGAGGTCGGCAAGCTCGACGGACACGAGAAGCGCATCGCGGCCGAGGTGGTGCGGTACCCGTTCTACGACCCGGAAAAGACCAGGGTCCGCGGCCTGTCCTGACCGCAGCCCGCAGCCCGCTGCCCGCTGCCCGGGCGGGGTCAGCGGCGCAGGACCTTGGGCACGATCGTGCCGAAGTCCGACGGCAGCTTCACGATCGTCACGCCGCACTCCCGCATGAGCTGGACCTTCTCGGCCGCCGACTCGCCCACGGTGGAGACGATGGCCCCGGCGTGGCCCATGGTCCGCCCCCTGGGCGCGGTGAGCCCCGCGATGTAGCCCACCACCGGCTTGTGCATGTGATCACGGGCGTACTGGGCGGCCTGCGCCTCCTGGAGCCCGCCGATCTCGCCGATCATCACGATCGCCTCGGTGTCGCCGTCCCTCTCGAACCGCTTGAGGTGATCCATGAAGGAGCTGCCGTTGATGGGGTCGCCGCCGATGCCGACGCTGGTGCTCACCCCGATGCCGACTGCTTTGAGCTGTGATGCCGCCTCGTAGCCGAGGGTCCCGGACCGGCTGACGATGCCGACGGGACCCCGCTCGTAGATGTGCGGGGGCATGATGCCCATCATCGCCCGATCCGGGCTGATCACCCCGGCGCAGTTCGGTCCGATCAGGCACATCCGGCCGGCGTGCTGGTAGCGCCGCTGGTAGCGCTTCACCTTGATCATGTCCTGGACCGGGATGCCCTCGGTGATGCACACGCAGTACTCGATCCCGGCGTCGGCCGCCTCCATGATGGCGTCGGCCGCGAAGGGCGGCGGCACGAACACGATGCTGGCGGTCGCCTCCGTGGCTGCCACTGCCTGCTTCATGGTGTCGAACACGTCGACGCCGCAGTGGCTGCTGCCGCCCCGTCCCGGGGTCACCCCGCCCACCACGTTGGTCCCGTACTCGAGCATCTCGGTTGTGTGGAAGGTGGCTATCCGTCCGGTTATGCCCTGCACCAGCACCGGCGTCTGCTCATCGAGGATGATGCTCATCTGGCCGCGCTCCCTTCCAGGGACTCCACCGCTCTCACTCCGGCCTCGGCCAGCGAGTCCGCGGTCACCACCCCGACTCCGGCCTCGGACAGGATGCGCCGTCCCTCCTCGACGTTGGTCCCCGACAGCCGCACCACCACCGGGACCTTGGGCTCGAGCTGCTGCACGGCTTGGACCACACCATCCGCCACCCAGTCGCAGCGGTTGATGCCAGCGAAGATGTTGACCAGCACGGCCTCGACGTTCTCGTCGGAGAGCACCAGCCGGAAGGCCTTCAGGACCCGTTCGGGCGAGGCACCGCCCCCGATGTCGAGGAAGTTGGCCGGCTCGCCGCCCGCGTGCTTGATCATGTCCAGGGTGGCCATGGCCAACCCGGCGCCGTTGATGATGCAGCCGATGCTGCCGTCGAGCCCCACGTAGCTGAGACCGCGGTCGATGGCAGTCCGCTCCCGGGGGTCCTCCTGGGACTTGTCCCGCAGCTCGGACACGTCCTGGTGCCGGAACAGGGCGTTGTCGTCGAAGGTCATCTTGGCGTCCAGAGCCACCAGACGGCCGTCGGAGGTGACCGCCAGCGGGTTGATCTCGAGCATGGTGGCGTCCAGATCGCCGAAGGTGCGGTAGCAGGCCGACATGACCTGGACCGCCTGCGGGACCAGCGCCGCCTCGAGTCCCACCGCGAAGGCGATCTCGCGGGCCTCGAACGCCTGGAGTCCCACCGCCGGCTCGACGTTCACCCGCACGATGCCGGCGGGATCGCGGGCCGCGATCTCCTCGATGTCCATCCCGCCCTCGGCGGAGGCCACGACCATCACCCGCTCGGCCGAGCGGTCGAGCACGAACCCCAGGTAGATCTCCCGCTCAGCGGCGACGGCGGCCTCGACATAGAGCCGGTACACGCCTATGCCCCGCTCGCCGGTCTGCTGGGTCACCAGCCGCTTCCCGAGCAGGTCGTCGGCCGCGTCCCAGACCTCCCGCTCGTTGCTGCACATCCTGATCCCGCCGGCCTGGCCCCGGGCGCCGGTATGGACCTGAGCCTTGACGACCCACTGCTCGCCACCGATCTCCGAGGCCCGGTAGGTCGCCTGCTCGGGGCTGTAGGCCAGACCTCCCTCGGGAATGGCCACGCCGTAGTCGGCCAGGATCGCCTTGGCCTGATACTCGTGAATCTCCATGAACGTCCCTCCTGTCGCTCGATCCCTGTGCGCTCGCCGCGGAGACCGCCTGCGATCCCGCTTCAGCACCCCCGGGCCGAGATGGCCCCGGCCGTCTCGACCACGTTGGCGGCCATCCGGGCTGAGGCCGCGTCGATCATGCGGCCGTCGAGCTGGGCGGCGCCCCGGCCGGCCGCGGCCGCCTCCTCCAGTGCTTGGAGCACCCGGCGGGCCTGATCCACCTCGGCGGGTGGAGGGGTGAACACCTCGTTGGCCAGATCGACCTGCGACGGGTGGATGGCCCACTTGCCGTCATAGCCGAGAGCCGCGGCCCGGCGGGCCCCCGCGGTGAAGCCCTCGGGATCACCGAAGTCCCCGAAGGGTCCGTCGATGGCGCGCAGCCCGTTGGCCCGGCACGCCACCAGCATGCGCGACAGCGCCGAATGCCACTGGTCGCCCGGATAGTCGGGGTTGAGCCCTCCGATGGTGATCGTGCGAGCACGGCACGAGGCTGCGTAGTCCGCCACCCCGAAGTGGAGCGCCTCGAGCCGCGGGCTCGACGCGGCCACCGCCTCCACGTTGGCCATTCCCAGCGCCGTCTCGATGAGGGCCTCCACGCCGATGCGGTGGTCCAGGCCCACCGCCTGCTCGATCTGGGTGACGATCGCGTCGACGGTGTAGATGTCGCCGGGCACCCCCACCTTGGGGACCAGGATCGTGTCGAGCCGAGCCCCGGCCTGCTCCACCACATCGATCAGATCGCGGTACATGTAAGGCGTGTCGAGGCCGTTGATCCGCACCGACACCGTCTTCTTGGCCCGGTGCCAGTCGATGTTGCCCAGGGCCTCGATGACGTTGCGCCGGGCCGCTTCCTTGTCGTCGGGAGCGACCGCGTCCTCCAGGTCCAGGAAGACGTAGTCGGCCCGGCCGGCCGCGGCCTTCTCGAACAACTCGGGCCGCGAGCCGGGCACCGCCAACTCGCTGCGGTGCAGCCGACGCTTCGCCTCGGTGATCTGATGATGGCTCATACTCGACGCCTCCCCGTCTGTCATCGAGGTACCCCGGTTGACGGCCAACGGCGAGAATGGACCCGCACATCGGCCGTCTCTCTTGCGACCTCCAAGCCTGAACCACTACTGTGATGAAAGTATCACTAATTGGATGGGTGGTCCAGTCCGATGCAGCACGCCGAAAGAATCCTCATGGGCCCAGGCCCGTCGAATCCCTATCCAGAGGTCATCGAGGCCTTCACCCGGCCGGTGATGGGCCACCTGGACGGCGACTTCCTCGAGTTGCTCGACGACACCTGCGACCGCCTGCGAGCGGTGTTCCGCACACAGAACGCCCTGACCTTTCCCGTGTCGGGAACCGGGTCGGCCGGTATGGAGGCCGCGTTCGTGAACCTGGTCTCCGGAGGCGAGACAGTGGTCGTGGGCGTGAACGGGGTGTTCGGCGAGCGCATGTGCGACGCAGCAGCCCGGTGCGGCGCGCGAGTCGTGCGAGTGGACGAGGAATGGGGCACGCCGCTGGAGCCGCAGCGCATCCTGGAAGCTCATCCCGACCCGGCCGTGATCGCGGTCGTCCACGCGGAGACATCCACCGGGGTTCGCAACGATCTGGCCGGGCTGGGCTCGGCCAAGGGGGACGCGCTGCTGCTGGCGGACTGCGTCACGTCGCTCGGCGGGATCGACGTTCGCCTCGACGACTGGGGCGTGGACATCGCCTTCAGCGGAACCCAGAAGTGCCTCGGGGTGCCGCCGGGCCTGGCGCCCGTCAGCGTCTCGCCCCGGGCCGTCGAGCGGATGCACTGCCGGCCCCAGTCGTGGTACTTCGACATGGGGATGATCGCCGACTACGTCAACGGCGCCGGCGCGAGGGCCTATCACCACACCGCTCCGATCTCGATGATCTACGCGCTCCACGCCGGCCTGGGCGTGGTGCTGGACGAGGGGCTGGAGGAAGCCCACGCCCGGCACCAGGAATGCGGGGACATGCTCCAGGCCGGACTCGAGGCCCGGGGATTCGACCTGGTGGCTCCGAGCGAGGCCCGCCTGCCCCAGCTCACCTCGGTGCACGTGCCCGAGGCGCGCCTGCCACCAGACACGGGCGAGGCCGACATCCGCCGAGTGCTGCTCGAGCGCTACGGCATCGAGATCGGCGGCGGGCTGGGTGCCCTGGCGGGCAAGTGCTGGCGTATCGGTTGCATGGGACACACCGCCCGGGCCCGCAACGTGACGCTGGTTCTGGCAGCCCTCGACGAGGTGCTCGCCTAGCGGCTAGTTTCGCCCCCGCGCGTTGGCATCAGGGTGCGCTAGGTTTTACTGTCACTACCGATACACATAATCACAGGGGGGATTCTCCATGACTCGAGTAGCTGTCATCGGTGCCGGGCCGTGCGGGCTGTCGCAGTTGCATGCCTTCGCCAGCGATTCCGGGGCAGGCGGCGCAGACGCGCCCGAGATCGTCTGCTACGAGAAGCAGTCCGACTGGGGCGGGCTCTGGAACTACGACTGGCGCACCGGGCTCGATGAGCACGGCGAGCCCTGCCACGCCAGTATGTACCGCTACCTGTGGTCCAACGGCCCCAAGGAGTGCCTGGAGTTCGCCGACTACAGCTTCGAGGAGCACTTCGGCAAGCCGATCGCGTCGTTCCCGCCCCGCGAGGTCCTCTACGACTACATCATCGGACGGGCCAGCCGCAGCGGCTTCCGCGACCAGATCCGCTTCAACCATCCGGTGCGCCGCGTCAGCCGCTCGGCCGGTGGCGACGGGTTCACGGTCACTGCCCACGACCAGGCCAACGACACCGACACCAGCGAGGACTTCGACTACGTGGTGGTGTCCACCGGGCACTTCTCCATCCCCAACATGCCCCACTACCCCGGCTACGAGACCTTCGGCGGCACGCTGCTGCACGCCCACGACTTCCGCGACGCAGTGCAGTTCGAGGACCGGAACGTCCTCGTGATCGGATCGAGCTACTCGGCCGAGGACATCGCCTCACAGCTCTGGAAGTACGGCGCCCGCTCGGTGATCTGCACGTCCCGCAGCGGCCCAATGGGCTTCGACTGGCCCGACGGCATCACTGAGAGGCCCATCCTGACCCATGTCGACGGCCGCACCGTGCACTTCGTCGACGGGTCCACTGCCGACGTGGACGCCATCGTCTCCTGCACCGGCTACCTGCACCACTTCCCGTTCGTGGACGACGACCTGCGCCTGGTCACCGCCAACCGGCTGGCCACCTCCATGCTGTACCGCGGCGTGGTGTTCCAGCCCGAGAACCGGATCCTCTACCTGGGGATGCAGGACCAGTGGTACACGTTCAACATGTTCGACGCCCAGGCCTGGTACGCCCGCGACGTGATCCTGGGCCGCATCGAGCTGCCCGGCGCGGCCGAGCAGGCCCGCTGGATCGAGGAGCGCCAGGCAGAGGAGGACGCGCTGGCAGACGACTACGCGTGCATCGACTTCCAGGGCGCCTACACCCAGGACCTGGTGGACCAGACCGACTATCCCGACTTCAACACGCCGCTGGTCAACCAGATGTTCTACGACTGGAAGAAGCACAAGAAGCAGTCGATCATCGGCTACCGCGACCACGGGCACACCTCGCCGCTGACGGGCACGGTGGCACCCATCCACCACACGTCGTGGGAGGACGCCCTCGACGACTCGCTGGAGTCCTACCTGGCCGACTCGGCCTGAGAGGCCGAGCAGTCCCAACCTGCCCGCCATGGACGATGTGATCATCGTCGGGGGCGGGATCGGCGGGCTCACGCTGGCGCTCATGCTGCACGAGCGCGGCATCGGCGCACGCGTCTACGAGGCCGCGCCGGAGATCAAGCCCATCGGGGTGGGGATCAGCCTGCTTCCCCACGCCAGCAAGGAGCTGGGTCTGCTGGGACTCACCGGCGCCCTGGCCGACGTGGCCGTGACCACCAGGGAGTCCTGCTTCTTCAACCGGTTCGGGCAGTTCGTCTACTCCGAGCCCGTGGGCCGCTACGCCGGCTACGACTGGCCCCAGTTCCAGATCCACCGGGGCGATCTGCAGCAGGTGCTGTACGAGGCCTACGTCGAACGGGTCGTCGGGGGCGCCGGGCGAGTGCTGACCGGGCATCGCTGCACCGGCACCGACTCGGACGCCCGGGGAGCGGTGGCCCACTTCGTCGACTCCAGCACCGGCGCCCGGCTGCAGGCGGCGCGGGGCGCCGCGGTCATCGGCTGCGACGGCATTCACTCCGCGGTGCGGAGGCAGTTCTTCGGTGACGAGGGCCCGCCCGTCTACTCCGGTGTCAACATGTGGCGGGGCACCACCGTCTGGGAGCCGTTCCTCAGCGGGTCCACCTACCTCAGGGCCGGCTGGCTGACAGTCGGAAAGATGGTGATCTACCCGATCCGCCACAACGTCGACGGCCGGGGCCGCCAGCTCGTCAACTGGGTGGCCGAGGTGCAGACCGACTCCTACAACGAGCAGGACTGGAACCGGGTCGGCCGCCTCGAGGACTTCCACCACGTCTTCGCCGACTGGACCTTCGACTGGCTCGATGTGGCCGGGCTGATCCGGGACTCCGAGCAGATCCTCGAGTATCCGATGGTGGACCGGGATCCGCTGCCGAGATGGACCCACGGACGGGTGACGCTGCTGGGCGACGCGGCCCATCCCATGTACCCGCGCGGCTCCAACGGCGCGGGCCAAGCCATCCTGGACGCAAGGGCGCTGGCCGACGCCCTGCAGTCGCGAGGGTCGGTGACCGAAGCCCTGCAGGCCTACGAGGACCAGCGACTCGCAGCCACCGCCGCAGTGGTGCACGCCAGCCGGTCGGCGCCCCCCGACGTGATCCTGAAGGCGGTCCACGAGCGCACCGGGGACCGCCCCTTCGGGCGCATCGACGACGTGATCACCGCGCAGGAGATGGCGGCCCTGTCCGACAGCTACAAGCGAGTCGCCGGGTACCACCGCGACTCCCTCGCGACACCCTCGTCCTAGCCGCAAGGCCGATTGGGTCGAGCCGCTAAGCCTCTTACGCTTGGGCGAATGCGTGCCGGTTCACTTGAGATCGCTCCTCCCCTCTATGAGTTCATCGCTGTCGAGGCCCTTCCGGGAACCGGCGTGCAGATCGACGAGTTCTGGAGCGCGCTGCAGTCCATCCTGACCGACCTCGGACCCCGCAACGCCGCGCTGTTGAGCCGGCGCGACGAACTGCAGTCCCAGATCGACGACTGGCACCGGGCGGCCCGGGCCGAGGGCCGGGACAGCGACGGCGAGGCCTACGCCAACTTCCTGCGCGACATCGGCTACCTGCGCTACATGGACGGGTCGGTCACCGCCACGACGGCCAATGTGGACGCCGAGATCGCCGAGGTGGCCGGACCGCAGCTGGTGGTGCCCCTCGACAACGCCCGCTACGCGCTGAACGCGGCCAACGCCCGCTGGGGAAGCCTCTACGACGCGCTGTACGGCACCGACGTGCTCAGCGAGTCGGACGGCTGCGGCCGGGGGGACTCGTACAACCCGATCAGGGGCGACAGGGTCGTGAGCGCGGGGCGCGAGTTCCTCGACACCCATTTCGCCCTCGACTCGGCCAGCCACACCTGGGCCACGGGCTACCGGGTGCAGGACGGGACGCTCAGGGTGCACAGCGGGGACGGCACGGTCAGCGCGCTGCTGCGTCCCGAACAGTTCGTCGGCTACACCGGCGCCGCCGAGGAGCCCACCTCGATCCTGCTGCGCAAGAACGGCCTGCACTGCGAGCTGTGCGTCGACGGTGACCATCCCGTGGGGCGTCGGGACCACGCCGGCATATTCGACATCCGCCTCGAGTCCGCCATCACCACCATCATGGACTTCGAGGACTCCGTGTCGGCGGTGGACGCCGACGACAAGGTGGCGGTGTACCGGAACTGGCTCGGCCTCATGCGGGGCACGCTCGAGACCACGTTCGTGCGCGACGGCACCGCGGTGCACCGGTCGTTGAACGGCGATCGCAGCTTCACCGGCCCCGACGGCTCGCAGGTCACGCTGCCGGGGCGGGCGCTGATGCTGGTCCGCAACGTCGGGCCCCATCTCAGCACCGACATGGTCAAGCTCGACGGCGAGCCCGTCTGCGAGACCATGGTCGACGCCATGGTCACGGCGCTGTGCGCGTTGCATGACCTGCGGGGGATGGGACGCCTGAACGGCGAGCCCGTCCGGAACTCGGCAGCCGGCTCCGTCTACGTAGTCAAGCCCAAGATGCACGGCCCCTCCGAGGTTGCCCTGGCGTGCGAGCTGTTCAGCCGCGTCGAGAGCGCGCTCGGGCTGGTGCAGCGCACTCTCAAGATGGGGATCATGGACGAGGAGCGCCGCACGTCGCTCGGGCTCAAGGAGTGCATCTGGCACGCCCGCGACCGGGTGGTGTTCATCAACACCGGCTTCCTCGATCGCACCGGCGACGAGATCCACACCGACATGGAGGCCGGCCCGGTGATCCCGAAGGCCGAGATGAGGGCAGCCACCTGGCTGGGCGCCTACGAGAACTCCAACGTGGACACCGGGCTGGCCTGCGGCCTGCGGGGCCGCGCCCAGATCGGCAAGGGCATGTGGACGATGCCCACCGAGATGGCCGCCATGGCCAAGGCCAAGATCCAGCATCCGATCGCAGGGGCCAGCACCGCCTGGGTTCCGTCCCCGACCGCGGCGACGCTGCACGCCATGCACTACTTCCTGGTGGACGTGGCCGACAGGCAGCACGACCTTGCCGAGCGCACCCCGGCCCGCCTCGCCAGCCTCATCGATGTCCCGGTGCTGCCGGTCGGCCGGGAGCTTGGCCCGGGCGAGATCCAGCGCGAGCTGGACAACAACGTCCAGGGCATCCTCGGGTACACAGTCCGCTGGGTGGGCCAGGGCGTGGGGTGCTCCACCGTGCCCGACATAGACGACGTCGGACTCATGGAGGACCTGGCCACCCTTCGCATCTCCAGCCAGCACATCGCCAACTGGCTGCACCACGGGCTCGTCTCGACCGACCAGGTCCGCGAGACGATGCGCCGCATGGCCAACCTCGTCGACCAGCAGAACGCGGGCGACCCCGACTATGAGCCCATGGCCCCCGACTACGACTCCAGCATCCCGTTCCAGGCGGCCGTCGAGCTGGTGCTCTCCGGCCGGCAAGAGCCCAACGGCTACACCGAGAGGATTCTGCGCTCCCATCGCCGAGAGGTGAAGGCCCGCCACGCCGGACGGGCAACCTCCATCGGGTGAAGCTGATCTGAGGGGCTGGGCGCCTGTACCATCCGTCACCGATGGGGTCGCTGCCCACCGAGGTGGATGTCGTCGTGATCGGCGCGGGCGTGTGCGGGGCCAGCATCGGCTACCAACTCGCCCGCAACTCCGAGCTACGGGTGGCCGTGGTGGACGCCCGGCCACCCGTCGGGGGCATCTCGGGCCGCACCTTCGGCCAGATCCGCCAGCACTACTCGAACGAGCTCCTGGTGCGCATGGCGTTGAGAGGCTTCCACTGCCTCCGCAACTGGACCGCCGAGGTGGGATACGGCGATCCCGGCTACGTCCGGTTCGGCTACATGCTGATCGTCACCGCCGACCAGATCGACGGCCTGCGGCGCAATGTCGAGCTGGGCCGAAGCCTGGGCGTGGACACCCGCGTCGTCGGCCCCGACGAGATCGCGGCCATCGAGCCGCTGGTGAACGCCGCCGGCCTCGCAGGGGGCGCCTACGAGCCCGACGGCGGCTACATCGACGTCACGAAGATGGTGCTGAGCTGGCTCGGCGCGGCCACCGCGCACGGAGCCCGGGTGCTGACCCCGCTCGGTGTGCAGGAGATCCTCACGGCCGGCGGCGCGGTCACCGGAGTGGCCACCGACGGTGGAGAGATCAGGGCGCCCATCGTCGTTGTGGCCACCGGAGCGTGGGCGCCCGACCTGCTCGATCCCATCGGGGTGCACCTGCCCATCGAGCGCCGGCGCCTCGACATGGTCACACTCGAGCAGGAACCCGGGGCCCGCGCCCTGCACCTCTGCATCACCGACGGCAACTCCAACCTGGTGATCCGCCCCGACATGGGCCGCCGGATACTCGCAGTCGCCTACCCTCGGGAGATGCCCGAGGTGGACGATCCCTTGGCCGACGCTCCGGCGCAGGCCCACCACGAGCACTCCGTGCGCCTCAACAAGGCGCTGGCGGAGCGGCTCCCAGCGCTGACCGTCGCCGGGACGGTCTCGACCACGAGCGGCGCCTACGACATCACGCCGGACTACCACCCGATCCTGGGATGGGCCGAGGAGGTCTCCGACGTGGCCGGCCTCTACCTGGCCGTGGGTCTGTCCGGACACGGGCTCAAGCTGTCCCCGTGCATCGGCGAGATCGCGGCCGCCCATGTGCTCGGCGTCGAACAGGTTGCCGGTGCGCCCCCGATCGACGCCGGGCCGCTCAGACCGAGTCGGTTCGCCGACGGCGACCTGATGCATCTAACCTACGGCCCGAGCGCCCGGGCCTGAGGGGAGATACTGGGCGCCCGGTACAGTTACGTCGGCTACACAAGATTCTACACTCAGGGGAGAAACTCAGGATGGCTATCAGCGCAGAGCGAGCCGACGGAACCGTAATCGCCAAGGCCGACGGCCGCATCGACAGTTCCAACTCCCGAGAGTTCCACTCTGAGTTGGAGGCCGTGGTTACGGACTCCGATGCAGCCCTAGTTCTTGACTTTGAGGACCTCGCGTATATCAGCAGCGCCGGTATGCGAGTCATCCTCCTGACCGCCAAGAGTCTCCAGAAGTCCGGAATGAAGTTTGTGCTCTGCTCGATGAACGACTCGATACGCGAGGTCTTCAAGATCAGCGGATTCGACAAGATCATCGACATTCACAATTCACAAGTCGAGGCGCTGGCCGCAGTTGGTGCGTAAGTGATCACCTCACTTCCTGAGAGAGGACTCCGATGACAACGACCGAGTCTCAGCACAAGCACAAGATCCTCGTGGTCGATGACGAGCCGGATCTCGAGCCTCTCATGCTGCAGAGGATGAGGCGCTACATACGGACCGGCGTCTACGAGTTCGTCTTCGCCCGGAACGGCATCGAAGCACTCGAAGCTCTCGATATGGATGAGTCCATCGACATGGTGCTGTCAGACATCAACATGCCGAAGATGGACGGGTTGACGCTCCTCGAGAGAATTCCCGATGTCGCACCTGACATTCGCGCCGTGATCATCTCCGCCTACGGCGACATGAAGAACATCCGAATCGCCATGAATCGAGGAGCCTTCGATTTCGTCACCAAGCCGGTCGACTTCGACGATCTCAAGTTCACGATCGATCGGACACTGACGCACATACGTGAGTGGAAAGAAGCTCTGAGCGCTCGAGACAAACTGGTCGTGCTGCAGAATGAACTGAACGTTGCAAGCATGATGCAGCAGTCCATCCTGCCCAACAAGTTCGCTCGAAACGACAACTACAAACTGTTCGGAACCATGCAGCCCGCTCGCAATGTCGGCGGCGACTTCTTCGATGTGATCGGCCTGTCCGACGGCAGGGTGGGGCTGGCCATCGCCGACGTCTCCGGCAAGGGCGTACCGGCGGCGCTGTTCATGATGTCGAGCCGCACGCTGCTGAAGGGCGCGGCCATGCGGGCCAACGGCCCCGGCGAGGCGCTCTCGGAGGTGAACGACGTTCTCAACGAGGACAACGACGCCTGCATGTTCGTCACCATGATCTACGCCGTGTACGACCCCGACACCGGGGAACTGACCTACGCGGACGGCGGGCATGATCCCCCGCTCGTCGTGCACGCCGACGGCAGCACCACCCAGCTCCCCGTCACCGAGGGGCTCGCCCTCGGCGTGCTGCCCGGATTCGACTACCTCCAGCACTCCCACAAGTTGGCGCCGGGCGACACCGTCGTGCTCTACACCGACGGTGTGACCGAGGCCATCAACACCGAGGAGGAGCAACTCGGGTTGGAGCGCCTGCGCGAGGCCTTCGAGCAGAACCCCCCGCAGGATGCCGAGGACGCCGGGCACCGCGTCATCGACCTTGTGAACGACTTCGCGGGAGACGTGCCCCAGTTCGATGACACGACCTGTCTGGTCCTGCGTCGAGAGCACTGAGTGCCGCCATGCTGTTACTGAGAGCTGACACCAACGGCGGGCAGCGCCGGACCGGCTACGAGGACCTTGCCGACCTCGTGGCCTCGGTCGAAGCACTGGGCGAGGAGGACGGCTGGTCGGGCGACTTGACGTTCCGGATCAGCCTGGTGATCGACGAACTGGTGCAGAACGTCGTCGACTACGCCTACAACGACACGCCCGGCGACGTGGAGGTGGCCGTCACGTCGCGGGAGGAGACCGTCGTCATCGAGATCGTCGACGACGGGATCCCGTTCGACCCCCTGACCGATGCCGCCCCGCCGGACCTGACGTCACCGATCGAGAGCCGGCCCATCGGCGGCCTGGGAGTGCACTTCACGAAGACCCTGATGGACGACGTCGAGTACCGCAGGGAGTCGGACCAGAACCGTCTGAAGATCGTCACCCGCAAGAGGCCGAGCGAATAGGAGCACCCCCTTGAGGATCTTCGCCGGGACGCCGAGCGGGGCCGTACGGGCCGGATCCAAGTGCCTCCCCGCTCGACCTCTGGCGACCGCGGGCATCGGGCTGACACTGGCAGCCTCGCTGATACTGGCAGCATGCTCGTCCTCCGACGTCTCCGATGACGGACCGGTGGACTCGACCCCCACGGCCACCGCTCCGCCGACGGACTCCCCGGGCGAGATGGTCGGCCTGTCCGACGACCGCATCCTTTTCGGCCAGTCGGCTGCCTTCAGCGGGCCGGCCCAGGAGCTCGGCAAGAACATGCGGCTCGGAATCGTCGCGGCGTTCGACGAGGTGAACAGGCAGGGAGGCGTGCACGGGCGGGTTCTGGAGCTGCAGTCGCTGGACGACGCGTACGAGCCCGAGGACGCGATCGTGATGACGCGCCATCTCATCGAGCAGGAGCAGGTGTTCGCGTTGATCGGCGCGGTCGGCACACCGACGTCGCGCTCGGCCACGCCGATCGCCCGAGACTCCGGGGTTCCCTACATCGCGCCCTTCACCGGCGCCGCCTTCCTGCGCGACAACGAGTGGGACAACATCATCAACCTGAGGGCCTCCTACAACCAGGAGACCGAGGAGATGGTGGCCCGGCTCACGGATGATCTGGGCATCACCCGGGTGGGTGTGATGTACCAGAACGACTCGTTCGGCCGGGCCGGCTTCCGGGGCGCGGTCGCGGCGTTGGCACGGCGCGACATGGAGCCAGTGTCGATCGGGATCTACCCGCGCAACACCACCGCGGTGAAGACGGCCCTGCTGGACCTGCGCCTCGGCGAACCCGAGGCGGTGATCATGATCGGCGCCTACGAGCCGGTCGCGAGGCTGATCTCCTGGGCCCGCCGCACCGACCTGGACCCGGTGTTCATGACGGTCTCCTTCGTCGGCAGCAACGCCCTGGCCCAGGAGCTGGGACCGGACGGGGCGGGGGTTCTGGTCACCCAGGTCGTGCCGTTCCCCGAGGACGACTCGCTGCCTGTCGTGCACTCCTATCTGGACGCGCTGGCCGCCCACGATCCCGGGGCCGAGCCCGGATTCGTGTCCCTCGAGGGCTACCTGGCCGGACGGCTGGTGATCAGCGCACTGCAGGAGTGCGGGACGGACGTGGACCGATCCTGCCTGCTGAGCCAGCTGATAGACCGCGGCGGCTTCGACATCGACGGATTCGCGCTGCAATACGGCGACGATGACAACCAGGGCTCCGACGAGGTCTTCCTGACGGTGATCGGTTCCGATGGCGAGTACCACCCCGTCGAGACGCTGCACGACACCGCTCTCTGGGTGACCCGATGACGGACCCGACCACCGACCGGCCCGCGGGCGACGAGCCGGCCGACACCACAACCGACGACGCGACCGTCGACGAGCCGGCCGACACCACAACCGACGACAGCCAGACCGCCGACGACACGACCGACGGCCCGGCCGAGACCACAACCGACGACGGCCAGACCGCCGACGACGCGATGGGGTCGGATCTGGGGATCTGGTCACGCATCTCCACCAAGCTCTACATGGGCATCGGTGGAGCGGTCGCCATGACGCTGGCCGCCAGCCTCGTCGCCTGGTTCTCCTTCAACCGTGTCGACGATGCCCAGCGGCGGGTCAACGAGGGCAGCGTGCCCGAGCTGGCCGCCGCCTTCGGCGTCGCGCAGTACGGGGGCATCCTGGCCAACGCGGCCCCGAGCCTGGCGGCGTCCTCGTCCTCTCTCGAGCTCTTCCAGGAAGGGCAGCGGGTCGATCAGACCGTGCTGACGTTCGAGGAGCAGATGGCCGTCCTGGAGCAGAGCGACAGCGACGACGCCAGCGTGGCGCAGATCCGCCAGAGTGCCGACATGCTCATCGCCAACATCGAGGAGATCCGGGGCGAGGTATCGGCCAGGCTCCAGCTCATCGACCAGAGGACCGCCCAGCAGGGCGAGCTGGTCGGCCTGCGCAACCAGGTGAGCGCCGTGCTCGTGCCCGCCATCGACAACCAGCTCTTCTACACCCTGACGGGCTACTCCGAGTTGGACGAGGCCCCGGTGCCCCGATCGGAGCACTTCTCGGAGGCGGAGGTCTTCCGGTACCGGCGCCTGGCCGAGCTGGAGGCCGATGCCAACATCGCCTCGGACCTGCTGGCCACTGCGTCCACGGTGTCTGACAAGAGCCTGCTGGAACCGCTCCGGGAGCGATTCGAGGTGGCGTCCAGCCGCATCCAGCGGAACCTGGCGACGCTGGCGGGAACCCGGTTCCACGCCGAGGCCGCGCCCATCTTCTCGCGGCTGGACGAGCTAGGGCTCGGCGCGAGCAATTCCTTCGACCTGGCCGCCAGCGAGTTCGAGATCATCGAGCACCACGAGGAGCTGCTCGCCCAGAACAGCGCTCTCGCGGTGGCGCTGGTCCGAGAGGTCGACACCCTGGTGGGAGACTCCGAGGCCCGGGCCGCGGAGGCCACCGCGGCATCCGAGCAGGCCATAACCACAGCCCGGATCCTCCTGCTGGTACTGAGCGGCCTGAGCGTCGTCGGCGCTCTGCTGATCATCTGGCTGTTCGTCGGCAAGAACCTGGTCCGCCGCATAGCCCTGCTCTCGGACTGGATGCGCCGCATGGCCGGCGGCGATCTTGAAGTCATCGTCCCGATCAGCGGCCGTGACGAGGTCGCCGACATGGCTGCCACGCTGGAGGTATTCCGCCGCCACGCCCTCGAGGTTCAGCGCCTGAACCTGGTGGAGCAGCTCGCCGATGAGCTGCAGGGCAAGAACGAGGAGCTCGAAGGAGTCCTCAACGAGCTCCACAAGGCACAGGACCAGATAGTGACCCGTGAGAAGCTGGCCGCTCTGGGCGAGCTGACCGCAGGCGTCGCTCACGAGATCAAGAACCCGTTGAACTTCGTCAAGAACTTCGCGGAGGCCTCCACGGAGCTGATCGACGAGCTCAAGGAACTGCTCGAAGACGTCGGCGATGAGCTCAGCGACGACAACAAGGACTACATCAACGAGATCGCGGGGGACCTGACCGGCAACGTGGAACGCATCCGCTCCCACGGCGAGCGGGCCGACCGGATCGTGCGCGACATGCTGATGATGGGCCGCGACTCCGGGGAATGGCAGCTCACCGACATCAACGGTCTGCTGGAGCAGCACGCCCAGCTGTCGTTCCACAGCGCCCGGGCGCTGGACTCGGACTTCCAGCTGGACATCCAGGAGGACCTCGACCCCGACGTCGGTCAGCTGACTGTCATCGCACAGGATCTGGGACGGGTCTTCCTGAACATGGTGACCAACGCCGGTCACGCGACCAAGGAGCGCCACCTCACCGAGATCGCCGCCGGCAACGAAGCGTTCCAGCCGACCATCTGGCTCAAGACACTGCGTTCCAACGACCACGTCGAGGTACGCATCCGCGACAACGGCACCGGGATGCCACCCGACGTCATCGAGAAGATCTTCAATCCGTTCTTCACCACCAAGCCCACCGATCAGGGCACGGGCCTCGGTCTCTCCATCTCCAGTGACATCGTCCGCCGCCACGGCGGGTCCATCCAGGTGCAGTCCGAGCCGGGGGAGTTCACCGAGATGGTCATCACCCTGCCCGTGGAGGCACCCTCGGAGGCCAGCACGACCAGCGGCGGCGACTCCTGGGTCTGAGCCTCAGTTGGGTCTGAGCCTCAGTTGGGTCTGGCTCAGTCCGCCCCGGCCCGTCCCGATACCTCGGAGCTGCCCTCGACGTTCAGGTTGGGCAGGATCCGGTCCAGCCAGCCCGGCAGCCACCAGTTCCGGGCCCCGAGCAGCTCCATGGTGGACGGGACGATCAGCATCCGCACGAGGCTGGCGTCGACCGCCACCGCGGCCGCCAGGCCGAGCCCGAACATCTTGATGGCTCGCTGGTCCTCGAACACGAAGCTCCCGAACACGAACACCATGATCAGCGCGGCAGCGGTGATGACCCTGGCCGTCAGGGCCAGGCCGTCGGCAACGGAGTTCACCGAGTCGCCGGTGCGCTCGTACTCTTCCTTCATCCTCGACAGCAGGAACACCTCGTAGTCCATGGACAGCCCGAACAGGACCGCGAACAGCATCATCGGCATGAACGGCTCGATCGGCCCCGGCTCCACGCCCACAAGGCCGCCGAGCCAACCCCACTGGAACACGGCGACCAGCACGCCGTAGGCCGCGCCGATGGACAGCATGTTCATGATGACGGCCTTGAGCGGCACGACCAGCGAGCGGAAGACAGCCATCAGCAGCAGGAACGAGGCGCCCAGCACCGCCACGAAGAACACCGCGGTGCGCGACTTCAAGAAGTTGCTGACGTCCGCCTTGACCGCGACCAGTCCGGTGATGTCGGGATCGAGGTCCGTCCCCGCGGTCGCCGCGGGTATCACCGTGCTGCGGAGGTGCTCGACGAGAGCCTCTGTCTCGGCGGCCTGGGGCCCGGTGGTCGGCCGGACCTCGATCGCGGCCGCGGTCGGCGCCAGGGGGCTGTTGGGGATCGTCGGGCTGACGAACGCGACCCCGTCGGTGGCCCTGATGGCCTCGGCCAGGCCAGCCAGCTCTGCCATCTGAGAGCTTCCCGACACCTCGGCCACCACCAGCAGCGGGCCGTTGGCGCCCACCCCGAAGCCGTCGACGAGCAGGTCATAGGCCTTGCGGGTGGTGGTATCGGCGGAGTAGTTGCTCTCATCCGCGAAGCCGAACCGCAGCACCAGTACCGGAGCGGCCAGCAGGAGCAGGAGCAGGGTGCCTCCGACCGCGAACATCCAGGGCCGGGCCTGCACGGTCCGGCTGAGCCGGTACCACCCCGTCTCCCGCAGCGGCCGGACCCGGCGCGGCTGCCGCTGCCTTCGCAGCGGGTTCCGGTCCCCCCCGAAGAGTCCGGCCAGCAGCACTATCACCGCGACCGGCACGGCGCCGAGCAGAGGCTCGATGCCGGCCCCGAATCCGAACAGGGCCACGCTGAACAGGACCGCCGCGACCATGCCCCGGACCCGGGTGACGGTCATCCGATCCCCCAGCAGGGTGATGAGCGAGGGCAGCAGCGTGATCGACCCGACCATCACCACCAGCACCGTCGACGCGGCGGCGACGCCGAATCCGGTCACGAACGGGATTCCGATGAACAGCATCCCCAGCAGCGACACCACGACGGTCGCGCCCGCGAAGATGACGGACCGGCCGGCCGAGTCGAGCGCCAGCACCAGGGCCTGCTCCCGCCCATGGCCCTCGTTCAGGGCGTCCCGGTAGCGGGTGATGATGAACAGGGCGTAGTCGATGCCCACCCCCAGCCCGATCATCAAGCCGATAGCCGGCGCGAAGTCCGGCACGGTCATGAAGTTGCTGAAGGCGATGATGGCCGACGCCCCGATCCCGACGGTCACCAGGGCCGCAGCCACGGTGGCGCCCATGGCCACCACCGATCCCAGCACCGCGATCAGCACGAAGATCGCGAAGGCCAGCCCGATGGCCTCCGACTCGGGCGGTCTCAGCTCGGCGAACCAGACCCCGCCCACCTCGACCTCGAGACCCGCGATGGATCGCAGTTCCAGCTCGTCGATCAGTCCTTCGATGGTCCGGCCCATGTCCTGGGCCTCTGTTCCGCTGGTGCCGACCGGGAGGCTCACGTCGGCGTAGGCGATCCGGCCCGCCTCCGGGCCGTCGGCCGCGATGCGCAACGGGCCGACCAGAGGGTCGTAGGGCGAGATCAGATCGGTCTCGGGGAGCGCCCTCACCCGATCGAACAGCTCGCTCATCGCGGCTCGCACAGCAGGATCGTCGACTCCCTGCTCGGCCCGGAACACGATGGTGCCGGCGGGTCCGGCGCCGGCGCCGGAGAAGTGTCGCTCGAGGATGGTGTTGCCGTTGTGGCTCTCGGTGCCGGCTATGGCCAGATCGCCGCTGTAGGCCTCCCCGAGGTTCCCGGAGACGCCCAGCACCGCGACCAGCACCAGCAGCCACGCGACGAGCCCGCGCCACGGATGCCGGAAGCACCACCTCGCCAGCGAGGTATACATCAGTCGATGCCGCCGCCGTGCCGGCTCACCACTGCCGGGACTCCTCGGCGTAGATGTGGTCGGGCAGCCTGTACTCGATGCCCAGTTCCTGCAGGGCGGACACGTCGAGCAGCGTGTTGAACGCGGTGAAGTTCGTCTGGCGGCTCAGTCTCGGGAGACGCTTCTTTATGAAATGGTGGTAGCGCCGCTGCATCCGGAACCACGGCAGCACTCCGAAGGTGCGATTGGGCGGATACTGGAGCTGGTCGGCCATCGGGTTGCCGATCATGGCCCGCGACACCAGGAAGATGTACTTGGCGAGCTTGCGGCGAGCATGCGGATCGGTGATTCCCGCGACCACCGGAGCGGAGTTGACCAGCGAGTTGGCCAGGACGACCGACTCCATCCCCGGATCGGGCTCGCACAGCCCGCCGATCCTGAAGAGCTCCAGGGCGTCGTCGTAGTTGCGCATCAGATCGGCTCGGGGATCCCCATCAGGTGGCCCGAGTACCGCCAGACCGCCATGAAGCCGTCGCGCTCCGCTTCGTTGTAGGTGGCGCCGAGGCTCTTCATGTGCTGCAGCATCCTCGCCGAGAAGGCGGTCAGCGCATAGCCGACCTGAGCCGCGCTGAGGGGCACTCCCTGTGCGCCGCTGTCCCACTCACTGGAGTCATTGAACAGCTGCCTCACCTTGGCGTGCACCAGCCGGATCCGCACCGACAGCCTCCAGCCGTCGCCGCGCATCTCCAAGCCACCCGGAAGCAGTATCTCGATCATGTGGCGGTTGTTCTGGCGCAGGCGCCTGACCCCCTGGTCGCGCAGCCTGCCGGTGATGAAGAAGGACTTGGCGATGGTGGTCGAGAACCCCTCGACGAGCACGCCTCCGAGCATCGCGGCCAGACACGTCGACGAGTCCCGGTGGAAGGCGCGGATCCCGCCGGCGAACTCCTTGTAGTCGACCCAGTCGGGCACCGTCTCCAGTTCCTCGACGAAGGCATGCACCGCGTCCGGGGCATCCGACAGCGCCGGGTCCTCGGGATTCTCGATGGCTGCCGTTATGAACCGGTCCGCGTCCTTGGTCGGGACCGCGGCGAGCTGTGCCATCATCTCGTCGCACACCGGATCAGCGACCATCGTATGGACGATGTAGTTGCGAGCCCTCTCGGGATCGGCAGCCCGACCGCGCTCGTACGAGTCGACGTAGTCAGTGGGTACTACTAGGGGAGCAATACTCAAATCGTACGGCCCCCCTCGCTCATCCGCGCTATTAGCTCCAGGGGTAGGGCGAGTTGCTCACCGGGTGCAGCCGGCCCTCGGCGTAGCGCGACCAGCGGAACGGCTCGAGGAGGGCCTGGGGCTCGCCCAGCAGCTCCCTGGCCACCAGCGACCCGACACCGATCATCTTGTAGCCGTGGTTGGAGTCGGCGATGAAGTAGGCGTTGTCGCAGAACGTGTCGAACACCGGGAAGTTGTCGGGCGAGAAGCTGCCGATCCCGCCCGATGGCTCGGTGCTCATGAGGTGCGACTTGCCCTCGAAGCGCTTATGGCAGTGGGCCAGCGCCGCGGTCCACGTCCGGTAGAACTCGGCGCCCACGATGAAGTCCGGCGAGTCGGGCCCGTAGGGGTCGACGGCCACCTCGTCCGCCGGCTTGTCCACGACGTAGGGCACGTACCCCCCCTGCACGCCGCCGAAGCTGAAGTCCGGCTTGTAGTAGATGCCCCACGGGCCCTCGGTCACGAACCCCTGTTCGTCATAGAGGGGAGCGTCGGTGTCGACGTGGACCACGGGCGGCATGTTGCCGTCGTTGTCGGTCAGGAAGCCGGGATCGACGCCGAGCGTGCCCTCCTGGAGGCACATGTAGGTCCAGGTGGGCCGGCGGTGCAGGCGCCCGTCGCCGCCGAGGACGTCCACGTCGAACGGCAGGTCGAGCATGGCCCAGATCTGCTGGACCCACGGTCCCACCGCCACCACGACCTGCTCGCAGGCCACGGGGCCCTGATCGGTCAGCACCGCCGTGACGGCACCGGAAGCGTCCCGGTCGAACCCGGTCACGGTCACGCCACCGACCACGGCCACGCCCTGGGCCTCGGCCTTCTGAAGCAGCCCCTTGAGCGACGCCATGTTGTTGGCGTAGCCGCCGCGGTGCTCGTGCAGCACGCTGGTGATGCCCTGGGCCTGCCAGTCGTCGAAGATGCCCCGCATGTAGGCCGCCGACGCCGCGGCGCCCTCGACGAATGTGGAGGAGTATCCGATGGCCTGCTGCTGCTCGTGGATCGAGGCCACGTCGGCCCGCATGGCCTCGTGGCTGATCTGCATGTAGCCGACCGGGTGATAGGAGAAGGCCTCCGGGTCGCTCTCCCAGACATCCACGCAATGGGACATCAGCTCGCGCATGGCCGGCTGGAAGTAGTTGTTGCGAACGACGCCGCAAGCGATTCCCGAGGCGCCTGCGCCCACGCCGGTCTTGTCGATCACGACCACATCGCCGCCCGACCCCCGACCCGACGACCTCAGGTCGCGGGCCAGGTTCCAGGCAGTGGACAGGCCGTGGATGCCGGCGCCGATGATCACATAGCGCGCCGCGGTGGGAAGTCCCATGGTCCTTGCCCTCCTTGTCCGTTCGACCCCAGCCGGTGGCTCAGTGGCCGGCGGGGGCCGTCCATCCCTCGAGCACCGGCTGCTTCCAGTCGGTGCCCACGATCCTGGAGTCCTCCACCCACGGGCCCAGCTCCACCTGGGGGAACTTGCAGTGGATGTCCTTGAGGGTGATCCCGTAGGAGTTGCCGTCGGTGAGGTGCCTGATCAGCACCTTGCGGGCGATCTCGTCCTCGCGGCCCTCGGGTATCGGGAAGTAGATCTTCAGGAACGAGTTCGAGTAGCGATCGAACACCGCCGGCACGCCGTCCTCCTCCAGAAGGGTGATGTCCTCGAGCCAGTTGATGTCGGGCCCGGGGGTGGCCGCCAGCAGATCGATGTCCTCCACCAGCGACATGTCCTCCTGGTACGGGAAGCGCTTGCCGGCCAGCACCTCGGCATCGATGGCAACCGTGCGCGTCTCTTGGGGATTCTCGCCCCTGCTCGCCGATCCGGCCATGCTCACAGCCCTCCGTCGATCACGTGCTTGTCGAACAGGTCCCGGATCTCGGCGAGCGTGCGCTCCTCGGTGACGCCGGGAATGTAGTTGGTCCCCGCCAGAGGCACCTTGGCCATGGCGGCCGCCTCGTGGGTGAGAGCGGCCAGATCCTCGGGCTCCAGCGAGTGGATGTCGGTCTTGCCGCAGGCCCGGGCCAGCATCTGCACTTCCATGGTGAGGGTGATCAGGAAGTTGTAGACCCGCAGGGCGGCCTCGTCGACGTCGAGCCGCTTGCGCAGTTCCACGTCCTGGGTGGCCACGCCCACCGGGCAGCGGCCGGTGTGGCAGTGGTAGCACTCGCCCGCCGGCACCCCGATGGTGCCCTCGTAGTCGGTGACGCCGGGGATCTCCTTGTTGCAGTTGAGCGCCATCAGCGCGGCCGTGCCCAGCGCCACCGCGTTGGCCCCCAGGGCCAGGCACTTGGCCACGTCGCCGCCGTTGCGGATGCCGCCCGCCACCACGAGGTCGATGTCGTCGGCCAGGCCGACGTCCTCGAGGGCCCGCCGGGCCTCGGGGATGGCCGCCATCAGCGGGATGCCGGTCTCCTCGGTGGCCAGGTGGGGGCCGGCGCCGGTGCCGCCCTCGGCCCCGTCGAGGTAGATCACGTCGGGGCCGCACTTGGCGGCCATGCGCACATCGTCATACACCCGGGCGGAGCCCAGCTTGAGTTGGATCGGGATCTGGTAGTCGGTGGCCTCCCGCACCTCCTGGATCTTCAGCGACAGGTCGTCGGGGCCGAGCCAGTCGGGGTGGCGGGCCGGTGAGCGCTGGTCGATGCCCGCCGGCAGCGAGCGCATCTCGGCCACCTGCTCGGTGACCTTCTGGCCCATGAGGTGTCCCCCGAGACCGACCTTGCAGCCCTGACCGATGAAGAATTCCACCGCGTCGGCCAGCATCAGGTGGTGGGGGTTGAAGCCGTAGCGGCTCTGGATTATCTGGTAGTACCACTTGGTGGACAGGTCCCGCTCCGGCGGGATCATCCCGCCCTCACCCGAGCAGGTGGCCGTCCCGGCCATTGAGGCGCCCTTGGCCAGGGCCATCTTGGCCTCCAGCGACAGCGCGCCGAAGCTCATGCCGGTGATGTAGACCGGGATGTCCAGCTCCAGGGGCTTCTCCGCGAACCGCGAGCCGATCACCGTCTTGGTCTCGCACTTCTCTCGGTAGCCCTCGATCACGAACCGGGTGAGCGTTCCGGGAAGGAACACCAGCTCGTCCCAGTGGGGGATCTTCTTGAAGATCGAGAAGCCCCGCATCCGGTAGCGGCCCAGCTCGGACTTCACATGGATGTCGTTGATGACCTCAGGTGTGAAGATCCGGCTTTTGCCGAGAACATCGGTGCTCTTGTTGACTTCGGACATAGCCGATCCCCCCTGGTTAGTGAATGACGAGCTTGCGCTCGGACGGCTCGAGAGCGTCGTAGTTGTGGAGCTGCTTGCCGCACACGAACTTCTGGAACTCGGGCGGGTCGCCGAGCCCGTGGATCCGGAACTTGCGCTCGATCAACTCGGTGTCGGCCTCGGTCCAGTCGCCCGGCACGCAGTCGACGCCGAGGGAGCGGACCTTCCCGCCCACGTAGATGGCGCCGTCGTACATGGAGTCGCCGAGGTTCATGCCGGCGTTGACGCAGATGATCTGGCGTCCCCGCTGCATCATGAACCCGGTGTTGATCCCGACGTCGCCGGTGACGATGATGGTGCCGCCCTTCTGGTCGATGCCGGTGCGAGCCCCGACGTCGCCCTTGATGATCAGGTCGCCGCCGCGGATGGCGGCCCCGGTGAGGGAGCCTGCGCTGCGCTCGATCATGACCACGCCCGACATCATGTTCTCGGCCACCGACCAGCCCACCCGGCCGTTGATGGTCACCTCGGGACCGTCGATGAGGCCGCAGGCGAACCAGCCGGGGCTGCCCTCGAAGTGGATGCGGCAGCGCTTGAGGATCCCTACCGCCAGCGAGTGCTTCGACGAGGGGTTCAGCACCGTCACATCGGTGATGCCGTCGTTGTAGATGAGTCGGCGCAGGGCCATGTTGATCTGGCGGATCGTCAGATCGGTGGCGTCGAACCGGGCCCTGCTCCCGTCGACCTCGATGTTGTCGGGCATGTCGGCATGGGGCTCGACCAGCCCCCGGGCGTCATAGCTGACGCCGCTGCGCGACCCTGAACCTGGCATTACTGCCTCCTTCTCCGGTTGCGGTCGGCGGGGCTCAGACCTGCCACACCAGCACCTCTCGCTCGTAGGGGTCGCGGGTCTCGACCTCGCGCTTGACCAGCGCCCGGATGGCGGCTTCCTCGGTGGCCACGGCCACGAGCGGATCGGACTCGAACAGCACCAGCGGCTTGGCCGCCATCTCGTCCTTGGCGATGCCGAGCTCGTTGCCGGTGACGCACACATAGGTGAAGACGCCGTCGAGATCGTCGAGGCTGTGCTTCATGGCCGTCTCCAGCGACAGGCCCCGCGACATGTACTCGGCCAGGTACACCGCGATGATCTCTGAGTCGCACTCGCTCTGGAAGCGGTGTCCGTGCTGCTCCAGGCGCCGGCGCCACTGGTGGTAGTTGGTGAGCTGGCCGTTGTGGACCACGGCCACGTCCGCGAACGGGTAGGCCCAGTAGGGGTGGGCGCTGGCCAGATCGACCTCGGACTCGGTGGCCATGCGCACATGGCCGATCCCGTGGGTGCCCCGGAAGGACCCCAGGTCGTACTGGCCGCTGACGGTCTCGGCGTCGCCGAGATCCTTGATGATCTCCAGCGAGCTGCCCAGCGACAGGACCTCGCAGCCGGGGACGTCCTCGAGATAGTCGGCCAGGGCCTTGAGGTCGCCGCCGTAGCGGATGGTCGCCCGGAAGGCGTAGCCGGTGTCGCTGGTGACGGTGGCCACCTCGGCGCCGATCTTGGCCAGGCGGCTCTCGACCTCGGCCCGGTTGCGCTCCAGGCGCTCCTCCATCCCGAAGCCGGTGCTCTTCAGCGGCTCAGCCAACACGAACCGGATCACGACCAGGTCGTCGGCCGGTCCGTACACCGCGTAGCCGGTGGAGTCCGGCCCGCGGTGCTTCATCGACTGGAGCATGGCCGTGAGCTCGGCTCCGACGTCGGCCGTGCCGTCCCGGTGGATCACGCCGGCTATGCCGCACATGTTGCTACCCCCTTGTTGAAGGTGTGTTGAGTTCCCTTTGCTGGTTCTTCGGCCGTCAGGGCAGGACGTCCAGGTACTCCTCCACGTCCCAATCCGACACGCTGGCCAGGAACCGCTCCCACTCGTCGTTCTTGTAGTGGAAGAACACGTTGCTCATCTCGCCCGGCAGGGCCCCCATGACGACCTCGTCGTTGCGCAGGGCCTCCAGGGCCTCACCGAGCGTGAGCGGGATCTTCTGGACGGGCTTGCCGGCCTCCATGGCCTCGTAGATGTTGCGCTCCTCGGGCTCGCCCGGGTCGAGGCCGCGGTCGAGGCCGTCGTCCATGGCCTGCAGCAGCCCCGCGAACGACAGGTGCGGGTTGACCGCGCTGTCCACCGAGCGGTACTCGAACCGGCCCGGGGCGCTGACCCGCAGGGCGGTGGTGCGGTTCTGGAAGCCCCAGTCCGCGAAGACCGGCGCCCAGAAGCCGGTGTCCCACAGACGCCGGTAGGAGTTGACCGTCGGCGAGGTGAGGCACGTCAGGGCCCGCACGTGCTCGAGGATCCCGCCGATGGCCTTCATGCCGATGGGGCCGGGCAGCTGCGGGTTGTCGCCCTCGGGCATGAACTTGTTGTTGCCGTCGGAGTCCCACAGCGAGATGTTGTGGTGGCAGCCGTTGGCGGAGACGCCCATGAACGGCTTGGGCATGAAGCAGGGGAAGGCCCCCAGCTCGCGGCCCACCTGCTTGCAGACCTGGCGGTAGGTGGTGAGCCGGTCGGCCGTGAGCTCGGCCCGGTCGAAGTTGAAGTTCAGCTCCAGCTGGCCGGGGGCGTCCTCGTGGTCGCCCTGGATCATGTCCAGGCCCATGGCCTCGCAGTACTCGATCACCCTGTGGATCAGCGGCTGGAGCTCGGCGAACTGGTCGATGTGGTAGCAGTTGGGCTTGGTCATGCCCTCGACGGTGGGCTTGCCGTCGGCGTCGGCCTTGAGCCACATCATCTCGGGCTCGCAGCCGGCCCGCAGGTGCAGCCCGTGCTTGGCCTCGAAGGCGGCGTGGAGCCGCCGGAGGTTGCCGCGGCAGTCCGAGGTGAGGTACGCGCCCCCGTCGACCTCCTCCTCACGGCCCCGGAAGAGCGTGCACCACACCCGGGCCGTCCTGGAGTCCCAGGGGAGGGGCATGAACGTCTCGGGTTCGCCGATGCCGACGAGCTCGCGGGCCTCGGGGCCGTAGCCGATGTAGTTGCCGTGGCGGTCTATGAAGAGGTTGGCGGTGGAGCCGTACACAAGCTGGAAGCCCTTGCGGGCGATCATGCCGAAGTGCTTGGCCGGGATGCCCTTGCCCATGATCCGCCCCGTCACCGAGACGAACTGGCAGTACAGGTACCGGATGTCGTCGGCCTCGATACGGGCCTCCACCTCTCGGATCTGCTCCTCGCGTCCGTCTGCCTCGACGAATCTCTCAAGATCAGTGGCCATTTTTCCCCCTATCGGGCTGGTTGTGCGTGCGGCGAAACCGTAGCGCTACGGGTACAAGCCTCGCCACTATGCCCTGAATCGGATTCAACCATAGCGCGGCGACAGCGACATGTCTAATCACAGTAGAGGTTCTTTCCTAAGATTAGAGTATTCCCCGGATCGGCTCCGGGAGCCGCCTTGTCCTGCCTATCCGCTCGGCCTCTTAGAGTGGCTGCGATGGAACGCGTGCCGCGGTCGGCCTGGCTGACGCTCGCCGCGGTGGCGGCCGCGGTGTTCATGGTGGCCATGGAGCTCACGATCATCGCGCTGGCACTGCCTGAGATCCGCTCGTCTCTGGGCGCGGCACCGGCAGCGCTGTCATGGGTGGTGAACACTTATTCCATCGTCGTGGCGGCGCTGCTGCTGCTGTCGGGCTGGCTGGCCGACCGGTACGGCCGCAAGCGCGTCTTCCTGCTCGGTCTGCTGCTCTTCGCGCTGGGCTCGGTGGCTGCCGGCGCGTCGACCAGCATCGGGATGCTGATCGCGGCGCGGGTCCTGCAGGCCGTGGGCGGCTCCATGCAGTACCCGGCCGGCCTGGCCCTGCTGCTCGATGCCTTTCCCCGGAGCCGTCACCAGACCGCCATCGGCACATGGGGCGCCACCGGTGGCCTGGCCGCGGCCGTGGGGCCGGCACTCGGCGCGGTGCTCATCGCGGCCTTCGGCTGGCGAGCGGTGTTCTATGTCAACGTGCCGGTGGCCCTGACCGCGCTGGTGGTGGGCGCCCGGGTACTGTCCGAGAGCACCCTGTCTCCTGCTCGCTCCGCTCGCGGGCCGCTCGGGTCCGGCGACGTGCCCGAGGCCCGGGTGGACGTGATCGGTGTGCCGCTGGCGTCGGTGGGTGTGGGTGCGGTCATCCTCGGCATCGTCCAGGGCGAGTCCTGGGGCTGGGGAACCGTGCCCACCATCGGCTCCTTCGCGGTCGGCGCCCTGCTGGTGGCGGTGTTCGCATGGCGGAGCAAGCGGCATCCCGCGCCGCTGTTCGACCTCGAACTGCTCCGTATTCGCTCCTTCGTGCTCGGCAACGTCGGCTCGCTGTTCTTCGCGCTCGGATTCTTCGCCCTATTGATACCGCTGCCGTCGTTCATCCAGGAGGTCTGGGGGTGGTCGGCGCTCGAGACCGGCCTCGCGTATTCGGTGGGCCCGCTGGTGTCGTTCCTGGTTGCGCCGCAAGCCGGGCGCATCGCCGACCGGGTAGGCAACGCCCCCCTGCTCACGGTGGGATCGATCTGCGGGGTCGCCGGACTGCTATGGCTCGTGTTCACCATCTCGACCGAGCCCTCGCTGGGCCGGCTGCTCATAGCCACGGTGCTGGTAGGAGTATCGGCCGGGACCGGATTCTCGCAGCTGGTGGGGGCCGCGCTAAGCGACATTCCGCCGGAGCGCTACGCGATGGCCACCGCTGGTCGCACCACCTTCTTCCAGCTCTCGGTCGCGTTCTCCATCGCGGTCGCGTTCGCCCTCATCGGTCAGCCGGCCGGCCCCGCCGCTGAGCTGGCTGCCTTCCAGACGGTGTGGATACTGTGCGCGTGCAGCTACTTCTGCAACCTCGCGCTGTTCAGCATCGTCTACCCCCGACGCCGTGTAGGGGGCCACGCGGATGGGTGAGAACCGGTCGTGGGCGTGGCGGTGTCATTCCCGCTCTTGTTCGCTGCGCTCACGGGCCGCTCGGGCCACGGCCTCGCCCGTACGGGCAAGATTCGCGTGCCTGTCCGCTCGGCCTCTAGGGTCACGGCCGTGAAGTTCGGAATCTTCTACGAGCACCAGCTCCCCCGGCCCTGGCACGACGGCGACGAGCAGCAACTGTTCAACGAGGCGCTCGAGCAGGTGGAGCTGGCCGACAGGCTCGGCTTCGACTACGCCTGGGAGGTGGAGCACCATTTCCTCGAGGAGTACTCGCACTCGTCCGCGCCCGAGGTGTTCCTGGCCGCGTGCAGCCAGCGCACCACCAGGATCCGGCTCGGTCACGGCATCGTGCTGATGCCCCCCGGCTACAACCATCCGGCCCGCGTCGCCGAGCGGATCGCCACCCTCGACCTGGTGTCGGGCGGCCGGGTCGACTTCGGCACCGGCGAGTCGTCGTCCATCCTGGAACTCGGCGGGTTCGGAGTCCCCGTCGACGACAAGCGCCCGGCCTGGCAGGAGTCCGTCGAGCAGTGCTGCAACATGATGGCCATGGACCCCTACCCGGGCTTCGACGGCGAGTACTTCTCGATGCCGTGCCGCAACGTGGTCCCGAAACCGGTGCAGAAGCCGCACCCCCCGCTGTGGGTGGCCTGCTCGAACCGGGAGACCATCAAGCTGGCAGCCAGGCTGGGAATGGGCGCTCTCACCTTCTCGTTCGTCGACCCGCAGGACGCGGCCACCTGGGTGCAGGACTACTACCGGATCCTGGAGACCGAGTGCGTGCCCATCGGCCACGCGGTCAACCCCAACATCGCCATGGTCACCGGACTGTCAGTGCATCCCGACGCCACCGAGGCCAGACGCCGGGGCCTCGACGGGTTCCAGTTCTTCGGCTACGGACTCGGACACCACTACATCTTCGGCCGGCACAAGCCGGGCCGCACCGACATCTGGGCCGACTACCTCAAGGCCAGGCCCACGATCGAGGACCGGGGCGAGCAGAGCGGCATCGGCACCCCCGAGCAGGTCCGCACCCACCTTCGAGGATTCGCCGAGGCCGGCGTCGACCAGGTCATCTTCATCCAGCAGGGGGGCAACAACCGCCACGACCACATCTGCGAGACTCTGGAGCTGTTCGCGGCCGACGTGATGGGCGAGTTCGCCGACGGCGAGTCCGAGCGGGACCGGGCCAAGCTGGAGCGTCTGGCCCCGGCCCTCGACGCGGCCATGGCCCGCAAGGTGCCGATGCGAGCCCTCGACGACGACGAGATCCCGGTGTTCGAGGCGCTGGGCCGCTCCATAGTGGCCACCCTGCCGCCGGCGGAGGCCTCCCAGGTGGCCGACACCGTCAAGCAATGGGCCAAGACCGACATGCCCATCCACGTCCCCGACGACTTCGGCACCTAGCCGGCGGGCAGCCCCTCAGCGGGCGCGCAGATCGGTGAGAGCCTGTCGCGTTCCCACGCGGTCATTCCCGCTCTTGTTCGCTGCGCTCACGGGCCGCTCGGGCCACGGCCTCGCGCCGTATGGACCGGAATCGCTCACCCATTTCGCTCGGCCTCTCAGCGGGCCAGCAGGTCGGGGGTGGGGTTGTCGATGCCGAGCAGGGCGGCCAGCGCGACGGTCACCTGGTTGCCCACCGCGGGGTTCCGCTCGGGGGGCACGAATCCGGCCGCAGTGAGGCGATCACCGAGACGGATGAAGATCGTGCAGAAGCGCATGGCCCCGAACACCTCCCAGTAGTGCGGGTTCCGGACGGCGCGTCCTGAGACCTGCTCGTAGTGGGCGGTCATCTCGTCCCGCGTCGGGTAGCCCTCGAGCCGGTCGATGCCCATGTCGTCGAACGACATCCGATCGAACATCAGCCACCAGCCCATGTCGGCCTCGGTGGGGCTGAGCGCGCACACCTCCCAGTCGAGCACCGCCGCGGTGCGGTAGTCCTGCAGGATCATGTTGCCGAGCCGGGCGTCGCCCCATGTCAGCCCGACCCGCTCGTCGCCGGGGTCGTTGGCACCCAGCCAGTCGAGCGCGGCGTACAGGATCGGGTGCTCCCGGCCCGCGAGCTCGGACCGCACGTGGTTGCGGTAAAGCTCGATCTGCAGCGCGGTCGTCGGCTCGCCGGTCCCGCTCGGGTCCAGCCACTCCAAGCCCGCGCCGCGCCAGTCCAGGCGGTGGATCCCGGCGATGACCTCGATGGCCGACAGCACCATCCGGCGCCGCTGCGCCGGCGTCGCCTCATCCACCACGAAGCCCGCCTCGGTGTAGCGGGGCACATCGGCGGGGATGCGTCCAGCCACGAAGCCCATCACGAAGAAGGGCGCTCCCAGCACCGCCGGATCCGCTTCGTAGCCGAGCAGCGGCGGAACCGGCGCCACCCCTGCATCCGCCACCGCCTTCATGGCCCGGTACTGGAGCTCCACCGACACCGTGCACTGGGGCGTCTGGGGCGGGAACATCCCGCCGTCGGCGGGCTCGATGCGCACCGCGTAGCGCTCCCCGCGTTCAGCGCCGCCCTCGGTCCAGGCGGTCTCGAGGATCACCGTCTCGTTCGAGAAGCCGGTGCTGACCGGGATCTCGATGTCGGTCACGGTGAGGTCGTGCCTGGCGGGAAGCGCCTGCCGCATCCACTGCTCGAGCGCAGCCCGGTAATGGCTCCGATCGGTGCGGAACTTCGGGGCGTTGGGCAGCTTGCTCCCGGCCGCGTCAGCGCGCCGCTCTCCAGCCGACTGCGAAGGACTGCCCGTACTCGACACGCCGCGTAGTGTGCCGCGGATTGTTGGGCAGCGGTCGGCTCAGGCTCCGGGGCGGACCCGGAGGTCCGGGCCCCGGAGCTGCAAGCCGGGTGTCAGACCTGTGTCTGCTGGTCGAGGAACGACCGCTCGGCCAGACCGTGCCACTCCGAGATGCCGGCGCGGAACTCGCGCCACGGCCCGAGGATCCTTGCGAAGTTCTCGTCGTCGGCCGCCACGCTGTCGAGCACGTTCTCGGTCTCGGCCTTGAACGCGGCCATCAACTCGGCCGGGAACTCGCGGATCTGGGCGAACCCCTTGATGGTCTGCAGATCCCTCTGGTTGAGCACGTCGTAGGTCGCCATGGTGTTCATGTTGGCGTACGCCGCGGCGGCCTGGATGGCGGCCTGGTACTCCGGGGGCAGATCGTTCCACAGGTCGAGGCTGAACTGGACCTCGACCGCGGTGCCGGGCTCCCACCACCCGGGGTGGTAGTAGTACAGGTCGCCCTGGAACTGGTCGAGGCCCAGGATCAGGTCGTCGGTCGGGCCCACGAACTCGGCACCGTCGATGGCGCCGGTCTGGATCGCCTGGAGGATCTCACCGCCGGCCAGCGTGACCTGCTCGCCGCCGAGATTCTCGAGGACCCGGCCCGCGAGGCCGGGGATGCGCATCTTGAGGCCGTTGAGGTCGTCGACCGAGTTGAGCTCCTTGGTGAACCAGCCGCCCATCTGGCAGCCGGTCGCGCCCGCGGGGAACGAGATGGTCCCGTGCTCCTCCGCGTAGAACTCGTTGAGTGTCTCGATGCCGCCGCCCTGGTACAGCCAGGCGTTCTGCTGGCGCTGGGTGAGGCCGAAGGGCACCGCAGTGCCGAACTGCTGCACGGGACTGAGGCCCACGTAGTAGTAGGACGCAGTGTGGCCGGCCTGAGCGCCGCCGTCGCGCACCGCGGGGAGCACCTCGAGGCCGCCGACGATCTCGCCCGCGGGGCGGGCGTTGATCCTGAAGCGACCGCCGGTCAGCTCGCTCACCTTCTCGGCGAAGAACTGGGCCGAGCCGAACAGCGTCACCAGCGCGGTGGGCCAACTGGTGGCCATCTCCCACTCGATCTCGGGCCCCTGGGCGGTCACGGCCACCGTGTCGCTGGCCGTTGTGGTCGGCGCGGCGGTGGTGGTCGGGGCGTCGTCGCCGTCCGGAGCCGCCGCCGGCGCGGGAGCCTCGTCATCGCCGCACGCGGCGAGGATCGCCGAGGCGGCCGCGAATCCGGCTACACCGAGGCCTCCCTTGATGAACCCCCGTCTGGCCAGGCTCGAAGTGTCCGCCTCGTCGAGGATCAGGTCGACAGCCGAACCCTCGGTCTGGGACGAGGTTGCTTCCTGAGTCACGTGAATCCCTCCCTAGTTGACTATTGCGCCGCCGATGGCCGGCTGTTCGGGAACGGAATCCCGGCCGGCGTCACCGGCGAGGCCGTGACAATACACCAGCGTCTGGCGGCCTGTCGAGAGGAACCCGGCAGCCGGCGGCCGGCGCGCGCCGTCCCTTTCGAGGCGCGGCGCGGCCACCGGTACCGGGCCCGGCGTCAACCGAACCGGAACGTCTCGATGGAGGTGTAGGTGATGGCGGGGAAGACGGCCAGGATGACCAGGGCCACCGCCTGCAGGCCCATGAACGGGAAGGCGCCCTTGTGGATGTCGGCCGTCTTGACCTCCGGCGGCGCCACGCTCTGCAGGTAGAACAGCGAGAACCCGACCGGCGGCGAGATGAACGCCATGTTGAGGTTCACGGCCATCAGCACCGCGAACCAGATCTTCTCATCGGGGGTGAACCCCAGGAAGTCCATGGCGGGCACGAATATGGGCACCACGATGAAGGTGATCTCGATGAACTCCAGGTTGATGCCCAGCAGGAACACGGCGATCATGGCGATGATCACGAAGCCCCACTTGCCGCCCCCGATCGAGGTCAGCCACTCCGAGGTCTGGTCGGCGCCGCCGAGTCGCTGGAACACCAGGCTGAAGAAGGTCGAGCAGAACAGCAGTGTCATCACCAGCACGACCACGTTCGCAGTGGAATGGGCCGCGTCCTTCACCGCCTGCCAGTCGAGCCGCCATCCGGACCGGGTGATGTGGGTGGCGCCCTCCCGGACCAGCAGGCGGTCGAACAACCAGTTCAACGCAGTCAGCAGCAGCGCCCCGAACACCCCCACCGCGCCCGACTCCGACGGGGTGGCTATCCCCTGGAAGATGGAGACCAGCACCCCGAGGATCAGAACCAGCATGGGCACGATGGCGATCAGCAGCTCCGCGGCCAGCATCCGGGTCCGCCACAGGACGGCCATCGTCACCACGAAGGTGACCACCCCGGCGTACATCGACACTTCCAGACTGGCCAGCAGCATCACCCCTGCGACCATCGCGCCCAGGATCAACGCGATGATGACCTTGGTGCGCATGGACGGGTTGCCGGCAAGGGTGCGCTGCTCCTCGGGCATTGCCGGCCCGACCGACGGCTTGAGCCACGACAGGATCACGACGTACGCGACGTAGAGCCCGCTCAGCAGCAGGCCGGGCAGCAGCGCCCCCGCGAACAGCCCCAGGATGCCGACACCGAGCTGCTGGGCCAGCAGGATCAGCACGATGCTGGGCGGCAGCAGCTGAGCCAGCGTGCCCGAGGCGATGATGGCACCGGTGGACAGCTTGTTGTCGTAGCCGAGGCGCACCATCGCCGGCAGCGAGAGCAGGCCCATCACGATCACGGTGGCCGCCACCACGCCCGTGGCCGCAGCCAGAAGGGTGCCCACCACCACCACCGCGGCAGCCACGCCGCCCCGCAGGCGGCCCATGAGCATCCCGAAGGCGTTCAGGAGCCGCTCGGCCATCCCGGAGCGCTCGAGGATGGCTCCCATCAGGACGAACAGCGGCACCGCCAGCAGCGTCGGGTCGCTGATCGCGACGAACCAGCGGCTCGGCAACGCGCTGAGCGCGTTCGAGTCGAACGCCCCGATCAGATCGCCCAGGAACGCGAAGGCGATGGCGGTGCACGCGAACGAGAAGGCCACGTTGTATCCCGACAGGATCACGAGCATGAAGACGCCGAACATGGTGAGGGCCAGGAACACGCCCGCGTCCACGCCGAGGATGGTCTCCAACGCCAGCACGCCAACCACCGGCTACTCGATCCGCTGGGGGGTGTCGCGTTCCACGATGGCGCCGTAGTCGTCCCGGCCTATCAGGACGAACCCGGTCTTGATGACCTCGGCCAGCAGCTGCAGGCCGAACAGCGCGAACCCGATCAGCAGGAACGCCTTGATCGGCCCCACCGGCAGGCCCCCGGCGTCGACGGCCTGCTCCCAGCTCTGCCAGACCCGCCAGCCCTCGGGCCACTCGCCGCTGCCGGCCTTGCGGCCCAGCGACGAGGCCACATAGCTCTGCAGGATGCGGATGCTCATGAACACGAACGGCAGCAACAGCACGGTGTGCATGGCGAAGTCGAGGGCCGCCTTGGTCTTGTTGGAGAAGTTGATCCACCAGAAGTCGATGCGCGGGTTCACCCCGTCGCGGATCCCGACGTTCATGGCCACCAGGAACATGAGCCCGAAACACTGCCAGGCCAGGCTCACAACCTCGCCGATGAGGATGTCCTGCTCGACGTACTCGTTGCTGTAACGCGTGATCACGTTGAAGAACTGCAGCACGAACACGGCCCAGGCCAGGACCATGGTGACCCGCAGGGTGTAGCTCGGGATGGCCTCGATCCACACCCGCACACGGTTGAGGCCGGCGTGCCACGCCGACATCGCGATCGAGCCCACCAGCAGCGGCCACCACCACCACTCGAAGTGGGCGATCAGGTACTGCGTGTCTATGAAGAGGTGCGCGACGAGGGCCGCCAGCAGCGTCGCCACCGCCACCCAGCCCGTCGGGTGCAGGGTCCTCCAGCCCGCTGCGCTCGGCCCAGTCTCCGACGCAGCCCCCACCGACATGCCTCGCGACACTAGTGGTTGGATTCTGCGGGTCGCTAGCGCAGACCGGTGGGGGCCGGCGCCTGCACTCCCACGCCCGTAGGGTTGGGAATGTGACCGGCGACGCTCGAACAACCGGCGCGACCGACATCATCGAGGCTCTGCGAGGGGTGGACGATCCCGAGTATCCCGGCGTCAGCGTGATCGACATGGGCATGATCGCCGATGTCGCCGTCAGCTGCGGCCGAGCCACCGTGGAGTTGATCACCACCTTCAGCGGCTGTCCGGCCCACGACGTCATCTCGGCCGAGATCACCGGAGCTGTGGGGGCGCTGGACGGCATCACCGATGTGGAGGTGAGGCGCAGTTCCGAGCCCTGGGACACCTCGAGGCTCAGCCCGCACGCCCGGGCCGTGATGGCTCGCGACTTCACGGTGGCGGTCGCTCTGCCCGGCAGGCCGAGCGAGTGCCCCCGGTGCGGTGCAGCGGCTCTGGTGGAGCAGTCGCCGTTCGGGCCGGCTCGGTGCCGGGCCGTGCACCGCTGCGGCGCCTGCAACGAGGTGGTCGAAGTCCTACGCGCCTAAAGAGGCCGAGCGAATAGGCGGGACAACGCGGCCCATACGGAGCGAGGCCGTGGCCCGGGCGGCCCGTGAGCGAAGCGAACAAGAGCGGGAATGACACCGCTGCGACGCGACAGGCCCTCGCCTATCCGCGTGGCCCCTACCTCAGTCGGGGCCGCAGTTGCGGCAGCGGGCCGTCCATCTCGCGGGGGTGACCGACGTGGCCAGCCAGGCCCCGCAGCGGTCGCAGTACCGGGGCGGATCCAACTCGGGCAGGCAGCCCGCACATTCGCGGCGGCCGCAGCCGCAGCAGTAGCTGCCGGTCCTGCTCAAACCGCGGCCGAGAGGCTGCCGATGGGCATGCGCAAGTCTGCGAGCATGTCGAGGTCCTGCTGGGGCGACCGCCCCAGAGTGGTCAGGTAGTTGCCCACGATCAGCGCGTTGATGCCCGATGTCATGCCCATGGCCTGCAGGTCCCTGAGGGTGATCTCCCGGCCGCCGGCGTAGCGCAGGATCACCGACGGCAAGGCCAGCCGGAACAGCGCGATCCACCGGATGGCCTCCAGCGCGCCGACGGGCTTGCGAATCTGCAGCGGCGTTCCGGGGCGGGGGTTCAGGAAGTTGATGGGCACCTCGCAGGGCTCCACCGCCCGTACCTGCTCGATCAGCTCCAGGCGCTGCTCGACGGTCTCCCCCATGCCCAGCAGCACGCCGCAGCAAAGCTCCATGCCGGCCTCCTGCACGTAGGCGCAGGTGTCGACCCGCTCGTCGAAGCTGTGGGTGGTGACGACCTCGCCGAAGAACGAGCGGCTGGTCTCCAGGTTGTGGTTGTAGCGGTGCACCCCGGCCTCGGCGAGCTCGAAGGCCTGGTCCCGGGTGAGGATCCCGGCGCTCACCGCCACGTTCAGGCCGGTGGAGGCCGATACCAGCGCCGTCAGCTCGATGAGCCGGTCCATGGTGCGGCGGTCCGGGCCCCGCACGGCCAGCACCATGCAGAACTCGCTGGCCCCCATGGCCGCGGTCTCGCGGGCCGCGGCCAGGACCTCGGCGGTGTCGAGGAACGGGGTGGCCTTGACCTGGGTGTCGAACGCAGCCGACTGGCTGCAGAAGTGGCAGTCCTCGGGGCATCCGCCGGTCTTGGCCGACAGGATGCCCTCCACCTCCACCACCGGTCCGGCCCAGGCCAGGCGTACCTCATGGGCCAGCGCGGCCAGCGACGGCACGGACCCGTCCTGGACCGCAGCCAGCGCGGCGACCTCAGCGGCGGTTAGCTGGCGGCGCTCGTCGAGCAGAGCGCGGGACGCACTGCCGATCACGGACTCGACCATGCTCGGAATCCTACGGCTATCGAGGTGTTTGTTCAGCCGGTCGCCGGAGCGTCCAGGTCGGTGCTGCCCAGGTAGGCCGCGATCACCCGCGGGTCTCGCTGGACCTCGGCCGGTGGACCCTCGGAGATCCTCTGACCGAAGTCGAGGACCATCACCCGGTCCGCGATGTCCATGACCAGCCCCATGTCGTGCTCCACCATCAGCAGGCTGATGCCGAGCTCGCGGCGGATGTCGAGGATGAACCGGGCCATGTCCTCGGTCTCCTCGAGGTTCATGCCGGCCACCGGCTCGTCCAGCATGAGCAGCTCGGGGTCCATGGCCAGCGCCCGTCCCAGCTCGACCCGCTTCTGGACGCCGTAGGGCAGCAGGGCCACCGGGTGCTTGCGCCAGCCCTCGATCTCCAGGAAGTCGATGATGTCCTCCACCCTGCGGCGATGCTCGATCTCCTCGCGCTTGGCCTTGCCCACCCACACCGCGCCGGCGAGGAACGATCCGGTCATGCGGATGTGGCGGCCGGTCAGCAGGTTGTCGAGCACGGTCATGTGGGAGAACAACTCGATGTTCTGGAACGTGCGGGCCACCCCGAGCTGGGCCACCCGGTCGGGACGGGTCCCCATGATGGAGACCCCCTTCCACCGGATGTCGCCCGACTGGGGCCGGTACACCTGCGAGATCGAGTTGAAGATCGACGTCTTGCCTGCGCCGTTGGGCCCGATGATGGCGAACAGCTCGCCCTCGCGGACCTCGAACGACACCGAGTCGATTGCGGTCACCCCGCCGAAGCGCAGCGATATGTCGTCCACCCGCAGCAGGGGAACGGTGCCGGTCTCCCGATCGGCGGCCGTGTCGCTCATGACAGCCAGCGCTTGCGGCGCTTGTAGTGCTTGACGTCGCGGAACGACTTGCGCTCGCCCTCGGCGCGCAGGCCCAGGTAGAACTCCTGCACGTCCTCGTCGGCGAGCAGCTTGGAGGGATCGCCGTCCATGACCACCTTGCCCGACTCCATCACGTAGCCGTAGTGGGCGATGGACAGGGCCATCACCGCGTTCTGCTCGATCAGCAGCACGCTGGTTCCCTGGGCGTTGATGTCGACGATGATGTCGCGGATCTGCTCGATGAGCATCGGCGCGAGCCCGAGTGAAGGCTCATCGAGAATGAGCAGCTTCGGGTCGGCCATCAGCGCCCGGCCGATGGCCAGCATCTGCTGCTCGCCGCCCGACAGGTACCCGGCGGTGTCCCGTCGCCTGCCCTTCAAGAGCGGGAACAGGGTCATCACCCGCTCGTAGGCCTCGCCGTTCTGCTTGCGGTCCCGGACGGTGAAGGCGCCCGCGTTGAGGTTCTCCTCCACGGAGAGTTCCGCGAAGATCCGGCGGCCCTCCATCACCTGGGTGATGCCGGCCTCCACTATGCGCGACGGCTTGTGGTTCGAGATCTCGGTGCCGTTCCAGACGACCGAGCCCTTGGTGATGTCGCCCTCGTGGAGGTCTAGGAGGCCCGTGACGGCTCGCACCGCAGTGGTCTTGCCGGCGCCGTTGGCCCCCAGCAGCGCCACGATGCTGCCATCGGGCACCTCTATGGACAGACCGCGCAGCACCAGGACAACCTCGTTGTAGACGACCTCGAGATTGGCGACTTCAAGCATTGTCAGCAGCCTGGTATGGGCAGCCCGGACGGGGCGGCCTGCGATGCAGAGCCGCCCCGCCAGCAAGGCTTAGTGGATCAGGAAGCCACGAAGCAGGGCTCGTACTCCCAGTTCATGGCTGTCTCGGAGGCGTAAGGCCCCTTGATCAGCCGGTAGCCGCTGTTGCCGTCCTCGTCCAGGACGGTGGCGCCCGGCGTGTACAGCGACGCGTCGACATCGTAGAGATAGGTCTCACGTACGACGTTGTCGTTGGGGTTGCCACGCCAGCTCTGGTCCGGGGCGAGTCCCTTGAGGTCGGCTGTGATCTGGTTGGCAGCGGCCAGGACGCCGGCCCGGGTGATGTTGCCGTTGCTGATGGCCTGATCGAGGATCTGGTGAACGACATAGCCCTGGATCCAGCTGATGATGTAGAAGTCGTCGAACGGAGCCTCCGGGCGATACTCGCGCATCACGTCGATCATCTCCTGCATGCCCTCGGCCTCACCGACGCCCCACAGCACCGTGTAGGTGGAGTGGGTGTAGAAGGCGTCGGCTACGGGAGCGACCGCGGTGTTGAGCAGGGCCGGGTTCCAGCTCGGCGCGCTGCCGATCCACTGACCGGCGAAGCCGGCCTGGGCCGCCCCACCCATGATCTGCGCAGTGTGACCGGGGTTAAGCGTGACCCACACCCAGTCGGCACCGGAGTTGACGATCTCGGTGATGACCGGAGTCTGGTCTGCGCCGGGTATGACGGCACCCTGGCCGTCATAGACGATGTCCAGGCCCAGAGCCTCGGCCGCGACCTTCACGCCTTCGGCCGCATCCTCGCCGTAGTCGCCCGGGAAGGTGGCGATGGCCACCTTGTCGCCGTAGGTCTCAGCCATGTAGGTGGTGCCGTTCATGGCCTCGATGCAGTAGTTGGTCTGAACCTCGAACAGGTTCCTGCCGATCGACGGATCGGCCCAGCCCGAGTACCACGACAGCGGTATGGCTGCCATGTTGTCCTCGATCAGCAACTGGGCCGTAGCCGCCGAGTGGGGCGAGCCGGTCGAGGTGCTGAACATCACCACGCTCTCAGGACCGTCACCCGACATGACCTCGTAGTTCTCGAGGTGGGTGGGCACGTCGTAGGCGTTGTCGAGCACGACCGGCTCGATCGTCCAGCCCTGGATCCCGCCGTTGTCGTTGACCCACTCCCAGTAGGCCTCGTGGCCGTCGGTGATCTTGGTGGTCAACGGGGCGAAGATGCCGGTCAGGTCGGTGTTCAGGCCGACCCGGATGACCTTGTTCTCAACATCGACGCCTATGTCGTGGGCTATCGCGCCTGCAGCCTCGGCGAGGGCCTCCTGGGCCGCGGCAGCCTCACTCGCAGCCGCCTCCGCCTCAGCCTCAGCCTCTGCGGCAGCCGCGGCCGCCGCCTCCGCCTCAGCCTGGGCTGCTTCCAGCGCAGCCTGCGCCTCGGCCTGCTGTTCGGCGCTTGCCTCCGCCGCCGCGGCCTCCGCTTCGGCCAACCGCGCGGCAGCCTCATCAGCGGCCGCCTGGGCCTCATCGGCGGCAGCTTGGGCCGCGTCGGCATCCGCCTGGGCCGCGGCCCTCTCCGCTTCAGCCGCCGCGGCATCCGCTTCGGCTGCCGCGGCCCTCTCCGCTTCAGCCGCCGCGGCTGCGTCGGCTGCGGTCGTGTCCGGCTCGTCGTCGCCGCATGCCGAGGCCACCAGGGCCAGGGCACAGAACACTGCGAGCATCCATCTCATTGGTTTCACGGTCTCCTCCAAGGTTTGTCTTCTGTGGGTTAGGAGCACCCGGATGGCGCTCACATCTTGACCTCAAGGAGGTGGCATTTCAATAGCTGAAGGGCCACCTCTTCCAGTAGTTGCGGATCCGTACCCAGATGCCGAAGATCCCGAGGGGCTCGGCAATGAGGAACACGACGATGAGCGCGCCGAACAGCACGATGTTCCAGGCGTCCACACTCAGCGTCCAGCCAGGCGTCTGGATGGCAGTGTTTATAAGGCCGAAGTCCCCACCCTCAGTCAGCACGATCCGGGAGACAAGGCCGGCAACGCCGCCATCGGCGTCTTCGAGCCAGGAAGTGAACGCCTTCACGAACTCGGGCACCATCACCACGAAGAAGCTGCCGATCAAGGGGCCGGCGGTCGTGCCGGCACCGCCTATCAGCAGGATGGCAATGAACTCCACCGACAGGAACAGGTTGAACTCGTTGGCCAGCAGCCTCTGAAGCAGTGCCGCGAACAGCGCGCCGGACACGCCCGCGAAGAACGACGAGACCGCGAAGGCGATGAGCTTGTAGCGGAACTCCGCCACCCCCATGACCTCGGCCGCTATGTCGCGGTCGCGGATGGCCTGCAGGGCACGACCGGTTCGGGTGCGGGTCAGGTTCTTGGCCACTACGGCGAAGACAATCGTGAGCACCAGCAGGAAGAGGTACCGCTTCTGGAGGTCGGTCACGTCGAACCAGAGCCAGTGCCCGTCATCGCTCACGTTGAGCAGTGGCTTCTCCTCCTTCCACAGCCTCACATCGAGTTCGGGGAACTCCCGGCCCAACCCCGGCGCACCCGCGATCTTGCGACCCCAACTCGTGTTGCCGAAGTGGATCCCGAGAAAGACCAGCCCCAGTGTGACGATGGCCAAGTAAAGGCCTCGGAGCCTCACCGCCACCGGCGAGACAGCCACCCCGACCAGGGCTGCGGCGATTCCCGCCCCCGGAAGCCAGATCCAGATCGGCAGTGCGTGGCCCCAGGTCGTCTCCCCGCTCGTCCCGCCGAGGTAGACCCCGGCACAAGCCCCGACGCCCATGAAGAAGGCATGGCCCAGAGACACTTGCCCGCCCACCCCGCTGAGCAGGTTCAGGCCGAGGGCCGCGATGGCGAACACCAGCATCCTGGCCATGATGAGCAGCCAGTCGCTGTCGCCCAGGAAGCGCACGACCGGAATGTGGCTGATAACCGGCAGATCGAACGGCAGCAGGAACAGCATCACCACGAAGAGCGCGAACACCACCTTCTGGGTCCACGTCGGCAGTATCTGCGCTTCCTGCCGGTAGGCGGTGTACAGCCGCGGACGACCGAGCACCGGTCAGGATCCTCTCAGGAGCTGGTCGGGCAGCATCCTCACACCCTCTGGATCTCGGGTGTGCCGAACAGCCCGTAGGGCCGCACCAGCAGACCGATCATCATCACGATGTACGGCACGATCAGGGGATACCCGGCTCCCAGCCAGGACGTGTTGGCCGCGGCGTACTGGCCGGCGTAGATCTCAGCCACCCCGACGATCAGCCCGCCCAGCAGCGCACCGGTCACCGAGTCGAGCCCGCCGAGGATCACCGCGGGAAGGGCGCGGAACGCAATGTTGGCCGTCTCCTGATCAACCGAGATCGTCTGCGCAACCGGGGGCTGGGTGGCGAAGATCCCGCCGATCGCGGCGAGGATCGCTCCCGCGGCCCACGCGATCGCGAAGACCCGGCCCACGCTGATGCCCTGAGCCATCGCCGCCTCCTGGTCGAAGGCGACGGCCCGCATGGCTATCCCGAGGCGGGACCGGTAGAAGAAGTACACGGCCACGAACGCGAGCGTGGCTGCCACGATGGCAGCCACGAAGCTCCAGTTGATGAACGCGCCGCCCACCGTGAATCCGTCCAGTCCCCAGGGAACGCCCAGCGGGCGGAGCTCGATCACGACTGCGTCGTTGTTGAACACCCGGAACACGATCTCGAGGCCGAGAGTGATCACCGCGACCGAGAACAGCGGCTCGCCGATCATCGGCCGTATCGCCAGCCGCTCAACGATCAGACCCACTACAGCCGCGAAGGCCATCGCCACGATGAGGCTGACGAACCAGTACAGCCAGTCCGGCCCACCGAGACCGTTCAGCGGATTGCTGAAGCTGGTGAACGGAATGTGACCGTCTCGCTCCACGAAGCTCTGGCCCTCCGAGAAGACACTGCGCTCCTGCACCAGGAACGCCACGAACAGCGCTCCGGTGGCTGCGAGGGCGCCCTGAGCGAAGTTGACGGTCTGGGTGGCCTTGAAGATGAGCACGAATCCGAGGGCGATCAACGCGTATACCGAGCCCAGCCCCAGAGACTTCATGAGGGTCTGGAAGAACAGCGCGGGATCGTTGGCCAGTTGCACCATCCCGAAGATCAGTGACGCCGCCAGCGCGCCGACCAGGAATCCCAGGGGCGCGCCCTTGCGGACGTCGACCGTCTGGAGCCGCGCGCTGAGAGCGACCATCAGTACATCGACTCCACCAGGTCGCCGAACATGTCCTCCATGGCGTTCCGCTTCAACTTCTGGGTGGCGGTCAGCTCACCGTCCTCGTGGTCGAGCTCCTTGGGCAGCATCTTGAACTTCTTGATCTGCTCGACCCGGGCGAACTTGGCGTTGGTCTCGTCGACTACCTTCGACACCAGCGCCACGACCTCGTCCTTCTCCGACAGGTCCCGGTAGGTGGTGTACGGGATGTTGTTGCGCTGGGCCCAGTCGCCCACCGTCTCGAGCTCGATGCCGATCAGGGCGGTCACGTACCTGCGGCCGTCGCCGATGACCATGGCCTCCTTGACGTAGGGCGACGTCTTGAGGCTGTTCTCGATCTCCGACGGGGAGATGTTCTTGCCCCCGGAGGTGATGATGATGTGCTTGATGCGGTCCACGATCTTCACGTGGGTGCCGTCCACCCACACCCCGACGTCGCCGGTCATGAGCCAGCCGTCGGAGGTGAAGGTCTCCGCGGTCTTGGTGGGCTTGTTCCAGTAGCCCTTGAACACGCCGGGATGCTTGGTCTGGATCTCGCCGGTCGTCTCGTCGATACGCAGCCCGATGTCGGAGTAGGGCTCCCCCACCGTGCCCAGCTTCATCCGGCCCGCGAAGTTGCATGTGGCCACCGCGGAGTTCTCGGTCATCCCGTACAGCTCGAACACCGGCACGCCGATGCCGATGAAGAACTCGAGCACCTCGGGCGCGATCGCGGCCGCGCCCGACCCCGCGTGGCGGCAGCGCCGCAGGCCGATGCGCTCCTTCATGGCCCGGAACACCAGCGGCTGGCCCACCGCGTACAGCAGGCGGGTCAACAGTGTGTGGCTCCCGCCGTTGGCCACCTTCCTGCGGCCGATGACCCCCGCGAGCGCCATCGTGACGCGCAGGAAGAGCTTCTTGAAGGGCGTCGCATCGTTGCCCTTGATGGTTACCAGGGCGTGCAGGCGCTCCCAGATCCTCGGCACGGCGAAGAACAGCGTCGGCTGCACCTCCCGGAGGTTCTCGGTGACCGTCTCGATCGACTCGGCGAAGTTGAGGGACGGCCCGGCGCCGACCAGCGTCCAGGTGGAGAAGATGCGCTCGGCCACATGGCACAGGGGCAGGTAGGTGACGATCAGATCCTTGGGACTGGGGCCGACCCGGTCGGGGAACCGATCGACCTCGTTGACGATCTTGTCGATGCAGTACGCCGCGTTGGCGTTGGTCAGCATGGCGCCCTTGGGCGGCCCCGTCGTGCCCGACGTGTAGACGAGGGTCATCACGTCGGTCTCGGCGGCTTCGGCCATCCGCCGGGCCACCGCGTCGGGATGGGCCTCGCGATGGCGCCGTCCCATCTCCAGGAACGTGTCCCAGAACAGCAGGCGGGAGTCGTCGTAGTCGCCGAAGCCGCGCGGCTCGGTGTAGATGATCCGGCGGACCGATGCAGCCGTCTCGGCGGGTACCTCCAGCACCTTGTCGGCCTGCTCCTGGTCCTCGGCGAAGAAGACGGCCGGTGTGCAGTCACTGATCAGGTACTCGACCTCCGCGGTCGGGTTGGTCGGGTAGAGACCGACCGTGATGCCCCTCACGGCCACGGTGGCCAGGTCGAGGATCACCCACTCGGGCCTGTCCTCGGAGTGGATCGCCACCCGGTCGCCGACATCGAGGCCCAGCTCCAGCAGGCCGTGGGCTGCGGTCTCGATCAGATCCCAGGTCTCGGCCCAGGTGAACTCCTGCCAGATGCCGAAGTCCTTCTCGCGCAGGGCGACCTGGCTGGGGTTGCGCCGGGCCCAGTCCCGGGCCAGCGACGCCACGGTGGTCGCGCCGGCGGTCGCATCCGCCGGCGGCGGAACCTCAGGGGTGGGACGTTCCGAAGTGATGGTCACGCGTCGACCTCCCTTGTGCCTGCACTCGTGAGTCGGCTGGACGGGCGAACGCTACTTCAATTACCCGCCAGGTGCCGCTGCCGTGCCTGATCGGCCGGGTCGTCGAGTCCGTCGTGGGCTGCTATCTCGGCCCGGCCGACCACGAACCAGTGCACCTCGTCGGGGCCGTCGGCCAGCCGCAGCGTCCTCTGGTTCGTGTACATCCGGGCCAGCGGCGTCCACTGCGAAACCCCGGTGGCACCGTGCATCTGGATGGCCTGATCGATGATTCGGCAGACCCGCTCGGGCACCATGGCCTTCACCGCGCTCACCCAGATGCGGGCCTCGGCGTTGCCCAGGGTGTCCATGGCCTTGGCCGCCCGCAGCACCATCAGCCGCATGGCCTCGATCTCCACCCGGGCCCTGGCGATGATCTCGATGTTCCCGCCGAGTTGGGCCAGCGGACGCCCGAAGGCCTCACGGCTCATACCCCGACGCACCATGAGGTCCAGGGCCTTCTCGGCCGCCCCGATGGACCGCATGCAGGGGTGGATCCGGCCCGGGCCGAGGCGCAGCTGGGAGATCTCGAAGCCGCGGCCCTCGCCCAGCAGGATGTTCGACGCCGGCACCCGCACGTCGTCGAGGTGGATGTGCATGTGGCCGTGGGGCGCGTCGTCCTCGCCGAACACGTGCATCGGCCCGACCACCCTCACTCCGGGAGTGTCCATGGGCACCAGGATCTGGGACTGGCGCCGGTGCGGGGGACCGTCGGGGCTGGTCTGCACCATGCAGATCATGATCTTGCAGCGGGGGTCCCCGGCCCCGGAGATGTAGAACTTCTCGCCGTTGATGAGCCATTCGTCGCCGTCGAGCACGGCCTGGGTGGCGATGTTCTTGGCATCCGACGACGCCAGCGTGGGCTCGGTCATGGCGTAGCACGACCTGATCTCGCCGGCCAGGAGGGGCTCCAGCCACTGCTCCTTCTGCTCGGGCGTGCCGACGCGCTCCAGCACCTCCATGTTGCCGGTGTCGGGGGCGCTGCAGTTGAGGCACTCCGAGGCAATGGGGTTCTTGCCGAGCTCGGCCGCGATGTAGGCGTAGTCGAGGTTGCTGAGACCCTCGCCGCTGGCCGCGTCGGGCAGGAAGAAGTTCCACAGCCCCGACGCCTTCGCCCGGCCCTTGAGACCGTCGAGCAGCTCGAGCTGGCCAGGCCCGTAGCCCCAGCGCTCGGCCCGATCCTCGCCGAGGCGGAAGAACTCGGCGGTGACCGGCTCCACTTCGGTCGCCACGAACTCGACGACCCGGTCGAAGAGCGGTCGGGCCTGCGACGACATCGCCAGGTCGAGCGAGGCGGGGTCCAGGTTGCCGGTCAGCGCCGATGGTGTCATGGAACAGACTCTGCGGTGGTCACGACGACAGCAGTGATGCTAGGGCCCAGATCGCAGCCACCGAGCCGACGATGATGTACAGCACGCAACGGCCCACCGGAGCCCGCTCCAGGTCAGCGGGGTCGCGCTTGTGCGTCCGGGGCCGCAGCAAGGCCGCGACATTGCCGGCCGCCATGGCGCCGCCCAGGGCCAGCATCAGCCAGGCCAGGATGTTCTGCCCGAAGAGCACTCAGAGGCCTCCAGCTAGATGGACGACCGGGCCGCGAAGTTGGCGAAGGTCGTGAACCGCGACAGGAAGGCGAGGGTGGTGGTGGCGGTCGGCCCGTTGCGGTTCTTGGCCACGATGATCTCGGCCGTGCCCGCGGTGTCGGCGTTGTCGGGGTTGTACACCTCGTCACGATAGATGAACATCACCACGTCGGCGTCCTGCTCGATGGCTCCGGACTCGCGCAGGTCCGCCAGCATCGGGCGCTTCTGCTGGCGCATCTCGAGGTTCCGGGAGAGCTGCGACAGCGCGACCACCGGGCACTGCAGCTCGCGAGCCAGGATCTTCAGGCCCCGCGAGATCTCGGCCACCTCGACCTGACGGTTGTCCGCGCTCTGCCGGCCGGTCATCAACTGGAGATAGTCGACAACGACCATGGCCAGATCGCCGACCTGGCTCTTGAGCCGTCGTGCTCGGGCCCTGATCTCCATGACCGTCACGTTGGGGTTGTCGTCGATCCACATCGGCGCGGTCGAGAACCGGCTGATGGCGTTGGTGATCGCGTCCCAGTCGTCGTCGCCCAGCCGGCCGTCGCGCATCTTGGTGGAGTCCACCCGGGCCTCGGCACACAGCAGCCGCTGGGTCAGCTCCATGTGACCCATCTCCAGCGAGAACACCAGCACCGGCCGCCGCGTCTTTATCGCCGCGTGGGCGGCCATGCCCAGCGCGAACGAGGTCTTGCCCATCGATGGTCGGCCGCCCACCACATACAGGGAGCTGGGCTGCAGGCCTGAGAGAAGCTTGTCGAGGTCCTTGTAGCCGGTCTCGGTTCCGGTGATCGACCCGCCGTGCTCGTACAGCTCCTCGAGGCGATCCAGGGTCCCGTCCAGCAGGTCCGACAGCTGGACGGTGTTATCGCCCACCTGGCCCTGGGCCACCTGGTACATCAGGTTCTCGGCCCAGTCCACTGCCTTGGTCACATCGTCGGGACGGCCGTACCCCAGCTCCGCGATCTCCCCGGCAACCTCGATGAGCCGGCGCAGGGTGTGGTTCTCATGGACGATGCGGGCGTATGAGGCCGCGTTCGACGTCGCCGGCGTGTTCATCTGCAGCGACAGGAGGCCGTCCAGGCCGCCGATGGTCTCCAGCGATCCGTTCCGCTCGAGGACCTCGGCCACCGTCACCGCGTCGGCCGGGTCCCCCGCTCCGTAGAGATCCCGCACAGCATCGAAGACACGGGCATGCGCCGGACGGTAGAAGTGCTCCGCCGACACCGTCTCGAGCGCGTCGGCGATGGCATCACGGGACAGCAGCATCGCGCCCAGCAGGGACTCCTCGGCCACCAGGTTGTGGGGCGGAACCCGCACGTCGCGCCCCCCACCGTCGGTGGGGGCGGCCGTGCTCTGCCACTGCGCGCTGTCGGTGACACTCATGTGTGGACGCCCACTAGTGACTCTCCCCCGCGGCCGTGCCCGCTCTGTCTCACGACCGTACCGAGGGGGTACGACACGCGATCGGGCAGCCGGTTGATAGCGCTGGGGATTTCGCGAGCCGCGCCGGGGAAGTTGGGGGATGGTGCGCTTGCGATGTGGAAGGGCTGTGGGCGGCCCGTTCAATCCGTCAGTCGGACTGTGTCTCCCGCTCTTGTTCGCTGCGCTCGCGGGCCGCTCGGGCCCCGGCCTCGCCCGTATGAGCCGGCCTCGCCCGCCTATCCGCTCGGCCTCAGTTCTCGGCGGTCACCTCCACGGTGACCGGCACGGCAACGTCGGCGTGCAGCTGGAACAGCACCGTGTGCGAGCCCACCTCCCGGATCGGGGCATCGAGCACCACCGTCTTGATGTCGACCACCGCTCCGACCTGGGACTCGACCGCAGCCACAAGGTCGGCCGGCCCGACCGATCCGTAGAGATGGCCCGTCTCCGCGGCCCGCGCCCCGATGGCCAGGACCGCCGGTGCCAGGCGGACCGCGATCTCCTCCGCGTCGGCCCGGTCGGCGGCCCTGCGCAGGGCTGCGCTGCGCCGCATGGCCTCGGCCTGCCGCTCCGCGCCCGGAGACGACTTCAGGGCCAGACCCTTGGGAACGAGATAGTTCCGCGCGAAGCCCGCGGCCACGTCGCAGACATCGCCCTTGCGGCCGAGCCCCTCGACATCTGCTCGCAGGACGACCTTCACGCCCGCTCCTCCTCGCTGACGACCAGCTCACCGTCCTCAGCGGCCTCGCCGGCCGCGCCCGCGTCGGCCTCCTCATCATGGGCCGCGCCGGGAGGGGGACCGGAGGGACGCGGCACCGGACCGGCGGCGCGGCTCCGGCCGTCACGGTCCTTGTTCTGGCGCTGGGTGGTCACCCGGTTCGCATAGGGCACGAGAGCCATCTCCCGGGCCAGCTTGATGGCATCGGCAACCAGCTTCTGCTGCTGGGCGCTGTTGCCCGTGACGCGCCGAGCCCTGATCTTGGCCCGCTCGGACATGAACTTCCGCAACAGCTTCTCGTTCTTCCAGTCGACGTAAGTGATCCCCTCTGTGGTGAGGAAGCTCACCTTCTTCTTCGCTCGCCGGCTGTTGTCGCGGTTCTTGCCCCGCACCTTGGTCTTGGGCACTGCTGCCTCCCCTGTCCGCTCGGCCGCCTAGAACGGCTCGTCGTCGGTGCCGGACGAACCCTGCGCGTGGCTGTCGCCGCGGCTGGGAGCCTGTCTCGGGCCACTGTCGCCGCGGTACGAACGGCCGCGTCCGCCGTCACCGCGATAGTCGCCGCCACCGGAACGCTCGTTCTTGGTCACGGCGGCCGTGGCCCACTTCAGGCTGGGGGCCACGTCGTCGGCGAGGATCTCCACCTTCGAGCGGCGGTCGCCCTGGTCGTTCTCCCAGCTCCGCTGCTGGAGGGTGCCGTACACGACGACGCGGGCACCCTTCTTCAACGACTCGGCCACGTTCTCAGCGAGCTGGCGGAAGCAGGTCACATCGAAGAACGAAACCTCGTCCTCCTGGTCCTGGCGCCTGCGATTCCATGCCACGCCGAACTGGGCGATGGCCATTCCAGACTGCGCGAAGCGCAGTTCGGGGTCGCGGGTCACATTGCCCACGACGGTCACGGTGTTGTCGAATCCCATGGGGAACCTCCGGATCTCAGCCGGCTACAGCCGGCTTGGCCTCCTCGAGCAGACCGCGGCGCTCGGCCTCGGCGTCGGGAAGACGGAACAGTTTGTGGCGGACTATGTCGTCCGCGAGCCGCAGCCGCCGTTCGGTGTCGGGAAGACCGGCCGTCGAGGTCACGATCTCCCACACCACATAGGTGCCTTCGGTCTTGTGATTGATCTTGTAGGCGAGCTTGCGCCGGCCCCAGTTGTCGATGGACGCAACCGTCCCCCCCTCGCCGGCGACCAGGCCGGCAACGTTGGAGATCACCGCGTCCACGTCATCGGGCGCCACATCGGAATCGATGATGATCATCAGTTCGTAGGCCCGCAGCACGGGCAATCACCTCCCTACGGATCCGGCGCTGCCGGAGCCCCTCGACGGGGCAGGGTTCGTTCTCCGGCCGAACCGGCGCGGAATCCGACAAGAGAGCCCGAACTGGATCAGCTACCGATCGGCAGGGTATCGGCGGTGCCGTTCATACCAACCGCCCGACTTCGGGGCCACGCGGACAGGTGCGAGCCGGTCGCGGTGCATCGGTGTCATTCCCGCTCTTGTTCGCTGCGCTCACGGGCCGCTCGGGCCACGGCCTCGCGCCGTACGGACCGAGTGGTCCCGCCTATCCGCTCGGCCTCTCAGCATCCCCAGGATTCCACAAGACCGTCCCCAGGCGGGATCCAGCGAACCGCTCGGCCTCAGAACTCAGGAATCCCCAGGGCCGCGAGTTCGGTCTCTGACAGGTGATACGACTCCTGCGGGGACGGGAATGCTCCGGACCGCACGTCCTCCGCGAAGCGCCGGAGAGCATCGGTCGCCAGGGCGTCGAGCTCGGCGTAGCGGCGCACGAACTTCGGCGCGAGCCGGGTCTCCAGCCCCAGCAGGTCGTGGAAGACGAGAACCTGGCCGTCGCAATGGGGCCCCGCGCCGATGCCGATCGTCGGTATGTCGACCGCGTCGGTGACCATCTCGGCCACCTGGACCGGCACACCCTCCAGCACGATCGAATAGCAGCCGGCGTGGGCGAGGGACTTGGCCGCCTGGACCAGTCGGCGAGCCGCCTCGGCCTGCCTTCCCTGGACCTTGAAGCCGCCCATGGCGTGCACCGACTGGGGGGTCAGACCGATGTGGCCCATCACCGGTATCTCGGCGTCGCAGATGCGCTCGATCATCGGCAGGCGCTTCCGGCCGCCCTCCAGCTTCACGGACTGGGCACCGGCCCTGACGAGCACGGCCGCGTTCCGCACCGTCTCCTCGGCCGAGACGTGGTAGCTCATCCACGGCAGGTCGGCCACGATGTGGGCCGCGGGCCGGGCTCGCGCCACCGCCGCGGTGTGGTGGGCCATGTCGTCGACGGTCACCTGCAGTGTGTCGTCGTAGCCCAGCACGACCATGGCGAGCGAATCGCCAACCAGGATGAGATCGGCCCCCGCCTGGCTCGCCACCCGGGCGCCGGGGGCGTCGTAGGCGGTCACCATGACCAGGGGCTCGGCGCCGTCACTTACCTTGCGAGCCCGTATGGCGGGCGCGGTGAGCTTTCCCATGAGATGCTCCTTCCCGTCCAGCGCACGGCGGCTGCCAGCGGATGCGGTGAACGATAACCGGCCCCAGGTTCATCGTCAATCGGCGCGTGGTGCCGATTGGGCCGCCGTGTCCCGCCGATTCGGTCGGCCTCTAGGCCGAGCGCCGGCCCCCGAGGGTGAGGCGCCGCACGAGGTGGTTCCACCCGCAGCCGGTGCAGACCTCGACCACATACCCGGTCGAGACGCTGATCCGATGCTGGAGCCTCTGCATCTCCGCCCGGGTCGTCACGCAGCGGCCGTGCTTGGGCAGACGCGATCCGAACACGTAGGTCACTTCAACCACATCTGTCGACTCGCAGATCGGGCATGGACGACCGGTCGGCTGCCCGCAGAACTCGGCGTTGCGCTGGAGCTCGCGCTGGGCGTCACAGACCTCATGGCGACCGAGTTGGCCGGAGCGCCAAGCCCTCAGCGTGGCCGCCTTGGCGAGCCGGTAGTCCACGGCCGCAGCCGCGGGTGTGCCCGGCGCGGCGACATCGCCGACGGCGGCCACGCTCGTGGGACTCGGCTTCACGCCTCGAAACAGTAGTCCGACGCCTGCCAGCGTTGCAGGGCTTTGGTCGCCTCGGCCTTGCTGATCGGGCCGCTCTCGAAAGTCATCTCCCGTAGGAGCGCGAGCGCGCGACCGACCGTGGGACCGGGCTCGAGGTTCAGCGCCGCCATCACCTCGTCACCGTTGAGGGGGAGTTCAGGACGGTCCACATCCTCGGTGCGCCGCAGTTCGGCCAGCATCGCCTCAAGGCTGTCCAGGCCGGCTCGCGGCTCGCCCAGGGCGGCCGCCACCGCCCGGCTGAATGCGAGGGCCCGATCCACCGGCACCGGGCACTGGTACACGAGTCGTCGCACCTCTTGCGGGCTGCTGCGGGCCCCCGCCATCTGGACGCGGGCGGAGACCAGACCGGCCGCCTCCGAGACCAGCGCCGACGAGCAGCGCATCCCGCGAAGGGACTCGGCGGCGGTGTCGGCCGGGTGACGAACGAACAGCGAGGCCCAGCGAGGAGCGGGATCAGCGGCAACCGCGGCTGCGACCCGCCCGACCTCTGCGAGATCGGGGCGGGCAACACCGGCGAAGACCTGCTCGATGAGCCCGGTGCGGGTCAGGAAGTCGAAGCCCTCCGCCGGGTCATCGACCAGCAGCAGCTTCTCGAACTCGTCGCGCGTCCTCTCCACGGCGACGATCTGCAGTCGCTCCCCCATGGTCCTGACCGCCCCCACGAGGGCGCCCTCGGGAGCCAGCCCGTGACTGGCGATGAACCGCGCCGCCCGCAGCATGCGCAGCGGATCGTCGCCGAAGGAGACTGCCGGGTCCAGCGGTGTGCGCAGGATGCCGCTCGCCAGGTCCCGACGGCCGCCATGGGGATCGATCAGTGTCCCGTCGGCAGTGTCGACAGCCATCGCGTTCACCGTGAAGTCGCGGCGGGCGAGATCCTGCTCCACATCGTCGCCGAACGCCACCACCGGCTTGCGCGAGTGCGGCTCGTAGCGCTCGCCGCGGTGGGTGGTGATCTCGAAGGCCTGCCCGTCCACGACACAGCCGATCGTGCCGAAGCGCTCCCCCTGGGTCCAGAGCGATGTCGCCAGGCCGCCGACGATTCGCCGGACGGCCGGAGGGCGGGCATCGGTGGTGCAGTCAAGGTCGGCACCGGCGAGGAACCGCCCGGCGACGGCTTCACGCACCACTCCGCCCACCAGGTAGAGCCGGTAGCCGGCCGCGGTGAAGAGCCTCGCCAGGCTCGAGGCGGCCGCCAGAGCCGGTGACAGCGCGTCGGAGGCCTCTGCCGCCATCGAACTCAGTCGAGAGCCGCCAGGCGGGCCGCGGCCTCGACGACCTCCATGCCGGGGCCGGCGGAGCTGGCCGGCTCGGGATGCAAGTCGAGCCCGAGCAGCGCGCCGGTCACCGCATACGACGAGGCGCTGGTCGCATCGAGGTCGTAGCCGCCCTCGAGCACGGCCACCGTCCGGGGGGCGAGAGGCATGAGCCGGCGAACGAAGTCGCCGTAGTCGGACGCCGAGTAGCAGAGCCCGGTGAGCGGGTCGGCGCGATGTCCGTCGTAGCCGGCCGAGACCAGCATCCAATCGGGTCCGAACCGCTCGACCGCGGGCACGATCACCTCGTCGAGAGCGGCCCGGGCGGTGTCGCCGGTGGCTCCCGGCGGCAACGGCACGTTGATCGTGAAGCCCTCGCCTGCCCCAATACCCCGCTCGCGGAGCGCGCCGGTGCCCGGATACAGCGGGAACTGGTGAATGGACGCGTACAGCACATCGTCGCGGTCCAGGAAGACGTCCTGGGTTCCATTCCCGTGATGGGCGTCGACATCCACGATGGCGACCCGCTGGCCGGCGGCCGCGAGAGAGGCGGCCGCCACCGCCACCGAATTGAACAGGCAGAAGCCCATCGACGTCTCGGGAGTGGCGTGATGCCCGGGCGGCCGGACGATGCAGTAGGCCTCGGAGCTCCCGCCGGCGGGATCACTCGACGCGTCGCCGGCCGACAGCTGCTCCACAGCAGTGAGCACCGCTCCCGCCGCGAGCCGGGCCGCGTCGAAGCTGGCCGGTCCCAGGGTGGTGTCGGCGTCCAGGTGACCCCCGCCACGCTCGGCGATGTCGGCGACCCGGTCGATCATGGCCGCAGAGTGCACCAGCGCAAGCTCATCGCGACCGGCCGGCCGGGGTGAGCAGCCTCCGGCGAGCAGCTCCCCGTCGACGGCAGCCACCCCGGCCAGTGCGGCCCGCAGGCGGTCGGGCCGCTCGGGATGCCGGTGTCCGGTGTCGTGGTCGAGGAACCGTTCGTCGGTGATTACCAGCATGGGCGGATCGTAACCGCCGTCTCGGGACCCATTCGGCGCCAGCCCGACCGACGTATTCTTGTCCCCTGTGGCCCTGACCCCACTGAGCATCGGCTCGGCCCGATTTCGTGTCGGGGCCTGGCAGGGCGCGGCCGACGTGGCCTACCTCGCACCAGCATCGGCAGCCGCCTCGCTGGCGCCCTGGGTGCTGACCGCGCTGCGGGAGCGGCTGAGCGATCAGGGATACCGCGCCGTCGTCACCGCGGCAGTGGCCCCGCGCGAGCGCGACATCCTCGTCGGCGACGGGTTCCGCATCCGCTCCGAACTGGCAACCCTTAGCCGCGACCTCGACACTGCGATGCCCGGGCCCGTGAAGCCGCACGGCCGCGCCAGGCGCGGCCGGTGGCGCGACCTGGAAGTCGTGCTGCGGGTCGACGCCGAGGCCTTTGCCCCGTTCTGGCGTCTCGACTCCGACGGCATCCATGAGGCGCTCATCGCGACGCCGGCCAGCCGCTGGCGTCTCAACCGCGGAGCCGACGTCGAGGCCTACAGCATCACGGGCCGGGCCAGGTCTCAGGGCTACCTGCAGCGCCTGGCAGTGGCGGTCCGGAGCCAGGGGCGGGGTCTGGGCACCATGCTCGTGCTGGACGCGCTGCTGTGGCTGAGGCGGGGAGGGGCCCGTACCGCTCTGGTGAACACCCAGCCCGACAACGAGCGAGCGCTCGGCCTCTACGAGCGCTGCGGGTTCCGCATGGAGGCGGACCGGCTCGCAGTCCTGTACCGCGACCTCCGATGAGACGAGCCTCCCGCCGGCGGTTCGCTCTCGCGGTCGTCGCCGCGTTCCTCGCCGCATCGTCGTGGACTGCCGGCACGACGCGTGCCCAGACCATCGACGACGACATGTCCCCCCAGGACTTCGTGGACTTCCTCGGTGTGGATCTCATCGGCCAGACGCCGGCAACGAGTTCATCGCCTGCTGTCATCCACCTTCACGTCGCCGACGAGTTACGGACCGCGGATCTACGAGTCCGCCTCTATGCACCGGTGACGACCAGACTCGAGATGCTGGCCATGTCCTCGACATCGCTGATCGCTGAGTGGACCGTCGAGGATGCCCGCACCGTCTCCGCCGACGATCGAGGCATCGTCGTGTCGGTCCCCGTCCAGCCGCCCGGCGAGGACCTGGCAAGCCTGCTCGACGAGGCACGGCCGCTCCCGCTGCGCATCGAGATGATCGACGCCACCGGTTCCGTCGTGGGAGGGCTGACCACATTCCTGGCCCGGAGCGCGGATACCGCGGTCAACGAGCCCGCGAGTGCGTTGACGGTCGCGGTGGTTCTCGATCTGCGCTTGCCACCGTCCCATCTCGCCGATGGTGGCGCGGCGGTGGACCAAGCCCTGCTCGACCGGGTGCTCCGTATCGCTGAAGTCCTCATCGAACGGCGAGACGTGCCCCTCACCGTCGTGATCAGCCCCGAGACCCTCGATGCCCTCGCGCTCATCGGGGACGACGACAGCGTGGAGATGCTGCGCACCGCGCTGTGGGGCAGGCAGCTGCTGGCCACCACGTGGACGAGCCTCGACATCGCCGACTGGTCGTTGGCGGTACGGCTCGACGTGGTGCTCGACGGGCTGCGACGAGGCACCGAAGCACTGCGGTGGGCCGGTCTGGAAGCCAGCCCCGTGATGCACGTGAAATACCCGCTGACGGCACGTGGGGTCAGGGCCCTGACCGAGCCGGCGACCGGAGTGAGCGCGTTCTTGGCCGACCCCGTCCCCAACGACAGCGACTCCCTCCCGCCAGTGGTATCGATGACCGACTCCGACGGCGGTAGCCACCCGCTGGTCCGATCGGACTCACTGTTGTCCGCGATTCTGCAGTTTCCCGATTCGGAGCTGGGATTCCAGGCGGCACGCGCCGAACTGCTTCGGATGGCAGCCGCCGGCAGTCCCTCCTCGGTCGTGGTGTCGGTGTCTGCCTATACGGAGCCGTCACTCGACTGGCGGGACTTCCCCACCAGCCGCATGGCGATGACTCTCCCGGTCACGGGCATCGAACCAGCGACGCTGGCCCTGTTGCTCGATCTGGTCGCCCGCGACCCTGCCCTGCGGCCGGCCACAGTGAACGATGTGCTGGCACAGGAGGCGCCGGAGGGCGCGGTCACCTTCGAGCCCGGCGATCGACTGTCCGACCCGCGGGACTTCGGTCTGTATCTCGCCCGCCGCATCCAGGTGGAGCAGCGACTGGAGGCCTACGAGGCCTTCGTCGGAGACGACCCCTTCCTAGTCGCCCCCCTGCGAACCCTTCTCGCCGTCAGCGCCGGCGACCAGCTGACGACCGGCGAGCGAGGCGGGTTCCTCGACGCCGTCGACCAGCAGGTGGACCGGGGAACGACCGGGGTGGAGTTCCTGGGACGCGGACCGATCACCCTTACCGAGCGCCGCTCCGAACTGCCGGTAACGGTGCTGAACAACCGTTCCGAGCCGGTGACCGTCGCCGTGGAGCTGGACTCCGACACGATCGGCTTGCGACACGAGGAGCGCCCCGTCTTCGTCCTCGAACCGGGTCGGAACGACCTGTCGGTGCCCGTCGTGGCGGCCGGGTCCGGCCGCACCTCGGTGCGGGTGACGGTCACGACCCCCGATGAGGCCGGCACCATCACCCTCGCTACCGGTGCCTTCAGCGCACGGTTCACCGACGCGGAGGGCCTCGGCTTCCTGATCCTCGTGTGGGCCGCGGCCGCACTGGCAGTGTGGTGGCTCAAAGCCCTGTACAAGCGTGCTCGCGATGGGGACAGCGGCGGTGGTACGGTCGCAGCGCCCGGCTCCGTCAGCGGCGACGCCGAGACCACGAGCGAGACGGGCACCACCCCTGCAACCGGCGACCACACGAGGACATGACATGACCGTTGGCATCGTCACCGACAGCTCCTGCGATCTGGGCAACGAGGAACTCGACGGGCTCGACGTGGAGATCGTCCCCCTGTTCATCCGTTTCGGGACCGACGACCTCGTCGACCGGGAACAGATCAGCGTCGAGGACTTCTACCGGCGGATGGCGACCGTCGACGAGCTGCCGCAGACCGCGGCACCGCCGCCCGGGCGCTTCGAGCAGGCCTTCAGCCGCTTCCTGGACGCCGGCTGCGAGGCGGTGGTCTGCATCAACCTGTCTTCGGCCATCTCGGCGACGATGCAATCGGCGGTGCAGGCCGCCGACGCGATCCGGGCCGAGCGCGGCGATGCCGACGTCAGGGTTCTCGACAGCAGGTCGGTGACCGCCGGCCTGGGCACGATCGTGTTGCAGGCCGCTCGCATGGCATCGGACGGCGCGGACGCCGACGCCATCGAGGCGTTCGTGGCCGACGCCTCGGAGCGCACCCACGTGTTCGGCACCCTCGACACGCTCGAGAACCTCCGCAAGGGCGGGCGCATCGGCGGCGCGCAGGCCATGCTCGGCTCGATGCTGTCGATCAAGCCCATAGTCGACATATCGAGCGGGCAGGTCGAGGAGGCCGCCAAGCAGCGCACGCGCCGCAAGGCACTGGCCTGGCTGCGCGACACCGTGCAAGCGGCCGGGCCGGTGGAGCACCTGGCGGTCATGCACGGGGAGGCCGCCGACGCCGACGACTTCTGCGACATGCTGGCCGAGGTCCACAGCGGTCCCATCCGGGTGTCCCAGGTCGGCCCGGTGGTGGGCACCCACGCCGGCCAGGGGGTGCTGGGCATCGCCTACCAGGTCCCGGCCTCCTGAACGCCGCGGGGCCGGCCGCGGTCCGATCACACGGCAGAGCACGGGGATTAAAAGATTCGCAACGATCTCGACGACGCCAGGCTCACAAAGGCTGCCCAGGCCGGCGACCGGCGTGCGCTCGAGCAGTTGCTGCGGCGGCACCACGACCGGATCCACGCCATCTGCCGCCGACTCGCCGGCAATGACGCCGACGGCCAGGACGCCACCCAGGAAGCCCTCATCGCCATCGTCAGGGGGCTCCCCCGCTTCGGTGGCAAGGCCAAGTTCTCGACCTGGGCCTACCGGGTAGCCACCAACGCGGCCCTCGACGAACTGCGTCGGCGGGGTCGCCGCCCGGTGCCGTCGGCAGCAGGCGCGGACGACCGCCTGGCGGCAACCTCCAGCGCCGACGATCCGGCCTCGGTAGCCGTGCGCCTCGATCTCGACGCGGCCCTGGCCCGGCTGCCCGAAGAGTTCCGCGCGCCGGTCGTGCTGCGAGACATGGCCGGCTGCGACTACGCCGAGATCGGGCAGATCCTGCAGATCCCGCCGGGAACGGTGAGATCCCGGATCGCTCGGGGTCGGGGCCGCCTGGCCGAACTGATGAGCGCCAATGGCGGGAACCACCACGACACCGCCCAACGTCGTAACGACGGGGCAAGCGAACCATGAGTGACGAACAACACCGCCAGGACGAGCTCGTCTCGGCCTACCTCGACGGCGAGGCGACTCCCGCCGAGATCGCCGAAGTTGAGGCGAGCGGCGTCCTGCTGGCCCGGGTGGAGCAGTTCCGGGCCATGCGCGACGCCGTAGCCGAGCCGGTGGTGCCGCTCTCCGCGGAACAGCGCGACGGTCTGATCGGCGCGGCGCTCCGGGTGGCCGACGCCGAGGCCGCCGACCGCGTCGAGGCGCCGGCCGTGCCCCTGCACCGGCCCCAGCGCCTGCTGCTCGCCATGGCGGCGGCCATGATCGTGCTCGCAGCCGTCGTCGGGACCGGCCTGCTCGCCATCGGGGGCGACGACGACTCCGCGGAGACGGCCGCAGACGCGCCCGCGATGGAGTCCGCCGCCGCACCGGCCGCTGACGAGGCGGTCGAGGAAGCACCCATGGCCGACATGGAGATGGCCTCCGACGAGGCGATGGCCGAGTTAGAGCCCATGGCCGGAGAGGCACGCCTTGCTGAGGAGCCCATGGCCGAGGAGGCCGACGCGCTGGCAGCACCAGCGCCGAGCTCACCTGAGTTCGAGGCCGCGGAAGAAGCGGCAGAGGAAGCCGAAGCGGCGATGGCGATGGCGGCAGAGGAAGCGGCGGCAGAAGAGCTTCCTGCGCCGACGACTGCCCCCGTCGAGCCCGCGGATGACGTCGATGATGCCGCGCCTGAACAGGTCGTGGAGCTAGGCCCGCTGGAGAGCCTCGAATCGCTCTTCGAGAGCTTCGCGGAGAGCTGGTCCGCCGCTCTGGAGGCGGGAGCGACGGCCGAGAGCGGAGTGTGCTCGGTTGCAGTGCAGGAGCACGCCCCCGTCTTGGGGGCTTCGGCACTCCGAGCCTTCGTCGCCACGGTGGGGACCGAGGATCCCGCCACCTTCGATGCCCTGTTCGCCCGCCAGCAGGACGGCACTGCGGTCATCATCTACGCGTCCCCGCCCGGCTGTGAGATCAGCACCCACGAGCTGGCCGATTCCTGACAGGCCGCGACCTTCCCATCCCGTAAGAGCCTCGACAAGGCCCGGAACGGGCCGCCGGTAGGCTTCACCTCCATGGCCGATCCCGAGCCCAATCGCCGTGACCGGCCACCGCTGAGCCTGGGTTCCGACGACTGGCCGGCCACCCTGGCCGACAAGATCGTCGAGGTCGTGGACGCGGTCCGGGTCCAGACCACCGACCGGGTCGTGTTCCTGCTGCGGGCCGTGGTCTATTGCCTGGTCGCGGCGGTCGCGGCGATCGCCATCGTCGTCCTGGTCACGATCGCGGCCATACGGGTCGCCGATGCGTACCTGCCCATCGGCGACGGCGTCGGCTCGGCCACATGGGCGGCCCACGGCTTCACCGGACTGCTGGTCTCGATCATCGGGCTGGGCGCCTGGAGAGCCCGGACAGGATCGGCCAAGCCTCTCTACGCGGCGTTGATCCTGGACGCGGTCATCGTGGTGGGGGTCGTCTTCTACGGTGTGATCATCGCGGTCGTCTGAGACCGGTACGAGCAAGGGAAGGACGCTGATTGAGATGAGCCTCGACGGCCGCGCCGGCCAGCCGGTGGAAGTAGCCATAGTCGGTTCCGGACCGGCCGGGCTCACCGCGGCGATCTACACCGCCCGGGCCAACCTGTCGCCCGTGGTGCTGGAGGGCGAGCCGAGCTCGACCAGCGACCAGCCGGGCGGTCAGCTCATGCTCACCACCGACGTGGAGAACTATCCCGGCTTCCCCGAGGGTGTCATGGGTCCGGAGCTGATGCAGCGGTTCCGGGAGCAGGCGGTCCGCTTCGGGGCCGAGATCCACACCGTCAAGGCCTCCCGGGTGGACCTGTCAGCCCAGCCCTACGGCATCTGGACGGGCGATCCCGACGCGCCGGAGCCGACGCTCCGGGCCTGGACGGTGATCGTGTCCACCGGCGCCCAGTCGCTCATGCTGGGGCTTGATCGAGAACTCGAGATGGTGGGCCACGGCCTCTCCACCTGCGCGACCTGTGACGGATTCTTCTTCCGGGATCAGCCCATTGCCGTGGTCGGGGGAGGCGACTCCGCAATGGAGGAGTCGATCTTCCTGACCCGCTTCGCCTCGAAGGTCACCGTCATCCACCGCCGTGACGCCCTGAGAGCCTCGAAGATCATGCAGCAGCGGGCCTTCGACAACGAGCGGATCGAGTTCATGTGGAACACGGTCGTCGAGGAGTATCTGGGCGAGCAGGCGCTGAACGGCCTGCGCGTCCGCAACACCGTCAGCGGCGACGCATCGGTCCTGGATGTGACCGGCTGCTTCATCGCCATCGGTCACTCCCCCAACACCGAGCTCTTCGCCGGCCAGTTGGAGATGAAGGAGAACGGCTATCTCGTCACCGCGCCGGACTCCACCAGGACCGCCGTCGAGGGCGTATTCGCCTGCGGGGACGTGCAGGACGACTACTACCGCCAGGCCGTGACTGCCGCCGGCTCGGGCTGCATGGCCGCCATCGAGGCCGAGCGCTATCTCGAGAACCGCCCCGGATAGGGTGACCGCGCGAGGACCGCATCAAGGCGCCGGCTCCGGCACAGAACAACACAAAGGACATCAGCATGGCCGAGTCACCCATCACTCTCAGCGACAAGTCATTCGACGAGGAGATCCAGGGCGCGACCACGCCGGTTCTCGTGGACTTCTGGGCCGAATGGTGTGGGCCCTGCAAGATGATCGCTCCGATCCTGGACGAGATCGCTTCTGAGTCGGACGGGAAGCTGAAGGTGGCCAAGCTCAACGTGGACGAGGCGCCGGACATCGCCCGGCGGTTCGGTGTCATGAGCATTCCCACTCTGATCCTCTTCAACGACGGTGAGCCGGCCAAGCGAGTCGTGGGAGCCAAGCCGAAGGCGGCTCTGCTGAGCGAGCTTGCTGAGTACCTCTGATCACGGCGTGCCCTCCTCCCCCGGAGCCGGGGTACTGCCGCTGCGGCGCGGCGACACGGGTGAGGCTGTCCGCGATCTCCAGGAGAGGCTGACGCTGATCGGCTACGGGACCGGCGGCGACCATCACGAGTTCGGCGCGGCCACCGAGGCGTCCCTCCGCCAGTTCCAGAGCGACCGCGGCCTGGTGGTCGACGGCGTCTGCGGACCGCAGTCCTGGAACGCTCTGGTGGAGGCCGACCACCGGCTTGGAGACCGGCTTCTCTACTACCGGGCCCCGATGATGCGCGGCGACGACGTGGCGGATCTGCAGCGGCGCCTCGGGCAACTGGGCTTCGACGCGCACTGGGTCGACGGGATCCTGGGGCCGAGGACTCAGGCCGCGATCAGGCAGTTCCAACAGAACGCCGGTCTTCCCGACGACGGCGTGGTGGGCCGGTCGACCGTCGAAGCCCTCGAACGGCTCACCCGACCGGCCGCCGCGGAGGTGACCATCACCGAGGTGCGCGAGCACGAGCGGCTGCGCCATCAGCCCAGCAGCGTGGAAGGCCGGCGCATAGTGATCGGCGACACCGGCGAACTGCCCGTGATCGCGCAGGCCGTGGCTCGCCGCCTGCGCCAGGCCGGAGCCGAGGTGCTCTCGTTCAGCACTCCGGACCTGAGCCACCAGGCGCGAACCTCCAACCAGTGGAACGGCGACATCTACCTGGGGGTGACACTGGCCGTCGACAACTTCGGCTTCTCGTACTTCGCCACCCGTGGATTCGAGTCCGTCGGCGGCCGTGCGCTGGCACAGCGATGCTGCGCGGCGCTCGCTCCCGTGCTCGCAGAACCGACCCCGGCCACCGCGATGCGGCTGCCCATCCTCCGCGAGACTCGGATGCCGGCCGTCTGGTGTCGCCTCGGACCGGGCTCGACTGTGGTACCCCAGACTCCGCGCATCGCGCTGGGACTTGCTCACGCCGTGATCGACTGGTGCCACGACCCCGGGCTACACTGAATCAGACTCCAGTAGGTTCATTTCAATATGGTCCTGTGCTTATTCACATGATCAGGTGATAGATGCGCTCCAGGTCGGACAGGCCGCTGAATTGGATCGTGATCCTGCCTCTGCTCTTGTTCAACTTGACCGACACCCGGGTCTCGAGCCTTGTCGAGAGGAGCTCCTCCAACTCGAGAATCCCAGCCTGAACCTCCTCTGAGCCTGCTCCGTTGTCGCCGGTCGGTTCGGCAGCCGCCTTCGCTCCGACCGGCCGGCCCTCCGCCGCTCTCCGCTCGGTCTCCCGAACGGTCAGGTTGTCGCGCACGATCTGCTCGGCCAGGGCTTGACGGGCCTCGTCCTCCTCGAGGGCGAGCAGTGCCCGGCCGTGGCCGGCTGAGAGTTGACCCTCCACGACGAGCCGCTGTACCGAGGGAGCCAGGTTCAGCAGGCGAACCGTGTTCGCGATCGCGGACCGGGAACGGCCCACCCGGGAAGCGACCTCATCCTGGGTCAAGCCGAAATCGTCCATCAGCTGCCGGTAGGCCGCAGCCTCCTCGAGGGCATTGAGATCCTGACGGTGTACGTTCTCCACGACCGCGGCCTCAAGCGATCCCTTGTCGTCCGCGGACCGCACGAGGGTGGGGATGCTCCGGAGGCCGGCTCGCTGGGCGGCGCGCCAGCGGCGCTCGCCGGCGATAATCTCGTATCCTTCAGATGCTTCTCGGACAATGATCGGCTGAATCACTCCGACTTCGGAGATGGACTCGGCCAGGGCCGTGAGAGCTTCCTCGTCGAATCGGTCCCTCGGCTGATAGGGATTCGGCACGATGTGGACTATGTCGACGTCCTGGAATGCCGAATCGGTGGTGTCGGACTCGGTCGGGATCAGGGCTCCGAGACCCTTCCCGAGCCCACTACGGCGTGCCACGGAGTATCTCCTTTGCCAGGGCGCGATATGCCGTCGCGCCCTTGGATAGAGAATCGTAGAGAGTGATCGGTTGGCCGAACGACGGTGCTTCGCTCAGGCGCACCGTGCGAGGCACCACCTGCCAGCACACCTTGTCGCCGTAGTGGGCCCGTACTTCCCGGGCGACGTCTCGCGACAGGTTGGTCCGCGCGTCGTACATGGTGAGCACTACCTTCGTCAGCTCCAGGCCCGGATTGAGGCTGCGCTGGACCATCCCGATGTTCTGGACGAGCTGGGTCAGCCCTTCAAGTGCGAAGTACTCCGTCTGGATGGGGACCATCACCTCATCGGCCGCGGTCAGCCCATTTACCGTGAGCAGGCCAAGCGACGGCGGGCAGTCGATCATGATGATGTCGTACTCCCCCACGATTCCGGAAATCGCCTCTCTGAGCTTGCATTCCCTGCTCATCGCGGCCACCAGCTCAATCTCGGCGCCAGCGAGATCGAGGCTCGATGGCACGATGTGCAGGCCCTTGATCGCGGTCGGCTCGACGATCTCGTCGAGGTCGACGTCCCCGAGGAGCACCTCGTAGATTGAGGCCTCCAGACCTCGGGTGTCCAATCCGACACTGGTCGTGGCGTTCGCCTGAGGGTCCAGATCGACTACCAGTGTCTTGAGTCCACGCTCAGCAAAACAGGCCGAGAGATTCACCGTCGTGGTTGTCTTGCCCACCCCACCCTTCTGGTTGGCCACGGCGAAGATCCGGGCGCGGGCGTCAGACCGCTGCTGTGCGATACCCACGACGAGGGCTCCCTTCGCTGGCCGGCGATCAACGGTGCCATACTAAGAGGCCGAGCCGATAGGGGCGCGAATCCGGCCTGTACGTTTCACGTGAAACTTCAGAGTTTGATCACTTCTCCCGGATGAGGGGAGCCCGGCGGCGGGCGGCGCGGCGGCGGGGGAGACCCGCCCGCGCCGGTTCGACCCTGGTGACCGAGACGAAGTTGCCGTGCTGCGTCGACCACTGCCGGGACAGCTCACAACCAGTCAACGCCCGCAGTGGTGCTCGTTCCCACTGGGCTCGTGTTGCCGCCGATACCGACACAACCATCGAGCCACCGGTTCGCAACAGTGGCAAACCGCACTCCGCCACCTCGGACACAGACCCGAACAGGCGAGCCACCGCTCCATGGAAGGACTCCCGGGTATCGGGGTCGTTGGCCACATCCTCCACAAGAGCGTGCTTGACCACGACGCGTGTCCTCAGGCCCGCGGCCGCTACGGCTCGCTCCGCCATGTCACATCGCCGTTCACTGGAATCCACTAGAATCCAGCGAGATGTCGGGAGCTCCAGGGCCAGGAGCACTCCCACCACGCCGGCGCCGGCCCCGCAGTCGATGAACTCGCCGGCTGGAAGATCCTGCCAATCGTCCAGGATGAACCCGGCCGAATGGTGGCGCAGCGCATCGAGGGACGCGCGTCCGATCGCACCAGCGGCGCGCGCCGGCCTCCACGCCTCGTCCAAGTGTCTCAGTAGTTCCGGTTCAACCTGGGCGAGCGGGCGCGGAAGGGGCAACGGGTGGTCTAGTCGGGCAGTGTCGCGATGATCACGCGCCGGTGGGGATCCTCGCCCTCGCTACGGCTGTCTACGCGATCGATGCCGGTCACCACGTCGTGGATGATCTTCCGATCAACTCGATTCATGGGTTCGAGAGCGATCTCCTCGCCCGACTCCAAGGCCTCTTGGGCGACTCTTCGTGTGAACTCAGCCAGAGCGGCAGCCCGACGGGCCCGAATGCCGCCCACATCCAAGCGGATCTTGCCTTCTCGTGTGCTGCCACCAGACCGCTGCAGCACGGTCCGGACCAGTTCGTCGACGGCCTGTGCAGTCGCACCTCGACGGCCAACGAGGAGTCCAATGTCCTCGCCATCAGCCTCGATGCGCAGGATCCCGTCCTCCACGTCGTGTCTCTTGAAGGTGAGGGGAACGCCGAGCGTGTCCCCAACCCCTTTGACGAAGGACTCGGCTAGGTCGGCCTGCTCCATGAGCGAAGGCCCGGTGTCATGATCCATCTTCGGTTCCTCAGTCTTCCTCTTGTTTCCGCCGCGTTGGTTCTGTGCGGCTCTGGCCTCGCGCGGTCTGTCGTGCGTGTTCGGCTGCGAGTGACGCCCCGGGGTCGCCGGCGACCCTCGATTCTCGCCGGCACTCGACCGTGACGCCTCGGGCGCGCCTCCCGAGGCTCGTCCGGGGTCGGATCGCCTCGATGAGCCTGCGCCGGCCTTGCGGCTGTTCTGGCTGCGCCCTCTTCCCTCCTTGGGTCGCACCGGCGCAGGTATCACGCGGGCTCTGACTCGAGCTTCCTGCCTGACGCGACCGAACATGCCGACCCGCTCCTCGGCCAGCACCTCGAATTCAGCATCCGATTCGTGCACTCCAAGATGGATCAGTGCCTTCTCCTTGGCGCTTGCCACTGAGTCTGACGTTATTTCCAGCCATTCCATAATTCATCAACACCCTTCGTTGTCGAGACGAGCGTCAGCGTCTCTTCTTCTTGCTTCGGCTGCGGTTCGTGCCGCTCCGCTTCGGAGCCGACCCGGGGGGAGTGGTTCGTCCGCTGGCGCTCCTGCCGGAGGAGCGGCCCCGCACAGGGGCCTTGCCGGTCCGGCCGCCAGCAGTCCGGCCGGCGGCGGAGCGGCCGGCAGACGACGGTCGCTCCCGGGCCCGACCGCCGGTGTCGCTCCCGTCCCGCTTGCGCGCCGGCGCACGCTGGTCCGATCTGGCCGCCTGACGCTTACGGGCCGGAGCCTTGCCCCTCGTCGTGCTCCCGTCCCGCTTGGGGGTGGGAGCGCCCTTCTTCTCGGTGATCGACTTGGCTGAACGCTGCTTGGCCTCGGGCTCGGTCGAGTCCTCGTCCGCGGCAACCGCTCGCTGCTTGGCCACCCGTGCGCCCAGCGAGTCCTCGCCCCGGTAGAAGGACCGGGTGATGTAGGCCTGCTGGGCGATGCGGACCATGTTCGAGATGATGAAGTACACCACGACCGCGCCTGGCATGACGTACGAGAAGACCGGCAGCATGTAGGGGATCAGCTTCATCATCATCTGCTGCTGCGGGGGCATGGCCGCCTGGCTCTGCCTGCCCTGGATCTGCCGCTGCTGGAGAAGGCTCGTGGCCAGCACGATGAGGATCATCAGGAAGTAGGGGAGCGCCCCGACGATGCCGTCGGAGAGGGCATCGCTTGCGCTGCGTGACAGGTCGACGCCCCAGGAGACCATCTCGAGGTTGCCGCTGAGGTCGCCGTACAGATCTGTGTCCCGGGAGAGGAAATCAGGATCGAACGCCAGGTCGCCCCGAGGAATGGGGGTCTGGGCGTATTCGGGTATCTCACCGAACGCGGTGTCGGAGTAGCGGCGGGAGGTGAATCCGATCTGGGTTCCGATCTCGGTCGTGCGCCTTGTCAACCCATCAACGACGCGGTACATGACAAGGAAGATCGGAGCCTGCACCAGCATCGGCAGCAAGCAGCCGACCGGGTTCAGGCCCTTCTCCTTGTAGAAGGCGGCCGTGGCCTCGTTCATGGCCTGGCGGTCGCCCCTGTGCTGGCTCTGCAACTTCTTGAGTTCCGGCATGTGCTGCTGCATCTGCAACGTCGAACGCGTGAACTTCAGGGTGAGCGGGGTCACCGCGATCGTGGTGGTCAGGGTCAGGAAGGCGATCGCCATGCCGTAGGAGGGCCAGAGCGAGTAGAACCACGCGAGTACCGCAGTGATCACGTCGAACAGCGGATCAAGCATCGATCATTCTCGCGTCCGGGGTCACCGGCGGCACCGGATCCAAACCCTTCGATCCCCACGGGTGGCACCTGCCCAGGCGGCGAGCCGACAACCACACCCCGCGCCAGGTCCCGTGGGTCTGCAGCGCTTCCAGCGCGTAGGCCGAGCACGATGGAACGTACCGGCACACCGGCGCACGGCCGGTGCGAGCCACCCGGACGGCTCGCACTGCCAGACAGGCCAGTCGCGTCGAGAGCCTCATCCCGAACTACCACGGGCTGATCCCCACGGATCATCCCATCGGCGCCGGAGATCCGTCAGCAGCTCGCTCATCATCGCTCGCAGCTCGTCCGCGGAGAAGCGCTCCAGGGACGCCGATACTCCCAGGCGGTATTCCCCGCCCGCCAGCACCACCGATCCCTCGCCGGCAAGCTCACGTAGCGCCTCCCGCACACGACGACGGACCCGATTTCGCACGACGGCTGTCCCCACGGACCTGGGAACAGCCAGGTGGACGCGGGTCGCTCCGGGCGCGGCACGAAATGACACCCTCAGCGGGCCTCGGCGGACGCTTATTGCAGTAGGAGCCTGGTTGCTGGTTCTCCGGCCCCGTGACAAGCCAGTCACGCTGCCAGTCGGCTCCGTCCCTTACGGCGTCGGGCTTGCAGGACGGCGCGCCCACCGCGCGTCCTCATTCGGGCCCGGAAGCCGTGTTTCTTGTGTCTCTTCCTGATGTTTGGCTGGAATGGGCGTTTCATGAGAGATCCTCCCCCGGTGTGTCCCTAGTTCGGACAGACCAGAAAAAGCCGCCGATGTGGCTGATGCTTGTGGATGAACGGCGGGATGAAAGTCCACCGTAGGGCTGCCCCCGCGTCGCGACAACCATGTGTGCTGGACGGCGGGCGGCGCTCCGATAGGCACCGCCATTTTCACAGGAACAAAGAACAACTAGGTACCATATCTTACAAAGTTGTCATTCACTTTCTCTTCGTCTGGCCTGAACTTGCGGTTTACCTGCTTTGGGTTCTCTGACTTGCAGCCAATCGCGATGCTGCTACGTTCCGCAGGCCGTTATATATCCGAGTCGATCTGGGGTCCGGTCCTCCTCCCAACTACGGACCATGCAACTGTCTTGTCCACATCTGTGGATGACTCTGTGGAGAAAGGAGATCGATAGGTGAGCAGCGATCCCGAGGCGGAACGGATATGGACCAGTTGCGCACAGAGCATCCGCAGTCAGGTGAGTGACGCCGTCTGGAGGACCACCTTCAGCGGAGCCCGGGCCACGGCCTTCGAGCAGCGAGCACTGACCCTGGTCGTGCCAACGAGCCTGCAGAAGGCTCGGATCGAGCGCCGGTACTTCAACCTGCTGACCGACGCCATCGATGAGACCGAGCCGGACGTCACCGTCCGCATCGAGATCGATCCCGATTGGAACGAGCGCGGTGAGCGTCTGCATCCCGTCGAGGACGCGGCGCCCGAGACAGGATCCGACTCCGAGGCGACCACCACGAACGAGGAGTCGGGGCCGGACACCCGGCTGACCTTCGAGCAGTTCGTTACCGGAACCTCCAACCGGTTCTCCCAAGCCGCCGCCCTCGCCGTCGCCGAGACCCCCGCCGGGGCCTACAACCCGCTGTTCATCCATGGCGCGTCGGGACTCGGAAAGACCCACCTGCTGCGGGCGATCGCCCACTACGTCAACAACCACTACCCGTCCTACAAGGTCCGCTACGTCACCAGCGAGACCTTCCTCAACGAGTTCGTCCAGGCGATCCGCAACAGCACCCAGCCCGAGTTCAAGCAGGTCTACCGGAGCAACGACGTCCTACTGGTGGATGACATCCAGTTCATGGAGGGCAAGGACGGTCTCCAGGAGGAGTTCTTCCACACCTTCAACGACCTGCTGCAGAACGGCGCCCAGATCGTCCTCTCGTCGGATCGGGCGCCCGATGCCATGCCCACCCTTGAGGACCGGCTGAGAAGCCGGTTCAAGTCCGGCCTCATCACCGACATCCAACCGCCCGACCTCGTCACCCGGCTCGCCATCCTTGAGAAGAAGGCCGAGTTCTCGGCCATCGAGATCCCCGGCGACGTGCTGTCGTTCATCGCCGAGAACATCACCGACTCCATCCGGGAGCTCGAGGGTGCCCTGATCAAGGTCACCGCGTACGCCAGCATCACGGGCCAGCGCTGCTCCTACGACCTGGCCAACCGTGTGCTGGCCGACCTGATCGACAAGACGATCAAGGCGCCCGTGACCGCAAGGACGATCCTCGAAGCCACCTCCGAAGTGTTCAGCTTCACGCTGGAGCAGATCAGCGGCGGCAGCCGGCGCCGGCCGCTGGTCGACGCTCGCCAGATCGCCATGTACGTGACCCGCAACATGACCGATCTCTCCTACCCCGAGATCGGCCGGGCCTTCGGCAACCGCGACCACACCACCGTCATCCATGCCGTGCGCAAGATCGAGCACCACATGACCGAACGCAAGGAGATCTTCGACAAAGTCCAGGAACTCCAGAAGCGCGTCACCGAGATCTCGTGAGAGCGCTCCAGCCAGAACCCGGGGACCGTCCTGGGGACTCTGCGGAGGGCAACACTGCAAGGCTGTGGCCACAACAGCATTGATCCACAACCCAAGACCGGCGCCGAGTGGTCGCACTGGGCACCAGGGCAAGGCTGGGGATGCTGGATCACCCGCAATTCCAGCGCGAATGACCGATAATCCCCAATCCACAGCACCTAACGTCCTCTACAACATTCAAAGAAAGAGCCACAGGGGTTAAACCATGGGCATGAAGTTCCGTTGCGAGCGAGACGCTCTGTTGGATGCGCTCAACGTAGCCGTGCGGGCTGCGGCCGGTGCCAGCTCGAGTCGGGCCGCGTTGACCGGAGCCCATCTCGACCTGGCCGGGAGCACCCTGGTGGTGACCGGCAGCGACCTGGACCTGACTCTGTCGGTCACCACGGAGGTCGCCGGCGAGACCGACGGCGCCGCAGTCACACCGGCCAGGCTCCTCACCGACGTCGTCCGGGCGGTGCCGGCGGGCTCGGTGGAGTTCTCCGTCACCGATGAGGGGGAGGCCTCGATCGTCGCGGGCTCGTCGGAGTTCTCGATCCGGCTCATTCCCGAGGAGGACTACCCCCAGCTGGCCTTCAAGGACGAGAGCGCTGACGAGGGCGCGGCCTCGGTCGCGTTCAGCCCGGCCGTCACCTTCGATGGACCCGAAGTCCGGGAGGCCCTCAGCCAGGTGGTCAGGTCGGCGTCCTCGGACGACTCCCGGCCGATCCTCACCGGGGTGCTGATGACCGCGGAGGAGGAGGGCCATCTGCGGCTCGTCTCGACGGACTCGTACCGTCTGTCGGTCAGGGACCTCGGAGGTTCGTCGATTCTCGGCGAGCATCAGAGGGTCCTGGTTCCGAGCCGGGCTCTGGGCGAGCTGCAGCGCCTGATCGCTGACTCCGGTGATGTCACCCTGAAGCTGGCCGAGCACTATGCCCAGTTCGTCGTGGAGTCCGTCCAGCTGACCACGCGTCTGATCCCGGGCGACTTCCCGAACTACCACGGGCTGATCCCCACGGATCATCCCAACTGCCTGACGGCGAACCGGGAGCAGCTGCTGGAGGTCGTGCGCCGGGTCCGGCTGCTGGCCCAGGACTCGACCCCGGTCCGGCTGGTGATGTCCGCCGGCAACCTGGAGGTCATCGCCATAACCCACGATGTCGGCAAGGCGAACGAGTCGATGAGCGCCCAGTACGACGGCGAGGACCTGACCGTCGCGTTCAACCCGGGCTATCTCATCGACGGGATCGAGGCTGCCACCGGTGACGAGGTCACGCTGCACACCGCCGACGCGGTGAAGCCCGCGCTGCTTCGCTCGGTCGGCGACGAGGGTTTCCTCTACCTGCTGATGCCCGTGCGGGTGAGCTGAGCCGGAGCCTGTCCGTCACGCGGCGGTGGGTGGGGCGGCCGTGCAAGTCTGCTCGCTGTCACTGACGGACTTCCGGTCGTATGCCCGGGTCGAGCTGGAGTTCTCGGCGGGCCTGACCGTCATCGTCGGTCCCAACGGCCACGGCAAGACCAACCTGCTCGAGGCGGTCGGCTTCGCGGCCGGCATGGGGTCGCTGCGGGGCGCCCCGGACGGCGCCCTGATCCGAGACGGGGCCGACGCCGCGGTGGTGCGGTGCCTGGCACGGGCTGCCGATGCCCGGGAGGTCCTCATCGAAGGGGAGCTGGCTCGGTCGAGGCCCAACCGGGTGCGGGTGAACCATCAACCGGTGGCCCGTCGCCGGGACCTGGTCGGGGTGCTCACCGTCACCGTCTTCTCGCCGGAGGATCTCGACCTGGTGAAGGGCGAACCCGCCCGCCGACGCCGCTGGATCGACGACGCGTTGACCGCGGTGCGTCCCTCGCTCGGAGCGCTGCGCAGCGAGGTGGACCGCATCCTCCGCCAGCGCAACACTCTTCTGCGTCAGGCCGGTGGGCGAGCCACCGATGACGTAGTCATCACGCTCGACGTATGGGACTCCAAGCTGGCCGCGGCCGGCGACGAGCTCCGGACCCGCCGCCAGGAGTTGCTGGGGGCGCTGAGTCCGCGGATCAAGTCGTACTACGCGCAGATCGCCAAGGGTCGCGACGAGGCGGGCGGGGCCTACATGTCCAGCTGGGGGGAGGAATCCCTGGCAGAGGCGCTCGCAGCGGCGCGACGCGACGACCTGAGGCGGGCGACGAGCACGGTGGGGCCCCATCGTGACGATGTCCAGTTGCGCATCGGGGGCCTGCCCTCGCGTACCCATGCCTCCCAGGGCGAGCAGCGGTCCCTGGCTCTGGCGCTGCGGCTGGCGGTTGACGCCGAGGTCCGCGAGCGCCGTGATGTGCAGCCGGTCCTGCTTCTCGATGATGTCTTCTCGGAGCTGGACAGCGTCCGGGCGGCCGCGCTGCTGGATGCGCTTCCGCTCAGCCAGCGCATACTCACCACCGCCGCGGGCTTGCCCGCCGGCGTCCGCTCCGATCAACTGATCCGGCTCACCGGCGAATCACCACCCCCTGTCCTGGTGGGGGAGGGGTCCTCGTGACCGGGTTCGAGGCTGATGGGCCGGTCCCGCTCGCCGATGCGTTGGGCCGGCTTCTCGGTTCGCTCGACGTACCGCCGGCAGACCTGCTCTCGACGGTGTTCCAGCGGTGGGAGGAGGTGGTGGGTCCGGCTGTCGCCCGGCACTGTCGCCCTGCCGCGATCGAGGAGGACCGGTTGGTGGTGCTCGCGTCGGACGCCACATGGGCCAGCGAGGTGCAATGGCTCGCCGGCGAGGTGCTGGCCCGCATCAACGAGATGTCGGCGGCCGGCCGGCTGGAGTCCCTGACGGTCCGGGTGGTGCCCCCCAAGCACTAGAGGAATGGCGCGCTGAATTCGCCCGTCGAATGGCGCGCCGCGGACTGGTCCCGCTGGTAGAATCAGGGCTGTGATCGGTGGCGCGATTGAGGGCTCTTGCCCGGTTCGGCGCCCCCGGCCCACCCGGTCCTCGTCTGCTGTGGCCGGGTCGTGGCAGTGATAGGCCGCAGCTCCCGCATCGGCGTACCGGCAGACCCCCGATCCAGCGTCGGCGGCCCCACTCGGAGCCGCACCAGGGAGGCCGATCGCCCATGACATCCGACGCCGTCACCGCTGAGGTTCTGCAGCAGCCCTCATCCGATGGCGGCCCGTCGTACGGCGCGCTCGAGATAACCGTCCTCGAGGGCTTGGAGGCTGTTCGAGAGCGGCCCAGCATGTACATCGGGTCGACGGGGCCGACCGGCCTGCACCACCTTGTCTGGGAGGTGGTGGACAACTCGGTGGACGAGGCCATGGCCGGGTACTGCACCCGCATCGACGTGACCATTCACGCCGACGGCTCCTGCGAGGTGGGCGACGACGGGCGCGGCATCCCCGTCGATCCCCATCCCCTTCATGACCAGGTTCCCGCTGCGGAGCTGGTGATGACGCTGCTGCACGCGGGGGGCAAGTTCGGCGGCGACGGCTACAAGATCTCAGGCGGCCTGCACGGCGTGGGGGTGTCGGTCGTGAACGCGCTCTCGCAGCGCCTCGAGGTGGACATCTATCGCTCCGGGCAGCGACACCGCATGGCCTTCGTGGACGGAGGCCAGATGGAGGAGGCCCTGTCGGTCCGGGGTCCGGCCCCGGATCTCGACGGCGAGCCCAGAACCGGCACCACGATCCGCTTCTGGCCCGATCCGTCCGTTCTGGAGGACGTGACGTTCCGGTACCAGACCGTCGCCGAGCGGCTGGAGATGATGGCCTTCCTCAACCGGGGCCTGGAGATCCGGGTCCGTGACCTCAGATCCGGTCCTCAAGACCACTCGGAGTGGAGATCGTTCCGCTATGAGGGCGGCATCATCGACTACGTCGATCGGCTGAACCAGTCGAAGGTGCGCCTGTTCGACGCGGTCGGGCACTTCTCGGGAACCGAGACCATCGACGAGAACCCCCACGAGGTCGAGGTCGCGTTCCAGTGGAACACCGGTTTCAACAGCGACGGTCTGCACAGTTTCGCCAACGGCATCTCCACGATCGACGGGGGCATGCATGAGCAGGGTTTCCGGGCCGCCCTGACGCGCACCGTCAACGCCTACGCCCGGGAGAAGGGCCTCCTCAAGGAGAAGGCCGAGAACCTGCAGGGCGAGGACATCCGCGAGGGACTCACCGCGATCGTCAGCGTCAGGATCGGCAAGCCCCAGTTTGAGGGTCAGACCAAGGCCAAGCTCGGCAACATGTCCATGCGGTCCTTCGTCGAGCGAGTCACCAACCGCTACCTCGCGGAATGGCTCGAGGAGCATCCGGCCGAGGCGAAGCGGGCGGTGACGAAGGCTGTGGCCGCGTCGGCCGCCCGGGAGGCTGCGGCCAGGGTGCGGTCCGAGGTCCGCTCCAAGTCCTTGCTGGACGGAGCGGGGATGCCCGACAAGCTGAAGGACTGCACCGCTACCGACTCGGCCCGCCGCGAGCTCTTCATCGTGGAGGGCGACTCCGCCGGGGGGTCCGCGGTGCGAGCCCGCGATCCTGAGACGCAGGCCGTGCTGCCGATCCGGGGCAAGATCCTCAACGTCGAGCGGGCCCGAATCGACCGGATGCTCAAGAACAACGAGATCCAGGCGATCATCGCTGCCCTGGGCACCGGGATAGGGGGTCTGTACAGCCCCAACGGCAGCACGAACGGCAGCTCGGCCGGCGACGACGGCTGCGACATCACCAAGGCCAGGTACCACAAGGTGATCGTGCTCGCTGATGCCGACGTGGACGGGAGCCACATCCGCACCCTGCTGCTCACTTTCTTCTACCGCCAGATGCGTCCCCTGGTGGAAGCCGGTTACGTGTACGTGGCCCAGCCGCCCCTGTACTCCACGAGGGTCTCCAACTCCAAGACGGTCTACCTGCTCGACGATGCCGCCAAGGACGCCTTCCTGGCTGAGCGGCCCAAGCACAATCGCGAGTTCCAGCGGTTGAAGGGCCTCGGCGAGATGGACTGGGACGAACTGCGAGCCACCACCATGGATCCCCGAACCCGCAGCCTCCTGCAGGTGTCGGTCGAGGAGGCGGCCATCGCGGACCAGGTGATCTCCGTGCTCATGGGAGACGATGTCGAGTTGCGCAAGAACTTCATCGTCACCAACGCCCGGGAAGTCCGGAACCTCGACTTCTAGCCAGGCGCTGGAACGGTCCGATGAGCGATATGACTGAAGCACCCGACGGCGGTCCCACCGATCTCACGCCCGGCCAGAGCGCCGGCGTGACGGTCGTGGAGATCCAGGAGGAGATGGAGAGTTCCTTCCTGGAGTACGCCATGTCGGTCATCATCAGCCGGGCCCTGCCCGACGCGCGCGACGGCCTCAAGCCCGTGCACCGCCGGATCCTGTGGTCGATGTACGACCAGGGCTTCCGCCCCGATCGGGGTCATGTGAAGTGTGCTCGGGTGGTGGGCGACGTGATGGCCCGGTTCCACCCCCACGGCGACGCCGCCATCTACGACGCGTTGGCCCGCATGGCCCAGCCCTTCTCCCTCCAGCACCCCCTCATCGACTTCCATGGGAACTACGGATCTCCCGAGGATCCGCCGGCCGCGGCCCGCTACACCGAGTGTCGCCTCGACGCGCTGGCCATGTCGATGCTGGCCGACATCGGCGAGGACACCGTGGACTTCGTCGACAACTACTCGGGGGACTTCACCGAGCCGGCGGTGCTGCCGGCCCGCTTGCCCAACCTCCTGGTGAACGGCAGCCAGGGCATCGCGGTGGGAATGGCCACCTCGATTCCCCCACACAACCTGGCCGAGGTGATCAACGCGGTGGTGCACCTGCTGGAGGTCCCCGACGCCGGCACCGAGGACCTGATGGCGCACTTGCACGGTCCCGACTTCCCCACAGGCGGCCAGATTCTCGGTCGCAGCGGGTTCGAGTCGGCCTATCGCACAGGACGGGGCTCGGTGAAGATCCGGGCCGAGGTGAGTGTGGTCGAGACGGGCGGGCGCGACTGCCTGGTCGTCAGCGCGCTTCCCTATCAGGTGTCGGCCGGGACCGTCGCCCGCAAGATCGCCGACCTGGTCAACGCCAGGGAGCTGGACGGCATCGCTGACGTGAACGACGAGTCCTCGGGCGACGAGACCCGTTTCGTGATCAAGCTCAAGCGCGACGCCAACCCGGAGGTGGTGCTCAACAACCTCTGGAAGCACACCCCGCTGCAGTCGAGCTTCGCGATGAACATGGTGGCGCTGGTAGACGGCGTTCCACGCACGCTCACCCTGCAGGACGCGCTCGGTGCCTACGTCGCGCACCAGGTCGAGGTGGTCACCCGTCGCTCGGAGTTCCGCCTGGCCGCGGCCAAAGCCCGCCTCCACATCGTGGAGGGCCTGCTGCGCGCTCTGGGCGCCATCGACGAGATCATCGCGTTGATCCGGGCCAGCGAGGACACTGCCTCGGCCCGTGGCGGTCTGATGGCCGAGCCGTTCGAGTTCTCCGAGTTGCAGGCGAACCACATCCTGGACATGGCCCTGTCCCGGCTGACCCGTCTGGGTCGCAGCCAGCTGGAGGCCGAGGCCGCCGAGAAGCGGAGCCTGATCGCCGAGCTGGAGGCCCTGCTCGCCGACGAGGTGCGGGTACGGATGGTGATCCGCGACGAGCTCAGGCAGATCTCCGAGAAGTTCGCGGTCGAGCGCCGGTCGTCGCTCGAGATAGACCCGGGCGAGCTCGACATCGAGGATCTCATCGACGACGACGACCTGGTCTTCACCATGTCGGCGTCGGGTTACGTGAAGACGGTGGCGGTCGACGAGTTTCGCGTCCAGGGCCGCGGCGGCCGGGGCGTCGCCGGAGCCAGGCTCAAGGAGGCCGACACCGTCACCCATCTCATCCACACCACCGCGCATTCCTACCTGCTGTTCTTCAGCAACCTCGGCCGGGTGTACCGGCTCAAGGCCCACGAGGTCCCGGTGGCGTCGCGCACCGCCCGCGGCACCTCCATCATCAACCTGCTGTCGCTCCAGGACACCGAGCGCATCCAGGCTGTGATCGACACCCGCGACTACGAGACGAACCGGTACCTGTTCTTCGCCACCGCCAACGGCAGGGTGAAGAGGACGAAGCTGACCGCGTACGACTCGTCGCGCAAGGCCGGGCTCATTGCCATCAACCTCCGGGACGGCGACGAACTGGTGGCCGTCATCCCGACCGACGGCGTTCACGACATCCTGCTGTCATCCGAACGCGGGCAGACGCTTCGATTCACGCAGGATCAGGTGCGAGAAATGGGGCGCGCGGCTGCGGGAGTGATCGGAATCAGATTCAAACACGATGATGACTCGGTCGTGTCGTGCGCGCTGGCTCGACCCGGCACGACGCTGCTTCATGTCACAACGTCCGGGCTGGGGAAGCGAACACAGGTCGGCAGATTCCCACGCAAGGGTCGGGGAGGCTTCGGCGTGAAGGGAATTCGGCTCGGTGAGGACAAGGGCGATGTTGTGGGCACCCTTGTCGTCGAACCTGACGATGAGATTTTCGCCGTCACTCGCAACGGCGTGGTCATCCGGATTCCGATCTCCGGCGTGTCGGTTCAAGATCGTTGGGCCGCTGGGGTCAAAGTGATGAGCCCCGATGACGACGACGAGGTGGTCGCCATCGCCCTGGTGGGCGACGAGGCGAACGGCGAGCCCGACGATGCTGCCGCCGGCGATCAGGAAGGAACGCCGGGCGGGCGATGACAGCTCGGGCGCGGCCCGAGCCCCGGGACCGGGGGCAGGCGGTGCCCCTGATGGCGGCCATGCTCCTGGTGGCGATGGGTGTCGTCATTGCGACCATCGAGATCGGGCAGCTGCTGAATGAGAGTGCCGCCGCCCGGACGGCCGCCGACGCCGCCGCGCTGGCCGGTGCCGCCGCGGGTGGAGAGGCAGCCGCCGAGATCGCTGCCGCCAACGGAGGCGTGCTGCTGTCCTACGGCGAGGAGGAGCCCGCCGAGATCCCCGACGCCCTGCTGGTGACCGTCACGGTGCAAGTCGGCCGGGCCACTCAGACGGCTCGTGCCGAGCGACAGGTGGAATGGGTGGCCCCCGAGTCGGCCTCCTAACCGCGACCGGCTCTCACCTGTCCGCGTGGCCCCTTAGACTTCGTGGTTGTCGGAGGTGCCTTAGAAACTCATGAGTGACGAGTCAGCGTCCGGCATGGATGAGCAGCAGCCCGTCCCGCCGCCCTCCACCGCCCCGACCGAGGGCAGGCCCTCGCCCGGGGACGACGACGCCGACACCACGACCGGGCCCCGACCGGGCCCCGCTCCCCGGTCAGCCGTGGGCCGCGCCTACCAGGCTCGAGTCAACCGGCGCCTGCGGGCCCGCCGCGTGCGGCGCCTGGTGAGGCACGTGGAGCCCTGGTCTGTGCTGAAGGTGTCTCTGATCCTGTACTTCTGCGCATGGGCGATCATGCTGTTCGTGGGGGTCACGCTGTGGAACCTGGCCGTCAACTCGGGTCTTGTCGCTGATGTCGAGGGCTTCGTGGTCGAGCTGTTCGCGCTGGAGTCCTTCAAGATCAACGCTGACCAGATCTTTCGGATCGCCGCGGTCGGAGGCCTCCTGCTGGTGTTGGCCGGCAGCGGCCTCACCGTGCTCGCAGCGGTTCTGTTCAACCTGATCAGTGACGTCACTGGAGGAGTGCGCCTGACCGTGGTCGAGGAGGAGACCGCCCGACCCCGACCGCGCCGTGCCCGCAGGCGGGTCCTGGTTGCAGCCCCGCCACCTGCGGAGCAGTCCCCCGAGCCGGTTCCCGGCAACGCTGGTGGCGGCGGGGGAGGGGTCGGCTAGCGTGGTGCGCCGCTGGGGCTATAGCTCAGTCGGTTAGAGCGCACCCCTGATAAGGGTGAGGTCGCTGGTTCGACTCCAGCTAGCCCCACACTTCAGCTCCACAGTTCCGACACCGCCCGGAGGCCGTCTTGGCCGCAGGATTCATCACCTTGATCCGCCGGACGTTCGTGGCCGTCGTCGTCGGCATGGCGCTGGCTGCGGCCATCCGGGTGAGAGGTCGCGGGGGTGTGCCCCCCCAGACCGGCGGGTGGCGCGAGCTGCGCGACGACGAGCTGTGCTGAGCCCCTCGCGACCGTGACCTCCGCGGTCGTGTTCGGTGCGGGCGCCACGGGCCTCCGGATTGTGCGCATGCTCGATGACAGCTCGAGCATCGGCTCGGTGGAGGTTCGGGACACCGACCCGGCTCGTCTCGAGGCCGTCGCCGGGATGCTCGGTCCGAAGACCAGAGTCGGCCAGGGTCCGGCTGTTCCCGACGGGACCGACCTCGTGGTGGTGGCGACCGCGGCGGGCACGCAAGCCGACCTGGCCGTGGCCGCAGTGAGGGCGGGCGCGACCGTGGTGACCACCACCAACGAGATAGCCGAGGCCCGGGACCTGCTCGCCGCCGACCAGGAGGCCAGGCGTCACGATGTCTCCTTGGTGGTGGGCGCGGGCTACATGCCCGGACTCACTTGCCTGCTGGCCCGGATCGGTGCGGCCGAGTTCGACACGGTCGACGAGATACACGTGGCCAAGGTCGGAACGGGCGGACCGGCGTGCGCGCGCCAGCATCATCGGTCGCTCAGCAGCCTGGCCATCGACTGGCGCGACGGTCGCTGGACGCGCCGGGCCGGCGGTTCGGGCCGCGAACTGTGCTGGTTCCCCGATCCGGTGGCCGGACGGGACTGCTACCGGGCGGCTCTCCCCGATGCGCTGCTGCTCGTGCCCGCGTTCCCTGGCGTCGACCGGGTGACAGCGCGTATGGCCGCCACCCGCCGCGATCGCTTCACCGCGCCGTTGCCCATGCTGCGCCGACCCCATCCGGAAGGCGGCGTGGGAGCGGTGCGGGTCGAGCTCCGGGGCTGGCGGGAGGAAGGGCGCCATGTGGTGGTGCTGGGATCACAGGCGAGACCCGCGCACGGCGCGGCCGTGGTGGCCGCGGCCACCGCACTGCACCTGGCCGGGCTGGAGGCACCCGCCGGAGCCTCGGGACTCGCGGAGGTGCCAGACCCGGACAGGCTCCTGAGGGCCGTGACCGCCTTGGGCCTGCGCCCCTCGCGGTTCGAGGGCTTCGCGCTCTCCCGGGAGGGCAGTCCTTAGAGCGCCCGCAAATAGGTGAGAGCCCGTCGCGTCGCAGCGGGGTCATTCCCGCTCTTGTTCGCTGCGCTCACGGGCCGCTCGGGCCACGGCCTCGCGCCGTATGAGCCGCGTTGCTCCGCCTATTCGCTCGGCCTCTTAG
>JAJEEV010000017.1 GCA_022820805.1 Acidimicrobiia bacterium
GGGCCACGCGGATAGGCGAGAGCCGGTCGCTGCGCAGCGGTGTCATTCCCGCTCTTGTTCGCTGCGCTCACGGGCCGCTCGGGCCACGGCCTCGCGCCGTATGGGCCGCGTTGTCCCGCCTACCCGCTCGGCCTCTTGAGGGTCGGCATGCAGAGGCCGTCGAGCTCGCCCACCTCGATGCGGTCCCGGTTGTCGTAGGTGACCTCGTTGGAGGGGTCGACGCGCAGCTTGAACTCGCGGAAGCTCATCTCCAGTGCGTCGAAGGCCACGAGGCGGCCCCGCAGCGAGTCCCCGACGCCGAGGATCAGCTTGAGAGCCTCCAGAGCCTGGACGCTGCCCACGATTCCGGGCAGCACGCCCAGCACGCCGGCCTCGGCGCAGCTCGGCGCCATCTCCGGCGGCGGCGGCTCGGGGAGCATGTCGCGGTAGGTGGGACCGTTGCGGGGGTCGAACACGGTGATCTGGCCCTCGAAGCAGAAGATCGATCCGTGCACCACCGGTATGCCCAGCTTCACGGAGGCGTCGTTGAGCAGGTAGCGGCTCGGGAAGTTGTCGGCCCCGTCCACCACCACGTCGTATCCCTCGAGGATCTCCATGATGTTGTCGGCTCCGAGACGGGTGTCGTAGGTGACCACGTTCACGTCGGGGTTCAGCGCGGTCAGGGTCTTCTTGGCCGAGTCCACCTTGCGGTCCCCCACCCGGTCGACGTTGTGGAGGATCTGGCGCTGAAGGTTGGACTCGTCCACGACGTCCATGTCGATGACGCCGATGGTGCCCACGCCCGCGGCCGCGAGGTACAGCGCCGCCGGGGAGCCGAGCCCGCCCGCGCCGAGCAGCAGGACCTTGGCGTCGAGCAGCTTGAGCTGCCCCTCCTCGCCCACCTCGGGCACCAGCAGGTGACGCTGGTAGCGGTTGCGCTGTTCCGGAGTCAGGGTGCGGGGCCGCTCCCAGGCCCTCCCCTCGTCCTTCCACTTGTTGAAGCCGCCGTCCATCGACACCACGTCGGTGTAGCCCATCTCCTCGAGGGTGACCGCGGCGAAGACCGAGCGGACCCCGCCGGCGCACATGGCCACGATCGGGGTGGACCGCTCGGCGATCCGGTTCTCGATGCTCGACTCGAGCTGGCCCCGGGGGATGTGCACCGAGCCGGCGATGGCGCCCTGCTCGTACTCGTCGGGCTCGCGCACGTCGAGGAGGGTCCAGCCCTCGGCCAGCAGCTCCTCACCACCGGCGGTGTCGACCTCGCGGATCCGGCCCTTGGCCTGTTGAAGTAGTTCTCTGAAGCTCGCCATGGATCTCCGCTCCTGTTCGCTCCGCTCACGGGCCGCTCGGGCCGGTTGCCCGCTCCTGCTCGCTCCGCTCACGGGCCGCTCGGGCCCTGGCCTCGCAAAGCTCGGCCTCTGGGCGTAAATCCTACCTGTCTTGTCAGGATTCAGCCACCCGAGCTACTGCAGGCCGCAGATGGCGGGCAGCACCTCACTGATCGATCCCCGCACCAGCACGTCGGCCAGCGAGTCGAACTCGGTGGCCTCGCCGTTGACGATCACCAGACGGGCCCCGGAGTGCACCGCGATCACCGCGGTCCGGTTGATGGGCGACACCGCCAGCGTGGTGCCCACCGCCAGGAACAGGTCGCATTCGGTGGACGCCCTCTCGGCCCGGTCGAGGTCCACAGCGTCGAGGCTCTGCCCGAAGGACACCGTGGCCGACTTGAGGATCCAGCCGCACTGCGGGCACTCGGGGTCCTCCTCCCCCGCCCTCACCCGTTCCAGCACGACCTCGATGTCGTCGCGGTACTCGCAGGCCAGGCACTGCACCTTGCGGGTGGTGCCATGGATCTCCACCACCCGCTCGGGATCGCTGCCGGCCCGCTGGTGGAGCTCGTCGACGTTCTGGGTGATCAGCAGGTGGAGCTTGTCCCGCTGCTCCAGGTGCACGAGGGCCTCATGTCCCCGGTTGGGCTCGACGTCGGCCCACAGCGCACCGGAGGCCCGGCGGGCCCAGTTGCTGCGCCGTACCTCGGCATCGGAGACGTAGACGTTGATGTTTGAGGCCTTCTCGGCCGCCGGGTCGCGGGTCCACAGCCCCTTCGGTCCCCTGAAGTCCGGCAGACCGCTGTCGGTCGAGATCCCGGCTCCGGTGAGAACGGTCACGCGCTCGGCGGCATCAACCAGCCGGCGGGCCGCGGCCACCGCGTCCGCAGCACCGGTGAGCATCGAACCATCGTAGCCCCTGGGTTCAGACCCTCCGGTCTCACTGTGCGAGCGCGTCAACAGATACTGCAACTGAAACGGATGATATTTCTGTTTGACTAACTGCGACTGCTAGTCAATACTGTTTCTGCACATACTTCCCCCTTCAGTTGGCATATTCGCGCCCCGTCGCGCGTTCCATTCGGAGAATCCTCAATGACTGTCACTACAAAGCAGCCTGCCGCCATCATCGACACCGATGTGGTCACGCTCATTCCCTGGACCGACCATCGAAAGGACGTGTTCGGGCACGACCTCAGATCGGCCTACGTCGAGCAGTTCTGGCTCGGAACGCTCGGACCCTCCACCACCTGGTTCCTGCGACACTGCGCAGCCGTTCTCGAAGGCGCCGACGATGCCGCGGTCAACCTGCGCGAGACGGCCTGCGCCCTGGGCATCGGCTTCGAGGGCGGCTCGCGAAGCGCCATGGTCAAGACCGTCGCCCGGGCCTGCCGTTTCCGGGCCGCCCGAGCTGTGGGGTCCACCACTCTGGCGGTGCGCCTGCGCCTGCCCCAGCTAAGCCACCGCCAGCTGCAGCGCCTGCCCGAGTCGCTCCAGCAGCGCCACGAGGAGTACCTCGCCGGCGGAGGTCCCGGGGGACTCAGGCACCAGCACCGCCGGGCCCGCCGGCTGGCTCTGAGCCTGGTGGAGTGCGGCGACGGCATCAACGAGACCGAGCTCCAGCTGAGCCGGCTGAAGTTCCATCCGGCCATCGCGGCCGACGCCGTCCGCTGGGCGTGGAGCCTCCACCACGGTCGGGTGCCACCCGAAGCTGCCTGACCGGTTCTGCCTCCTGGTCCGCTGCGATGCAGTAGCGTCGGGGCTGGTCAGGGGGTGGACATGGAGCCAGCAATACCCGACGGGATCGGCGGGATCGACGACGACTGGCTGTCGCAGGCCATGGGCACGCCCGTGCGGATCGTCGGCATCGACGACATCGGCACCGGCGTCGGCATGATCGGCGCGATCTACCGGGCGACGCTGGAGGGCGACTGCCCCGAGACCGTGGTGATCAAGATGCCCGGCCTCGACGAGACGGCCCGTTTCACGGCCCAGATCCTGCGCCTCAACATCCGCGAGGTCGGCTTCTACCGCGAGCTGGCCGCCGAGAGCCCCATCCGGGTGCCGGCCTGCCACTTCGGGGCGGTCGACGCGGAGACCCACCAGTTCGTGCTGGTGCTCGAGGATGTGGGCTCGTACCGGGCGGTGAGCCAGGTCGAGGGCATGGGCCGGGCCGACGCCGAGCAGGCCGTCGACGAGCTGGCGGCGTGGCACGCCCACTGGTGGGGGAAGGCCGACCCGATCGTGGAGCGGGGCACCGCGATGGCGATCCACGATCCCATCTACCCGATGCTGCTGCCGCCGGTGTTCTCCGACGGCTGGGCCAAGGTCCGGGGCGCCATGGACGTTCCCCGGGCGGTCGAGACGGTGGCCGACGGCTGGGTTGAGGCCCTGCCGGAGATGCTGGGGTCGCTGAGCACGACGCCGAGCACCCTGGTGCACGGCGACTACCGCGCCGACAACATGTTCTTCGACGGCGACGGCCGGGTGGTGCTGCTCGACTTCCAGGTCATCGGGCAGTCCATGCCGGTGGGCGACCTCGCCTACTTCGTCACCGGCAGCCTGGCGCCCGCGACCGCCTCCGCGATCGAGCAGGGCCTGTACGAGCGCTGGCTACAAGCGCTTGTGTCCGAGGGCGTGCCCGAGTCCGAGACCGGCGGGATGTGGGACATCTACCGGGGGGCGGTGCTCTTCTGCGTGTGCTACCCGATGATCGCGGGCGCAGGGATGGACCTCACCGACGACCGCCAGCGGGGACTCCTCGCAGCGACCTTCGAGCGCTTCGAGCGGGCCGCCGACGAATTGAGCCTCGCCGACCTCCTCTAGAGGCCCCTAGTCGGGGGCGGTGAAGGTGGAGGCGAGTTCGACGAGGGTGCGCACGCCGAAGCCGGTGCCGCCCTTGGAGATCTCGCCGTCGTCGGACTCGGCCCGGGCCGGCCCCGCGATGTCGAGATGGACCCACGGAACGTCGTCGGCCACGAACTGCTGAAGGATCAGCCCCGCGGTCAGAGCGCCGCCGTGGGGGCCGCCGATGTTCTTCATGTCGGCCACATTGGAGTCGAACTGCTTGACGTAGTCGGCCGGCAGCGGCAGGTGCCACACCCGTTCGCCGGCGCGGTCGGCCGCGGCCCGGACCGCTTCGATGAACGAATCGTCGTTGCCCATCAGCCCGGCGATGGACGTACCCAGCGCCACCATGCATGCGCCCGTCAGCGTGGCCAGGTCGACGATGGCGTCGGGCTCGTCCTCGCAGGCCAGCGACAGCGCGTCGGCCAGGATCAGGCGACCCTCGGCGTCGGTGTTGAGCACCTCGATCGTCTTGCCGTTGCGGATGGTCAGAACATCCCCGGGACGGGTGGCGTCGCCGCCCAGCATGTTGTCGGTCATCGGCAGGTACGCCTTGACCCGCGCCGGCGCAGCCACCGCTCCAAGCACCGACATGGCCCCGATGATGGCGGCGGCCCCGCACATGTCCATCTTCATCATCATCATGCCCTGGGCGGTCTTGATGGACAGGCCCCCGGCGTCGAAGGTGATCCCCTTGCCCACGTAGGCGAGGGTCGCGGCGGGCTCTCCCTCGGGCTCGTAGGTCAGCTCGACGAAGCGGGGCGGCTGGCTGCTGCCCCGGTTGACGCCGAGCACTCCCCCGAGGCCGGCCGCCTCGATGTCGTCGGTGGTCCAGACCTTGCACTCCAGCCCAGCCTCGCGGGCCATGGCCGCCGTCTTGTCGGCGAAGGCCGGTGCGGTGAGCGACCCGCCGGGCTCGTTGGAGAGGTCCCGGGCCAGGCACACCGCCCCCGCGATGGCGGAGCCGCGCTGCAGCGCCTCCTTGGCCGCCGCCGAGGTGCTGCCCACCACGTCGACCCGCTCCAGCTTCGGAGCGCCATTGCTGCCGTTGTCGCCGCCGGCCGACGACTTGAGGGCGCTGTAGCGGTAGCCGCCTAGGACGACGCCCTCGGCCAGCGCCTGGCGGGCGGCGCCGGCGTCCACGCCGGTCCCGTCGGGCAGCCGCACCGCCACCCGAGCGTGGCGCGAGCAGGAGCGGGCCAGCGCAGCTCCGGCTCGCCGGAAGGTGGATGCGGTCGCCTGAGCGGCCGGGCCCAGTCCCACAAGCCCGGCGAAGCCGCCGTCGGCGGGCTGGAGGTGGACCTGCTCGGCCTTGCCCTCGAAACCGGCCATCTCGAGCACGGCGGCATCGAAGCCGTCGATGCCGGACTCGACAGCATCGGAGGTGACCATGGCAACGCTTGCGGTGGCCGCCTTGGCGACCGAGCGGACGGCGTGAACTCTTATCGGCATCCGGTCAGGCTAACCGTCGAGCATCTCAGCCCGAGGACGGGGCGGGGAGGTCCTGCTGGAGGGTGAGGGTGGGGGCGAAGAGATCGCCTTGCTCCTCCAGGCGATCCAGTACCTCGGCGGCGGTGAACGTGAGCGGCTCGCCGTCGGCGCCGTCGGAGACCTCGTCCCAGGTGATCGGAGTCGACGCGGTGGGGCGGTCCCGGCCCCTCAGCGAGTAGGGGGCGATGGTGGTCTTGAAGCGGGCGTTCTGGCCCCAGTCGATGAACACCTTGTTGGGGCGCAGGCTCCGCTTCATGACCGACACCACCTCCCGCGGCATGCGCTGCTCCAGCAGCTGGGCCACCGCCCGGGCGAAACCGGCGGCGTGGTCGTGGGTATGGGGCCGGTTCAGGGGCACGTACAGCTGCAGGCCCTTGCTGCCCGACGTCTTGGCCCAGGCCGACAGGCCCACCGCGTCGAGTACGTCACGGATGTGCACCGCCACCCGGCAGCACTCGATGATCGTGGCCGGTTTGCCGGGGTCCAGGTCGAACACGAGCATGGTGGGCGAGTCGATGTCGCCGCAGCGGGCCATGGGTGCGTGGATCTCCAGTGCGGCCAGATTGGCCGACCAGGCCAGCGCGGCCACAGAGTCCAGCCGGCAGTAGTCGATCTGCCCTCCCCGATCGCCGGGACCCGCGCACGTCGGCACCCAGCCCGGGCGGTGGCTCGGGCAGCGCTTCTCGAAGAACGACTCGCCGGTCACGCCGTCGGGCCAGCGCCGCAGGGTGATCCCGCGGTCGCCGATGTGGGCCAGCATCACCGGCGCCACCCGCACGTAGTAGTCGATGACCTGGGCCTTGGTGAACCCGACCAGCGGGTACATCAACTTGTCGAGATTGCTCACCGACAGCTGGCGGCCGCCGACGGTGACCGCCACACGCTCGGGCTCGACCATCGCTGCAGTCTGCTCGCTTGCGTCGGTGCGGCCGCTCCGGGCCCTCAGGCCGACCGGCGAACCGGCCCGGCCTCGGGCTCGGCCTCCTCGTCGGCGGCTGGGGCGCTCTCGCCGGCCACGGCAGGATGGCGCTTGCGGGCCTCCTTGGCCGCGGCGACCGAGGCCTCCAGCGCGGCCATCAGGTCCACCACGGTGTCCGAGGACGGCGAGGGCGCGGCCACGGTGGCCGTGGTGTCACCGGAGGCCTTGCGCTCGATGAGCTCCAGCAGGGCCTCGCGGTAGGAGTCGGTGTAGCGGTCGGGCTCGAAGTCGGCCTCCAGGGCGGCGATGAGCTGGCGGGCCATGTCCGTCTCGCGCTCGTCCACCTCGATGTCGCCCAGGGTGTCGAAACCGCCGAGCTCGTCGGGGGCCACCAGCTCGTCGGCGTACACCATCGTGGACAGCATCAGCCGGCCCTCCACCGGGCGGATGGCGGCCAGGTGCTGCTTGGAGCGCATCACGAAATGGCAGATGCCCACCTTGTTGGCCTCGCCCATGGCCTCGGCCAGCAGCTTGTAGGGCTTGGCGGTGGCCTCGTCGGGCACCAGGTGGTAGGCGCTGTCGAAGAACACCGGATCAATGTCGGCGAGGTCGATGAAGGCGTCGATGTCGATGGTGCGGGCCGCTACCGGGGCCAGCTGCTCGAACTCGGCGTCTGTGACGGTCACGTAGTCGCCCGAGGGCAGTTCGTAGCCCTTAACGATCCGCTCGGGCGCCAGCTCCGAGTCGTCGGCCGACGACACCTTCTTGTAGCGCACCCGGGCCCCGGTCTCAGCGTCGAGCTGGTTGAAGCGCACCGTCTTGCGGCTCACCGCGCTGAACAGCTGCACGGGGATCGTCACCAGCCCGAAGCTGATCGATCCCTTCCAGATCACTCTCGGCACCACTGGCCTCCTCGCATCACCGCGAGCCCGGACCAGCCCGGTCTCGGCACGCAGGCCTCCGCACCGCCTCTCGGAGTTTAGGGGACTAGCAGGATTCGGGCCACCAGGTCCTGGCCGAAGGCGGTGACGATGGCCAGGTAGACCAGGCCGGTGGCGGCCATCACCGCCGAGTACTGGCGCTCGCGCAGGGCGGCGCGGGCCACCACCACCAGCAGCAGCGTCATGGCCGCCGAGCCGACCCAGAACCAGCCGAGGAGGCCGTTGTAGCCGTCGTCGATGGTGCCGTTGAGCACCGACACCATCCCGGTGGGCCACAGCATCACGACGGTCTCGGGCAGCCACAGCACGCCCGCGGCCCGCACCATCTGCAGCAGCGGCCCGCGGGCCAGGCCGGGCTGCACCAGGTACCAATGTCCCAGCAGCATGGCGCTCAGCACCGCCCCGGTGAACAGGGCCCCGACCAGGGTGCGAGCCACCGCCAAACCGGTCGGCCCCTCCGCCGCGAGCGCGCCCAGAAGGGTCGCCAGCAGGCCGACCGCGGCCGCCACCAGGTCGAGAACGGGAGGGAACTCGGGCGCCGACGGGTCGTAGGGGGATTCGGCCCGATCGATGCCGGTCATCTCCGCCACCCGGGCCGAGCGGCGCTCGACGGTGGCCCGCTGGCCGGCGGTGCCGGCGGAGCGGCGCATCACCGACACGACGGCCGCGACCAGACCGGCCGCGACGAAGGCCAGCGTCGTCGCGTCCCGCGACCATGTCGGTTCGGTGGCGAAGGCGGCCACCATCGAGCCCGCGGCCAGCGCGGCGAAGATCCCCCGCATCAACCAGCCGTAGCCGAGCCCGACCTCGCGCCGCCGGGTGGTGACCCACAGGAAGAACCACCCGCCCGCGGCCCAGCCCACCAGCAGGGTGGCCGCCTCGAGCTCGATCATGGCGGGACGGCCTGGCGATCAGGCGACGACGGCCAGGCGGTGATCGACGCGGTTGAGCAGGTCGGCGCCGTCGGGCGATGCGACCACGATGTCCTCCAGGCGGGCACCCCAGCGACCGGCCAGGTAGATCCCGGGCTCCACCGAGAAGGCGTGGCCCGCGGCCAGCGGCTCGCGGTTGCCCTCCACGATGTAGGGATCCTCGTGGGCCTCGGTGCCGATGCCGTGACCGGTGCGGTGCACGAAGTACTCGCCGTAGCCGGCCGCGGCGATGATCGATCGGGCGGCCCGGTCGACGTCCTGGGCCGGCGTTCCCACCGCCACCGCGGCCACGCCCGCGGCCTGGGCCTCGAACAGCACGTCGTAGAGCTCGCTGAACTCCGCCGGAGGCTCTCCGGTGTACACGCAGCGGGTGATGTCGGAGCAGTAACCCACCCCGTCGGCGCCGACCATGGTGCCCCCGAAGTCGCACAGCACCACCTCGTCGCTGGAGATGACATGCCCGCCGGGCTCGTGGTGGGGGCTGGCCGCGTTGGCGCCCGCGGCCACGATGGCGAAGTTCATCCGGTCGTGGCCCTCGTCGACGATCTGGCGGCCCAGCTCGGCCGAGACCTCGGCCTCGGTCCGCCCGACCAGCTCGATCTCGCCCCGCTGGAGCCGGCCGGCGATCCGGTCCACTGCCGCGCCCGCGGCCCGGAGCCGCTCGATCTCGTCGGCAGACTTCACCGAGCGGATCGGCGCGGTCACCTCCGAGGCCCGCCGCCACCCCGTCGACGGCATGGCCCCCATCAGCTCGACCAGGAAGCGGGCCCACATGTGGTCTCCCACCGCAGCCACCCCGACGTCGCCGGCCAGTCCGGCCACGATGGCCACCGGATCCTCGGTCTCGTCCCAGGCCCGCAGCCCGAACACCTCGGGACGCTCGGTCACCCGGGGAGCCTCCATGCGAGGCACCACCAGCGTGGCCGCGCCGTCGCGGGGCACCACCAGCATGGTGAGGCGTTCCAGCGGCATCGCCTCGTAGCCGCAGAAGTACGGAAGATCGGCCCCGACCGACAGCAGCAGCAGGTCCACGCCCTGCTCGGCCATCAGTCCCCGGGCCCGCTCCAGCCGCTCTGCGAACATGCAGGAAGCCTAAATCGCGTCGGCCGCGGCGTCGGCGGCTTGGCGGGCGTGGTAGCTGGAGCGGGTCAGCGGCGACGACTCCACGTGGCCGATGCCCATCGCCTCGCCGATCTCCTTCCAGCGCTCGAAGGCCTCCGGCGGCCACCAGCGGTCGACCGGCAGGTGGCGGGCCGTCGGCCGCAGGTACTGGCCGATGGTGACGATGTCGGTTCCGGCCGCGTGCAGGTCTGACAGCGTCTGGACCACCTCCTCGTGGGTCTCGCCCATGCCGGCGATGATCGACGACTTGGTGGTCAGCCCGTCCGCCTTGGCCCGGGCCAGCACCGACAGGCTCCGGGCGTAGCCCGCCGACGGGCGGACGGCCCGCTGCAGGCGGGCCACCGTCTCGATGTTGTGGTTCAACACGTCGGGCCGGGCATCGAACACCGTCTGCAGGGAGTCGGGATCCCCGCCGAGGTCGCTGATCAGCGTCTCGACCCGGGCGTGGGGCAGCCGGTGGCGCAGCGCAGCCACCGTGTAGGCCACCGCGGCCGCTCCGCCGTCGTCGAGGTCGTCGCGGGCCACCATCGTCACCACCACATGCTCCAGACCCATCCGTGCCGCGGCCTCGGCCACCCGGGCCGGCTCCTCGGGATCGGCTGGCTCAGGACGGCGGGTGTCCACCAGGCAGAAGCCGCAGGCCCGGGTGCAGCGCTCGCCCAGGATCATGAACGTGGCCGTGCCGTCGTTCCAGCATTCCGAGATGTTGGGGCAGCCGGCCTCCTCGCACACCGTCACCAGGTCGAGGCCGCGCAGGGTGGAGCGGATCTCGTGGAACGTCGGCCCGGTGCTCAGCGGGACCCTCATCCATTCCGGCTTGCGGGACCGCAGCGGCACGGGCTCACGTTGCTCGCCGTCGAGCCGGGCCGCCGACAGGCGTCCCAGCAGCCGGGGAGACACTCCCTCGGCCGCAGCGCCGGCGCCGGCGTCACCCGCGGCCTCGACGACCGCCTCGCCGTCGGTGGCCTCCCTGGTGAACTGGGCCATGTCATCGGGAGCGACCCGGTGGGCGACATCGGCCCGGTCGGTGCGGCCGTGGGCGCCCCACCGCTCCGCAGCCCGCCGGGCTACGAGGTCGACGACGTCTCGCATCGAGGCCTCGATGCCCTCGGCGGCCAGCGACGTGACCCCCAGACCGGTGATCCCGCAGGGCACGATCCGGCCGAACCAGCTGAGGTCGGGGTCCACGTTGAGGGCGAACCCGTGCATGGACCGGGCCCTCGACAGCCTCACCCCGATCGCCGCGATCTTGCGGGGCCGCACCCCGTCGGGCTCGAGCCACACGCCGGTGTGGCGGTCCAGGCGGCCGGCGGTGAGGCCGAGGTCCGACAGCACGTCGATGAGGAGCTGCTCCACCCCGGCGACGTAGGCCGCGGTGTCGGCCATGCCCCCGCCCCGCCTTCCCGGCACGGTCAGGATGGGATAGCCGACGAGCTGGCCCGGGCCGTGGTAGGTCACCTCGCCGCCCCGGTCGGTCTCCACCACCGTGCCGCCCAGCGCCTCGACATCGACCAGCAGGTGCTCCCGGCGGCCACGCCGGCCCAGCGTCACCACATGGGGGTGCTCGAGCAGCAGCAGGTGGTCGTCGCCGGAGTGGGTGTGCAGGCGACGCTGGAGCGCCAGCGCGTCGTTGTAGGCGACCCGGCCGAGCCAGCGGATCCGGAGGGTCGGCCCGGCGGAGGGCTCCGGCGCTCCGACCCGCTGGGGCGTGGCCGCCTCGGGCCGGGTCGCGTGAGCCACGGGCCCCGTCGAGCTGCTCAGCGGATCTCCGTCTCCCAGTCGCGGGTCTCGATGAGCTCCTTGACCCGGTGCAGGAAAGCGGCCGCGTAGGCGCCGTCGAAGGCCCGGTGGTCCCAGGCCATGGCCAGCACGCCCACCGAGTGGATGGCGATGGACTCGTTGCCGAAGCCGTCGGTGACCACCACCGGCTTGCGGGAGACCCCATCGGTGCTGAGGATCGCGACCTGGGGCTGGTTGATGATCGGGAACTGCATCATCGTGCCGTACTGACCGGCGTTGGTGAGGGTGAACGTCCCCCCGGACAGGTCGTCGGGCGACAGCTTGCGGCTGCGGGCCCGGTTGGCCAGATCAACGATGTCGCGGGCGATCTGGCGCAGACGCTTGCCGTCGGCCCCCTGGATGACCGGCGCCAGCAGGCCCTGGAAGTCGATATCCACTGCGACGGCCAGGTTGACGTTGGAGTGCACGATTAGCTCGTCGTCGCCGAAGCTGGCGTTGAGGTGCGGGTAGTCGCGCAGCGCCTCCACCACGGCACGGGCGATGAACGGCAGGTAGGTCAGGCTGAAGCCCTCCTCTGCCTTCCAGGCCTGCTTCGATGCCTCCCGGACCTTCTCCACTCCCTCGTAGTCGACCTCGATGGCGGTCAGCACGTGCGGCGAGGTCTGCTTCGACATCACCATGTGGTCGGCGGTGCGGCGTCTGATCCGGTTGAGCGGCACGACACTGTCGCCGCTGCGGGCCACGACCGCGGGCACCGGCGACGGGCGCCGCGAGCGAGCGGGTCGGGCTGGTTCGGGGTCCTGGGACGGCTCAGCCGCTGCGGACTCGGCCGGGGCGGCGGACGGCGCGTCCTCGGCCTCGGCGGACGGCGCGGCGCCGGCCTCAGCGGCAGCGCTGGCGCGAGCCCGGATGGCCTGCTCCACGTCGGAGCGGGTGATGCGGCCTCCCCGCCCGGTGCCCGTGATGGTGGCCGGGTCGATCCCGCTCTCTGCGATCAGCCGGCGAACCACCGGGGACAGCACCAGTCCCTTGCCCGTCCCCTTGGCGACGTCCGACGCCGACGCCGCGGGCGCCGCCGGTGTAGCGGCAGCCGGCTCAGGCACGGGAGCGTGAGGCTCAGGCACGGGAGGCTCGGACTCCGCAACGACGGCCGCACCGGGAGCGGGAGGCTCGGGCACGGGTTCGGGGGGTGGCGGCTCGGGAGCCGGGGGAGGCGGGTCGGGTGCTGGGGTCTCGGCGGGCGCGGGAGCGGCGGATCCGGAGCCCACACGGGCCAGGACCTGGCCCACCTCCACGACGTCTCCCTCGTTGGCGAGGATCTCCGAGAGCACCCCGGCCACCGGCGACGGCACCTCGGTGTCCACCTTGTCGGTCGACACCTCGAACAGCGCCTCGTCGAGGGCCACGTCATCGCCCACCTGCTTGAGCCACCGCGTGACGGTTCCCTCGGTGACCGTCTCACCCAGCTGCGGCATCATGATGTCGGCCATGCGGGACCCTCCTTCCGCTCAGCCTCAGCCGTGCAACGAGCGCCCGGTCAGCGACAGGGCGGCCTCGCCGAACAGCTCGCTCATGGTGGGATGGGGCTGGATCAGGCCGGCCACATCAGCGGCGGTCGCCTCCCAGTTGACCGCCAGATAGGCCTGCCCGAGCTGTTCTGTTACCCAAGGGCCGGCCATGTGAACCCCCAGGATCCGCCCGCCGGTGCCGTCGGGCTGCTTCTCGGCGATCACCTTGACCAGTCCGTCGGTCTCCCCGATGATCTGGGCCCGCCCGTTGCCCATGAACCGGTGGGTCGAGGTGACCACGTCGAATCCGGCGTCCACCGCGCTCTGCTCGGTGTGTCCCGCGAAGGCCACCTCGGGATGGCAGTAGATGCACCACGGCGTGCCGTGGTAGTCGAGCGGGTCGGGATCCTCGCCGCAGATGTCGGCGATGGCGAGCATGCCCTCGGCGAAGGCGGTGTGGGCGAGCTGCGGGGTGTCGACGACGTCGCCCACGGCCCACACGCCCGGCAGCGTCGTCCGGCATCGGGCGTCGACCTCGATGAATCCCCGGCTGTCCACCGCGACCCCGGCGGAGTCCAGTCCCAGTCCCTCGGTGCGGGGGCGCCGTCCCACGGCCACGACCACCAGGTCGACATCGACCTGCTTGCCCTCCCCGAAGGACACGACGGTGCCGCTGCCGTCGGCCCTGGGCTCGTGGCCGTGCACGGTCACCCCGGTGTGCACCGCGATGCCCCGCTTGCGGAACGAGCGGCGCACGGTCTTGGCCACATCGACGTCGCAGCCGGCGAGGATGCTGGGCAGCGCCTCCAGGACGGTCACCTCCACCCCGAGGTCGCCCATCATCGACGCGAACTCGCAGCCGATGGCGCCCCCGCCGATGACGGCGGCCGACGTGGGCAGACTCCCCAGCGAGAAAAGCTCGTCGGAGGTCACCACGATGCGGCCGTCGACCTCGAAGCCGCCGATCGTCCGCGGCGCCGAGCCCGTGGCCAGGATGACCGACCCAGCGGACAGCGACGTCGGAGGCTCGCCGCCGCCGGACGCCACTTCCACCGCCCCGGGCCCGCTCAGCGAGCCGGAGCCGGAGTAGACCGTCACCTTGCGCTGGCCCAGGAGCCCCGACAGGCCGGCGGTGAGCTGATCGATGACCCGCTGCTTGCGGCCCAGCACCGCCGTCCAGTCGATGCCAGGCTCGGATGCGGTCACACCGAACTCGGCTGCGGAGGCCACCGTGCGGTACACCGAGGCCGCCTCCAGCAGCTCCTTGGCCGGGATGCAGCCCACATGCAGGCACGTCCCCCCGACTTTGTGGTGCTCGACGACCGCCACGTCGAGATCAGCGCCCGCGCCGTAGAGGGCCGCGGCATAGCCGCCGGGGCCCCCTCCGATGACGACTATGTCGTGGGTTGCGTCGTGGTTCACGTCGCTCACAGAGCCTCCCTGATCGTCGGCTGACCCTACCGGGTCAGGAGGACATGAGGACCTGCACGGTGAAGGCCAGCAGGATGGCCAGACCGCACAGCAGCGCGGTGAGGATCAGGGCGCGGGTGCTCACCGTTCGAGGCCCGCCGCCGGGTCCGGATCCGACCGGAATGCCATGGGATCAGCGGCGGCGGCGACGCCTTCGCCGCACGAATCCGAACACCTCGTTGACGACGGCGCCCGCGACCGCGGCGACCAGGATCACCACCCACAGGGGGCCGGTCATGTCGAAGACCAGCCACTCGAAGGCGACGTCGTCGCCGTTCTGCACCACGAAGAAGATCAATGCCACCACCAGCAGCAGGGCCGCCACCAGCCCCGGCGGGATGGACAGCTTCTTGCGATCGGGCTCGACCTCGGGTGTCTTGGGCTCTTCGTTCACTGCGCTCCCTCCACCTCGAGGGCCGATCCGCCTGTGCGGGACCGGAGGGGTCCCGCCGACCACGCAGCGATGGTAGACCACAGTCATGGCGAACCGGATGCGAGTGGCGGTCACCGGGTCGACCGGCCTCATCGGTCGGGCACTGGTCGAGCGGCTGGAGGCCGGCGGGCACCAGGCCGTGCGGGTCGTGCGCCCGGGCGGCTCCCAGGGGCATGACCCGTCAGCATCGGTGGCCTGGGACCCGGTTGCCTCGCGGATCGACGCCGAGGGTCTGGAGGAGCTCGACGCAGTCGTCCACCTGGCCGGCGAGCCCATCGCGGCACGTCGCTGGTCGCCCGACCAGAAGGAGCGCATCGCCTCCAGCCGGGTGCATCCGACCGCGATGTTGGCCCAGTCACTGGCTCGCCTCGACGCGCCGCCGGCCGTCCTGGTGTCTGCGTCGGCGATCGGCTACTACGGCAGCCGGGGCGACGAGATGCTGGACGAGTCGTCGAGTGGCGGCGACGACTTCCTGGCCGGCGTCTGCCGTGAGTGGGAGGCAGCCGCCGAGCCGGCCCGGGCCGCGGGGATCCGGGTGGCCCATCCCCGAACCGGCGTGGTCCTCAGCCGATCCGGCGGGGCCTTGGCAGAGATGCTGCCCTTCTTCAGGCTCGGCATCGGCGGGCGCATCGGATCGGGGCGCCAGTGGATGAGCTGGATCACCCTCCACGACGAGGTGGAGGCCCTGATGTGGCTGCTCGACGCCGACGTGGAGGGTCCGGTGAACCTCACCGCGCCCGAGCCGGTCACCAACCGGGAGCTGACCGCGGCGCTGGGCCGGGCCCTGCGCCGTCCCACGCTGCTGCCCACCCCCAAGCCGGCCCTGTGGGCCAAGCTGGGCCGCGAGCTCACCGACGCCCTGCTCTACAGCAGCGCCCGGGTGTCGCCGGCGGTCCTCCAGCGCGACGGCTTCCAGTTCACTCACACCAACATCACCACCGCCCTATCCGCAGTCCTCACCCGCTAGCCACGGGAACTGGGGACGACCTCTGCGTTGCGGCGGGTCAGGGGCCGCGGCGGGGGCGTTGGTCGGCGGCGGCGGTGGCGGCGAGCTGGTCGACTATGTCGTTCCACTCGTCGCCGGAGTGGCCCTTGACCCACCGGAAGGAGATCTCGCCCGGCCGGGACAGGTACTCCTCGATCAGGGGCTCCCACAGGTCGCGGTTGGCCACCGGCTTGCGGTTGGAGTTGCGCCAGCCCCGCCTCAGCCAGCCCTCGTACCACCGGTCGCGGAAGCAGTTGACGACGTAGGTCGAGTCCGAGACGACCTCCGCCGGCCCGCTGACCTCCCGCAGCGCCTCGAGCACGGCCCGCAGCTCCATGCGCTGGTTGGTGGTGTGGGGCTCCGCGCCGCAGGCCCACTCGCCTCCGGGCACGGCCCACCCCCAGCCGCCCGGCCCTGGGTTCCCCAGGCAGGCGCCGTCGGTGTACACCACCGTGCGATCAGTTGCGCGATCAGCGGGCATCCTCCCGATGCTCGCGCACCAGCCGCCGCCGAGCGCGCATCGTTCGCGCATCGTTTCTGGCGCCCGGCCGCGTCGGTACGATTATCGAAACCATGGCCGACAACTTCCTGCGCCAGCTCCCCGACACCGACCCGGCCGAGACCCAGGAGTGGATCGACTCGCTCGACGCCGTGGTGGCGGCCGGCGGTCGGGAGCGGGCCCGCTACATCGTGGCCAAGCTGCTGGAACGGTCGAACGAGCAGCAGGTAGGCGTCCCGCCCACCACCTACACGCCCTACATCAACACCATCCCGGCCTCCGAGCAGCCCTTCTTCCCCGGCAACGAGCAGGTCGAGCGCCGCATCCGGCGCTTCATCCGCTGGAACGCGGCGGCCATGGTGATCAGGGCCAACAAGACCGCCGACGGGATCGGCGGCCACCTGTCCACCTTCGCCTCGTCGGCCTCGCTCTACGAGGTGGGCTTCAACCACTTCTTCAAGGGCAAGGACGACGGACTCGTCGGCGACCACATCTACTTCCAGGGCCACGCCGCCCCCGGCGTGTACGCCCGGGCCTACCTCGAGGGACGCCTCTGCGACCAGGAGCTCGACAACTTCCGGATGGAGGTCGGCGGTAACGGGCTTTCCAGCTACCCCCACCCCCGCCTCATGCCCGACTTCTGGGAGTACCCCACGGTGTCTATGGGGCTGGGCCCGATCAACTCGATCTACCACGCCCGCTTCAACCGCTACGTCCACAACCGCCGCATCGACGACACCTCCGAGAGCACGGTGTGGTGCTTCCTCGGCGACGGGGAGTGCGACGAGCCCGAGACCCTGGGCGCCATCTCGCTCGCCGGCCGCAACAGCCTCGACAACCTCAAATGGGTGGTCAACTGCAACCTGCAGCGCCTCGACGGGCCGGTCCGGGGCAACGGCAAGATCATCCAGGAGCTCGAGGGCGTGTTCCGGGGCGCGGGCTGGAACGTGATCAAGGTGATCTGGGGCTCCAGGTGGGACGAGCTGCTGATGCGAGACACCGACGGGGCTCTGCTCAACAAGATGGCCACAACCGTCGACGGCGAGTACCAGCGCTACGCGGTCGAGACCGGGGCCTACATCCGGGAGCACTTCTTCGGTCCCGACCCCCGGCTGCGCAAGCTCGTCGAGCACCTCTCCGACGAGGAGCTGCGGGTGCTGCCGAGGGGAGGCCACGACTACCAGAAGGTCTACGCCGCGTTCAAGGCCGCCACCGAGGTCAAGGACCAGCCCACCGTCATCCTGGCCAAGACGATCAAGGGATGGACTCTGGGCGAGGGGTTCGAGGGCCGCAACGCCACCCACCAGATCAAGAAGATGACCACCGCCCAGCTGATGGAGCTGCGGTCGCGTCTGCACATGGAGAACGAGATCGACGAGGCGGACCTCGCCGACGGCATCCCCCCCTATTACCGGCCGCCCCCCGACTCCGAGGAGATCCGGTACATGATGGACCGCCGCCGCGCCCTGGACGGCGCGGTCCCCCGCCGGGTGGTGCGGGACCGGCGACCCGTCGTGCCGCCCGCCGACGGTCCCTTCCTCGACGTGCGCAAGGGCTCGGGCGGGCGGAAGGTGTCCACCACCATGGCCTTCACCGGCTTGCTGCGGGACCTGCTGCGAGACCTGAACTTCGGCCCTCGCGTGGTGCCCATCGTGCCCGACGAGGCCCGCACCTTCGGCATGGACTCGCTGTTCCGGGAGTTCAAGATCTACGCGCCCCACGGCCAGCTGTACGAACCGGTGGACCACGACCTGCTGCTGAGCTACAGCGAGTCCTCCGACGGCCAGATCCTCGAAGAGGGCATAACCGAGTGCGGCTCGCTGGCGAGCTGGCTGGCGGCGGCCACTTCCTACGCCAACCTCGGCGTGCCCATGGTCCCGTTCTACGCGTTCTACTCGATGTTCGGCTTCCAGCGGGTGGGCGACTCCATCTGGGCGGCAGCCGACGCCCGGGCCAGGGGCTTTCTCATCGGCGCCACCGCGGGCCGCACGACGCTGCCGGGCGAGGGGCTGCAGCATCAGGACGGCCACAGCCATGTGCTGGCGTCGACCGTCCCCGCATGCGAGGCCTACGACCCGGCCTTCGCCTACGAGCTCGGCGCCATCATCGACGACGGCCTGCGCAGGATGTGCCCGCCGGAGGCCGCCGACGGGACCGACGTCTTCTACTACATCACCATCTACAACGAGAACTACGAGCAGCCGCCCCGGCCCGACCACGTGCGCGACGAGGACATCTGCAGCGGGCTCTACAAGTTCGACGACGGCCCGGGCGGCCGGGGGCGCAGCGCCACCATCCTGTTCTCGGGCGCCTCGGTGGGCGCCGCGCTCGAAGCCCAGGAGCGGCTGGCCGCCGACTACGACGTCTCGGCCGAGCTGTGGAGCGCCACGTCCTACCAGCGCCTGCGCCGTGAGGCCCTCGACACCGAGCGCCGCAACCGCCTGAACCCCGAGTCCGATCCGGTCGTGCCCCTGGTCACCCGCAAGCTCGCGGACTCCGACGGCCCGATCGTGGCCGTCACCGACTACATGACCCTGGTGCCCGACCAGATCTCGCGCTTCACGCCCAGGACCCTGAACGTGCTGGGCACCGACGGCTTCGGCCGGTCCGACACCCGCGAGGCGCTGCGGCGGTTCTTCGAGGTCGACGCCGATCACATCGTGGTCGCGGTGCTGTCGGCCCTGATGGACTCGGGCGAGGCCGAGCCGGACGAGGTGGCTGCAGCCATGAAGCGCTACGGGATCGAAGCGGAGCGCGACGATCCCGGCCACCCCGACACCGGCGCGAGGTTATGCTCGGACCGGTGACGCCGACAGCTACGGGAACCCTGGCGGTCACCGGAGACGGGGCCGCCGACCGGCTGGTCAACGACGACCCGCTGGCGCTGCTGCTGGGCATGCTCCTCGACCAGCAGATCCCGATGGAGTGGGCCTTCATGGGCCCCCGCCGCCTGGTTGAGCGGCTCGGATCGGACCTGGACGCCCACGACATCTCGGAGCGCGACCCCGAGGAGTTCGCGGCACTGGTGAGGACGAAGCCGGCCCTCCACCGCTTCCCCGGGTCGATGGCCTCCAGGATGCAGGCCCTGTGCCGCCACGTGGCCGACCGCTACGGCGGCGACGCCGGCGCGATCTGGACCGACGCCGGCACCGGCGAGGAGCTCTTCGAGCGGTTGCGGGACCTGCCTGGCTACGGCGACGAGAAGGCTCGCATCCTCACTGCCGTGCTGGCCAAGCGGTTCGGCGTCCGCCCCGACGGCTGGCAGCAGCAGGCCGGCGCGTTCTCGGACGACCAGCCCCGGTCGGTGGCCGACATAGACGGCCCCGAGGCGCTGCAGAGGGTCCGGGCCTGGAAGAAAGAGCAGAAGGCTCGTGGCAAGAAGAAGGACGAATGAGGCTCCGGATCCTCTTGACCGCCGCCGTTCTCGTCCTGGTGGCCGCGGCTTGCGGTGGCGACCTCTCCGTCACCTTCTCCGAGACCACCGACCCCGAGGCCCCGGCGGAAAACGAGTCTCCGACCACCTCGTCGGCTGCTGACCCGTCGGAGACGCCCGGCACCGACAGCGCCCCGGCCGCGGGGCCGGGAGACGTCCCGGACCTCCAGATGGTCGACGTTCACACCGGCGGGGCCGTCAACCTGCAGACGCTGGTGACCGGCCGGACTCCGCTGCTGCTCTGGTTCTGGGCGCCGCATTGACCGACGTGCCGGGCAGAGGCTCCGGCCCTTGAGCAGTTCGCTCAGGACAACGCCGACGCAGTTACCGTGGTGGGCATAGGCGCTCAGGACGACCTCGCCTTCGCCGAGCGGTTCGTGGACCAGACCGGTACCACGTTCACCATGCTGTGGAGCGACTCCTCAGAGTCGTGGAGCCATTTCGGCGTACGCCGGAACTCCACCGTGCTGTTGCTGGACCGCGGCGGCAGCGTCGTGGAGGGAACCAAGGGCAGCTACGAGCCGGACAGCATTGTCGACCAACTGGCCGGGCTGGCCTGAGCGATGAGGATCCCCGTGGCGCGTCGAACGGTTGCGGTGTTCTCCGCGCTTGCCGTGCTGGCCGTCGCGTGCGGCAGCGACACCGAGCCGAGCCCGGACGGCCAGGGCACTGGTACCGAGGTCGACACCACCCTCGAGGAGGCCCAAGCCGAAGCCGACGTAGCCGCTCAGGAGGCCGAGGCAGCCCAGGCTCTAGCCGAAGCCGCCGAAGCCGAGGCCGAAGCGGCCGCCGCGGAGGCTGCCGCCGCTGAGGCCGAAGCCGAGGCCGCCGCCCGAGCCGCCGCTGAGGCCGAAGCAGCCGCCCAAGCCGCCGCCGAAGCGGCTGCCGAAGCCGAAGCCCACGCCGAAGCCG
>JAJEEV010000036.1 GCA_022820805.1 Acidimicrobiia bacterium
CGCCAAGGTGCTCGACGACATGCGGGCTGCGGGCATGGACATCGATCCGGGCCTGACCGCCGACCAGTTGTTCACCAACGAGTTCATCGACGAGAGCATCGGCCACGGCTTCTAGCCCGCCGTCTCGTCGCTAGACGCTGATACAGGGGGCCGGCACCCAGCGTGCCGGCCCCCTCAGCGCGCCAGGGCGGGCGGCTGTCTCAGACGTAGGGCTCGGCAGGGCTGTCGATGCGCGACACCAGGAACTCGCCCGCGGTCACCGGCTCGTAGCGCTCGGGCCGCTCGGCGGTCACGCAGCTCTCGATGGTGGACACCACCGTCGACGGGTCCGGGTTCACGAAGAACGGGATGGAGAAGCGGTCGGCGCCCGAAGATCCGACCACCCGGTGCGGCGTGGACCGGTAGCGGTCATTGGTCCAGCGGGCCAGCATGTCGCCGAGCTGCACGATGATGCCGCCCGCAGGAGCCGACACCGGCACCCACCTGGAGTCTTGGAGCAGCTCCAGGCCCGGCACGCCGTCGGTGGCCAGAAGGGTGATGGCTCCGTAGTCGGTGTGGGGCGTGCTGAAGGTGGGCGCGGAGCCGTCCTCGAGGGGGCCGGCCGGGGGATAGTGGAGGAAACGCAGCCGGCACTGGGGCTCGGCCATGCGGGCCGTGAAGAAGCCGGGCACGCCAAGCGTGGTCGCCAGCGCCTCCAGCACGGCGTGGGCCGCGCCCAGCGCGGCGGCCTGGTAGCCGCGCACGGCGGCCACGAATCCGCCGCATCCCAGCGTCTCGATGGCATCGAGGTCCACCTCGTCGGCCAGGCCCATGTCGAGATACTCGGCGGCCAGGCTGGACCGGCCCATGTAGGCGGCGCTGGAGGGGGTGCGAGCCTCGATCCGGTCGGGTACATAGCCGTACCGGTTGATCCTCGGCACCCGGTCCTTGACGTCGCCGGGGAGGCCGAAGAAGGCTCGGGCCGCGTCGAAGGCCGCGCCGAGCTCGGCGTCGATGCCGTGGCCGGCCAGCACGAACAGGCCCTGGTCGGCGCAGGCGGCCTCGACCTCGGCCGCGACTCCCCGGCCGCCGGAGCCGCCGCCGGTCGCGGAGATGTCGACGGTGGGAGGCACGATCGCCCCGGGCGGCGTGACGGCGGCCTTACCGGTGGCCGGCGGGGTGTGGGACAATCCGCCCATGACTGAGAGTCAAGCTAGGGCGACGGCCGACACCGGGCCAACCGGTGCCGACCCCGCGGCGGCTCTCGGCGACGGCCGCGCCTACGGGCGGGCGGCCGGCCAATGGAATCCCGACCTGGTCGAGACCGCCGCGGGCACCCCCGCGGGGGAGCTGCTCAGGCGCTACTGGCATCCGGTCGCCCTCAGCGCCGAGGCGACCAGCCTGCCCCGCAAGGTCCGGATCCTGAGCGAGGACCTGATCCTGTTCCGCGACGGCCGCGCCCGGCCCGGCCTCGTCGAGCCCCGCTGCTGCCACCGGGGCACCACCCTCTATTTCGGGCGGGTCGAGGACGACGGGATCCGCTGCCCGTACCACGGCTGGCTGTTCGCGGCGGACGGCACCTGCCTGGACCAGCCCTGCGAGCCCGACCGGGGCCGCAACCGGGCCTCCTACCGCCAGCCCTGGTACCCGGTGGAGGAGTACAACGGCCTGATCTTCGCCTACATGGGCCCGGCCGACCGCCAGCCGACGTTCCCCCGCTACGACATTTTCGAGGACCTGCGCGACGACGAGGAGATCGTGATCATCGACCACTTCGCCTTCGGCGGCCCCGCCGAGGCCCCGTGCAACTGGTTCCAGACCCACGAGAACGCCATGGACCCGTACCACGTGTTCATCCTGCACAACGCCATCAGCGGCCACCAGTTCGACCCCAAGCTGGAGATCTGGCCCCGCGTCGACTGGCAGCGCCACGGCTGGGGGGTCACCGCCAGCCAGGACAGGGACCTGCCCGACGGGACCGTCCTGCACCGGGTGACCGAGATCCGGGTGCCGACCATCAGGGCCATACCCACCCCGACGCTCACGGTGCTGGGCAAGACCAACAACATGTCGTGGGCGGTGCCCATCGACGACACCCGCACCAAGGTGCTGGCCATGGTGCGCAAGCCCAAGGACCGGCCCGCCCAAGGGTTGCCCGTCTACGCGGACGGCAAGAACTGGTTCGAGCTCGACGAGGAGGGCCATCAGCGCTACCCGGGCGACTACGAGACCCAGGTCGGCCAGGGCCCGATCACGCTGCACTCCACCGAACAGCTGGCCTCCAGCGATCGGGGCGTCTCGATGGTGCGGCGCCAGTTCCTCGAGCAGGTCCGGGCGGTGGCCGACGGCGGCGACCCGGTGGGCGTCAGCTTCGATCCCGACGAGGCGCCGGTGTCGCTGCGGGCCGGAAACTACGTCGTGGCGCCGGGCGCGCAGACCCTCGCGACCGAATACACCTTCGTGGACCGGTAGCGGCCCAGCGGCCTAGGGCCGGTGGACCCGGGTCTGCTGGTCGGCTGAGGCCACCAGCCGTCCCCGGCGATAGACCCGGCGCGACATGGGGGCGTCGGCCACCGCGCCCCGCAGCGACGGAGCGTCGATGGCCACCATGTCGGCGGGATCGCCGGGCTCGAAATTGACCGGGGCCAGGCCCATCACCCGCCGGGAGACGTTGGCGACCATGTCGAACGCGTCGTCGGGTAGCCGGTGGCCGGCCATGACCATCAGCGCGGCGGTCTCGAGCGGGTCGCTGCGTCCCACCAGGTTGAACGGATCCTGCACGTTGTCGGCCCCCGCGGCCACCACCGCGCCCGCATCCAGCAGCGGGTTGATGGCGGTGAGTCCCCGCGGGGTGGCCACCGGGTCGTCGCGGCCCTGCAGGAACAGGTTGGTCTGGGGCAGGGTGATCACCGAGATGCCCGCCGCCGCGACCTCCGCGGCCACCGCCGCCTGCACGTCGGGCGGCTGCATGCCCAGGCTGACGCAGTGGCTGGCGGCCACCAGCCCGTCGAAGCCCTTGTCGCTCACCTGGCGGGCCAGTTCCCGCAGGGTCAGCACGGAGGGGTCGAGCGTCTCGTCGGTGTGCAGGTCGATGTCGATCCCGGCCGAGGTCGCCAGGGCCAGCACGTCGGAGATGTGGGCCCGAGGGTCGTCCTGCAGGTTCGGGCAGCCCCCCACCAGATCGACCCCGGCCTCCACCGCCTCCTCCAGCGCACGGATGTTGTCGGCACTGTCGGGGCCGGTCATCGGCCAGCCGGTCAGGGCCACCATCTGGAAGTCGATCAGGCCCTCCATGGCCCGGGCCGCCTCCTGCACGGCCAGCACGCTGACGATGCCGATGTCGGCGGTGACGTTGATGTGGGTGCGGACCGCGGTCACCCCGTGCACGAGGAGCATCTCGAAGGCCTGGGTGGCCCGCTCGACGGTCCGCTCATAGGACAGCCGCCCCTTCTCCGCGGCTGCGAACCAGGCCTCGATGGCTCCCATGAGGTCGCCCTTGGGGTTGGGGACCTCGTCGGCGGTCAGGGCCTTGTCCAGGTGGGCGTGGGGCTCGGCCATGGCCGGCAGCAGCAGCCAGCCGCCGAGATCGTCGACCTCGGCGCCGTCGGCAATCTCGGTCGAGCCGGCCGCGGTGACTTCGGAGATAGTCCCGTCGGAGTCGTCGACGCCTATGTCGACGCTGCGGCCGTCGGCCAGTCGTGCGTTGCGCAGTGCTCGCACTGGTCAGCCTCCTGGTGTCAGCGGCGCGTGCGGCTCGGATGGAGCAGGCTCAGTCTCCCAGCGATCAACGCGCGGGCCAAAGGCGGCCGGCAACCCCGGCCAACACCTCTGTCCGCAATCTTTGCGTTTCGTGGCGATAGTCACCAGTTCTTGCGAAGAAGTTGTCAGAACACCGCGCCGGCCCGGCGGAGTTCCTCGATCTCGCCGGCGTCGAGGCCCAGCTCGGCCAGGATCTCGGTGGCGTGCTCGTTGAGCCGGGGGACCGACGGCCGGAACTCGGGCTGGGTGGCCGAGAACCTCGGCGCCAGGCGGGCCTGGCGGATGCGGCCCGCGCTCGGATGGTCCCACTCGACCAGGGTCTCGTTGTGGCGGATCTGGGGGTCGTCGTGAAGGTCCTCCACCGCGGTGACCTCCCCGCACGGCACCGAGTTCTCGTGCATCCGGGCCACCAGGTCGGCGACCTTCCACTTGCCGAACTCATCCTCCAGTAGGGATCCGAGCTCCTCGGAGTGGCCGCGGCGGCCCTCATGGGTGCCCCAATCGGGGTGATCGATCCAGTCGGGCCGCTCCAGCGCGCGGTAGAGGCCGTGGAACTGCTTGTCGCTCACCACGAAGTAGACGATGTGGCCTTCGGCGCACGGTGTCAGCCGGTACAGCGTGGACAGGTGGCGTCCCTCGGTGGCGTCGTCGTCCAGCAGCGTGTCGGCCATGCCGCCGTCGGGCCACAGGAACTGCACCGCGGTGTCGAGCATGGACAGGTCGATGTGCTGGCCGCGGCCCTGCCGGTCGCGGGCGAACAGGGCCGAGACGATGGCCAGCGCCGCCATCCAGCCCGACGCCTTGTCGATGACGCCGTTTCGGACCAGGTCCGGTATCGGGACTTCCGGGTTCACCTGCAGCGCCACATAGCCCGAGACGGCCTGGATGATCGGGTCGTAGGCGGCCCGGCCGGAGTACGGCCCCGTCTGCCCGTACCCCGACATCGAGCAGTACACGATCTGCGGGTTCACCGCCGCGGCCTGCTCGTAGCCCAGTCCGAGGTTGTCGATCACGCCGGGCCGCATGTTCTGGACGGCCACGTCGCAGCCGGCCAGCAGTCGCAGGCCCAGCTCGCGCCCGGCGTCGGTGGACAGGTCGATCTGGATCGATCGCTTGCCCCGGTTGCAGTTGGCGACCGTGCTGTTCACCCCGCCCTTCTCGTAGCGGGCCAGGCGCGACAGGTCGCCCATGCCGGGCGGCTCCACCTTGATCACGTCCGCGCCGAGGTCGGCCAGCAGCATGGTGGCGGTGGGTCCGGCCAGGACCTGGGTCAGGTCGATCACCCGGATGCCTGCCAGTGGTCCCTGCACCATCGTTCGCTCCTCGGTGTCTCGTGAAGCTGAGAGTCCCACATCTTCACACACCGATTCGGAGATCGCGGGGTCACAGCGACCGCGCTAGCGTCGCGGGCCCGAGCCTGCGGAGGTGGCGTGTGAAGACCAGAGCAGCGGTACTGCGAGAGACCAACGCCGACTGGACCGTCGAGGAGATCGAACTCGACGGCCCCGGGCCCCGCGAGGTGCTGGTGAAGACCACCGCGGCCGGGATGTGCCACTCCGACGAGCACGCCCGCAACGGCTCCATGCCGGTGCCGCTGCCCATCGTGGGCGGCCACGAGGGGGCCGGAGTAGTGGTCGAGGTGGGCGAGGGCGTGGCCGAGCTGGCCGCCGGCGACCACATCTCGGCCTCGTTCGTGCCGTCGTGCGGCCGCTGCCGATGGTGCGCCGACGGCCAGCAGCACCTCTGCGACCTCGGCATGCACCTGCTCGCCCCCGGGATGATGCCGCCCGCGGGAGGCTTCCGCCATCACGACGCCGGCGGCAACGGCCTCACTCCGATGCTCAAGCTGGGCACCTTCAGCGAGTACATGGTGGTGAGCGTCGACTCCGCGGTGAAGGTCGACCCCGACGTGCCCCCAGCCATCGCCGCGCTGGTGAGCTGCGGGGTCACCACCGGCTTCGGGTCGGTGGCCAACCGGGCCGACGTCCGGCCCGGCGACACCGTGGTGGTGGTGGGGTGCGGCGGGCTCGGCAGCGCCGCGCTGCAGGCGGCCAAGATCGCCGGGGCCTCCAACATCGTGGCCGTCGACCCGGCCGAGTCCAAGCGCGAGGCGGCCGGCAAGTTCGGCGCCACCCACACGGCCGAGTCCATGGAGGCGGCCATGGAGACCGTCGGGCTCGTGACCGGCGGTGTCATGGCCGACAGCGTCGTGCTCACCCCCGGCGTGATGAGCGGCGAGATGCTGGCCCCGGCCCAGTTCCTGGTCCGCAAGGGCGGGACCGTGGTGGTGGCGGCGGTCGCCCCGCTGGAGCAGATGGACGTGCAGTTCAACCTCTTCGAGTTCGCCATGCTGAACAAGCAGCTCAGGGGCTCGATGTTCGGCTCGGCCAGCCCTCGCTCGGAGATCCCGCACCTGCTGTCGCTCTACACCCAGGGCCAGCTCGACCTCGACAGCTTCGTGAGCGCCACCTACGCGCTCGACGAGGTGAACGAGGGCTACCGGGACCTGCGCGAGGGCCGCAACATCAGAGGTGTCATCGTCTTTGACTGATCAGGCCGGCGCGGCCGGCCTCCACGACGCCCTCGGTGGCATGGTGGAGACCGTCTCGGCTGCCGTGGTGGGGCGCCGGCGCGAGGTCGAGCTGGTGGCGGCCGCGGTCGGCGCGGGGCGCCATCTCCTGCTGGAGGGTCCGCCCGGCACCGGCAAGACCACGCTGCTGCGAGCCCTGGCCGCGGCGCTGGACGTTCCCCTGGTCACTGTCGAGGGCAACGCTGAGCTGACGCCGGCCCGGCTGGCGGGCCAGTTCGACCCGGCCCGGGTGCTCGCGGAGGGCTACACGAGCGACGCCTTCCTGGCGGGGCCGCTCACCGAAGCGATGCGCGACGGTGCGCTGCTGTATGTGGAGGAGCTCAACCGGGTTCCCGAGGAGACCGTCAACCTCCTCATCGGGGTCATGTCCGAGGGAGAGCTCCACCTGCCCAGGGTGGGCCGGATCGCGGCCGCCGAGGAGTTCCGCATTGTGGCTGCCATGAACCCCTACGACACCGTGGGAACGTCGCGGCTGTCCAGCGCGGTCTACGACCGCATCTGCCGGGTTGCCATGGGCTACCAGGACGAGCGGGACGAGCGTCTCATCGTCGAGTCGCGGGCCCAGGGCTGGTCCGCGGGCAGCGAGGCGGCCGGGCGCACTGTGGCCCGGGCCGTGGCCGTGACCCGGGCCACCCGCACGCACCGGGACGTGCGGATGGGGTCGTCGGTGCGGGGGGCCATGGACCTGTGCGATGTGGCCGCACGCCTCTGCGGGCTGCGAGCCCGGCCGCTCGACGACTCCGGAGTGGGCCTCGATGCCGCCCTGATGGCCCTCACCGGCCGGATACGGCTCCACGAGGGCGGTGACCGCACCCCCGAGGCCATCGTGCGCGAGCTGTGGGAGGAGGTCCTCGCGGCCGAGCAGCCCAGCCCGGACCCGCCCGCCGACTCGCTGGTGCCGGCCGCGGGAAAAGCCCCGGCCCCCGGCGGGGCGACCAACCCAGCGGACTAGTCCTCGAAGGGCTCCGAGCCCGGGAGGCGCTGGACGCCGAGCGGGTGCGCACCACGCCCCGCGGCCATTACGAGGGCCAGCCCGGCTTCCGGCTGCTGAGCCCCGAGACCGGGACCCTGGATACGGCCGAGGTGGATCTGCAGGCGTCGGCCGATCCCGATCAGACCCTGGCCCTGCTGGCCGACATGGCCGCGGCCGCCGACCGCAAGATGGCCGCACTGGCCGCCCGGCTGGCGGGGCGCCTCGCGCTGGACCTCGCTCGGGCCGGAGCGGCCTCGCAGGGCGGCGTCGGCCGGCTGGAGACGGGAAGGGCCGACCGCTGCACCGGCGACATCGACATGGACCGCAGCCTCGACGGCCTGCTCGAGGCCAGGGCCGCCGGCCGCCCGGCCCGGCTCGAGGAGCTGTGGGTGCAGCGCTGGCAGCGCCCCGCCACCGCCATCGCTCTCGTCGTGGACCGGTCGGGATCCATGGGCGGCCCCCGGCTGGCCGCCGCCGCGGTGGCGGCCGCAGCCTGCGCCCTGCGAGCCCCCCAGCAGTGGTCGGCGCTGGCGTTCGGTGACCGGGTCGTCGCCATCAAGTCCGCCGACCGCGACCGCTCGGCGCTGGCGGTGGTCGACGATGTGCTGAGGCTGCGCGGCTATGGCACCACCGACCTCGCGGCCGCGCTGGACGCGGCCCGGACCCAGCTGGCCCGCTGCACCGCCCGCCGCCGGGTGGCGGTGCTGCTGTCGGACTGCCGGGCCACCGCGGGAGGCGATCCGGCGACCGCCGCCCGCCGCCTGGACGAACTGTGCGTGATAGCGCCCGCGGGCGATGCCGCCGACGCCGAGGCCTTCGCGGCCGCTGCGGGCGCCCGTTTCGCGGCCATCGCGGGCCCCCACTCCATCCCCGACGCGGTCACGAGCGTCCTCGGGAGCTAGCTCCGGGATCCCGTTCCTATCCGCTCGGGAGCTAGCCCAGGGGATATCGCAGCTCGCCGGTGGCGGCTCCGTCGGGGGCGACCACGACGATCTTGCCGTCAAGCACCTGGACCGTGCCCATCGGCTTGCCGACGTTGACGCCGCGCTCGTCGAAGTCGATGGGTCCGTAGAAGGTGTCCGCCGACAGCTCCCGCAGCGCGGCCCGGACCGCGTCGGTGTCGATCGATCCGGCGGCCTCGATGGCGAGGTGCAGGGCCAGCGCGGCCGCGGTGGCGCTGGCCGCCTGGTACACCGGCGGCTCGCCCCAGAGGCTCTCGTAGTAGTCCGCATAGTCGGCGGCCGTCCCGAAGTACGGCCCGGCGTAGGCCATGGACGGCTCCCACTGGGTCGGTCCGATCACGCCCTCAGCGTCGCGGCCGAGTTCGGCGACCAGCCTGGGATTTGAGGGGCCGACGGTGATCAGCATGCCGTCGGGCTCGAAGCCGATCTCCTTGGCCGAGCTCACGAACAGCACCGCGTCGTTGTAGTGGCCGCCTCCGATGAACAGATCGGGGTCGAGGTCCCGCAGCGTCGTCATGATGGCTGTGACATCCTCGATGCCCTCGGCGTAGGCCTCGGTGGCCAGCACCTCGATGCCGTTGGCCTCCAGGTGACGGGCCGCGCCTCTGGCCACCGCGGTGGCGAACGAAGTGTCCTCGTGGGCGATCACTGCGGTGCGGGCCCCGCTGGCCGCCAGGGCCTCGATGCTGGAGAGGGTGTAGTCGCTGGCGATGGTGGCCACCAGGAACAGATTCTCGAATCCTCGCTCGAACATGGCGTCGGAGGTGCCGCTGCCCTCCACCATCAACACGCCGTTGGCCTCCGCGACGGCGCTGGTGGGTGTGGTCAGGCCGCTCGAGTACGGACCCAGTAGGAAGTCGACCCCGTCGTCGTCGATGAGGCGCCGTGCGACGCTCTCGGCGGTGCCGGCGTCGGACTCGTCGTCGTAGTACACGATCTCGGCCCGGTAGCGCTCCTCCCCGACGCGGATGCCGCCGTTGACGTCGTTGACCCACTGCAGCCAGGTGTCGTAGCCCTGCCGGGTGTCCTTGCCCTCGGCCGCGAACTTCCCCGTCTCGCTCACCGCGGCTCCCAGCCGGACGGTCCCGTCGAACCCATCCGAGGCCGTGCCCGCACCGGCATCAGTCGAGTCGCCGGCTGTGCCGCTGCAGGCCGCCAACACCGCCAGTCCGGCGAGCAGGATCATCGTCAGGGCCAGTTCAATGCGTCTCATGTGGGCTCCCAGTCCGCCTGGTTCGACTGTGTCAGAAGGCTAGGTGCAGTGCCGGTGTGCGCGGTGCAGGCCCGTGCTGCCATCATTGCGCCATGAAGGTTCCGCTCACCGTCCGTGACCACCTCGACCGGGCCCTGGCCGTCTACCCCGACCGGGTCGCCTTCGTCGACGAGCCCGACCAGCCCGCTCCCTCGATGGGCGAGGTGACCTTCTCGCGTCTGGGCAAGCTGTCCGACGCCACCGGTGCCGGCCTCGACGCGCTGGGCGTGCCCATGGGGGGCCGGGTGGCCATGGTGTCGCACAACGCCGGCCGCCTGCTCAGCTGCTTCTGGGGGGTGAGCGGCAACGGGCGCGTGTTCGTGCCCATCAACTTCCGCCTGAGCCTCGAGGAGGTCTCCTACATCGTCGAGCACTGCGGGGCTGACGTGCTCCTGGTGGATCCTGAGCTGGCCGAGACGCTGGATCCGATCCCGTGCCGCCACAAGTTCGTGCTCGGCGCCGAGTCCGACGAGGCCCTGTTCCGCTTCGGAGCGACCCCACAGCCCTGGGAGCCCGACGAGGACGAGACCGCGGTGATCAACTACACCTCGGGCACCACCGCCCGGCCCAAGGGGGTCCAGCAGACCCACCGCAGCCTCTGGCTCAATGCAGCCATGTTCGGCTGGCAGGCCTCCGTCAGCGACCGCGACTGCTACCTGCACACCCTGCCCATGTTCCACTGCAACGGCTGGGGCATGCCCTATGCCCAGGTCGGCATGGGCACCAAGCAGGTGGTGCTGCGCAAGGTGGACGGCCCCGAGATCCTGCGCCGGGTGGACGCCCACGGGATCACCATCATGTGCGGGGCGCCCGCGGTGGTGGCCGCCATCCTCGACGCGGCCGCGGACTGGGACGGGCCGATCCCCGGCGCGGGCCGCACCCGAATCGTCGTCGCCGGCGCGCCCCCGCCCACCCGCACCATCGAGCGGGTGGAGACCGAGCTGGGATGGGAGTTCATCCAGATCTACGGCCTCACCGAGACCGCCCCGCTGCTGACCATGAACCGCAGCCGGGCCGAGTGGGACGGCCTGTCGCCGGCGGAGCGGGCCCGCAAGCTGTCGCGCCAGGGCGTGCCCGCGCTGGGGGTGCGCATGCAGGTGAGCGGATCGGGCGAGTTCCTGACCCGCTGCAACCATGTGCTGGAGGGCTACTGGGAGCAGCCCGAAGCCACCGCCGAGGCGATAGTCGACGGCTGGTTCCACACCGGCGACGGCGGGTACCTCGACGACGACGGCTACTACACGATCACCGACCGCAAGAAGGACGTGATCATCTCCGGCGGCGAGAACGTGTCGTCGATCGAGGTGGAGGACGCCCTGTTCTCGCACCCGGCCGTGGCCGAGGTGGCCGTGATCGGCGTGCCCCACGACAAGTGGGGCGAGACCGTCAAGGCGCTGGTGGTGCTGGCCCCCGGAGCCGGCGCCACGCCCGAGGAGCTGATCGCCCACTGCCGCGACCGCATCGCCCACTACAAGTGCCCGACGTCGGTGGAGATGCGCGACGAGCTGGCCCGCACCGCCACCGGCAAGCTCCAGAAGTTCAAGCTGCGGGCCCCCTACTGGGAGGGCATGACCAAAGCCGTCAACTAGCTCCCCGCGGGTGCGGGGAGCGATGCGTCGACTCCGGTCCGCGCCGGTACGGTCGCACCATGACAGGGATTGACGGCAAGGCGGTGGCGGCACTGGTTGAGCGGGCCCGGCGGGAGGTGGACTCCGGGCTCCTGCCGGCCGCCCAGCTCGCTCTGGCCCACGCGGGCGAGATCGTGGTGTCGGAGGCGCTGGGCGACTGCACGGCGGACACCCGGTTCCACATGTACTCCGCGGTGAAGCCGTCGGTGGCGCTCACCGCAATGGAGCTCGCCGCCGAGGGACTCTTCGATGTCGGTGCGCCCGTGAGCGACGTGCTCGAGACCTTCGGGGCCAACGGCAAGGAGGCCATCACCGTGTCGCAGGTGATGCTCCACGCCGGCGGCTTCCCGTACGCGCCCGCGGGGCGTGCCGAGACCATCGACCGAACGGCCCGGCTGGAGGGCTACGGCAGGTGGCACACCGACTGGGAGCCCGGCACCCGCTTCGAGTACCACGCCCTCTCGGCCCACTGGGTGCTGGCCGACATCATCACCGAGGTCACCGGCCGGCCCTACGCCGACGTGATCACCGAGCGCATGATGGAGCCGGCGGGCTGCTCCCGATGGCTGGGCATCGGGATCGACGAACAGGCCGACGTGGCCGACGTCATGGGTGTGGGCTCGCTGCCGACCGCGGCCGAGCTGGCCGCCCTCGGCCTCGACGAGCTGCCCGGCGGGGTCAACGAGGAGGTGCTCGCCGCCTTCAACCTGCCCTGGCTGCGGGCCGCCGGCGTGCCCGGCGGCGGCGGGATCGCCCGGGCCGCTGACATGGCTCTGTGGTACCAGGCCGTGCTCCACAACCCGGACGGCTTCCTGCACCCCGAGGTCCGCTCCGACGCCATGGTCGTCCGCCAGAACCATCCCGACTGGACCGGGACCCCCGCCAACCGCTCCCACGCCTTCGTGCTGGCCGGCAGCGACGGCAAGGCCGGTATGCGCGGCCATGGGCAGGGAGCCTCGGCCGGGGCCTTCGGCCACGGCGGCGCCGCCGGCCAGATCGCCTGGGCCGACCCGGCCAGCGGGATCTCGTTCGCCTACCTAACCAACGGCCTCGACCGCAACGACCTCGCCTCAGCCCGCCGCCGAGTCGCCATCTCCACCAGGGCTCTGGCGTGCGGTGCAACACAAAACTATTGAATCTTCATGAAACAGTCGCATATTGCAAGTGGGGTGGCCCCGAGGGGTATCTCAACCGGACTCGGCCACGCACAGGGCCACCCCACCGCTGGATCATATGATAGCAGCTGTACATCACTGGACAACATGAAAATCTATCACAGTTAACGTCTTGCAAGGCGGCGGCTCGGTCCCGGGTTGGCGCGAGCCCGCCAAGCGTCAGTCCACTACTGCCAGCGGTGCCAGCGCGTCGATGTCGGTGACGACGTCGATCACGCACGGTCGTCCCGATTCGAGGGCCTGGTCCAGCGCCGGAGCGAAGTCCTGAGGCCTCTCGACTCGCAGGCCGAGCGCTCCGATCTGCTCGGCCAGGGCCGCGAAGTCGACCATGGTGAACTTCCACAGCTCCGAGGCGCCCCGTTCCGTCTGCACGCCGCCGTAGACCCGGTCGAATCCCCGCTTGGACTGGTTGCCCGAGGCGTTGTTGTTGACCACCGTGACCGCGCCGATGCCCCACCGGACCGCGGTCTCGATCTCGGCCACGTGGTACCAGAAGCCCGAGTCGCCGGTGAAGCACACCACGGGACGGTCGGGCAGGGCGCACTTGGCCCCGAGCGCGGCCGGGAAGGCCCAGCCGAGGTGGCCGGCCGACCGCAGGTAGTCCTGGCCCGGCTGCACGTCGAACATGCCCCCCATCCACATCCCGGCGTGGCCGGTGTCGACCACGACGATGGCGTCGGAGGGCGTGTGCTCGGTCAGCTCGGTGCAGATCCGCTCGGGGCGCGCTGGCACCGCGTCCGACAGCAGCTCGGCTCCGTGCTCGGCCCGCCACTGGGCGACGGCCTCTGTGGCTGCGGCCGTCCACTCGGGCCTGGAGACGGGTTCGCCGGCCCGGTCCAGTATCAGGTCGAGCACCGCGGCCGCGTCGCCGCAGATGCCGACCGTGGCCGGGTAGTTGCGCCCGATGGCCTCCGGGTCCACATCGATCTGGATGGTGGCTCGGCCCGGTGTCGGCACCTGCCAGAAGTGGGTCGACATGCTGCCGGTCTCGCTGCCGACGTAGCACACCAGGTCGGCCCCGGAAACGACCCGGTTGGCCGATGCCCGCGAGTAGGTGCCGACGACCCCGACGCACAGCCGGTGAGCGCCGCCTATGGAGTCCTTGCCGTTGAGGGTGGTGGCCACCGGGATGTCGAGCCGCTCCGCGAGCGCCACCAGCCGACTCCCCGCACCGGACCATCTCGTGCCGCCGCCCGCGACCAGCACCGGGCGCCGGGCATCGCGTAGCAGCTCCACGGCCCGGTCCACGTCGACGGTGTCGGAGGGGACCGGCCGGTGCGGCGGAACCGACCCGTACCTGGACTCGGTGCGGGCGTCGGCCTCGACGGCACCGGCGTCGAGCTGACCCTCGTTGCCGGCGAACTGGAGGTGCACCGGACCGGGGGAGCCGGAGGTGGCGACCCTGAACGCCTGACGCACCATGTCGGGGATGCGCTCGGGATCGTCGATGGTGGCGTTCCATTTGGTGACGGTCTCGAAGGCGGGCACGTCGTCCACCTCCTGGTACACCTTGCGGAACTTCGTGGCCGGGTCGCGCCCGCCCGTGACCGCGATGACCGGCGAGTGGGCCAGCCAGGCGTCGCGCAACCCGGCGCAGAGGTTGAGAGCGCCGACAACCTGGGCCATGCACACGCCCGGACGCCGCGATGCCCGGGCGTAGCCGTCGGCCATGTAGGCAGCCGGTTTCTCACCGTGGGGCCGGACCCGTTTGATGCCCGTGAGCCTCTCGATCTCCACCATCGTGCGCCGCAGCACCGCGGGCACCTGGAAGATGTGGGTGACGCCGTACTCCTCGAGCATGCGGGCGAGCGTCTCGGCCCCATCGCGCTGTGACATCTCCCATCAGCTCCCTTCACCGTGCGCGGGCCCGTGCCCGCCGGAACGATTAGACCCGAATCATGCAGAATATATGATCTGTGCTCACAGCGGCCGGTAGCGCCGGCGCCAACCGCGAGGATACGAACGATGCTCACTCCCGGCCAGATCGACGCCTACCGCACCGACGGCTATGTGGTCGTGCGCAGCGCGCTCCCCGAGCGGACCGTCGTCCGGCTGCGGGAGGCCGCCGACGGCTTCGCGGAGCAGGCTCGGAGGCTGACCGGCGACACCGACGTCATCGAGCTCGACGACTCGGACGCCTTCTCGGGCGGTCCGGCCCGGGTGCGCAGGATCAAGAGCCCGCACCTGCATCACGAGACCTTCTCGGCCATGCTGGTCCATCCACCGTTCCTCGACATGGTCGAGGGGCTCATCGGCGCCGACATCCGCTGGCACCACACCAAGCTCAATGCCAAGCACCCAGGAGGGTCGGGCCAGGTGGAGTGGCACGCCGACTGGGGCTACTACCCCCACACCAATGACGATCTGCTGGAGATCAGCATCGCCCTCGACCCCTCCACCGAGGCCAGCGGCTGCCTGAAGGTGATCCCCGGCTCGCACTTGGAGCCGCTGCTGGACCACACCGAGAACGGCCGGTTCGTGGGGGCCGTCCCGGTCGGCAGCTTCGACCCGGCGGCCGCCGTGAGCATCGAGCTAGAGCCCGGCGACATCTCCATCCACCACGTCCGCCTGCTCCACGGCTCGGGCCCGAACCACAGCCGGCGACAGCGCAGGCTGCTCCTGCAGGGCTACGCCGCGGCCGACGCCTGGCCGTTGATGGCCCAGCACCAGCCCTCGGGCTGGCCGGAGTGGGATGAACGGATCCTTCGGGGACGGCCCTCGGTCGATGCCCGGCTGGCACCGTGCCCGGTGAAGGTGCCGTTGCCGGTGGTGCCTGCGATGGGCCTCTACCAGGTCCAGCGCCAGCTCAGCCGCTCGCACTTCGCCGAAGCCCCGCATTAGCGGCCGCCAGGCGTCAACCGCCTGAGGGTCCGGGGGCGGATGCTCAGGGCTGCCCGAAGGTGGAAACCTTGTCCACCCGGCACTCGAACAGCACCCGTCGCTCGTCGATGGACGGATCGCGCAGGCCGTAGGGAGGCTCCGCGCCGGTGTACTTCGTCCAGATCCCGTCGAGCTGCTCGGTGACCCGCTCGCCCTCGGAGGCGTCGTCCTCGGAAATCTCCCGCTCGACGGTGATCTTCATCGACACCCAGTGGTACGGGTTCTGCGGGTTGACGAGGATCAGCGAGATCTCCGGGCTGTTGCGGATCCAGGCCGTCTTCTTGCGATGCTCGGCCACGTTGACCAGCACCTTGTCCCCGGCGTAGTCGAACCACATCGGGGTCAGGCTGGGCCGGCCGTCAGCGCCGATCACCGACACCACCGCGGTGACCTGCTCGTCGAGCAGGCGCTTGTAGACGGGGTCGAGATCGTCGAGGCTGTCGATCTCGCGTCGCCCCCCGATCCCGAACTGGTCGGCTTGCAAGCCGGCTGACACGTCCAAGAACTGGTACAGCCTGATCGCCATCTTCAACTCCTTGCTGTCGGGCCGAGCCGAACCCTATAGCCGGCCGCGGCGGGGGTCATCTACCAATGGACCATCGGCAGCCCCGCCACCGGGCTGCGGAAGTAGGGGATCGACGTTCCTCTCAGGCTGCCCACATAGACGGTGCGCAGATCCGGGCCGCCGAAGGTGACGCTGGCGGTCCAGGGCGCGATGGTGCCGCCCGCGGCCAGCATCAGCTCGGGCGTCGCCTCGTCGCGGTGGAAGGCGTCGAGGAAGGCCCGCCCGGCCTCGGACCCGCGGTCGTCGTCGAGGAGGATGCGAAGGTCGCCGTCGGGGGTGATGGCGAAGATGCGGTCGTTGGCCACGTGGGTGCCCCACAGGTTGCCGAACGAGTCGAAGGCGATGCCGTCGATCAGCGCGCCGGTGTCGGTCGGGCCGAACACCTCGTAGTCGCTCAGCGAGCCGTCGGGCCCCACCCGCATGCGGCTGACCCGCTTGCCGCAGGTCTCGGCGATGTACATCCACTCCTCGGAGGCGTCGAGGCGGATCTCGTTGGTGAAGGCCAGCCCGTCGGCCACCACCCGGATGCCGTGCTCGTCGACCAGGACGATCCGGCCGTCGGCGATGTTGGGGCTGATCGCCTCCATCCAGTTCGGGATCATGGTGGAGATCGTCATGTAGATCCGGTCCCTGGAGTCTCGGAGCACGAAGTTGACCTTGCCGATCGGCTCGCCGTCGATCGAGTCGTGCATGACGGTGGACTGGCCGTCGCGAGTCATGCGCTCGAGGCGGTCGGTGCCGAAGTTCGAGATCAGGATGTCGCCGTTGGCCGCGAAGGCCAGGCCGTTGGGCAGCGTGCCGGTGGTGAAGCGCTCGGCGTCGTCGGCCGCGTCGGAGAACCGGGTGTCGGCCTCCTGGAGGATCAGCTCCTGCGCCCCGGTGGTGGTGTCGATGCGCACCACGCCGCCCCGGGCGTCGGCGGACCACAGGGTGCCGTCCCGCTCGGCCAGGATGCACTCGGGCCTCTGCAGGCCCTCGCCCACGTAGCGGATGCTGGCGACATCGACCTCGAAGCCGTCGATCGGGTTGGCAGCCACGGTCACTCGTCCCCGGAGTCGGGATCGTCGAAGTCGGGCACGTCCAGGGTCGGCAGGACCTCTTCCATGAACAGCGTGAGCTCCTCGGCCACCTCGTCCTTGGGGATCTGCGCGTAGTGCCAGATCAGGGTTATGTACTCCGCGGGAACCTGCGAGACCAAGTCCCCCCAGGCATCTATGGACTGCTGGACCGTCCCGCCGATGAAGATGTCGGACTCCTTCATGGCCGCGATGTGGTCAGTGCCCGGCTCGTTGGGGAACTGCGGGAAGAACGGCCCGTAGAAGTTCTGGTAGATGTCGAGGTCGTAGTCGCGCAACCGGCGGTCGTACTCGGCCGCGGTGGGAGTGATGTGGGGCCAGCGCACCACGTTCTGGCGCTCCCCGTGGCGGCGGTCGATCCCGGCGGCGGCCGCGGCCTCCACATACAACTGCGAATGCTCGGCGATGGCCTTCATAGGCATGAAGTAGGTCGGGATGAAGCCCTGCTCGGCGCAGTACACGATCGTCTCGGGGCTCTTGCTGGTGGCCACGAACACCGGCGGGTGCGGCAGTGTGTAGGGCTTGGGCACGACGCTGACCCGTCGCACCGAGCCGGTGTCGTCGATCTCGCCGGAGGTGCCGGCCAGCGCGGCGATGCGGTTGGCCGGGTAGCCGACCACCCCGGTGTCGTGCGGGAACGGCACCTCGTAGGAGGCGCCCTTGAACTCCAGCGACTCCTCGGTCCAGCACTTGATCAGCATCTCGGTGCGCTCAGCGAAGAGGGCACGGTTGCGATGGTCCTCGTCGCTCTGGTCGCCCAGGGTGGCCACTGCGCCGCCGTGCTGGCCCAGGATGTTGGTCCAGCGCGACTGGTAGCCCCTCGCCAGTCCCACGAAGAACCTCCCCCGGGTGAGGTGGTCGAGAATGGCCGTCTCCTCGGCCACCCGGATGGGGTCCTGGGTGGCCATCACGTAGCCGAGGGACCCGATGTAGGCGTTCTTGACGATGGCGGCCCAGTAGCCGTTGAGCACGCCCGGGTTGGGCCCCACCTCGTATCCCTCGGAGTGCAGGTGGTGCTCGATCGTGCTCACCCCCCACACACCGAGGTCGTCGGCCAGCCGGACCAGGTCCGTCCATTCGTGGAGCACCTGGTGGTAGAGCTCGCGGTCCCGGCCCAGCGGCGCGGCGGCGATGCGCCCCTCGGCACCGTCGGCCGGCAGCATCGGGTAGATCTGGAGGATCACCTTGGGACGGGCCACAGTTCAGCCTCCTGTGCAACCGGCGCGATCATGCATCATACATGACCCCCGTTCCGGCCAAGAGGCCGAGCGAATAGATGCCCGCGTCGGGCTCGGGTCTCAGTGCATCACCACGCCGGAGGTGACGTTCATGTCGGCACCGGTGATGCGGGCCGCGTCGTCGGAGGCCAGGAACACCACCATGCGGGAGACATCGCTGGGCTGGACCAGCTGCCGCAACGGTGACAGCGCCAGGAACTGCTCCCGGATCTCCTCCGGCGAGAGTCCCTGGGCCTCGGCCTGCATCTCGAACACCCGGTCGATGCGGGGACCCGCCACCGCGCCGGGCGACAGCAGGTTCACCCTCACACCGTGGGGCCCGGCCTCCTCGGCGAGCGTGCGGGTGAGGCCGATCAGCGCGGCCTTGCTGGTGGCGTAGGCCGAGCGGTTCAGCAGGGGACGCTTGCCGGTGATCGACCCGATGATGACGACCGATCCCGCGCCCCGCTCGACCATCGCGGGCATCAGGGCCCGGCAGCACCAGAACACGCCGGTGACGTTGACGGCCATGGTCGTGTCCCACTCGTCGGGCGGCACCTCCCACAGTGGCGCCGACGGGCCCGCGATCCCGCTGTTGTTGACGAGCACGTCCACCCGGCCCCAGCGCTCCAACACTGCTCGGGCCAGGCCGTCGACCGACTCCGGATCGGTCACGTCGGTGGGAATCACCTGAGCCGCCCGGCCGTGGCCCCTCACCAGGTCGGCGGTCTCCTCCAGGGCGTCGGCCGAACGGGCCGCCAACGCCAGGTCGGCGCCCTCGGCCGCACAGTCGACCGCGATCTGGCGGCCGATGCCCTGGCTGGCCCCGGTCACCACCACCACCTTGCCTTCGAGCTTCATTTCGGTCTCCCCGGTTGATCAGCCCGTCGGGCCTACTTGATGGCCTGCGGGTTGAGAGGCGAGCCGACCGCGCCCGGGATCACCAGGCCCGGCGCCACCAGCTGGAACTCGTAGACGCCGTCGGCCGCGCAGTCCTCGGCCAGCTCGTCTAGATGCCAGATCTCGCCCACCAGCAGGCCCATGTTCACCACCATCACGAGGTGCAGCGGCTGGAAGCTCCCGTCGATCTCGTTGGGCCGGACCTCGGCTCCCCAGGTGTCGGTGGCCAGCGCGGCGATCTCTTTGTCGGCCAGCCAGGGCGCCGCCAGCAGCGACAGCCCGGGCGAGTCGCCGGCCGAGTACCCGTCCCAGCCGGGCAGGTCGCGGCGGCGGGCCATGTCGCCGGTGCGGATCAGCACCATGTCGCCGGTTCCCACCTCCACGCCGTGGGCCTCGCAGGCCGCGTCCAGCAGGTCGGCGCCGATGGCGAAGCCGGGTTCGAGGTGATCGACGCCGAGGACTCTGGGTAGGTCCAGCAGCACGCCGCGGCTCGCGACCGTCTTGACGTTCTCGATGCCGTTGCGGGCCGCGCCGCGGCTGTCGACGAGGCCGGCGTCGAATCCGTTGTACATCTTGCCGTTGTGGAAGATGTGGGCCAGGGCGTCCCACTGGGTGCCGCCCTGCAGGAAGAGGAACAGAGTGTCGTCGGCGACGCCCCACCCCAGGGGCCAGCCCTGGGTTCCGGCAACGTGGTCGGTGCCGGTGGCGACCATCTGGTGAACGGCGTTGACGCGGCCGAACGCCCCGGTCTGGGGGCCGTTGCCGTCGAGGGGGAGCTCCAGCGAGAAGACCTTGCCCTGTCGCACGAGCCGGGCCGACTCCGCGATCTTGGCCGGCGTGATGAAGTTGAGGGTGCCGAGCTCGTCGTCGGCTCCCCACCGTCCCCAGTTCCGGAAGCGGGTGCAGTAGTCGTCGAGCAGGTCGGTGTTGATCTCCACGGGTGGTCTCCGATCGTTGTTGGGATGGTTCGTCAGGTCACCCTCGAAGGTGACGGGCCAGGAAGGCGTCGACCGCGCCCGCGAGGGCCTCGGGCTGCTGGAGGGGAGGGCAGTGACCGCAGTCGTCGAGAATCACCAGTTCGGCTCGGGCGATGGCGGACGCCAGCTCCCGGGACATCTCCGGCGGGGTGGTGGCGTCGGCGGCTCCGCCGATGACGAGGCTCGGATTGGCGATACCGCCCAGCCCGGGGCGCAGGTCCATTGCGTGCAGAGCCCGGCAGCACGCCGCGAACGAGGCCGGCTCGACCTCCAGCAGCACGGCCCGCCGCTCGTCGACGGCCTCGGGGTGGGCGGCCAGGTAGTCGTCGGGGAAGATGCGCCTCACCGCGGTGTCGACCACCGCGGCCATGCCGGCCTCCGACACCAGCCGGCTCATGGTCTCGAAGGCTCCCCGGCGCTCCTCGGAGAACACCGCTCCGCCGTTGGCCGCGATCAGCGGGCCGAAGCCGGAACCGTGGGCGATGGCCATGGCCACGGCCACGAAGGCGCCCAGCCCGTTGCCGAGCACGGCCGCCTGAGACCCCACGCCGGTCTCCGACATCGCCTCGGCCACCATGTCGGCCACATCGAACAGCGTGGGCGACTGGCTGCCGGCCAGGGGTGCCGAGGGGCCGAAACCGGGCAGCCACACGCGGTGGAGGCGGTAGCGGCCGGCCAGCAGCGCGGCGGTGGCGTCGTAGGCGCGGGCGTCGGTCAGCAGCGAGTGGATCAGCACCAGCGGCGGGCCGGCGCCCGACGATTCGATGTGCACTGCGGCCAAGCCGTCCTCCCGGTTCGCCTGGGATCGCAAGGTTGGCCGCAGATCATGCAGAATGCAATATCAGCGTCCAAGGAGGCCACATGGCCACAGCCGCAGCCCCACCCCTGGCCGGTGTGCGGGTGATCGAGTTCGGCAACATCATCGGCGGGCCCTATGCCGGGATGCTGCTGGCCGACATGGGGGCCGACGTGGTCAAGATCGAACCGCCGGGCGGGGATCTCGCCCGGGGCTTCGGCCCCTACGTCGGCGGGGTCAGCTACTACTTCGCAGCCATCAACCGGGGCAAGCGCAGCGTTGCGGTGGACATGCGCTCCCCGCTGGCAGCGCCGTGGGTGCGGCGGCTGTGCGCGACCGCCGACGTGGTGGTGCACAACCTGCGCCACGGCGCGATGGAGCGGATGGGCCTGGGCTGCGACGACCTGCTGGCCGAGAACCCCCGTCTGGTGTACGCCGAGGTGAGCGCCTTCGGGTCCAGCGGGCCCGATGCGACCCGGGCCGGGATCGACATCCTGTTCCAGGGCGAGTCGGGCATGATGAGCATCAGCGGCGACGAAACAGGACCGCCCGCCAAGACGGCCACCACCGTCGGCGACTACCTGGCCGGCACCAACGCGGCGCTGGCGGTGTGCGCGGCGCTGTTCCGCCGGGGCTCGACCGGAGAGGGCGGGCGGGTGGACATCTCGCTACGTGACGGGCTGGTGGCCATCCAGTCGAGCTGGAACGCGATGTTCTTCGCCGACGGCCGCCAGCCCGCCAGGGTGGGCACGGCATCCTGGTTCACCGCGCCCACGGCCACTTTCGCCACGTCCGACGGGTATCTCAACCTGGCCATAGTCAGCGACCGGCACTTCGAGATCCTTTGCGACGAGCTGGACCTCGACCTGGCCGGGCGCCCCGAGTACGCCACCAACGAGCTGCGGGTGCAGAACCGGGCGGGACTGGAGGCCGCGGTGTCGGAGGCGCTGGCCTCCGACACCACCGACGCCTGGCTCGAGCGGATGCACGCACGAGGGTTGCCGGCCGGCCGCATCCTCGACCTGCCGGAGGTGTTCGAGGACCCCCAGGTCCGCCACAACCGGATGCGGGTGGACCTCGAGCATCCCCGCCACGGGCCGCTGCCGGTGACCGGTTCTCCGGTGCGAGTCGATGCTGAGCCCGCGGTGGCGGGCCGGCCCCCGCCCGACCTGGGCGAGCACACTCTGGAGGTCCTTCGCGAGCTTGGCGCGGCCGAGGACGAGATCGAGGAGCTGATCGCCGCGGGAGCAGCCGTCGCGGGCTGACCGGCCTCCCCCGTTCCCGTGCGGCCGCTCAGTTGCCCGGACCGAACAGTCCGAACCGCCAGTCGGGGTCGCCCGGCACCATCGTGCCGGCCGTCTGGGACGCCTCGCCCATCGCCCTGGACTTGGCCGCGATGCGCCCGGCCAGCGCCAACTGCTGGGCCTCCCAGCCCGCCAGCGCGCCGTCCAGGTCTACGGCACCGGCTAGGAAGTCGCGCAGCGCCCACCCGTCGGCGCACGCCTTGGCCGTGCCCGCGGCGACATGGGGCCGCAGCGCGGCGGCGGCGTCGCCGATCAGGATGGCGCGGCCCCGGCGGAACCGCGGGGCGGACATGTCGAATATCGCCTGGATGAAAGGCTCGCCGCAGGCCAGCACCAGCTCGGCCAGCTGCGGGGCCAGCTGCGCGTAGGCGTCGGCGTGCAACGCTTCGACGAAGCGGTCCTGCACGAGGCCGGGAGGCATGGTCCCCGGCCTCGGGACACCCTCACGGTCGGTCATCAGGTCGTCGTAGGCCTCGCTGGCGACGTTGCGGTACCACACGAAGTTGAGGGCCCTCTCGCCTGCTCGGACCGAGTCGCCGGGTCCGGGAATGGCGTAGACGAGGATGTGGGAGCGTTCCAGGACCTGGTACACCATGGCGTCGGCGAAGATCTCGGCCGTGCCCGGCGACAGGTCGCGCTCCAGGACGGTGCCCCGCCAGGCGACGTACCCGGCGTAGGTGGTCGGCGTGCCTGGTGCCACCTCCTCCCGCACGGTCGAGCCGATCCCGTCGGCGCCCACAACCAGGTTGAACGAACGGGTGCCCCCGCCGGCGAACTCCACCGTCGCCGACTCAGCCGAGGGGGCCACTCCGGTGGCGCGGTAGCCCAGGTGGTACCGCTCCGGCGGCAGACGCTCCAGCAGCGCCCGGTACAGCGTGTTCCACGAAGTGAAGCGGTTGTGGGTGGCGGCCTCGTCGACGATGGTCCCGTCCCGGTCGATATAGCTCCAGTAGGTGAGCGTCAGGGCGACCTCGCGGGCCGTTCCACCGCCGGCTCCGAGGCTGGTGCCCAACTCTGTGAAGTACCGCTCGGTCATGGGCAGCACCACGATCCCTGCGCCCCGTCCCTGGAGCGCCGCTCCGGAACGTTCGAACACCTCGACATCGCAGCCCATCTCGTGCAGCAGCACGGCTGCGGTCAGTCCCCCGATCGAGCCGCCCACCACCCCCACACGCAGGCTGTTCACTGCCCTGTCCGGCCGGTCACGCGCACAGAACCTACCGGTGCCGCTTCACCGCGTCCGCAACGGGTGGGACCCGGTTGCGCGCCAAGGCGTCGTTCCGGCTGCGAGCGAGCCGTTCGGGGGCCAGACAGAACATATATGTTATAGGATCAGCGGGTATGGAACGGCTTGCGGGGCGCCTCGGGGTGGCCGTCATCGGGGCCGGCAAGATCGGACGTCACCGGGCCCGCCTCTCAGCCGCTCACGCCGGGGTGGACCACCTGGCAATCGCCGACGTGAACGCCAGTGCGGCCGAGACCCTGGCCGCTGAGGTCGGCGCCGACACCTGGACCACGAAGGTCGATGAGGTCGTGGCCAGTTCCGACGTCGACGTCATCATCGTCTCCACGCCGGAGCGGGCCCACACCGAGCCCCTCCTGGCCGCGCTGGCCACCGGCAAGCCCACTCTGGTGGAGAAGCCCCTTACCCTCACCCTCGAGGACGCCGACATGGTGCTGGCCGAAGCCGCGGAACGCGGCGTCGACCTGCGGGTCGGGTACTCCATGCGCTACGCCCAGCGCTATGCAGTGGCCCGCGACCAGATCGTCAACCACCGCAGCATCGGCGACGTCATCGGAGGGACAGCCCGCTGCTACGACACCCTCGCGATCGGCGAGGCCATCCTCGCTCGCTCACCGACCGCCACCCCGGTCAAGGACATCCTCACCTACTTCGTCGACCTGATCGGCTGGTGCTGCCCCGATGCTCGCCCGGTCGAGGCCGTGGCCCGCTCGGGCGGCTCGATCCTGCGGTCCAAGGGCCACGACGTCGACGATGTGACCTTCGCGCTGGTCGCCTACGACGACGGGACCGTGTTCAACCTGGCCACTAGCTACTCGCTGCCCAGCGGCTACCCGATCAGCGGCATGGCAGCCCGTTTCGAGGTGCTCGGAACGAGCGGTGTCCTGCTCATCGACGAGGACCACGGGGACCAGGTGCTCTACAGCGATGCCGGCTATTCCAACGCCTACGTCGACCAGCAGTGGAACCTGGCCTACCTGGGCAGCCGCACCTCGGGCGAGTGGGCGGGGGGAACCATGTTCGGCCGGGTGGCCGACGAGACCCGGGCCTGGCTCGACCACCACACCATGGGAGGGCCGCTGCACATCACCACCGCGGCCGAGGCCCGCACCACCCTGGCGGTGACCCTGGCCATCGACGAGGCGGCCGCCACCGGCCGTCCGGTGGAGATCTGCGCCGGGCGCTCGCAGCACGGCGAGAGGAGCACACCTGATGACTGATCACCTGCACCGAGGTCTGCTGATCGGTGGCGAGGAGGTACCCGCAGCCGACGGGTCGACCCTCGACATCGTCAATCCCTCCAACGGCCAGTCCATCGGCACCTCCGCGGCGGCGCAGCCCGCCGACGTCGACCGGGCCGTGGCCGCGGCCAAGGAGGCCTTCGAGTGCGGCCAGTGGCGGGACATGCCGATCGCGGCGCGGGCCGCGGTGCTGCACCGTCTCGCCGACGCCATCGACTCCAACCTCGACGACCTGTTCCGCCTGGAGACCCTCAACAACGGCCGGCCCATCGCCGAGACCCGGGCCCAGGTGTCGAGGCTCTCGGGCTGGTACCGCTACAACGCCGCGCTGCTATTGGCCGACCGCACCTCGGTGGCGCCCATGCCGGGCGATTACCACGCCTACACGAGCCGCTTCCCCGTAGGCGTCGTCGGCATCCTCAGCTCGTTCAACCACCCGCTGATGATCACCTCCAAGAGCCTGGCCCCCGCTCTGGCCACCGGGAACTCGGTGGTGGTCAAGCCGTCGGAGCTCACGCCGTTCACGCCGCTGCGCCTGGCCGACCTGGCCGCCGAGGCGGGAGTGCCGCCGGGGGTGCTAAACGTCGTCAACGGGATCGGCTCGGTGGTCGGCGCTCGCCTCGCCGAGCATCCCGATGTGGGCAAGGTGGTGTTCACCGGAGGCACCGCCGCGGGGCGATCGGTGTCGGCCGCGGCTGCCGGCCGCTTCGCCAAGGTGACCGTCGAGTTGGGCGGCAAGACGCCCGTGCTGGTCTTCGCCGACCAGCCGGTAGAGGTGTCCGCCCCCGGCGTGGCCTTCGGCGGCTTCATAGCCGCGGGCCAGACCTGCATCTGCGGCAGCCGGGTGCTGGTGGAGGCCTCCATCCACGACGAGTTCGTCGAGTCGCTGGCCTCCATCGCCCGCTCGATCCGGATCGGGGACCCGGCGAGGGAGGACACCCAACTGGGCCCGGTCATCAGCGAGCGGGCCCGGCAGCGGGTGCTCGACTGCGTCGCGGGCGCGGTCAGCGACGGTGCTGAGATCGTGTGCGGCGGGGGCGTGCCGGCCGATCCGGCCCTCGGCGGCGGCTTCTACGTGGAGCCGACCGTGCTCACCGGCGTGACCAACGACATGGCATGCGCCCGCGAGGAGATCTTCGGGCCGGTGGTGGTGGTGATCCCGTTCCGCGACGAGGCCGAGGCACTGGCGCTGGCCAACGACTCCCCGTACGGGCTCGGATCCTCGGTCTGGACCTCCGATGTGGCCCGGGCCCACCGCGTGGCCGGCGGTCTGGAGCACGGCATCGTCTGGGTCAACGACCACCACCGCCTCGACCCGTCACTGCCGTGGGGAGGCGTGCGCGACAGCGGCAGCGGGCGCGAGGGCGGCTGGGAGTCGTTCCACGAGTTCACCCACGTGCGTTCGGTGACCGTGCGCACCGCGGCCGACCCGGTCGACTGGTACCGGGGCGACAACACCAGGCTCAACTAGGCCGTGCGGAGTTGTTCGAGCCGGGCTCCAGGGCGATGACCAACGTCGCATGGGACTTCTCGGGTCGGGTGGTGGTCGTCACCGGGTCGGCGTCGGGTATGGGCGCCACCGCGGTCGGTGCGTTCGCCGCCGCCGGAGCCGAGGTGTACGGCGTCGATGTCGACGAGGGCAGGGGCGCCGCGGTCGCAGGCGCGGCTGGCGCCCGCTTCCTGGGCTGTGACATCACCGACGCCGGCGCGGTCGCGGCCGCGTTCGACCGGGTCGAGCGGGACTCGGGCCGCCTCGACGTGCTGATCAACAACGCGGGCGGCTTCTGGCACCAGCACACCACCGAGTCGCTGCCCGACAGCGAGTGGGACGCGGTCGTCGACCTGAACCTCAAGGCCGTGTTCCTGTGCACCCGCAGGGCCATACCGCTGCTGCGGCGGTCGGAGGCGGGCCGCATCGTCACGCTGTCGTCGCTGGCGGGCCAGACCGCGGTGTACCGGTCCTCGCCGGCTTACGCGGCGGCCAAGGCGGGGGTGCTGGCCCTCAGCCGGGTCTTCGCCTACGAGTTGGCTGCCGACGGGATCACGTCCAACGCCATCGCGCCCAGCGCGGTGATGACCGACCGCATCCGCGAGGTGCGAGACCCGGACGAGCGAGCCCGCACCGAGGCCACCATCCCGCTCGGCCGCTACGGCACCACCGGCGAGATCGTGAGCTGGATGATGTTCCTGGCCTCCGACGAGTCGGCCTACATGACCGGCCAGACGGTCACGGTCAACGGTGGCCGCTTCATGGCCTGAGCGGGCAGGCTTCTAAGAGGCCGAGCGAGTAGGCGGGATGAAGCGGTCCATACGGCGCGAGGCCGTGGCCCGAGCGGCCCGTGAGCGCAGCGAACAAGAGCGGGGAAGACCCCGATGCAACGCGACGGGCCTGCACCTACCCGCGCACCTTCTATATTCCGCCGATGGCCAGGTATTTGGTCTCCAGGAACTCCTCGAGGCCGGCCCGGGCGCCCTCGCGGCCGATGCCGGACTCCTTGACTCCCCCGAAGGGGGCGACCTCGGTCATGAGCAGGCCGGAGTTGACGGCCACCATGCCGTAGTCGAGGGCCTCGCCCACCCGGAAGGCCCGGGCCAGGTCGCGGGTGAAGAAGTACGCGGCCAGCCCGTAGGGGGTGTCGTTGGCCGCAGCCACGGCCTCTCCGGTGGTGTCGAACCGGAAGATCGACGCCACCGGACCGAACACCTCCTCGGCCGCGATGTCCATTTCGTCGGTGACGTCGGTCAGCACTGTGGTGTCGTAGAAGGTGCCGCCGAGACGGTGGGCCTCGCCGCCCATCCGGACGGTGGCGCCGCCGGTCACGGCTGCGCCGACCAGCCGCCGCACCTTGGCCATCGCCGCCGCGTTGATCAGCGGCCCGATGTCGGTGCCCTCAGACGTGCCCGGGCCGACTCTCAAGGCCGCTGAGGCCGCACAGAACCGGTCCACGAACTCCTCGTAGACGCCGGCCTGGACCAGGATCCGGTTGGCGCAGACGCAGGTCTGCCCGCCGTTGCGGAACTTGGAGACGATGGCGTGGTTCACGGCCGCGTCCAGATCGGCGTCGTCGAACACGATCAGCGGGGCGTTGCCGCCGAGCTCGAGGGCCACCTTCTTGACGGTGCGGGCGGCCTGCTGCATAAGCAGCTTGCCCACCTCGGTGCTGCCGGTGAACGAGATCTTCCTCACGACCGGGCTGGAGGTCAGCGCGGCGCCCACCGCGGCCGGCTCGGAGGCGGTCACCACATTGAACACGCCGGCGGGAACACCGGCCCGCTCGGCCAGCTCGGCGAGGGCGAGCGCCGACAGGGGAGTGTCCTCGGCCGGCTTGGCCACGACCGTGCAGCCCGCGGCCAGCGCCGGGGCGGCCTTCCGGGCGATGGTGGCGAACGGGAAGTTCCATGGCGTTATGGCGGCCACCACCCCGACCGGCTGCTTGATCACCATCAGGCGCATGGCCGGGTCGTGGCTGGGGATGGTCTCGCCGTAGGCCCGCTTGGCCTCCTCGGCGAACCACTCCACATAGGCCGCCCCGGCGGCGATCTCGCCCCGGCCCTCGGCGAGCGGTTTGCCCATCTCGGCGGTGACGATGGCGCCGAGGTCGGCAGTGTTGTCCACCATCAGCTCGTACCAGCGCCTCAGCACCGCGGAGCGCTGCTTGGCGGTGAGCTCCCGCCATGCGGGCAGGGCCGCCTCGGCCGCGGCGACGGCTCGGACGGTCTCGGCCGCGCCCATGTCGGCCACCGCGGCGATGGTCTCGCCGCTGGCCGGGTCGACGACCCCGAACCTCGCGCCCGAGTCCGGCGGGGTCCAGCGACCGTCGATGTAGCCGTCGGTTCGCAGCAGGGCCGGATCGGCCAGCGTCAGGCTGTCCGGGACGCTCATGGAGTGTCCATGAACTGCTCGACGGTGGTGATGAGCGCGCCCAGGTCCTCACGGCCGCGGCCCGCGGCCGCGGTCTCCTCGAGGATCTGTCGGGCGACGCCGGCGATGCGGGCTTCAGGCAAGGCTGCGTCGGCCAGCGCCAGGTCCTTGCGCATCAGGTCGACGGTGAACATGGGGGCGAAGTCCCGGGCAGCCATGGGCTCGGCCTTGTAGTCGAGTTGGCGGGGCGCGGCACCGGCGCGGAGCAACTCGATGCCCTTGCCCACGTCGAGGCCGGTGTGCTCCATGGCCACGACCGCCTCTGCGATGGCGCTCAGATAGGCGGTGAGCAGCCGGTTGCTGATGAGCTTGAGCAGCAGCCCCGACCCGTTGTCGCCCACCCGCTCGACCCGGCTGGAGAACGTCTCCAGCACAGGGAGGGCCGCGTCCAGCGCTTCGGGCGGGCCGCCGACCATGACCGTGAGCGTTCCGGCCTCGGCGTGGATGGATGTGCCGCTCACCGGAGCGTCGAGAAAGCCGATCGAGCGGCGCCCGGCTTCGGCGGCCACCCTGCGGCTCCCGTCCACCGAGACGGTGGACAGGTCGGCGGCCACCGCACCGGGCTCGAGCACCTCTAGCAGCCCTCCTTGCGGGCAGTACACCGCCTCGACGTCGTCGGTGCCGGGCAGCGACGAGCAGACCACCTCGCATCCGGCGAGCCCGCCGGGATCCCCGACGGTCCTCAGGCCCGCCGCCCCGGCCCGCTCGGAGGCCTCACGCGAGGCGTCGAACGCGGTCACCTGGTGCCCCGCAGCCGCAACCCGGCACGCCATGGGCAGCCCCATCCGGCCCAGGCCCACGAACCCGACTCTCATGGCGCGGTCGTCACCCCTTCCGCGCCTGCGGCACCGTTCCCTCGGTGCCCGGGTCCACGAGCCACGACTCTCATCTCCGGGTTCTCACACCTGGTCGACCTCTATGCCGAGACCGGGGCCGGAGGGGACCTGGTACCGGCCGTCCCGCGCGACCAGCGGCGCCGATGTCACGTCGGAGCTCGCCCCCTGGTTGCCGGGGCTGCATCCGAAGCCCAGGTGCCGCAGTGCCGCCGCGCAGTGGACGTTGGCCGCGGCGGCGACGCTCGACTCGGCGACCTTGCCGGCGAGGTTCACCTCCAGTCCCAGCGACTCGCACAACGTGGCGCCCCTCATCACGCCGGTGATGCCGCCCAGCTTGATCAGCTTGAGGCTCACCCCTGCCACGCCGGTGTGCCCGAGGTCGAGGATGTCGTTGTGGGAGTGGATGCTCTCGTCGGCGCAGATCGGGACGGGCGAGGCCCGGGCCACCCTCACCATGGCGGCGTGGGCGCCCTGGTGAATGGGCTGCTCGATGAAGCGGACGTCGAGGCCGTCGAGTGCTCGCAGGAATCGGGCGGCCTCGGGCTCGGACCAGCCCTGGTTGGCGTCGCCGCTGAGCACGCAGTCCGCGGGCAGGGCCTCGCGGACTCGCCGCATCGTCTCAAGCTCAGCGTCGACAGGCCCAAGGCCGAGCTTCAACTTGAACCATCGGAACCCGGACTCGTGCTTGGCCCGGGCCGCGGCGACGTCCGCGTCGGGGTCGCCGCTGCCGAAGATGGTGAGAGCGGGGACCGATCCCCTGACCCTGCCCCCGAGCAGCTCCACCACCGGAACCCCGAAGTGCTTGCCGGCAAGATCGTGGAGGGCCATGTCGATGGCGCCGATGGCGGTGTCGTTCGCCTGGATCATCCCTCGCATGGCCCACCACAGGGCTGTGCGGCGTAGGGGGTCCTCTCCCACCAGGCGGGGGCCGAGGAAGTCGATGGCGGACGCGATGGCCCCCTGGGTGTCGCCGGTCAGGTTGACGGCCTCCACGCCCTCGCCCCATCCGACGAGGCCGCTGTCGGCCGTGATCTTCGCCAGCACGTTGTGAGAGCGCTCCACGGTGATCTGGGACATCACCACCGGATTGGTCAGTCCCACCGTGATGGGCACCGCCTCGACGCTGACGATCCTCATGCGAGCCTCCCCTCGACCGGGGTTGAAACGGAATGGAGCCTGCATCCTCGCCGTTCGGGGCGGGGACGCGACCCTTCATCCTGCAACATATATGATCAGCACGCCGACCGGGAGGTGTCCATGACCGAGTTGATCGACTTCGCATCGTCTCCGACGGTCGAGCGCGGCGACGGCATCACCAGCGTCCGCCTCACCGGCGATCCGCTGCCGGGGCAGAGCTTCATCATGGGCATCACCTCGTTCCCGCCCGGAGCGGGCCTGGCTCGCCACAGCCACAACACCGTCGAGCAGGTCACCCTGCTGGAGGGCACCGGCGTGGTCGAGTTGGACGGGGTGGAGCACCGCATCCGTCCCTACGACACCACCAAGGTGCCGGCCGACGTGCCGCACCGCTTCTACAACGACGGCAACGACATCATGCGGATCCTGTGGGTCTACGGAGCCACCGAGGTCACCCGCACGTTCACCGACACCGGCGAGACCGTCTCCCAGATGTCCGCTCCAACCCCTGCTGGGTGAGCCGGGCTTGAGCGGGGAGGGCGCGGTCGGGCGGGAGGTTCCGGGCGCCGAGCCGCGCCGGTACGGCCACGGTGTGCTCGCAGCCTTCGCGGCCGGGATCCTCCGAGCCGCCGGAGTTCCCCCGGACCACGCCTCAGTCACCGCCGAGCGCCTGGTGGAAGCAGACCTGCGAGGCCGCACCGGCCACGGGCTGATCCGCATCCCGCTCTACGTCAGGCGCATCGAGGCCGGCAGCGTGAATCTGAGGCCCCGGGTGTCGGTGGTGTCGGAGGGGCCGACGTCCGCTCTGGTGGACGGCGACAACGGTCTGGGCCAGGTGGTGATGACCACCGCGGCGTCGATCGCGATCGACAAGGCCGAGGCGATGGGCATGGCCTGGGTCGGCACCGTCAACTCCAATCATGCGGGGGCGGCCGGCATCTACCCGGCCATGGCCGCTCGCCGGGGCCTGGTCTCCATCTACATGGCCGTGGGCAACGCCAACTCGATGCCGCCGTGGGGAGGGAACGAGAAGCTGCTGAGCACCAACCCGATCGCCATCGCCGTGCCCGCCGGCGACGATCCACCCTTCCAGCTCGACATCGCCACGACGGTCGCGTCCCACGGGACCATCAAGGTCGCGGCCCAGGCCGGCGAGCAGATGCCGGTCGGGTGGGTGATCGACGCCGACGGCGAGCCCATCACCGATCCCGGCCGGGCCCACGACGGTTTCCTGATGCCTATAGGCGGCTACAAGGGCGCGGGGCTCAATATCGCCATCGGCCTGCTGGCCGGGGTGCTCAACGGCGCCGCGTTCGGGCGCTCCGTCGTCGATCAGAACGCGGAGCTGGCCTCGCCCACCAACACGGGCCAGGCCATGTTCGTCATGCGGCCGGGCCTGTTCCGGCCGGACGGCTCGGGCGCCGCGGTCGCCGAGCACCTGGCCGAGCTGCGCCACTCGGGATCCAATCGTGCCGGCCCTCTGAGGCTCCCCGGCGACGAGGCGGGCCGGCTGGAGGTCGAGAACCTGGCCAACGGCATCGCGGTGCCACCGGCGCTGGTGGAGGAGCTCAACGCGACAGCCAGAAGGCTCAAGACCGGCCAACTGCTCGCCTGACCACTGGAGCAACCATGAAGCTGGTGACATTCGACGACGGGACCGGGCCGCGGGTCGGGGTGATGGACGCCGGCGGAGCTGTAGTGGACGTCTCAAGGGCAGCCGGCGTGGGCAGGACCATGCTCGAAGTGGTGGAGTCCGGCGCGGCCGGACTCGACGCGGTGCGGGCCGCGCTCGGCTCGAGCCCTGCCCGGTCCGGGGGCTCGGTGCGGCTGCTGGCACCGATCATGCCCCGCAACAACGTGATGGCGGTGGGCCGCAACTACCACGAGCACGCCAAGGAGTTCTCCGCCAGCGGCTTCGATGCGTCGGAGAAGAAGATGATCCCCGACCACCCGATCATCTTCACCAAGGCCCTGTCGTCGATAGTGGGGCCCGGCGACGCCATCGACACGTCGATGGACCCCAGCGGAACCAGCGACTACGAGGGCGAGCTCGGAGTGGTCATCGGCACCGGCGGCCACCGCATCGCCGCGGCCGACGCCCTGGCCCACGTCTTCGGCTACACCGTCGTCAACGACGTGACCGCCCGGGCCCTGCAGGCCCAGCATGTGCAGTTCTTCATCGGCAAGAGCGCGTCCACTTTCTGCCCGATGGGTCCGTGCATCGTCACCGCCGATGAGATCGATGACATCACCTCCGCCCGCCTGCGCACCACCGTCAACGGAGAGCTCCGCCAGGACGCCCGCATCTCGGATCTGATCTTCGACATCGCCACCCTCATCGAGGCCATATCGGCCGCGGTGCTGTTGCAGCCGGGAGACGTGATCGCCACCGGCACGCCGTCGGGGGTGGGCATCGGCTTCGACCCCCCGGTGTATCTCCAGGGCGGCGACGAGGTCGAGGTGGCGATCGACGGCATCGGCACCCTGTGCAACCCGGTGATCTGAGGCCGGTCCCGTGATCGTCGAGGTGATCTCGGTGGGCACAGAGCTGCTGCTCGGCCAGATCGTGAACTCCAACGCAGCGACCATCGCGCAGCGGCTGGCCGAGGGCGGTCTCGACGCCCACCATCAGGTCACCGTCGGCGACAACCTCGAACGCCTGACCGACGCCATCGCCCAGGCCGCCGACCGGGCCGACGCCGTGGTCCTCACCGGCGGCATGGGCCCCACTCCCGACGACTTGACCCGTGACGCACTGTGCGCCTTCGCGGGCGTCGGCATCCTGCGTGACGACGCTCAGGAGCAGCTCATCCGTGAACGGGTTCACTATGCCAGAGGCACCGTCACCGAGAGCGCCCTGCGCATGGCCGACTATCCCGAGGGTTCCGATCCGCTGCCCAACTCTGTGGGGGTGGCCCTGGGCACCGCCATGGAGCATGACGGCGTCCACCTCTTCGCCCTGCCCGGGGTGCCCGCCGAGATGATCGCGATGCTCGACGAGCACGTCATGCCCCGGCTCAGCGCCCTGGCCGGCGAGCCCGCAGTGCTCAGGAGCCGGCTGGTGCAGACCGTCGGCCTCGGCGAGTCCCAGGTGGCCGAACTGCTCGGCGATCTCAACGACTCGGCCAACCCCACGGTGGCCTACATGCTCAAGGACAACCAGACGAGGGTGCGGATCTCGGCCAAGGCCCCCACCGCGGCGGCTGCCGACGCGCTGATCGACGAGATGCAGGCCGCCGTGATCGCCCGACTAGGGCCGAACGCGGCGCCGGGCCCGGTCGAGGATTCGGGGTCCTAGCTCCGGCCGCGTGCCTGCCTACTAGACCGCTTACTGCTTGATTGAGGCGGCCAGGGCCAGGCCCTGCTGGTCTGCGCTCAGGGGTAGCTCAACCACCTCGTTGAGGTCCGCCGACAGGTCGGCCGCCATGTAGACCTCCATCACCAGCCGGGCGTCGCGGGCATCGACCATCACCTCGGAGTCGTTGGCGACCGCCTCCAGGAAGTGGGTGGTCTCGCGTTCCATCGGGCCGGCGTAGGTGGACTCGACATACTCACCGGGCATCGTCGACAGGGGAAAGCGCACGCCGGCGTCGGAGGTGTTGTGGACGATGTCCTTGTGGGTGTCGTCGATCATCACGGTCCCGGAGGTTCCGACCAGCTCGATCCAGGTGGTGGCCGCGTTGGGATAGCCGCCTGCGGGCAGGGCCATCCCGGCGTTCACGGTGACCACCGCGCCGTCGTCCATCGTGACGATCATCACCTGGGAGTCGGCCAGCCCCACCGTCTCGGAGCGCACTCCCCACGCCATCTGCGAGTACACCCGTACCGGTCGGCGGGGCTTGAGGCACCAGAAGGCGAAGTCGATGTCGTGAGTGGCCTCCATCGCGGCCGGCGAGAGCTTGATGCGGTTGCCGATCTTGGCTCCGAGCTGGCGACCGATGTGGCGGGTGATCAGGACGTGGCGCAGGTCGCCGATGCTGCCGTCGCGCACGCTGCGGCGGGCGAAGGACTGCTTCGGGTTGAACCGCTGCGAATAGCCGATGGTGAACTTGAGGTTGCTGCTCTCGGCGATGTCGATCAGCTCGTCGGCCTCCTCCAGCGCCAGCGCGATCGGCTTCTCCAGCAGGACGTGCAGGCCGGCCTCGAGCGCAGCTCGGGCCATGGGGTAGTGGGTGGTCTCGGGTGTGGCCGAGATCATCACCGCGTCGAGGCCGTCGATGCCCAGGATCGACTCCCAGTCGTCGGTGCTGGTGGCGGGGTCGACGAGCTGTTCCATCTCGGCTCGCCGGCCCGGGTTGGTCTCGGCGATGTGGAGGCTGCCGACCAGCGCGTGCCGGGAGCAGGCCACCGCCCTGATCCCCCCGCACCAGCCGGTGCCGATGACACCTACGTTGAGCTGCTTGACCATCTTGGCATTCCTTTCAGCGTGGGCAAGAGAGTTGTGTGTGTGTCCGTCACGACGGGTGGATGACCGGCTAGGAGCTGCTCACCCGCTCCGGACGAGGCCCCGCCGGAGCTCCTCGGGGTCGGCGGGCAGGCTCACCGGGCGGCCCAAGCGGGCCGAGTAGTCCATCGCCATCGTGAGCAGCAGGTTGCGGTGTCCCTCCGCGGCGGTGGCGTGGGGGGTGGGCATCCCATTCGAGAGGCGATTGAACCAGGTGGCGGTCTCCTCGCGCATCGGTCCCCACAGCAGCCCGTCGGACAGGTCGCCCGGCGGGTAGCTGCCGACGAAGTCCACGTGGCGGTCGGCGGGAGCCTCGAAGCCGCGGCTGCGGTAGCCGGCGGGCTGGGGGATCTCCGAGGCCACGATCACGTCTCGGTGGGTGTCCTCGATGTCGATCACGCCCTTGGTTCCCACGATCCCGATCTCGAGTCCGTACACGGCTCCGGGCCACACCACCGGCAGCGCCCAGCTGATGTTCATCGAGAACAGGGTTCCGTCGTCCATGGTGAACAGGCCGAAGGTGGCGTCGAAGGTGTCCCAGGAGCCCAGCACCTTGTCGACCGAGCGGGCGTACACCTCCACCGGCTCCTTGCCCTCCATGAGCCACATGCTCATGTCGAGGCTGTGGGTGCCCGACACCACCATGGGGGTGAGGTTGGTGCGGTCGTCGGCCTTCGACAGGGTGGCCTCCACCACCATCCGGTTCATGAGCGCCCGGGTGATCACGCTGGTGACCTCGCCGAGCTGGCCGTCGCGCAGCCGCTGCTTGACGGTGAGGAACCGGCGCCGGAAGCGCTGGGTGTAGCCGATGACGGCGTCGATGCCTCGGCTCTCGATGGCCTCAAGCACCTGGGCCGACTCGACCGGGTCGGTTGCCAGCGGCTTCTCGATGAACATCGGGAACCCGTGGGCGACCGACTGCATGATGGGGTCGACGTGCTCCCGCTCGTCGGTGGCCACGATCACGGCGGTCACCTCGGGGCGGGCCAGCAGCTCGGCCGTGTCGGTGGTGACGAAGTCGGCCTGGGTGTCGACCGCGAGCTGCTTGGCGGTGGGCTCGTGGACGTCGCACAGGCCCAGCCATCCGATCCCCGAGTACTCCCGGGCCAGCACGGCCCGGATGCGCCCGATGGTGCCGCAGCCGATGACGGCCAGTCCGATTCCTTCAGCCATGTCCAGTCCCTTTGAGTTGTGAGCCGTTGTCGAGCTTCCGGGTGGTGGTCGGCCCGGTTGCGGGCCGACGCGATCGAGGTTCAGGTGTATCCCAGCAGACGGGCCGCGTTGCCGCCCGCGATCAGGTCGATCTGGGACTGGTCGAGCCCCGGCACCGAGCCGATCAGCTGGAGCGGGTCGTCGTCGCCCATGTCGTAGGGGTAGTCGGTTCCGAGCAGAACATGGTCGGCGCCGTACTTGTCCACCAGGAACTTGACCTGGTCGGGTTCGAACACCATGGTGTCGAAGAAGAAGCGCTTCAGGTAGCTGGTGGGCGGGTCGGGCACGCCTTCGCTCACGTCGGCCCGGGCCCGCCAGGCGTGGTCGATGCGGCCCGCGTAGGCGGGGAGGTAGCCGCCGCCGTGCACCACCACGATCTTCAGCTCCGGCCGCCGCTCCATCACCCCGTTGAAGATGAGATGGGCGGTGGCCAGCGTCGCCTCGAACGCATGGCCGATGATGTTGACGAAGTTGTGGCCCTGGAGCCGGTCCTTGTGGGTGTGCCCCTCGGTGTGGACCACCACCACTGCGCCCAGGCGCTCGACCTCGGCCCAGAAGTCCTCGAGTCGCGGATCCGCGATCTCGCTGCCCTCCACGTGGCTGCCGATCTCGAGGCCCCGCATGCCGAGCTCCTCGACGCAGTAGCGCAACTCAGCCACCGCGGCGTCGGTGTCCTGGAGAGGCACGGTCCCCAGCGGCGAGAACCGGCCCGGATACTTGGCGGTGGCCTCGGCCAGCTCCTCGTTGATGAGCCGGCAGACCTTGGCGCCCACTTCGGGCTCGGCCCAGTAGTAGTACTGGTACACCGAGACCGCGACCGCCTGGATGTCGACCCCCATGCGGTCCATGTCGGTCAGACGGACCTCCAGCGAGTCCATCTTGGGTCGGAGATACTCGAGCTGGCGCCGGTTGACGTCGCGGGTGATGGCGCTGCCGTACTGCAGCCGGACCCGGCCGACCCGCTCCTCCTCGACCTTCATCATCTGGGTGGCGGGCCCGCACTCGCGGTGGCAGTGGATGTCGATCACCGGCCCGTCGGTTCTCTGCGCTCGCATTCAGCCCTCTCGCATTCGGTTCTCCCGGCAGGCTCAGCAGCCCTTCTGCAGTTTTCCAACTGCCGGGTTTGGCTTGATAATGCATTATATATGATACTCCCAGGTATGGCCCATTGCGGCGCCGAGAAACAGACCGGATTCCAAGCATCCACGGATCGACCCTGACACGACGACCCTGACACGACGACCCTGAGACGGCGAGCCTGTGACAACTACTTTGCCCGAATGCCTGGCGCCGACCCGTGCGCCCCGAACGCCGAGCACACGGCTGCCGGCCGGCAGCATCGACACGCACGTGCATGTGTTCGACAGCCGGTACCCGCTGTCGCCCAAGCGGGGCTACGACCCGCCCGACTCGACGCTGGACCACCTGACGGCGATGCACGAGGCCATGGGCATCGACCGGGTGGTGTTCACCCAGCCCTCGGTCTACGGCACCGACAACGGTGCCATCCTCGACGGCTCCGACGATCTCAACCGGGTGACGCCCGACCGGGCCCGCAGCGTGGTGGCCGTGGACCGCGATGTGAGCGATGAACAACTGGCGGCCATGCACGGCCGCGGCGCCCGTGGAGTCCGCCTCAACACCGACAACGTCGGTGGCATGCCCATCGACTGGGACGACCTTCCGGAACTGTGCCGGCGCATCGCTCCCATGGGCTGGCACATAGAGTTCCTGTTCCCGGGCCGCGACATGGTTGAGCTGGCGCCGCTGATCGGCTCGCTCACGGTGCCGGCCTGCATAGGTCATTTCGCCTACCAGCCGGCAGGCGAGGGCGTCGATGCCAAGGGCTTCCAGGCCTTGCTTTCGTTGGTGCGCGACGGCAACACCTGGCTGAAGATCTCCGGCGCGGACCGTGTGAGTGCCGTCGGCGCGCCCCGCTACGACGACGTGGCCCCGCTCGCCGAAGCGGTGATCGAGGCAGCTCCAGACCGGCTCATGTGGGGCACGGACTGGCCCCATCCCAACAAATATGACGCCGGCATAGTGCCCGACGAGGGCAATCTGGTCGACACCCTCGTCTCGTGGGTCGGCGACGCCGACCTGCTGCGCCGCATCCTCGTCGACACGCCCGAGCGGTTCTACAGCTTCTAGCCCGATGGCACGGGCCGATCGGCCGCAGCTGAGCCTGGGGGAGATCAGCGATTCGCGGCGAGGGTGCGGCGCAGCGGGATCCAGGCCACCGCCATCGCGCCGCAGGCGGCTGCGGCCGACCAGAACGGGACTCCGGCACCGGCAGCGTCGTACAGGAGTGAGCCCGCGGGCGGTCCAGTCACCTGGCTGAGCCTGATGATCGTCACCCAGATCAACACCGTCAGGCCGCGGTGGGTGGACCCGCCGGCTGTGGCGGCATATGCCTGTGCCTGCGGGATGAAGCCGCCGAACCCGAAACCGCAAATGGTGAGCCCCGCGGCCACGGTCACAGCGGAGAGCGCCGGCGCGGTGACTGCAGCTCCCAACGCCATCAGCACGAATGACGAGGTCACGACATTGGTCCGGCCCATGCGTTCGATCAGCCAGCCGATGCGCACGGCGGCGAGCACGATGCCCAGCTGGAACGACGCGATGTACACGCCGCGGGCGCCGACGTTCACGCTGAAGGCGTCCTCGAGCAGCAGCGGCACCACGGTGAGGCCCAGCCCGTGCAGCAAGTAGGTTGCCATGAAGGTCGCCACCAGCACGCCGAGGTAGTCGGCGAGGGTGCCGTCGCGGCCCATGGCCGCGACGGCGGCGCGCAGGTGCCGCGCTGGAGGCTCCACCGCCGCGGAGGGGTGGTCTGCGGGCATACGGCTGGCCCAGGCCGCCAGCGGCGCACCGATCAGGAAGATCAGGAACGGACGGAACGTCCCGCCGACTGCCAGCACGCCGGCGATCACCGGGCCGAGCAGCGAGGTCATCTGCAGTCCCGTGAGGTTGATGCCCATGGCGCGGGTGCGTGCGCTGCCCTCGAAGGCGTCCGCGATCAACACGATGCCGACCCCGAGGATTCCCGAGGTGCCGATTCCTTGGATGAAGCGCACGGTCACCAGCGACCAGAACGAGTTGGCGAAGAACCCGGCCACGCCGAAGACCGAGAACAGTGTCAGTGCGGCGAGGATCACCCTGCGCCGACCGGTCCTGTCGGCCAGGTAGCCGATGATGGCCGAGAACAGCACGCCGGCGAAGGAGATGGATCCCTGCACCAGGCCGATGGACCCGCGCGACACTCCGAAGCTGTCGGCCAGGTCCGGCAGGATCGGCGCGGTGACCGAGAATCCGAGCGCGCCCATCGATCCCACCGCGATGGCGATCGCCAGAAGCTCGTAGGGTCTGGTGGCAGTGCCGAATGGGCGACTGAGACGTCCGGCGAGGCTCACCGGTAGATCATATATGATACATGATCACCTGATGGCGGTCACGCCGGGAGCGGGACGCATCAGCGACACGGCCGGCACAACGATGTTGCACCACGGAGGTTCACCGAGAGTCATGCCATACCAAGAGATCATCTTCGATGTCCGCGACGACGCGGCCTGGATCGGCATCAACCGCCCCGAGGTCCGCAACGCCTTCCGCGAGCAGACGCTCGACGAGATCGCCGACGCGCTGAACTCCACCCGCGAGGACCCCACCATCGTCGCGGCCGTGGTGTACGGGGTCGGCGGCCACTTCTCCGCCGGCGGTGACTTCCACGCCATGATGAAGCTCAACAAGGCCAACTCCTACATGTGGAACGACCGGATGCAGAAGGTGGCCATGACCTGCCGCAACCTTCCCATCCCGGTGATCGCCATGGTCGAGGGCGCCTGTGTGGGCGGCGGCCACGAGTTGATGCTGTGGTGTGACCTCGTGATCGCGGCGGAGGACTCGATCTTCGGTCAGACCGGCGCCCGGGTCGGGGCCTGTCCCACCGTTGGGGCGACCCAGTACATCGGCAAGCTCATCGGCGAGCGGCGGGCCAAGGAGATGATCTTCCTGTGCAAGCGGTACTCGGGCGCGGAGGCGGCCAGCATCGGGCTGGCCAACGAGGCAGTGCCCGCCGGCGAGCTGCTGGGCCGGGTGGAGGAAGTGGTGGCCCAGATCAAGGGCTACAGCTCCCAGACGATCCGGTCCACGAAGGTGTCGCTCAACTACGACAGCGACGCGCTGTACCCGTCGTGGCAGCACGGGATGGAGCTGCTGGCCAACATCTGGGGCACCGAGGAGTCGCTCGAGGGCATGAACGCCTTCCTCGAGAAGCGTCCGGCCGACTTCCATCAGTTCCGGGAGCGCAACCGGGACGCGCTCGACAAGTACATGGGCGACTTCAACGAGGGCCGCAACCAGAGCGAGTCCTCTCGCCGGGCCCGGGCGGACTGACACCGATGCTGGTGCGAGCCGGCCATTGTCTGGATCGCCGCGGGCCGGTACGGGGCGGATGAGCGATGCCTGAAGGTGCGCTGGAGGGCGTCCGGGTGGTGGACCTCACCCGGGTGCTGGCCGGCCCGCTCTGCGCCATGTGGCTCGGCGACATGGGCGCCGACGTGATCAAGGTCGAGCGCCCCGGCTCCGGCGACGACACCCGGGCCTGGGGCCCGCCGTTCGCGGGGACTGAGGCCGCGTACTACCTGGGAGTGAACCGCAACAAGCGGAGCCTCACGCTGGACCTGGGCCAGGAGCGCGGTCTGGAGATCCTCAGAGAGATGATCCGGCGGGCCGATGTCGTGCTCGACAACTTCAAGATCGGCACCCTGGACCGCTGGGGCCTAACCGACGACTGGTACGAGGCCGAGGCCCCGGCCGCGGTGCGAGCCACCATCTCCGGCTACGGATCCACCGGCCCCAAGGCGGCCATGCCGGGCTACGACTTCATCCTGCAGGCCGAGACCGGGCTCATGGCCATCACCGGCGAACCCGACGGCGAGTCGATGAAGCTGGGAGTGGCCATCGTGGACGTGTGCACCGGGATGCTGGCCGCCATGTCGGTCCTGGGTGCGCTGAACGCCCGCCAGCGCACCGGCAGGGGCCAGCGGATCGAGATGTCGCTGCACGACACCGGGCTCCAGATGCTGGCCAACGTGGCCGCCAACCACCTGGTGAGCGGGACCGAAGCGGTCCGCTACGGCAACGGCCATCCCAACATCGTGCCCTACCGGACCTACCCGGCCGCCGACGGCGAGCTGGTCGTGACGGTGGGCAACGACACCCAGTTCGCCAAGTTCGCCCGGGTCATGGGCTGTGACGAGTGGTCCTCGGATCCTCGCTTCGCTCGCAACGCCGACCGGGTCGCCAACCGCGACCTGCTCGACGGCCTGATCCGTGACCGGATGGGCACCCGCACCCGGGCCGAGTGGAGCACCGACCTCGAGGCCAGCGGCATTCCCTGCGGGCCGATCAACTCGGTTGCCGAGGCGCTGGCCTCCCCGCAGACGATGGCCCGGGGCATGGTGACCACCGTCGAGCACCCCACCGCAGGGGAGGTGGCCCTCACCGGCGTTCCGTTCAAGATGTTCGGAACTCCCGCGGCCGTGCGCCGGCCGCCCCCCACGCTCGGCCAGCACAGCGGCGAGGTGCTGGCCGAGATGGGCCTCGACGATGCCGCGATCTCGGAGCTGGTGGCTGAAGGGGTCACCACCGTCGAGTGAGTTCTGCAAGCCCGACCGATGCCGGCCGCAGCCGCGGGCCGGCACGACCGCCAAGGAGTAGCCCATGACCGCTGTCGAAGAGCAAGCGCCGTCCGAGTGGTGGCCCGAGCTGGGGCCGAAGTGGGAGCCGTCGGCCGTCCCCAAGCCGCCGTGCCTGTGCATCGACGTGCACTCCCACCTGTCGGTGCCCGCGGCCTCGGCCATGGCCAAGCCGCACTTCTCGCCCGAGATGGACCCGCGCTCGTTCTTCTCGCCGCCCGAGAGCCTGCGCTACAACCGGGAGTTGCGCAGCCAGCCCGACCAGGTGGCCAAGTTCGAGCAGGCCGAGGCCCGCATCGAGGACATGGACAAGCAGGGCATCGACATGCAGATCCTCTCGGTGACGCCCGGCGAGTACTTCTACTGGCTCGACGCCGAGCACGCCGTCAAGGCCTGCCGCCTCCAGCACGAGCGTCTGGCCGAGGTGGTGGCCCAGCATCCGAGCAGGTTCGCGGCGGTGGCCAACCTGCCCATGGACCACCCCGAGCTGGCGGTCGAGGTCATGGTCGAGGCCAACCGTGACTTCGGGATGGGCGGGTTCGAGATCAACGCCGACGTCAACGGCGGCGACCTCGACGACCGTCGCTACGCCCCGGTCTGGGAGAAGGCCGTCGAGCTCGGCATGACCGTGATCCTGCACCCGCAGGGGTTCACCCACGGGCAGCGGATGGACGACTACTACCTGGTCAACGTGGTGTGCATGCCGCTGGCCTCGACGCTGGCGGTGTCGCGCATGATCCTGGGAGGCGTGTGGCACCGCCACCCGGACCTTCAGATGGTGGTGGTCCACGGCGGCGGCTACCTGCCCTACTACTTCGCCCGCACCGACCACGCCTATGGTGTGCGCCCCGAGCTGCGCCGCCACATCGATCGCAAGCCCAGCGAGTACCTGCACAAGCTGCACTTCGACACCACCGTGTTCGAGCCCCGGATGGTCGAGTACCTGGTGGAGACGTTCGGCGACACCCAGGTCCTGCTCGGCACCGACTACCCCTTCGACATGGGCCCGACCGACCCGATGGCGTTCCTGGCCGACGCCCGGCTCACCGAGCAGTCCCGCACCCGGATCCTCGGCGCCAACGCGGCCCGACTCTTCGGCATCGCGGCCTGACCGGCTGAGCGAGCAGGCAGATCCGGCCCGAACGGGCGAGGCCGTGGTTCGCCCTGGGGCGGTCAGTGGCAGCGTGAGCCGTCTCGCCGCGCTGGCAGTGCTGGCCGCTCTGGCCGCTGGCTGCGGGTCCACGGAGACGGCAGGCGAGCCCTTGCCGGCGTCGTCGGCGCCGGCGCTGGCTGCGGAGCCGGCGCGGCTGGTGCCCGATCCCGCCGCACCTCTGGCCACGGTGGACGGGACGGGTCTGGTCAGCGGCGAACTTGCCGCCCTCCATGTCGATCTCCAGTTGCTCACGTCCTATGAGGTCGCAGCCTCGGTGTACCTGCTGGTGCTTCACGAGGCGCTGGTGAGTCGGGCCCGTTCCGAGTTGGGGGTCGAGCCGGGCCCCGGTGACGTGGAGGCCGCCTTCGCCGAGCGCACCGTCCGTTACCCGACCCGAGCCGACCTGGAGCAGGCCCTCGCGGGCCGCAACGAGAAGCCCCAGCGGGTCCGGATCGAAGCAGCGCTCGACGCTCTGAGGTCAGCCGTCTCGGCCCGGCTCGTACTCGACGAGGTCGAGGGCTTCGACATCGACGCGGCCTACCGGGCCTACCTCGTCGACAACGCCGAGGTGTGCCTCCAGCAGATGCTGTTCGGCTCGACCGAGGCCTTTGACGCCGCTATGGCCCGGCTGGAGGCCGGCGAGGACTTCGCATCGGTGGCACGCGCCCTCTCCGCTGATCCGTTCGTGGACCGCGAGCCCGGCCGGGTCGGCGCCGGGGGTGACATGGGGTGTTCCGTGCCGGCTGCGCTGCCCCTCGGGCTGGACACGGCCAGCCTCGACGTGCCGTTGGGCGAGCCGCACGGGCCGGCTGTGACCCGCAACGGGATCCACCTGCTGGTCGTCTACGACCGGACGGTCCCGCCGCTCAGCGACGTGCGCCGCGACGTGCTCGAGCACGCGGTGGAAATCCAGGGTCCGGAGCTGTTCCGGCTATGGGCGGTCAGCGTGCTCGAGTCGGTCGAGGTCGAGGTCGACCCGGCCTACGGCGCCTGGGGCGCGCTGCCCGAGACCGAGGGCCTGCCCACGGTGGTGCCCGTCGGCCAGGTCCACCGCATCGTCCCGGCGTGAACCCGCCTGCACGCAACTGCTAGCGGTCGGTCCGGTAGTGGCTGAGGGCGTCCTCGTCGATCCTCACTCCCAGGCCGGGCGCCTCGGAGGGGTGCAGATGGCCGCTCACGGGCAGGAACCGCTCCTCGACCACGTCGCCGGTGACGTAGTGGGGCGAGATGCCCGAACCGAAGCGCAGGTTGGGCACAGCCAGCGCGAGATGGGCGGCATGGGCCGCGCCGATGCTGGTCTGCCCGGCCATGCCCGCGAAGTGGACTCCAATTCCCGCGTCGTCGGCAACGGAGAACACCTCGCGCACTCCGATCGGTCCGGCCGCCTTCATGAGCTTGGCCACCACCGCGCCGACCGCCCCCACCTCCAGCGCGGTGCGGAGCCCGTCCGCGTCGAACACACCCTCGTCCGCGGCCACCGTCACCGGGCTGACCGCGTTGAGGCGGGCCATTCCCATCAGGTCCCAACGGGACAGGGGCTGCTCCACGAAGCCGGGGTTGGCCCCGGCCACGGCTTGCAGGTAGCGCAGCGCCTGGTCGTGGTCCCATCCCTGGTTGGCGTCGGGCAGTAGCTCCACGTGGGGACCCACCGCGTCCCGCACCGCGAGAGTGGCCGCGATGTCGCGGTCCACGTCGGCTGATCCCACCTTCACCTTCACCAGCGGGAAGCCCCGTGACGCCGCCTCGGCCGCCTCCTCGGCCACGGAGGCGGGCGTGCCGCCGCTCACGTGCCAGATGGTGGGCACCGACGGGCGGCGGCGTCCACCGTAGAACTCGTACAGCGGTACTCCCGCGGCCTGGGCCACCACGTCGTGCAGGGCCATCTCCACCGCGGCGCGGGCGCCGTTGTTGTGAACGGTGATCCGGGCCATGAGGGCCCGCAGCTCGGCGAGATCGCGGGGGTCGCGGCCGGCTAGCGCCCGGGCCAGCACGCCGTTGATGAGGTCGGTCGCCGAGGCCAGGCTCTCACCCGTGAAGTAGCGGGCCACCACGCTCTCTCCGATGCCGACGGTGCCGTCGTCGGTGGTCACCCGGACGACGATGCAGGTTCGGACATCGACGGTGGCCACTGCCATCTGGAGGGGCCGCTTCAGCGGCAGCTCGACTGGTATCGCCTCAAGGCGTTCGATTCGCAAGCTCGGCTACCTCCCGGACCACCTATCGTGCAAAATATAGGATTGAGCGACAACTGCGGGCTGGCCCGAGGGCAGTTCGTGAACGGTGAAAGGTCAACCCACCATGAGCGACGCCACTAGCACTATCCGGGAACCGGCCGGCCCTCCGCCCCGGTCGCCGGTAGCCGACGCCAGCGCCTGGCGGAGTGCGGACCTTTCCGGGGATCCCCGTTGGATCCGTCGTCTGGGCTCAGCCGAGCTAGCGGAGATCGAGGCGGCTCTGGCCCGGGCCGCCGACCGGAGGCTGCGAGTCCCGTTCGACCGAGAGGACTTCGAGATCCCGGCGGTGGCCGCACTCCTGGACGAGGCTGCGGCCGAGCTCGACCACGGATGCGGCGTGCAACTGATCCGCGGGCTGCCCCGAGCGGACCTGACCGACGCCGAGTGCGAGCTCGTCTACTGGGGACTGGGCGTGCAACTCGGCCGGCCCGTGTCGCAGAACGCCCGCGGCGACCGCATCGGCCACGTCCGCGACGAGGGCAAGTCGATCGAGGATCCCTCGGTGCGCTCCTACCAGACCCGCGGCAAGCTCGACTTCCACGCCGACAAGCTGCCTGTGGACGTGCTGGGACTGCTGTGCCTGCGCACCGCCCGCGCCGGCGGAACCAGCCGGGTCGTGAGCGCCACCGCGATACACGACGTCGTTCTCGAGGAGCGACCCGACCTTCTCGAAGTGCTGTATGAGCCCTTCACGCTGGACTGGCGAGACGAGGAGCCGCCCGGCGCGGCGCCCTGGTACCGGCTGCCCATGTTCAGCGAGTGCGACGGCAAGGTGACCTCGCGCTTCACCACGCTGGCCTACTTTCACAGCGCCGCCCGCCACGGAGACGAGTTCGCGGTCACACCCGAGCAGGACGAGGCCCTGCAGTTCGCGCAGGATGTGGCCAACCGGCCCGAGATGCAGCTCGCCATGGACTTCGAGGAGGGCGACGTGCAGCTGCTCAACAACCACGTCACGCTGCACGCCCGCGACGCCTTCGAGGACCATCCCGAGCCGGAGCGCAAGCGCCACCTGCTGCGGCTGTGGATCTCGTACCCGCCCGAGCGCCGCCGGCCCGTCTCGCCGCTCCTACAGGAACGTCTCAGGCTCGTGGACCAGGGCGGTATCCCCGTGCGGCTATTGGCAGCCCCTTGAGCAGGCCCGCCGCTACATCGACAACAGCGAGCACATGTTCCCGAACCGGCTCTTCGCTGAGATGGACCACCAGCTGGCGCCAATCAGTTTGCGAACTCTTGCTCCAATGAACGGAGATAGTCGAGGCTGCGGGCAACACCGATCACGGGTCCCTCCTCTGCCGGGGGCTCCCCGTCGGTCAGTGCGACGTCGGTCTCGATCACGTACCAGCCGTCGTAGCCGCCGCCCTCAAGGGAGTCGATGACGCCGGTCAGATCGACCATGCCCTCACCCAAGGGCGGGAAGAGACCGGCCTGGGTAGCCGCCATGAGACCCAACTCGCCCGAGCTGAGCCGGGCGGCGGTGGCGCTGTCGACATCCTTGAGGTGCACCACCCCGATGCGATCACGGTAGTCGCGGGCCATGGTCACGGCATCGGCCCCACCAATGGTCAGGTGCCCCGTGTCGAAGCAGAACCGGACCCGACTCGAGTCGAGAAGTCGCTGAAACTCGTCGGCCGTCTCGATCAGCGTGTCGACGTGAGGATGGACGGCCTGCACCAGCCCGTAGCGGGTGCAGATCTCCTCGACGCCATCGAGGTTGGCGAACAGCTCCTCCCAGGCGGCGTCGTCCATCGCGGGCCGGAACCAGTCGTCTGGATCACCGACGATGGCGGTGACGAAGAATGTGCCCTGGCAGGCCGCCATGTTGGCGGCGACCCGTTCGGCTTGGGCCATCATCTCGTCGCGCCTTGCGGGATCGTGCAGGACGAGCGGCACGAACCCGCCGAGCAGGGTCATGCCGTAGTCGTCGAGTTTCGCTCGCTGTGCCGGGGGGTCGATTGGGAGCCACCCGAGGGCACCTTGCTCGATCGCTGCAATACCGAGGTCGCGTGCTTCGCCGAGCACACGGTCGACGGGAAGCTGCAGACCCCATCCGGGCGCCTCACAGATACCCCACGAGATGGGAGCAGAACCCACGCGGGCCAGGAAATCGGACATCGGGGCGTCGTGGGGGAACGGTCAGAGTACCGGCCCGTCGGCGGTGCACATCGGACATCGGGGATCGGCAGGCATGCCCTCCCACGTTTCACGGATCCAGCGGTGGGCGGGGTCGTCGCAGAAAGCCATCGAGCGCTCGCCGTCGGGACCAGCGAGCACGTTGAGGTAGTACATGCTGTAGCCCGGGGCCGCGATGCAGGGACCGTGGTAGCCACGCGGTATGAGGTAGACATCGCCGTCGTGGACGGCCAAGTTGTCGTCGATCCACTCCGAAGGATCGAGATCGGGACGCTCGCCGGTGTAGGTCCGGTGCATGCCGAACCCGTCGGCGGCGTAGTCCGTCGTGCCCGCCTGACCGATCCGGAAGTAGTAGGCCTCTTCGTTGTTGACCGGACACTCGGGTGAGTCGTCATGTTTGTGGGGCGGGTAGCTCGACCAGTTTCCGTCGGGCGTGTACACCTCGACGCACATGAGTCTGTCGGCGTGGCTCCATGCTTCGGGAGACCCGAAGTTGGAGATGTGACGGGTGGCCTGTCCGGCGCCTCGCACCTCGACGGCGACATCCTCCGCGGCGCCGTGGCGGGCGGGGAGGGTCCGGTTGCAGATCGCCGACGGAAGGGCCACATCCCCACCCGACTGGACGGTGACAGCGAATGACGTGTCACGCCCGATGTAGACGAAGTCGCTCACCCGGGCAAACACCGATGGGCGACCCTCCAACGTGAAGGTCTCGTCACCGACTGTGACCGCGAGGTCGGTGGCCGAGAGCGGCAGGACGAACAGTTCGGCGTCGCCGGAGGCGAACGCGCGGGTCTCGTCCGCGTCGAAGGCGGCGACGTGGAGTCCGCTGTAGGTCCAACCTGCGTCCTCCGGAGTGAGGAGAACAGGATCGCGGCCATCGGCGAGCGTCCCGTTGGGAACGAATCGGCGGGCCAAAGTCAATCCGCCCTCCGGTTGCTGTGGGCATGTCGATGTGAGCACGACTCGGTCGGCGTCAACCTAGGTCCTGTGGAGCCCATCCGCCAATCTTTGTCTAGACATATCTACAAGGTTGCCGGTCCCCGTCGGGGTCGCCACCGTCAGCTGGGGCGCGTCGAAAGGTCAGCTGACATCGGCGACCGCAGCCGCCGACCTTTTCGACCGCAGATTGGAGGTCGCCTTAGCCGAGCCGTCGTGAAGCGTGCCGAACCACCGGTCCAGGGGAATCACGCCATCGGCGTAGTTCACCTCGAAGTACTTGTGATGGAGGTAGTGCGCGTAACCGCCGGTGTGGAAGGCGCGGCTTTTGCCCAACTCGTACCGGTCGAACCCGGAGTGTCCCGGTACGGGCGCCAGCAAGAGGTGGTACTGGCTGTAGATCATGTGGAGCGGGTGCGACGGGACGATCCAGTGGATCGCCATTGCACTGAAGTAGAGCAGGTGCTCAATCGGGTGCATCGAGATCCCCGACCACGGCCCCGGGTTGGTATTGCGATGGTGGATGGCGTGCACCGACCTGTAGAGGAACGGAATGTGGATCAGCCGGTGCACGCAGTAGAAGTGGAACTCGCGCCAGATCGGGATGATCAACATCAAGGCGACGAACCAGACCGGGCTCCGTGTCCAGCTCAACCAGGGGACATGGCCGTTGGCGAACAGCCAGAGCCCGACTACCTCCCATGCGGTGATAATCGGGGCTCCGCTCGCGAGTACCCAGAACACGTTGTCGCGGGTCTGATTGCCGAAGGTAAACCGGCCGCTGTCGCCCGGCCAACGCTCGTTGAACTTGAACCGGGTGCCCTGCCGGTGCCGGACGTAGTACCGAAAGTGGAAGTAGGAGTAGTAGCCGCCAATGATCGCCAGGTTGCGTACGAGGATGATCGCGATCCAGCCAGGCGCGAACGATGCCACCGTCGACATCGAGGGCGTCAGCAGGAACCAGACGACTGCCGCGAACCCGAAGTACAGCGCGTTCCACGGGAACAGGTAGCCGGGGAACGAGACGAACCACTTGGCGATGGTCACCGGCTTGGTCGGCCAGTCGAACAGCGGGCCGTACCCCACCCGCTGATCGGGTACGAAGTCACCCTTCGCGTCACGGGTCCCGAATGCTGTCTCATCGACCATGGCGTCCCTCGCTATCCATCGTTGGTCAGATGTCTTGGACTTTGAAGTCGGAGGCCTCGGTGGGGGCGACGTTGCGAAGCAGGTCGACGGACATCCGGAGTCCTTCGAACCGGGAGAGATTCATGTCCTCGTGCTCGATCGACAGCCAACCGTCGTAGCCGGTCATGCGCAATCGGTAGCAGAAGTCACGCCACCACCGCTCACCGTGGCCGTAGCCGAGCGTGATGTACCACCACGACCGGGTCGCCAGGTCCTCGAGCGGGCCGTTCTCGAGGAGCGTCCGGGTCCCGACCTGCGCGGCGTTGATGTAAGTGTCCTTGGCGTGCACGTGGTAGGTGGCCTCGCCGAGCAAGTCGATCGCCTGGAGAGGATCACCGCCCATCCACATCATGTGGCTCGGGTCGAGGTTGGCACCCACAGTGGGGCCGATCTCGTCGCGCAGACGCAACAGGGTCGGCGCGTTGAAGACGAGCTGGTTGCCGTGGAGCTCGACGGCGATGCGCTCGACGCCCTCACGGTTGGCGAGCTCGACGAGATCGGCCCAGTACGGCAACGCCACCTCCTCCCACTGGTAGCGCAGGATGGTCTGCGTCTCGGGCGGCCATGACGACACCACCCAGTTCGGCATGAGGTCGCCCGGCGAGCCCGCGGGCAGCCCCGACATGCACACGACGGTGTCGACACCAAGCGCACCGGCGAGGCGCACGGTGTCGTGCAGGCATGCCGATTGGCGCTGGCCATCGGTAGGATGGAGTTGGTTGCCGTTCGCGTTCAACGCGAACAGCTCCAGGCCGCGGGCGTCGACGCGTCGCAGCAGATCCTTGCGGGCAGCCTCGTCACCGAGCAGGGTGCTCAAGTCGCAGTGCGGTGCCGACGACCAGTTGCCGGTGTTCATCTCGATGCCGGCCACATCCAGTTGCGAGAGTGTGTCGAGCAGTTCGTCGAACGGCAGGTGAGCCAGGGAGTCGGTGACGCAGCCGATTCTCATGAGCCGGCTCCGAGCACGCGGTTCTCGGTCTCCTCGACCGTGACCGTGCGGCGCTCCTCCAATGAGAGGTAGGCAGCCTCGGCGAGCAACAACGCCCGGTAGCCGTCGACCCCGGCGGGTTCAGGTGGCGCGTCGCATCGCAGCACCTCCACGAAGCGGCCCCATTCGAGGGCGTAGGACTCGGCGTAGCGATCATTGAAGAAGAACTTCGGGTTGTCCCTTTCGCTGCCGCCGGCCGTCTCGATCGAGAACATCGACTTCGGTACGTTGTCGGTGCGGGCCGTCCCGATCGACCCGTGGACCTCGACCCGCTGGTCGTAGCCGGCGCAGCAACGGCGGCTGTTGGTGATGACTGCGATCTTGCCCGACGCCGTCTGCATCGAGATCGACGCGGTGTCGACGTCTCCGATGTCGGCAATGTCTTGGGAGACGAGGGTCGCAGCGGTTGCGCTGACGGTGATCGGCTCCTCGCCGAGGAGGTACCTGACCATGTCGAAGTCGTGGATGGTCATATCGCGGAACATCCCGCCCGAGACCTTCAGATACTCGATCGGGAGGCCCCCGTCGGGATCCTTCGACACGACTGTGACCAACTCGATGTCGCCCAGCTCGCCAGTGGCGGCCCGGCGGCGCACCTCGGCCACGCCC
>JAJEEV010000027.1 GCA_022820805.1 Acidimicrobiia bacterium
ACAACCACCAGCGGCTGCACACCCATCTCGGCGACGTCCCGCCGACAGAGTTCGAGGCGGCCTACGCTGCCCGAAGACCCGACCAACAAACGGTTGGAAACCAATAAACCGACCCTCCAAGAAAGCCAGGGCGGTTCAAACCAACTTCTGAGGTCGCCGATTGGCACGCTACAAAGCTCTTCTCGACGCGGGGACCTGCCCAACGGCTTGTTGCCGTCGATCTCGCGCCAAGCGACCTGGACACTGCGGTCGCCCCGGTCGCGGATGAACCGCGCTACGTCTACATCGTTGCCGCTCAGGTCAGGGGTGGTGTCGAACAAGTCGATCAGGTCTCTGCGTCGGATTACCGGCGTGATCCGATTCGATGTGTGGACATCAAGGCTCTGCAGCCGAGTGGTCGTCACCTTCGCCGCAGCAAGTGAGCGAAGCGCTTCTGAGGACTTCCGCACATCGGCTTCCTCATAAGGCAGGCGCTTGGGCGGCGTTGCCCACAGCAACTGTGCATCATCTTGCATGCCATCTCGGTTGCAGCGACCGGCACGCTGGACGATCGAAGGCCACGGAGCGGCTTCGGTAAACAGCAGAGCCGCGGAAAGATCGACTCCGGCTTCAAGCACCTGCGTGCTCACAACGATCTTGCCTGCCGGTCCAGGTGGGGACAGGGCGGCGCTTGTGTGGGCCGCACGATCAGGAGGCCTGTAGCGGGAATGCAAGAGCACCACCTCGGCGTCCGGGGCGAGTCTGTTAAGCGACTTCCAGGTGGCGGACGCGCGATCCACCGTGTTGAGCACCGCAAGTGTCAAGGTGCCGGGCTGGTGGCGGGTGACGAGTTCCCGTGCGAGTGCTTGCTCGAACTTCTGGTCCTGCAGTTCGATCTCGACGATGGTGCGAGCCGCTTCGAGGCGCCGATTGAGTGGGCCATGGCGATCTTGATCGCTGAGCTGGACCGTGAGGCCAGTATGGGGCCGGTCCACCGTACGCAGGAGGCGCTCGTCGACGGTGGCGGACATCCAGGTGCTTGCCGTTGGAAGCGCCGTACCGAGTGTTGTCGCGAAAGGACTGAAGCTGGCGAGTGTTCGGCGTGGCAACATCCATCAGCTGGATCTCGTCGAACACCCAGTGCGTCCCGTTGTTGAATCCGCCGAATGACATCGGCCAGTGCCACCGGCGGTCGGCGTAGCCACGATTGAGGGCTCGAGACAGGAGCATGTCAATCGTGCCGACGAAGACGGCGTCACGGTGGGGGGCGAGTCGCCAGTCCTGATCGCTCCAGCCAACGCCCCCTTGCACCACATGGAGGTCGATGTCCGCATTCAAGCCGAGGCGTTCAAGCCATCCGCTGAAGCGGTCGGCGGTCTGCTCAACAAGAGTCCGCATTGGCAGCGCAATTGCCAGCCAGTGCGGTGTGGAAGCGCGAACTTCGGCGTCTGAGTGGAACCTTCGCCGGTACAGCCACCCAAGCCCGACCGCCTCCGTCTTGCCGCAACCCGTCGGGACCTGCAACAACTCCGGCAGTCCCTCTTCCGCGACGCGCCGCTGAAAGTCGTATGGCTCGAAGCCAGTCGCTCTCAAGTACAACTGATCAAGGCGCACATCCGCCCCCAACGCGATTCTGCGTTTGACCAGTGCGGCACGACATGCTGCCTTGAGGCATCGCCCATCGAGATGAGGGCTCGTACTGCGGTGCACCTAACGATCCGTGCCGCCCGGCATCCACCGGCATGCCCGTCAAGCTGTGCCCCTCGACCACGAGTCCATAGGATTCCCGCATCACAATGCAGCGTATATTGCGGGTATGACATCTAGAGTCTCCAAAGGCTCTGAGCACCCCGCTCGCGAGGGCGACCGCACTGAGACGACCCTGTCGGGCGACCTCACCGAGGCCGAGCAGGCCATCTGGCGGAACCCTGATCTGCTGGCTCGCATCGAGTCGGTCTTCGACGACACTGCATTGAGTCGCAGCACGGCTGCGGACGGGACGGGCACGCCGTCGGGTGCCCTATGCCGTAACGGCGCTTTTCCTGGGCAAGCCGAGGCGGTTTACGGGCCGAGGGCGGTGTGGGCAGCACCGTTACGCCGTCGGGGCGCTCATAGCCGTCGCCGGCGGCGGTGATCACCAGCTTCTTGGCAGGCTCGCCCCACCTTGGATGCGTCGATCTGTTCACAGGCCCGCGTGGGCGACCGGGCGGCCTCGTCTAGCCGCTCCCCGAACCCAACTTGACCTCCACGGCCAGCCAGCGGCCGTCGCCATGCGCCACCACGGCGTCGAACTCGTGGTCGTTACTGTCGCGGAAGTGCCACACGGCGACGTCGGCACCGACGCGAAGGACCGGGCCACGCCTCACTCGATGGGCACGATTCCGAGGATCAGCACCCTGTCGCCAGCTTGTTGCCACAGCACCAGGCGGCCTTCGCCGGAACCGTAGACCCTTGACGACCGAACCGGTGGATGCCGCGGAAGACGCAACACTTCGGAGGTGCCGCGTTCTCGACCCGGATCGTCCCTGATCGCAGCGATCTTGGCTTCCACCCTCTCAGCCAACACCTGTAGCCGCGGATTCTCTCTGAGCTTGCGCCGTTCATCGTTCACGGCGGCTTGGACCCACATCGGCACGTCCGTCATCTCTCGCCCCCTAAGCTGCTGGATGCTGGCGCACGAGCGCCGGGAGGCGGTATCCTCCGATACACTAAGTGCATCTAAGATGACTAGTAGTAATGGGAGTGCATTATGATACGTGAATCTTCACCTGCAACACCCATTGCTGTAGATGGCGCAGGAGTTCCGAGCGAACCCGGAGGCTCTAATCGCCCCGCTCGCGAGGTCGACCGCACTGAGACGACCATGCCAGGTAACCTCAGCGAGGCTGAGCAGGCCGTCTGGCGGGACCCTGATCTGCTGGCTCGCATCGAGTCGGTCTTGGACGACCCCTCGCTTGCTGTCCCACTCGACGACACTGCATCGAGTCCCAGTACGGCGGCGAACAGCACTGGCGCGCCGTCGGAGTGCCCTACGCCGTAACGGCGCTTTCCTGCGCAAGCCCAGGCGGGTTACGGGCCGAGGGCGGTGGTGGGCAGCACCGTTACGCCGTCGGGGCGCTCGTAGCCGTAGCCGGCTGCGGTGATCACCAGCCTCTTGGCCGGCTCTCCCACCCGGGATGTGTCGACCTGCTCACAGGCCCGCGTGAGCGACCGGGCGGCCTCGTCCAGCCGCTCCCCGGAACCGAGCTTGACCTCCACGGCCAGCCAGCGGCCGTCGCCGTGCACCACCACGGCGTCGAGTTCGTGTCCGTTGCTGTCGCGGAAGTGCCACACGGCGGCGTCGTTCGCCTCCGCGTACACCCGCAGATCGCGCACCACCAGCGACTCGAAGGCCTGCCCCAGATAGCCGACATCTCGCCACAAGCGCTCAGGTCCGGCCCGAAGCGTCGCCGCCGCCAGCGACGGATCCACCAGATGACGCTTAGGAGACCGCCGCAGCCTCGCCCGCGACCTGAGGTGCACCGCCCAGGCCGGCAAGTCCTCAACCACGAACACCCGCCTGAGCGCCTCCAGGTACTCCGCCACCGTGTTCCGGGAAGGCGAGGCGTCGCCTGCGATGTCGTCAGACAGGGTGCTCGCCTTGGCCGCAGTCGCGATGTTGCGGCTCAGCGAGGACAGCAGCCTCTGAACGCCCTCGGGCCGGTGCCGCGACCGCCCCAGCCGGCCGATGTCTGCCCGAGCAACCTCCTGCAGGTAGGCGCGGCACAGCGACTGTGCGTCCGCCACCGGCATCCCCAGATGGCGGGGCCAACCGCCCCGGCACAGCGCCTCCACCACGTCATCGACGGTGGCCGCAGAAGCCCCCGCTGAGCAGTCATCGCCGGCGAGCAGCGAGCCGAGAGACACCTCGCCCGACGATTCGCCCGACTCCGCCAGCGACATGGGCCGCATCCGCACCCGCACCACGCGGCCCGCGCCGGAGTGACGGGTGCGGTCGTCGGGCGGATGGGCCGATCCTGTGAAGATGAACCGACCCCGGCCCGACTCGGCGTCCACAACATGGCGGGCGAAGTTCCACAGGCCCGGAGCGAGCTGCCACTCGTCCACAAGTCGCGGCCGATCGCCCTCCAGGGCCGCGCCAGGACGGAGCGAAGCGGCCTCTACGGCGCCGGGGTCGCGGTCCAGCCGAATCTGGCTGCGGGCATGGCGAAGGCCGGTCCACGACTTGCCGGTGCCGCGGGCGCCCTCCACCACGACGATCGGGGAGATCGCCAGCGCCCGTCCCACCACGACATCGGCGACCCGCGGCACGTAGCCGTCCGGAGTGAGCGGTCCCGCCTGTCCGAAAGAGGCCAATGGCATGGGCTCATCATACCTTCATCAACGATCAGCATGCATATTGCAGATAAATTAGCGTGCACCTTGCAGGATCTCTGGCGAGCATATTGCAGGACTCTTGCCGGGCACTTTGCAAGGTGCCGACGATCAGGCCGACCCGGCGACCGGGGGCTAGGCGACCGGGTCGGTGAACAGGTCGTGTGCGCACTCGCCCGCGGTCGTGCGGGTGAGGATCTCGGCTCCGTCGGGAGTGCAGGCCAGGGTGTGCTCGAACTGGGCGGTGCGGCGACGATCGCGGGTGACGGCCGTCCAGCCGTCGTCCCACATGGCGACCTCGGGCGAGCCCAGCGTGAGCATCGGCTCGATGGTGAAGCTCATCGCCTCCTCGAGCACGGTGGCGGCCCGCCGGTCGTAGTAGTGGGGCACCTGCAGGCCGGAATGGAACTCGGTGCCCACCCCGTGCCCGATGAACTCCCGCACCACTCCGAGACGATGCCGCAAGGCGTGCGCTTCGATGGCCCGGCCGATCTCCGACACGGCCACGCCCGCTCTCACCGCGCCGATGCCCTTGTACAGGGCGGCGCGGGTCTCGTCCACCAGCCGCCGGGAGTGCTCGTCGACCTCCCCGACCATCAGCGTCACCGACGTGTCGCCGTGGACGCCCTCGCGGTACACGGTCACGTCGATGTTGATGATGTCGCCGGCGGCCAGCCGGCGCGAGTCGGGGATCCCGTGGCAGATCACCTCGTTCACGGACGTGCACACCGACTTCGGGAAGCCTCGATATCCGAGCGGGCTGGGATAGGAGCCCGCAGCCACCGCAGTGTCGTGCACGAACCGGTCGATCGCGTCGGTCGTGATCCCGGCCCGCACCTGGCCGCAGGCGGCGATGAGCACCTCGGCCGCCAGGGCGCCCGTGCGGCGCATGGCGTCGAGTTCCTCCCGTGTCCGGACCACCGACGACACCGACGGTCCCGGCTCCCCGCCGGGCAGCCGCGCGTAGGGCGGGCGGTCGATGCCCGCGGGCACGGACCGCTTGGAGCTGACTAGGCCAGCCCGCACCGGCGGATCCGACACCAGGACGCTGCCCGCACCCACACCGGCAGCAACCCGCCGCTTCCGCTTGGCCATCACCCCACAGGCTACAGGCCCGGGTGCCCAGCCCCCGCGGTCCGAGGCCGAGCGTGCAGGCGGTCAGTTGAAGCGGTTGCGGGCCCGCTCGAGGAACAGTGCCATCTGGCCGCGGGTGGTCGCCCGGGCGGGACAGAAACTCAGCGGTTCGGTCGAGCAGCCCTTCGTGACGCCGGCGCGATACAGCGAGTCGATGGCGGCCTCGTGGACACTGCCGTCGGTGTCGGCGAATCCGGCCGGGACGGCGGGATCAAGCATGAAGGCCCGCTTGAGGAAGGTTGCCATCTGGGCCCGCGTCACCGGATCGTCGGGACAGTACTGGGCCGGCTCGCTGGCACAGCCCACGGTGATGCCCAGGTCCGCGAGCCGCTCCACGTGCCCGGCCCACCATTGGCCGGCGTCCACGTCCTCGAACCTCGAGGCGCTGACGGGCTCGGGATCCGCACCGTCCACGACGCGCACCAGCCACACGGCCATCATCCACCGGGGAACCGGATCTCCGGGACAGAACAGCCCGGGCGCGCAATCCGTGCCAGCCAGGATGCCGTCGGCGGTGAGGTCCCTGACCGCTTCGTAGCGCTCGCCGTCCAGGTCGATGTCGGCCGGCAGGACGCCTGGCAACCCGGCCGCGGCCGCAACCCGGCGAGCCAGCCCGATCGGGTGCCAGCAGGCCTCGAGGTCGAGCTCGACGTCCGGCCGAACGCCTCCGGCGGCGCTCTCACCTTCGGGGCCCAACCACCGGAACACGGTCACTCGGGCACCGCCCAACAGGACGCCGTCACGCGACTCGAGGGGCAACGCTATCTGTCCTGTGTTCTTGCCGAAGGTGAGGGTGCCGACCACTGTGGCCCGTCCGTGATCCCGCAGCGCCAGCGCAAGCACCTCCGACGCCGAGGCAGATCCTGCGTCCACCACCATCGTTATGGGAAGAACCGACGGGTCCGGGCGGTCGCCATGGCCGCTGACCAGATGCAACAGGGTCTGCTGCTTGGACACCTCCTGTATGACGACCTGGCGGTTCTCGAGGAACATGCTGGCGATGTTGATGACGGTCTTCAGGTAACCCCCGGGGTTGTCCCGCAGGTCCACGACCAGGTTGTCAACACCGGCATCGATCAAGGCCTGGAGCTCCCGCTCGACCAGCTCGTCGGTGCGGATCCCGAACGAGCCGAGCCGCAGATAGCCGATGTTGCCGGCCACCGTCCTGCCGTCAACCGTAGGGATGCGCACCGCGCCGACATCGACGGCGAAGGACCTCTGGCGGCCGTCGCGTTCGACCACGACGCTGACCGTGCTTCCCCGCTCGAGGGTGTGCAGGCCGCCCAGGCCGCATACAGGACCCGATGGGACGTAGCCGTCGATAGACACCACTAGGTCGTCGGCCATCAGCCCAGCCCGCTCAGCCGGGCTCTCCGCGTACACCTCGGACACCGCCACCCGGCAACTCTGCGACAGCTCGTAGCAGGGCTTGACGCCGTCCAGCAGGCCCAGGCTGATGCCGATGCCGATGTAGGAGACCCCGTTCTGGCGCGACGTCAGCGTCTCGTACTCCAGGGGGGTCATCAGGAAGTTGTTGGGATCCCCCCGGGAGGCGAACATCGCCTTGGAAGCCGCCCAGACCGCGGCCTCGGTGTCGTCCACGGCGTCTATCTCGACGCAGGCCGCCTCGAAGGCGGGTGCCGGCAGAGCACAGGCCGGCGCCGCCCCATCGCGGCGTGGGGCCAGGCCGGCCTCACGCACTCCCTGGGCAGCGGCGGAGGCCCACTCCTCGTCGGGCACGTCGTCCACGTAGTGCTCGGAGAGCAGCTCATAGCTCCCGCACAGCACCTCGAAGACCCCGGCAGCTTCCGAGCAAGTCACCCGTTCGGGCTCGGAGCCAGCCTCGCTCCCGGTTCCGGCCTCTGCATCGGAGCCGGCATCGGCGGGTTCCTGCCCGAGTGCGACGGCCGGCCACGACACCAGCGCGGCCAGCGCGGCCGCGGTCACCCGTCGAGCTATCCGCATGACCGGAGAGGGTCCCTCGATGGTTGCGGCATGGGTCTACGGCGCTCTCAGTACAGGAAGCGGCTGACCGACTCGACGACACAGGCGGGCTTGGCCTGACCCTCGATCTCCACGGTGACCGTGATCACCGTCTGCACGCCCGCACCGCCGGGGAGTTCATCGGCGGAGGTGAGCGTGGCCGAGGCCCGCAGGCGCGACCCCACCAGCACCGGCTGCGGGAAGCGCACCCGGTTGACGCCGTAGTTCACGCCCATCGAGATGCCCTCCACCCGCACGATCTGGGGCAGCAGCAGGTTCGTGAGCGCCAGGGTGAGGTAGCCGTGCGCGATCGTGGACCCGAACGGGCCCGCGGCGGCCGCTTCGGGGTCGACGTGGATCCACTGATGGTCGCCGGTGGCCTCGGCGAACATGTCGATCCGGCTCTGGTCTACGGTGATCCACTCGCTGTGGCCGAGGTGCTGGCCCACTGCCTCCAGGAGGTCGTCGGGGGCGGCGAAGACGGAGGCCATGACGCCGTGACGCTACCGGCGCCGCGGTCGCTCCCTGCACCGGGTCTCCGGCAAAGTTCGCGTCCGGAGCGCGGGCCGCGGGACGACGGGCCGTTAGCCTTGCCGCCCATGGCAGCCGGCGGAGGAACCAAGGCGATCCTGGCCGCCTTCTTCGCCAACCTCGGCCTCGCCATCGCCAAGTTCGTGGCCTTCAGCTTCACCGGGGCGTCGTCGATGCTGGCCGAGGCCATCCACAGCGTGGCCGATACCAGCAACCAGGCCCTGCTGCTGCTGGGAGGGCGGCTGGCCCGCCGCGACGCCACCGAGCGGCACCCCTTCGGCTACGGGCGCGAGCGCTACTTCTGGTCCTTCGTGGTGGCGCTGGTGCTGTTCGCGATCGGATCCCTGTACGCCCTGTACGAGGGGATCGAGAAGATCCGCCACCCCCACGAGATCGACGCGCCGGCGTGGGCCTTCGCGGTGCTCAGCATCGGCATCGTGCTCGAGAGCCTCTCGATGCGGACCGCGGTGATCGAGTCCAACCGGGTGCGCGGCAACGCCTCCTGGGTGCGCTTCGTGCGCCGCTCGCGCACTCCGGAACTGCCGGTGGTGCTGCTGGAGGACCTCGGAGCGCTGCTGGGACTGGTGCTGGCGCTCGGCGCTCTGGCGATAGCCGTGGTCTTCGACGCCCCCGTGTGGGACGGCATCGGCACCCTGTCGATCGGTGTGCTGCTGGGCCTGATCGCGGTTGTGCTGGCCCTGGAGATGCGCAGCCTGCTGCTGGGCGAGGGGGCCACCCGGGCCGACGCCGACAGGATCCGCCAGGCCATCGAGTCGACCGAGGGAGTCACCGGGCTGATCCATCTGCGGACCCAGCACATCGGCCCCGAAGAGCTGCTGGTGGCGGCCAAGGTGGGCTTCGACCCCGGCTACAGCACCGCGGAACTCGCCGACGCCATCGACCGCGTGGAGGCGAACACCCGAGCGGCCGTGCCCATCGCGCACCCCATGTACGTCGAACCCGACATCCTTGCGGGACAGTGACCACCGAACTTCACGCCACGACCTCCGGCACCGGGCCCGCCGTGCTCTTCGTGCACGGCTTCGGCGACAACGCCACTGTGTGGGACGCGACCGTGGAGGACCTCGGCGCAGACTGCACCTGCACCGCAGTCGACCTGCCCGCTCACGGCCACTCCCCCGTCCCCGCCGAAGCCGCCGACTACGAGCGCGGGGCACTGCTCGAGTCGATCGACGCGGTGCTCGACCGTATTGGACCGGCGGTGTACGTCGGGCACTCCCTGGGCGGCTACCTGGGACTGGCCCACTGCATCACCCGGCCGGGTGTCCTCAAGGGGCTGGTGCTGGTGGCCGCGGGACCAGGGTTCCGTGACGCCGCTGCGATGCAAGAGTGGAACGACCAGGTCCACCTGGCGATGCCCCGACTCGACCTTCCCCGGGTCGCGGCCGCCTCCAGCCTGCACACGGACTCGATCGTGATCAACCGTCTCGACGAGGTGCAGATCCCGGTCGGGCTGCTCGTTGGAACCCGGGACCGGAACTTCGTCGGCGCCAACGACTACATGGAGCGCAAGCTCGCCGATGTGCGCCGCCGCACGATCACTGACGGCCGCCACCGGCTCATGCGGACCCACTCGGCCGACATCGCCGAGATGGTGCGAGAGGTCGTCGCCGCGACCGGCCTGGCCGTCGAGAGATAGCCGTGGACCTGACCGGACCACTAGTCGATGCGGCTTGGCTGGGCACCCGCGCCGACTCGGTCGTTGTCGCCGATGTCCGGTGGTACCTCGACGGCCGCTCGGGCCGGGAGGCCTACGACCGGGGCCACATACCCGGAGCCCGCTTCGTCGATCTAGACGTCGATCTCTCGGGCCCGCCGACCACGGGGGAAGGCCGCCATCCGCTGCCGTCGCCGGAAGCCTTCGCCGACGCCATGGGCCGGCTCGGCATCGGCGACGGCACCGCGGTCGTGGCCTACGACGACGCCGGCGGGGTGATGGCCTCGCGGATGTGGTGGATGCTCGACTGCCTGGACTGCCCCGCGGCCGTGCTCGACGGCGGGATCGACGCCTGGACCGGCGAGCTCGAGACCGAGACGCCTTCGTGGCCGGCGGCCGCCTTCACGGCCCGCCCATGGCCCGCCGGACGCTTCGCGACCATCGACGAGGTGGACGCCGCCCGCACCGATCCGGCGTCGCTGGTGATCGATGCCCGCTCGGTGGAGCGGTACCGGGGAGAGCCCAACCAGATCGATCCCCGCTTCGGCCACATCCCGGGTGCGGTCAGCATGCAGGTCGGCGACAACCTGAGCGGCGGGCGGCTGCAGCCGGCGGCTGAACTGCGGGACCGCTACGAGCGCGCCGGAGCCGCCGACCGCCAGGTCATCGCCTACTGCGGCAGCGGGGTGTCCGCCTGCCACGACCTGCTCGCCATCCGCCGTGCCGGCCTTCCGGACGGGAGGCTGTTCGTGGGGTCGTGGTCGGCCTGGGGGTCCGACCCGGACCGGCCCCTGGCCACGGCCTGACGCCAGGCCGTCGTGCCCGCTCCGGGTTGCGAGACGGTGCGTTCGGCGTGATGCTGGCCCGCCGATGACAGGCTCGCGGGCGCTGGCCGCCATAGATGTGGGCACGAACTCCGTCCACATGGTGATAGCGCGACAGGTCCCGGGCGGCTCCCCCGAGGTGCTGGTCCGGGAGCGGATGCCGGTGCGGCTGGGCAGCGGCGGCGCCGACATGAGGCGCCTGCTTCCCGACGCCGTCGACCGGGCCATCAACGCCCTCGTCGAGTGTCGCCACATCGCCGACGCCCACGACGCCGAGGTGGTGGCGGTGGCCACCAGCGCGGTGCGGGAGGCCGACAACCAGAGCGACCTGTTGCGCCGGGCCAACTCCGAGGCCCGCGTGCCCGTGCAGGTGATCTCCGGCGTGGAGGAGGCCCGGCTGATCCACCTGGGCGCGATGAGCGCCGTCCCGATCGCGGGCCGGCCCCATGTGGTGATCGACATCGGCGGCGGCTCCACCGAGGTGATCGTGGGCAACGGCACCGCACCGGCGATGGCCCGCAGCCTGAAGCTGGGCCACATACGCCTCACCGACCGCTTCTTCCCGTCGGGAGTGATCGCCGACGGCGCGGTGAAGGCCTGCCGCCGCCACATCCGGTCCTTCGTCGCCCCCGTGGCCCAGGAGGCTCAAGACATCGGGTTCGAGGTGGCGGTGGGCTGCTCGGGGACCATCGCCGCGCTGGCGCATCTGTGCGCGGCGAGACGGGGCGAGACATTGCGCACCGCAGCCAACGCCGTCATCGAGCGCTCCGACCTGACCGCCGTGGTGAACGAGCTGATCGCGAGGCCCCGACCGTCGGACCGCCTGAAGGTCCCCGGACTCGACCCGGCCCGCAGCGACGTGATCGTCGGGGGGGCGGTGCTGCTCAGGCAGCTGTTCAAGGCACTGGGGATCGAGTCGATGGTCGTGTCCACCGGGGCGTTGCGCGAGGGTCTGCTGCTCGACCGCTTCACCCGCCGCGACCGCTCCCGCGACGACGGCCTGCACCATCTGAGCGACCTGCGACGGTCCAGCGTCCTGGCCCTGGCCCGCAGCTACCACGAGGACCTGATCCATGCCGAGCACGCCACCGACCTTGCCCTCGAGCTGTTCGACGAGACCGCGGCGGCCCACGGCCTGGGCATCACCGACAGCGAGGTGCTGGAGGCGGCCGGGCTGCTCCACAACATCGGGCGCTTCGTGGCCCACTCCTCGCACCACAAGCACTCCTACTACCTGATCCGCCACAGCGAGCGCCTCGCCGGCTTCACCGAGGGCGAGCTCGAGCTCATCGCCCTGGTGGCCCGCTACCACCGCAAGAGCGAGCCGGTGTCGTCGCACCGCGAGTACACGGCCCTCGGCAAGCGCGACCGCTACCGGGTGCGTGTCCTGGCCGGGCTGCTCCGGATCGGGATCGCCCTTGACCGCACCTACCGGCGGGCCGTTGAACGGGTCCACGCCTCCGTGGACGAGGACGCGATCACCGTCGAAGTAGAGGTGCCCGGCGGCGCCGAGGTCGACATCGAACTGTTCACCGCCCGCCGCAGCGCCGAACTGCTGGCCGGGGCCCTCAAGCGTTCCGTGGACTTCCGTGTCGTGGAGTCGAGCACCGAGCAGCAGCGCAGGAACCACCCCGCCCAGGGCGCGGGCGGGTAGTCACTGCCGCAACAGACAGGAGCGAGCAATGCCTGCAACCCGAGTTCCGCGCCAGTACGACCTGGTGCTGTCCGGCGGGACGGTGGTGACCCTCGACAACGAACGGCGGGTGATCGAGCCGGGCACGGTCGCGATCTCCGGTAATCGCATCGCGGCGGTCGACGCCGGCGACAAGGTGGAGACGTCAGGCGCTCATCGAACCATCGACTGCACCGGCTGCGTGGTCCTTCCGGGCTTCATCGACTGTCATAACCACCTGGCCCAGTCGGTGATCAAGACTCTGGGAGAGGGCCTCGCCGTCTGGGACTGGCTGTCGAAGCTGACGTTCCCGGTCGCGCACGCCATCACGACCGAGGAGGCGGTCGCCGGCACCCGCCTGGCCGCGATGGAGGCCGCCAGGGCCGGCATCACCTTCGTCGTCGACAACCAGTACATGCCTCCCGATCCCGACACCACCACCGGCGTGGCCGGCGCCATCGAGTCGATCGGGATCAGGGGCGCGGTCGCCCGGGGCATGACCGGGACCCGCCCGGCCGCGATGGCCTTTCGGGCCAGCGGCTCACGGCCCAACCACTACACCACCGAAGCGGAGCTGGAGATCATGGCCGAGCTGCTCGCCGGATGGTCGGGCGACCGGATGGTGGCGGTGTGGCCCGGGCCGCTCAACATCGCCTTCAACGATCAGGAGCTGATCGCGGGCTGCGCCGACCTGGCCCGGAGATTCGGGACCAGGTGGCACACCCACTGCTGCGAGTCCGAGGGAGATCCCGGGGTCTACCGCCAGGCGTACGGCACGACGCCGGTGGCGTGGCTCCACTCCGAGGGCCTGCTGGGCCCCGAGGCGACCCTGGCCCACGCGATATGGCTCTCCGAGGACGAGATAGCCATGCTGGGCGAGGCCGGAGCGGGAGTGGCCCACAACCCTGTCTCGAACGCGTACCTCGCTTCGGGCAACATGGCACTGCCGGAGATGCTCGAGGCCGGTGCCGTCGTCGGGCTGGGTACCGACGGCCCGGCGGTGGGCCATCGCCAGGATCCGTTCGAGGCGATGAAGCAGGCCGTGCTGGCGCAACGGCTCCGGGCCGGGAACGCGGCGGTCATCGACAGCGAGACCATCCTCGAGACTGCCGCACTCGGCGGAGCCGCATTCACAGGACTGGACGCGGGGGTGCTGGCACCGGGCCGGCTGGCCGATGTCGCCGTGGTCGACATGTCCGGTCCGAACTGCGCACCGAGGCAGCGGGTCGCCGCGACCGTCGTCAACTCGTTGACCGGATCCAACGTCCGCACCGTCGTCGTCGACGGGCAGGTCGTCGTCGAGGATGCCCGATGCGTTCAGGTCGACGAGGACGAGGTTCTCGAGGACGCCGAGCGGGCGATCTCCAATCTGGGTGACCGGGTCGGGTTCGACCGGTTCATCCGATGGGGAGCCCGAGCCTGAGCCTCTTGCCGGTCGGAGTGAGTCCTACTGGTCGTGCTTGGCGATGACGGACTCGCCGAACTCGGCCAGACCCTCGGCGGTGTTGCGGAAGTAGAACACCGACGGAACCATCAGCCGCTCCACCCCCCAGGACTCGGCCTCCTGCACCGCCGCGGCCGGGTCGTCGCCGAACAGCCCGAGATGCACCGCCGACATCTCCAGCGCCTCGGGGTCGCGCCCGTGGTCGGCTGCGGTGTTGCGGGCGATGTCGAGCAGTTGGGCCATGTCGCCGCCGGCCAGGAACAGGCCGTCCCCGACCCGCCCGGCCCGGCGGGCGGCGGCCTCGCTGTGGCCACCGATGTGGATCGGGACCCGTCCCGCCTTGGGCTTCGGATTGGAGCTGGCCCGGCGGAACGACACGAACTCGCCGTCGAAGGTCACGTCGTCGTCGGCCCAGACCCGGCGCATGACCTCCATGTACTCCTCGGTGCGGGGGCCGCGGCGCTCCCAAGGCACGTCGAGCGCCTCGAACTCCTCGCGCAGCCAGCCGATGCCCACGCCCAGTGTGACCCGTCCTCCCGACAGCACGTCCAGGGTGGCCACCTCCTTGGCGAAGGTCAGCGGATGGCGCTCGGGCAGCAGTGAGATGCCGGTCGCCAGCCCGATCGTCGAGGTGACCGCGGCCGCGTAGCCCAGCCACACCAGCGGATCGGGGATCGGGTTGTTGCCCGAGCCGGGCATCTTGCCGTCGGGGGCGTACGGGTACGTCGACTCGTACCCCTCCGGGTAAAGGATGTGCTCCACCGTCCAGAGCGAGTCGAACCCCGCCGCCTCCGCACCCTGTGCCAGCCGGGCTGCGCCCTTGCCGCTGACGAACGTCCCCACATTGGCGAACGAGATGCCGAACCTCATCTGTGCTCCCTGCCTGTCGAGTTGCCTGCCGGCGCCGACCGGTCACGGTAGCCACTGCCAGCCGATAGTGACAGGATGACGCCCATGACCGACACGACACCCTCAGCCGACGGCAACACCGGCACCCTGCCTTAGTAGCGCTCCCGTCCAGGAATTGGCAACAGTACGCACGCCGGACGTGCACAACGTTGCCAATTCGCCAGCGGCGGCATGGCGCGTCCCGGCACAGGGATAGCGTCGCGGTCCGTGACCAGAGACGACCCGTCGCCTGGCGAAGCGTTCGATCCCGCCGTCGACGTTGCCCGGAAGCGGGGGAACCGCAACGCCAAGTGGTCCAAGCACGGCGCCGAGGCCGTGCCGGCGTGGGTGGCCGAGCACGACTTCCGGCCCCCGCCGGCCGTCACCGGCGCCATGCAGGACACGATCGACCACGGGGACTTCGGCTACCACGACCTGGAGGAGGATGTGGGCGCGGCGTTCGCCCACTGGGCCGCGACGCGCTACGGCTGGAGTCCCGACCCCGGCTTCGTGCACACCTGCGTAGACGTGCTGCAGGGAGTGACCGCCGCGGTCACCGCACTGGCCGGTCCCGGCGAGGGCGTGATCCTGACGCCGCCGATCTACCACATCTTCCTGCAGATCTGCCCCACCGCCCGGCGCCCCCAACTCGAGTGGCTGATGCGCTACGACCGCGACCAGGGATGGACTCTCGACCCCGACGACCTGGAGACGCTGGTGCGGCGGGAGCCGAACGCCCGGGTGTTGCTGTGGTGCCACCCCCACAACCCCACCGGATGGGTGGCCGGCGCCGACGTCCTGGCGAGGATCGTCGAACTGGCCCACGCCTACGACTTCTATGTCGTGTCCGACGAGATCCACGCCGACCTCGTGTACCCCGACTCGTCGGCCCCCTTCACGCCGATGCTGTCGATCGATGGCGCGGCCGAACGGGTCGTGACGGTGACGTCGCCCGCCAAGACGTTCGCCATGTCGGGACTGCGCTGCGCGGTGATGGCCTACGGCGACAGGGGGCTGCGCCGGCGGGTGCGCGACGCCCATCCGCCGCTGCTGCTCGGCCACGCGGCCCGCACCGGCATCGACGCCACCATCGCGGCCTGGCGCCGCGGCGCGGCCTGGGCCGACGGGCTGCTAGCCCATCTGCACGGCCTGCGCGACCATCTGGCGGAGCGGATCGAGAGCGAAGCACCCGGCGTGGTCCTCCACCGGCCCGAATCCACCTTCCTGGCCTGGCTGGACGTGTCGGCCTGCGGCCTGGGCGACGCCCCGGCCGCCCGCCTGCTGTCGGACTCGGGCGTGGCCGCGTCGGAGGGCACCGAGTTCGGCACCAACGGCGACGGCCACATCCGGCTCAACTTCGGGACCCCCAGAGAGGTCCTCGACGAGATCCTTGACCGCCTTGTGCCCTGCCTGAACCCCTAGGGTTTGTGTATGAGCGCGGCCGGCAACCCGCAGCCGCTGGGCGGCAACGAGATGCCGCGTTTCGCGGGGATCACGACCTTCATGCGGCTGCCGGGGCGCTCGCAACCCTCCGAGCTCGACGTGGCCGTGGTGGGGGTGCCGTTCGACATCGGCACCTCGAACCGTCCCGGCGCCCGCTTCGGGCCCCGGGGCATCCGCGACGAGTCGGTGCTCATCCGCCCCTACAACATGGCCACCCGGGCCGCCCCGTTCGACAGCCTGCGCATCGACGACACCGGCGACGTGGCCACCAACCCCTACAACCTGCTCGACTCGGTGGACCGCATCGAGGCCCACTTCAACGAGTTGCTGTCGCACGGCGTCATCACGGTGGCGCTCGGCGGCGACCACACCATCGTGCTGCCCATCCTGCGGGCCATGCGGGACCGCCACGGCCCGGTCGGGCTGGTGCACGTCGACGCCCACACCGACATCAACGACGAGATGTTCGGCGAGCGCATCGCCCACGGCACCCCGTTCCGCAGGGCGGTCGAGGAGGGCCTGCTCGACTGCGACCGGGTCGTCCAGATCGGGATGCGGGCCACCGGCTACGCGGCCGACGACTTCGACTGGTCCCGCCAGCGGGGCTTCCGGGTGGTCCAGATCGAGGAGTGCTGGCACCGGTCGCTGGTCCCGCTGATGGAAGAAGTGAGGGAGCAGGTCGGCGAAGGGCCCGTGTACCTGAGCTTCGACATCGACGGCCTGGACCCCGCATTCGCCCCCGGTACCGGCACCCCTGAGATCGCCGGCCTCACCACCCCGCAGGCGCTGGAGATCATCCGGGGCTGCCGGGGTCTGGACCTGGTGGGCTGCGACCTCGTGGAGGTGGCCCCGATCTACGACGTGTCGGGCATGACCGCACACATCGCCGCCGACCTCGTCTACGAGATGCTCTGCGTCCTGCCCGGCGTGCAGTACCGCAACTGACGGCGAGACGAGAGTCAACAGGAGGGCGCGGATGCTGGTGGAGCGGGTCGAGGCGAAGTGGATCGACGCCTTCGCGGAGACGTTCCGGCTCTGCGGGGTGAGCGAGGGCGAGACCGCGGCAGTGCTCTCGGAGTCCCAGAGCCGTCCGGTGATCGTGCAGCTGGCCGATTTGGCCCTGCAGCGCCTCGGGGCGCGGGTGTTCCACCTGAGCGTGCCCACTCCGGTGCAGCGGGCACCGGTCCCGGTGCGTTCCACCGGCGCGTCCGACGCCATCGGCGGGCTCGAGCCGGTGGTGGCCGCGCTGGCGGCCGCTTCGTTCGTGGCCGACTGCACGGTGGAGGGTCTGCTTCACGCCCCCGAGCTGGGCGCCATCCTGTCCGGCGGCGCCCGGATCCTCATGGTCTCCAATGAGCATCCCGAAATCCTCGAGCGGCTGGTTCCCGACCCGGCCCTGAAGCCCCGGGTGGACGAGGGTGCGGCCCTGCTGGCCCAGGCGGCACAGATGCGAGTGACCTCCGCCGCGGGCACCGACCTGACCGTGGACGTGTCCCAGGCGCCGGCTGCGTCCAGTTGGGGCTGCACCAACGGGCCCGGCACCGTCGCCCACTGGCCCGGCGGGCTGTGCCTGTGCTTCCCGCCGGCGGGCACCGTCAACGGCACCCTGGTGCTCGACACCGGCGACGTGAACCTCACGTTCAAGCGCTACCTGGAGTCGCCGGTGAGGCTCCGGATCGTCGACGACTACGTGACCGGAATCTCCGGCGACGGGCTCGACGCCGAGCTCATGTCCAGCTACATGGAGGCCTGGGACGACCCGGAGGCCTACGCGGTGTCCCATGTGGGCTGGGGAATGAACCCCGCGGCCCGCTGGGACGCGCTCACCATGTACGACCGCACCCAGTTCAACGGCACCGAGCTGCGGGCCTTCGCCGGCAACTTCCTGTACTCGACCGGCGCCAACGAGACCGCCGGGCGCCACACCCTGGGCCACTTCGACCTGCCCATACGCAACTGCACCATCACCCTCGACGGCACGACCGTGGTGTCGGCCGGCACCGTCGTCTTCTAGGCGGGACCGTTCCGGCCGCATGCGCCCGCTGCCCACTCCTAGGCTGAGCCGACTTTCTCCGCCCGTCCCCTACCCCAGGAGCCGCGCCCGATGAGCCACCACGCCCTCCTCCATCCGTTCGCCTCGCCGGCCAAGCCCGAGTCGGACATGATCAACATCGTGCGGGCCGAGGGCTCCACGCTCTACGACGACGACGGCAAGTCGTACATCGACGGGCTGGCCAGCCTCTGGTACTGCCAGATCGGCCACGGCCGCGCCGAGATGGCCGACGCGGTCGCCGCCCAGATGCGCGACCTCGCCTGCTACAACACGTTCGACCCGTTCACCAACCCGCCCGCGGCCCGGGCGGCCGAGATGATCGCCGAGCGCTCGCCGCTCCCCGACGGTCGGGTGTTCCTGGGCTGCTCCGGGTCCGAGGCCGTCGACACCGCGCTCAAGCTCGCCCGACTCCACGCCCAGCGCACCAGCGGAGCCGACCGGCAGGTGGTGATCACCCGCACCAACGGCTACCACGGCACCAACTTCGGGGGGACGTCCGCCCAGGGCATCGCCCTCAACCGGGAGGGCTGGGGGGACCTGGTCCCCCACTTCGTGGAGGTGCCCCACGACGACATCGAGGCCATGTCCACCGCGTTCGCCCAGCACGGCGAGAGGGTGGCCGCGGTGATCACCGAGCCGGTCCAGGGCGCAGGCGGGGTCTTCCCCCCGCCCGAGGGCTACCTGGCCGGCGTGCGCCGCCTCTGCGACCAGCACGGCGCCCTGCTGATCCTCGACGAGGTGATCTGCGGGTTCGGCCGCACCGGGGAGTGGTTCGGGGCCCAGACCTTCGGGGTGATGCCCGACATGATGACGTTCGCCAAGGGTGTGACCTCGGGCTACCTGCCGCTCAGCGGCGTGATCGTGAGCCGGCAGGTGTGCGAGAACCTCGAGGAGCCCGGCTTCCTGCTGCGCACCGGCTACACCTACTCGGGCCATCCCACCGTGGCCGCGGCCGCGGTCAGGAACATGGAGATCCTCACCGACGAGGGCCTCGTCGAGCGGGCCCACCATGTCGGTCGCAAGCTGGTCGAGGGTCTGGAGGCGTTGGCCGCCGACGGGCTGATCGCGTCGCACCGCGGCACCGGCGCGGTGCAGGCCGCGGTGCTCGACCGGCCGTCGATGGACGTGCGCAACGACATGCTGCGGCGGGGCGTGATCGTGCGCCCGATCAACGAGGCGCTGGCCATGTGCCCGCCCCTGGTGATCACCGACGACGAGATCGGCCGCATCATCGACACGATGGCCGAGTCCCTGCGCGCCGTCGCCTGAGCCCGGACCCGGCAGACGGACCAGAGCCGATGGGATCGGAGCTGCTGGAGCGGGCCCGCGAGCTGCGCTCGACGATCGATGCATCCGGCGCCGAGGCCGCGGCTGCTGGCGACACCGCGCTGCCGCAGGCGATGGTGGACGCCTGCTTCGAGGCGGGCCTGTACGCCACCCTGTCGCCGCGGGCCGTGGGCGGCGCCGAACTGCCCATCGACGAGTGCCTCGACGTGTTCGCAGAAGTGGCCTACGCCGACGGCTCGGCCGGCTGGGCGCTCATGGCCGGCGCCACCGCCGCCTGCTTCTTCGGCGCCTACTGCACCGACAGCTTCACCGACGAGATGTTCGCCGGCGGCGTGGTGCCGGTGGTGGCCGGCCAGTTCGCGCCGAACGGAACGGCGGTCCCCGACGGCGACGGGTTCCGGCTGACCGGCGCCTACAGCTTCGGCTCGGGCCTCGCCCACGCCGACTGGGTGGGCGGGGGCGCCTTCACCGCCCCGCCGGAGGGTGAGCAGGCCGAGTTCCGCCTGATGGTGGTGCCCCGCTCCGACGCGGAGGTGCTCGGCAACTGGGACGTGCTGGGGCTGCGGGCCACCGCCTCCTACGACTACCGCATCGACGCCCACGTGCCGGCCCACGCCACCTTCGAGTTCTTCTCCCCCACCCGGCACCGGGGCGGCCCCATCTACGACCTCGGGGTGATCATCCTCACCGAGATCGGCCACATGGGCTGGACCATCGGGGTCGTGCGCCGGGCCATCGACGAGGCGGTGGCCATCGCCAGGGGACGGGCCCGCATGGCCGCCCCGTCGGTGATCGCGGAGGACCCCCGCTTCCGCCACGAGTTCGCCATGGCCGTGTCGCGCTTCCAGGCCGCGGAGACCTGGTGCCGCCAGGCGTTCAGCCGGGCCGAGCAGGCGGCCGAGGCCGGCTCGGGCCGCGACCCCGTGCTGGCCACCCACGTCAAGCAGTCGGCCACCCTGCTCACCCAGGAGGGCATGGCCCTGATCCGCAGCCTCTACGAGTGGTGCGGCACCGAGGCCCTGCGCGACGGTCCCCTGCAACGCTGCTTCCGCGACATCCACGCCGGCAGCCAGCATGTCCTCGTAGGCGACCGCAACCCCCAGGAGTACGCCGACCTCCTCCTATCCGACCCGCCATCGGACTAATTGTCAATATTTTCAAGTATATTTCAAAAATATACAATCTAAAGTCTTATTCTTGGTGTATGCTCGGCGCACCTTTGCCGGATGCGCCGAGGAGTCGACATGCCGAAAGTGGGGGACGCGATCCGGGTGGTCGAGGCCGACGGCTGGTGCCTGGTGCGGACGCGTGGCAGTCACCGTCACTTCAACCATCCTCACAAACCCGGACTCGTTACGATTGCGGGGAAGACAAGCAAGGACCTCGCGCCCGGCACGTGGGCCAGCATCCTCCGGCAGGCGGGGCTCGACGCAGGAGATCTCCAGTGACCTACACGGCGATTATCGAGAAGACGGGCGACGGCTACTCGGCGTACGTCCCGGACCTTCCCGGCTGTGTCGCTGCGGCTGACACGCGCAGGGAGACCGAGGCCCTTATCCAGGAGGCAGTCACGCTCCATCTCGACATGCTGCGCGCCAACGGCGACCCTATTCCGGAGCCGCTAACCACAGCCAGGTCGGTGCCGGTGTAGGGGCTCCCGTCACTACTAGGAGCTAGTGCTTCTTGCCCTTCATGAGGGCTATGTCCTGGGGTGGGACGCCGGTGATCCAGATGCCCTCGAGGCGTTCGACGTAGCGCACGAAGCGGTACTTGTCCTCGATGCCGTCGGTGCGGCGGGGCCTCACATGGGAGTGGCCGGGAAGGGTGCGCACGTTGACGAAGCTGCACACGTTGCGGGAGAAGGCCAGGTCGATCTCGGCGTCGAGCTCGTCCTCGGCGGTGACGTCCACCGTGTAGGGGACGCCGCAGCCCGCGGCGATGGCGGCCAGGTCGACCTGCCCCGCGGTGGCGGTAGGCCGGCGGCCCTGGCTGCTCCACCCGATCGACTCGTACACGCCGTTGTCCACCACGAACACCACCAGGTTGCCGGGCTGCTGCTCTCCCATGGCAACCAGCTGGCCCAGCTCCATCAGCACCGAGCCGTCGCCGTCGAGGCAAACGATCCTGCGGTGCGGCAGGGCCAGCGCCAGACCGAGGGCCAGGCCGATCACGTCGCCCATCTGGCCGAGGTGGGCGCTGCGGTGGTGCTCCTCGGTGTGGTGGGCCCACTCGAACGACACCGCGCCGATGTAGGTGGACATCACCAGGGCGTCCTCCGGGATGCGGCCCGCCAGCCGTCCGAGCCATTCGTAGCGGTCCAGGGCCACGCCTCAGTCCTCCCAGACGCAGTCGCCGGAGACCAGCACGGCCGCGGGATGCAGCTGGGCCTCGGCAATCCGCTTGGCCCGCACGATCGACTTGGCCAGGTCCTCGACGTGGCGGACGATCAGGTACTTGACCCTCAGCGCCTGCAACAGCGGCTCGGCCACGATCCCGTGGGGGATGCCCCAGTGCTCGGTCTCGCCCACGTCGCCCCGGTACGAGCACAGCAACGTCACCGGCACGCCGGTTCCCAGCGAGATGCGGGCGATGTACTCCGAGGCCACCCTGATCCCGCTGTTCTCCATGATCAGCGCGGGCTTCTTGCCGCCGAGCCAGGCCCCGGCGCAGATCGAGAACCCGACGCCCTCGTTGCACACCGGCACGTAGCGGATGTCATCGTCGAACTCGACCCGTTCGTGCAGGGGGCGCTGCCAGCCGTCGGGCAGGCCCGACACGAAGTCGATGCCCGCGGCCCGCAGTCCGTCGTGGGCCGCGTCCAGCGCGGCCGCGGTCATGGCCACCGCGTTCAGCCTCCGGCGGTGGGGCCGGCGGACCTCGGGCCCCGCACCGACGGGATGTGAACCGGCGGGTAGATCCCGACCCGCAGCGTCATCAGCCGCAGCAGGAAGCCGCCCACCACCAGCAGCAAGCAGCAGATCACGGCCAGGGCATCCCGAGCGCCGGCGGCGCCGGCCCCGGCGAAGGCCAGGACCGCAGGGACCGCCGTGCCCGCGGCGCACACGACCCACACGAAGACGAAGCGGTGCTGGCCCCGCAGCAGCCGCTCCAGACTCTGGGCCTTGCCGGGAGCGTCGGTGCGGGTCAGCAGGTGCACGACCACCGTCACCGCCAGGGCTGCGGTCAGCACGCCCAGCAGCACCATCTGGCCCGTACTCACCGGCTCGCCCGCGATCACCTCGATGAGCATCACCACGGCCACCGACATCGCGGCCGACGACAGCAGGAACTGCAGCGGCACCGCCGGCGAGTTCCAGTACGGGATGGCCCGGGGCCGGGCCAGGACAGCACCCGCGTAGGTCATCACCACCACCGCGGCCACCCCGGCCACGATCTCGAGCGCGAGGCCGCCGCCGTCACCGCCGTGGGGATCCCATCCGAGGCCCGAGAACGGCTCGGACCCGCCCAGACTCAACGCGGGCAGCACCAGCAGGCCGGCCACCACCAGGAAGATCAGGTCGGACCACGCCCCCCAGCTGATCCAACTGGTGCGCACGTTGACGAACGCCCTCCAGGCCTGCAGGGGCCGGCCCAGGTCGGCGACCAGGATCGCCCCGCCGACCGCGATGGCCACGAAGCTGACCACATCGACGTTCGGGATTCCCAGCAGGGAGCCCAAGCCCTCCGTGAGGTTCAGGATCCGCCCGACCAGGAACACTCCCCCACCGAGGCCCATGAGCGTGAACCAGATGGCGTGGTTGATGTCCCACACCCGCTGGGTGCGGGCCGCCAGGTCGAACTGGTCCATGAACACGTTCTGGGGGGCGGACCCTCCCCCGGACTGCATGCTGATCGCGGTCATGGCAGCCCCACGTACTGGGTGCTCGGCAGGGTCTTCGCGTCGGGCCTGAGCACCTCTGGAGGGCCGTGCCCGGCCAGGTACTGGCTCACGTTGCTGTCGGGGTCGTCGAGATCGCCGAAGATCCGGCATTCCGCCGGGCAGGTCACCACGCACGCCGGCGTGGCCAACGGATGAACCCCGACCTCCAGGCCGTTCTCCAGGCCGAAGTCGATCTTGTGGGCGCAGTAGGTGCACTTCGACACCGCGCCCCGCACATGCCGCTGATGGGCGTAGCGTTCCGGCACGCTCTCGGCGGACTCGGCGGGCGCCCCCTCCACCGCTACCGTGCCCCGGTCCTCGAAGAAGTGCAGCGCCCCGTAGGGGCAGGCCGTCATGCAGGCCCGCGAGCCGATGCAGACCTCCTCGTCGGCCATCACGATGCCGTCGTCGCGGCGCGTGAGGGCGCCCGAGGGGCAGGCGGTCACGCACGGGGCGTCCTCGCAGTGGTTGCACAGCACCGGCAGGTAGTTGAGGGTGGCGTCGGGGAACTCGCCGACCTCCCATTCCACCACCGGCGCGTACCAGGCATCGAGCGGCGACTGGTTCTCGGTCTTGCAGGCCACGGTGCAGGCCTGGCAGCCGACGCAGCGGGCCGCGTCGATCACCATGCCCCACCGGGTCATCGTGCACCTCCCCTGCCGGAGCGAACCGTTCGCACATCGGCCGCGATGGCGCAGTCCAGTGCGCCCGACACGAAGTCGATGTGCTCGACGTCGATGTTCAGCAGGGCGTTGAAGTTGACCTCGTCGCCGCTGCTGCCCCCGCCCCAGCCGCCGCCGCAGCCCTGGGTGGCCAGCACCTCTGGGTGGACCAGCTGCGTGACCCGGGCCGTGGCCGTCTGCTTGCGTCCACCCGAGGTCTCGATCTCCACCAGGTCGCCGTGGGAGATGCCCCGGGCCTCGGCGGTCCTGGGGTTGATCCACACCGACTTCAAGTCGTTGTGGCGGTTCGACAGGGTGGACAGGATCGAGTTCTTGTGGGTATGGGACAGGGCGTGGTTGGGGACCTTCATGTTGGTCACGAACAGGTCGTGGGGCGCGGCGCGCTCATAGGCCGGTCCCGGCTTCCAGTCGGGCAGCGGCTGGTAGTCGTCGGTCTCCCACGGGATTCCCAACTCCTCGACGGTGCGCTCCAGGTCCTGCTTGGTGTCGATCATGAACTCGCAGTAGACCTGCGCCCTGGCGTCGAAGAACGGCCGGGGAAACTTCTGCTCCACGGTCTTGTCCTCGGTCCAGAGCCCGTCGCTGAGATGCCAGTCGAGGCCCTTGTCGTCGCCCAGGGTGTTGCGCAGCCACCGATCGCAGATCTCGAAGTACGAGTAGCTGCCGTCGGGGTCGAGCCGGTAGGGCTCGCGCATCTTGGCGATGTTGTTGAACGCCTCGTTGAACTGCGGCAGCCGGTCGGCCCGCCGCAACAGCTCCAAGTAGATCTGCATGGCGTCCACGAAAGGCTCGCCGGGCACCGGACCCTCGATGCTCGACTGCACCACCGGTTTGGCCCCGTAGGCCGCATGGCGCGAGTCCCCCGAGGCCAGGTGCTGGTACACCAGCGGCGTCATCCGCTCGAGGTAGTGCACGTCGGGCAGCACGATGTCGGCCATCAGCGTGGTCTCCTCGAAGCGCCGGGCGATGGCGGCCACGAACGGGATCCGCTTGATGAACCTCTCCACCACCTCGGGCGGGCCCGAACTCTTCATCATGTTGGACTGGAAGTTGATCATCATCGACGGGAACGGCGGCGCCCCGAACAGGTCGGGCTGCTCGGAGTTGAGCAGCGAGAACACCGTCCCGTAGGGGGCGCACGGCAGCAGTTCCCACATCTCGGTGGTGCGGGGCGGCCCGGTCGGCCGGGGCGGGTACAGGCCCCCCACCCGGCCGCCGCCGATGAACCCCTGCGATATCAGCCCGTCGTCGCTGGCCTTGGAGGTGTACTCGAGGTCCTTGACCTTGCCGATGAGCCCCCACGGGTCGCCCAGCAGCCCGCCGGGCACGTCGATGCCGCCGATCAGCGTCGGCAGCAGGATGATCGCCATGCCGTTGAGCATCGAGTGCTTGTGGGCCGACAGGCCCCGGTACCAGGCGACGGTGGCGGGCCGGTAGGGCAGCTCGACACCGTCGATGGTGATGGTCTCGCCGATGCAGGCCGCCTCGCCGAACTCCCTGGCCAGGCGGCGGACCGTCTCGGCCGGAACGGTGGTGATCGACTCGACGTACTCGGGTGTGTAGGAGCGCACGTGGTCGGCCAGCATCTGGAAGCCGGGCCGGGCCTCGGCGCCGTCCACGTCGAACGTGCCGGTGAGGGCGGCGTTGCCGGTGCCGGCGTCGAAGGGCTGGGGTCCGTTGTGCTCGTCCCACACGAGCGGCTTGCCGCTGACGGGGTCCCGGAGGTAGCGGCCGTCGGTGCCCACCAGGTAGGCGGCGTTGGTGGAGTTCTTGAGGAACTCGGCGTCGTAGATGCCCAGCTCGTTGATGAGCTGGTCGACCATGCCCAGGATCAGCGCGGCGTCGGTGCCGGGTCGGATCGGCACCCACTCGTCGGCCACCGCCGCCGCGGACGAGCACACCGGGTCGACCGACACCATCCGCACGTCGGAGCGGCGCACCGACAGCTCGTGGGTGGAATGCATGGTGTCGTAATGCACCACCGAGCCGAACTGGGCCCCGAAGTTCAGGATGTAGCGGCTGTAGATCGGGTCGGGGTTGCTCTCGAACGCGTTCTGGTTCATGTAGAGGATGCCGTGCACGTTGTTGCCACAGAAGATGGCGGCCGACCAGGTGGAGTACCCGGGCATCCCCAGCCCCGTCACCCACGACGCGGCCAGCGCGCCCCGCAGGTGGTAGATGTCGAAGCTGGTGTAGAGGATCTTCTCAGGGTCGTCCGCGATGGTGTCGCGCAGATGCCCGGCGATCTCGTCGAGAGCCTCGTCCCAGCTGATCGGCACCCACTTCGGGTCGACGCCCACACCCTTCTCGGGGTTCGTGCGCCGCAGCGGGGTGGTGATGCGGTCGGGGTCGGTGAGCCCCTCGAAGCCGGCGTCGCCCTTGGCGCAGGTGCGTCCATGGTTGTGGGGGTTCTCGGGGTCGCCGAGGATCTTGTCGACCACCTCGTCGTCGTTGACATGGGCCAGGATCCCGCAGCGGTTCATGCAGATCGTGCAGGCGCTGCGGACCCACCCGTCGCCGTACGCGGTTCCCGACCGCTCTCCCAGGACTGTCTCCATCGGTTGCCTCCTGATCGCCACTGAGGAGTCTCGCGCATGCGGACCCCGCAACGGGAACCGGCTACTTTCGTTCCCGGGAGGAAGTATGAGCCACCAGATCGACGAGGCCGTGACCGCCATCGTCAACGCCGTCGTCTACCCGTGCGACGACGCCTTCAGCTGTCACAACCCCGGGTCGGTGGTCTTCTCCGGCGGCACCATCACCGCGGTCGGCCCGGCCCGCGACGTGGACGTGCCGGAGGATGCGACCGTGATCGACGCCGGGGGCAGGCTGGCGGTTCTGCCCGGCCTGCTCGACGTCCACAGCCACTCCAGCCTCCTGAAGGGATACACCGAGAACGCACAGCTGATCGACTGGCTGCCCGAGTACCAGCGCGAGCACCAGGTCCTCACCCCCGACGACGCCTACTTCGGCTACCTGGTCAGCTACATGGAGGCGCTGAAGGGCGGCACCACCACCGTCATGGACATGTACCGGTTCCCCCACCGGGGCGCCGAGGCCGCCAACGCGCTGGGCATGAGGGCCCATCTCGTTCCGTATGCAGCCGACCATCCCACCAAGCACTTCTTCGAAACCCTCGAGACGAGTGAGCAGCTGATCCGGGACTGCCACAACACCGGCGACGGAAGAGTGAAGGTGTGGCTCGGCCTCGAGCACATCACCTACTGCTCGGGCGACATGTTCCGCCGGGTCGCCGAGCTGGCCGGCGCCTACGGGGTGAGCATCCACACCCACACCAGCGAGCAGCGCGAGGAAGTGGACGTCGTGGTGGAGCTCTTCGGCGACCGCCCCGTCCACGTGTTCAACGAGTGGGGCATCCTGCGGCCGGGAACGGTGCTGGCCCACTGCGTGTGGCTCGACGACGCCGAGATCGCGGTGCTGGCGGGCACCGGCACCGGCGTGGCCCACTGCCCGATCAGCAACATGAAGCTGGCCGGCGGGACCGCGCCGCTGGATCGGTTCCGGCAGCAGGGCGTGGTGGTCGGCCTGGGCACCGACGGCGGCACCGCCAACAACTCGATGAGCATGTGGGAGTGCATGAAGATCGGTTCGCTGCTGCAGAAGGTGACCCGGCTCGACGCCACCGCGGTCAGCGCGTCGGAGGCTTTGCGGATGGCGACCATCGACGGCGCTCGCCTGCTCGGGATCGATGATGAGGTCGGCTCGATCGAGGTCGGCAAGCAGGCCGACCTGATCACCGTGGACCTGTGGCAGCCCCACCTGCTGCCGGTGGCCCTGGCGGAGGGACACGACCCGATCCTGTGGAACCTGGTGTTCGCGGGCCGTGCCAGCGACGTCCGCCACGTCTGGGTGAAGGGTGAGCCCTGCGTCGACGACGGTGAGATCTGCAGGCTCGACGAGTCGGAGGCCCTCGCCGAGATCCACGCCCGAACGGTGGATCTGCTGTCACGCCGGGAGGGCGTGGCCGCCATCCCGATGGTCGCCGAATAGCGCTGCTGTCAGGGGCGGGTGAGTGCGACTCGTTCGGCTTCGCACCCGGGGCGGGCGAAGCAGCCCTCGACGTGGTCGTTGACCAGGCCCATCGACTGCATGAAGGCGTACACGGTGGTGGGGCCGACGAAGCTCCACCCCCGGCGCTTCAGGTCCTTGGCCAGCGCCGCCGACTCCGGCGTCGACGCCGGGATCGACTCGCTGCCCGCCGGCGGCGACCCGGGTTCGGCCGGCTCCCATGCCCACAGGTAGGCCGCGAGGGTGCCGAACTCCTCGATCACCTCGACGGCCCGGCGGGCGTTGTTGACGGCCGAGTCGATCTTGCCCCGGTGGCGCACGATCCCGGCGTCGCCCAGCAGGCGCTCCACGTCGGCGGGTCCGAAGGCGGCCACGGTTGCGATGTCGAAGCCGCCGAAGGCGGCCCGGAAGTTCTCGCGTTTGCGCAGGATCGTCAGCCACGACAGGCCGGACTGGAACCCCTCCAGGCAGAGCTTCTCGAACAGCCGGTTGTCGTCGATGACGGGCCGGCCCCACTCCGTGTCGTGGTAGGCGACGTAGCCCTCGTCGTCACCGGGCCACCAGCATCGCACCCGGCCGTCGGCGCCCGCAGGCGTGGCCGCGCTCACAGCCGGATCAGAACCGAGGGCTTCTCAGGAGGCCGCGGCAGCCACGGCCCGCTCGGTGAGCGACAGACCGTTGGTGCGCATCACCAGCTCGATCTCGCCGTCGTTGAACCCGTCGAGGTCGTGCACGAACGACACCGGGTCGGCCAGGCCCTCGGCATGGGGGAAGTCCGACCCGAACAGCATGTGGTCGGCACCGATCAGGTCGCGCAGCGCAGACAGGTCGTCCTCGTAGTAGGGCGAGACCCACACCTGGCGCCGGAACACCTCCAGGGGATCCTCCTCGAAGGCGTGGCTCTGCTGGCTGTAGGTCTTGGCCAGCTTCTTCACGAAGGGCCAGACCCACTCCGAGCCGGTCTCTATGGTCGCGACCCGCAGGTTGCGGTGCCGGCTCAGCACGCCCTCGGCCAGCAGCGAGGCCAGCGCGTCGGAGATGGGTGAGTAGGTGAGCAGGCTCTTGAGCGCGTTGTAGCGGAACGACTCGAACTCGCTGTCGACGCCCCAGTGCTCGAGCATGAAGCCGTACCCGGAGTCGCCGGAGTGCATGGCCACCGTGATGCCGTGCTCGTCCAGCCGCTGCCACACCCGCTCGTGGTCCGGGTGGCCGAGCGAGCGCCGGCCGCCGGTGCCGTCGGGCACCGACGACGGCCGGATGTTGACCACCCGCACGTCGTTGGCGATCAGCCAGTCGAGCTCGTCGAGGGCCCAGTCGGGGTCGGCCAGCGTGAGGTACCCGGCCGCGAAGAGCCTGCCGCGGTACGAGAAGCCCCAGTCGTCGGCCAGCCACCGGTTGAAGCCCCCGAAGGCGGCGGTCAGGGCGTCGGTATCGTGCTCGAGGGCGGCCTCCATGCCCACGCCGAGCGTCGGGAACAGGAAGCACGCCTGCAGTCCCTGGGCGTCCATCAGCTCGACGCGGGCGTCGCGGTTGCGGTAGGCGGCCGAGATCGGCTCCAGCTTCCCGAAAGCCTCGCGCATGTCGGCGGCCGCGATCCGGCCCCGGAAGTAATCGTCGAGGCAGCCGGGCCGGGCCACCGGGTCGAAGGTGGGGTTGGGTATGAAGCGGTTGATCCGGCCGGCCACCAGCAGGCGCTCGCGCCCGTCGACCGTGGCCCACTGCATGCAGCGCTTGTGCATCCTGGGATCGACGTGGCGGATGAAGGCGTCGGTCGCCTCGTAGTAGTGGTTGTCGGCGTCGAAGGCGGTGAAGCCCACCTCGGTCATCGGGCTCCTCTCGTGCGTGCGAACGGGGCCCTCACTCTACGAGCGGTCCGATGGGTACAGGAGCCGCACCGTGACCACAGCCAGAGCGGCGCCGGCGAGTTGCATCACCACGAACATCGGAGCCGAGGCCGGATCGATTCCCGCGAAGGTGTCCGACAGCGTGCGGGCCGCGGTGACCGCAGGATTGGCGAAGGAGGTGGAGGCAGTGAAGAAGTACGCCGCTCCGATGTAGGCGGCCACAGCTCCGGCCACCAGTTGGACGCGACCGCTGCGCGCGAGCATGAACACCACCAGCACCAGGCCGTAGGTGGCCACCACCTCCGCCAGCCACAGATGGGAGCCGTCTCGGGCCTTGGTCGAGATGTTCACCGCATCGAGGTCGAACATGAGGTTGGCCAGCACCGTGCCGGACACTCCGCCGGCCACCTGGACTGCGATGTACGGCACCACCTCGGCCCAGCGCCGGTCGCCCAGAGCGGCCTCCGCCAGCGTCACCACCGGGTTGAAGTGCGCCCCCGAGACCGGTCCGAACATGTGGATGATGATCAGCAGGACGCCCGCCGTGGCCGCCGCGTTGGCCAGCAGCACCACCCCGACATCGCTGCTGAGACGCTCGGCCATGATGCCCGAGCCGACCACCCCGGCCAGCAGGAAGGCCGTTCCGATGAACTCGCCCGCCAAGGGTCTGAACCTCACAGAGCCTCACTCTAGAGATGGCAGGAGAGATGACTCCCAGCACCGCCTAGCCTCCGAGTCTGATGGGACTTGCTGATCGCCTCGGCGCCATGGCGAGCGTGGCCGTAGGGATCGCTGTGCTGGCCGCTTGCAGCGGCGGGACCGACCGCACCGTCGAGGAGGTGTTCGACCCGGCCGCGGCTGTGGCCGAGGCAGACAGCGCGGCCGCCACCGATGTGGTGGCCGGCGCGTCCGCCGCGGAGGGCAGCGGGCAGGGCTCGGAGTCCAGCGCCACTGAGGCCGACGGTACCGACGAGCCCGCCGGGCTGGGGCCGATAGAGCCGTTGGACATCCCCGGCGAGATCATCAGCGAGTACAGCCTGGTCCAGGGCGATTGCTTCAACCGTCTGGAGGGACTGCAGTCGGGCCGCCGGCTGGCCATCACAGCCCGGGTCGGCTGCAACCAGTCCCACTGGGCGGAGGTGTACCACACGTTCGAACTGGACGCGCCGTATCCCGCCGTCTACCCCGGCGATGACGCCGTGCGGGGCTTCGCGCTGCGGGTGTGCTACGAGCAGTTCGAGGCGTTCGTCGGCGTGCCCTACGAGCTGTCGGTGTACGAGATCGGGGTGTTCACACCCACCCGCACCAACTTCGAGCACGAGGAGGCCCGCTACCGCGGGATCCACTGCTGGCTCTACCACACCGACGACCTGCCCTTGGCGGTAACCGCGCGGGGGATGGCCCGATGACCGATCCGAACGATCCGGTCCTGGCCCGGCGACGCCAGTTCGCCCGCTGGTCGGCCACCGGCCGCCGGCTGGGATACGGGCTGTACGGCCTGTCGCTGGCCGCGTTCGGGGTGGGCTTGGCCATCGGGTTCACCACCGTGCCGGCCACGATCGCCACCGTCGCTCTGGTGGCCGGCTCGGTGTTGCTGTTGCCGTCGATCATCATCGGCTACGGCGTGCGAGCTGCCGACCGGGCCGACCGGACCGACGACTGGTAGCAAGCCTCAGGCCCCCGACGGGCCGGGAGAGATGTCTATGGGCGGGTCGGCCAGGTCGCCGGCCACCACCGAAGGCAGGAACTCCCGCAGCCGGGCGGGAACGGTCGGCTCCCGGTTCGCCAGCAACTCGTCGAGCGTCCACCAGCCTGCGTCGATGAACGCCGCGGCCTCGAGCGCCTCCAGCCCCCGGGGCCGGAACTCGCCCCCGTCGCACCAGGCCACGTGGATGCGCTCCTGCGACTCGAAGCGCATGCCGCAGAAGGTGTACTCCACGTACTGGGTCCACATGCACGGCCCCATCTGCACGTCGGTGATGCCGGTCTCCTCGTGCAGTTCCCGCATGCAGGCCGCGGCCGAGTCCTCGCCGGAGCCGACACCCCCGCCGGGGATCTCCAGCCACTCCGGCTTGTGAGGATCGATGGGATCCTCGGAGCGGATCAGGAACACCCGTCCCGCGCCGTCGAGCAGCACGCATCGGGCAGCCGGGCGCCGGATCAGGAACGACATGCCGGCGCTGCAGGCTCAGACCGGGGCGGGACGGTGCCTTACCGCCGAGAAGACTTCGATGGTCAGCGGCGTGTCGGGCCGGGGCTCGCCGTCCACGGAGGCGACCCCGTCGGCGATCAGGCTGAACCCGTCCGCCGCGGGAGACCACAGCAGGACCACATCCGGCCGGGCCGCCGCATTGGCGGCCGCTCCCCTGCCGACCACGGCCCGGACGACGCCCGCGTCGTCGATGTCGACCTTCACGTGAATGACCCGGGTGCGGCCGTCGTCGCCCACAGTGAGCACGAACGCGGTCGGCCCGTGATCGGCCGCCACCGACGCCAGATCCCGCGGCTCCACCGCAACGCTCATCGCCCAGACGCTACCCACCGACGCGGCAGGCCGCCCTAGCCGGAGCTCTTGAGAGCGTTCGCCAGATCGCCTCGGGCGCCGTAGCTCACGCCGTCGACGCCGACGAAGCGGGCCAGGTCTTGCAGATGGGGTCGGAGCCGCTCGACTAGGCCGCCGTGATCGACGCCGGGCTCGGCGAATGCGGCCAGCACCTGGAGGGTGCCGCCGGCCCGGTCGGTCCTGATGTCGAGGCGGGCCACCAGGCGCTCGCCGTCGAGCACGGGCAACACGTAGTAGCCGTAGACGCGCTTGGCCGCGGGGACGTAGATCTCGATCCGGTAGTCGAAGCCCCACAGCCGCAGGGCCCGATCCCGGTTCCACACGATCGGATCGAACGGCGACAGCACGGTGAGCGCTCCCGCGGACCGGGGAAGCCTCGCGTCCAGGTGCATGTAGGCGGGCTCCGTCCAGCCCTCGACCTGCACCGTGTGGACGGCGCCCGCCTCGACCACCTCGCGCAGCCGGGCCCGGCCCTCCCGTACCGGCAGGCGGTAGTAGTCGATCAGGTCGGTGGCGGTGCCCACTCCCAGCGCCGCCGCCGAGCGCTCCAGCAGCTCGCGCTGGGCCTCCTCCGCGCTCGGGGTGGGCCGGGACAGCACCTCGGGCGGGACGATCCGCTCCAGGAGGTCGAACTCCTTGACGAAGTTGCCCCGGCGCCGGATGCCGACGGTCCCGATGCGGAACAGCCAGTCGAGGGCGATCGAGCCCAGCGACCGGCTCCCCCACCACTCGCCGTCTCGGCGGCGGGGATCGGCCAGCTCGCCCGCGGTCAGCGGGCGCTCAGCCACCTGGGCCAGCACTTCGGCCACGTAGCCGGGCTCGCTGCGGGCCAGGTCCGCCAGGTTCTTCCAGGTGTCGCCCTGCTCGGCCCGCCGCTTCTGCCAGCGGAACAGCGGCTCGTCGGTGACGGGGAGCAGGGAGGCCTCGTGGGCCCATGCTTCGAACCACTCGTCGTCGGCATAGGCGATGCGGTCCAGCAGGGATCGGTCGTAGCACCCGAGACGGGAGAAGGGCGGCAGGTACTGGGTGCGGACCACCACCGGCACCGAGTCGAGCTGCAGCAGCCTGAGCCGCCCCATCACCCGGCGCAAGTGGCGGCGGTCCACCTGTCCCCGGGGAGCCGGATCGCAGAACCCCTGGGCCGCGAGCGCGACCCGCCGGGCCTGCGAGACCGACAGCTCGCGGCCGTGGCGGCGGGTGCTCACACCACGAGCGCGATCATGCGGCCGGGCACGTAGAGCTGCTTGCGCAGCTCGCGGCCGCCCACATGGGCCGCCACGTTGGGTTCAGCCAGCGCCGCCGACACCGCGGCCTCCTCGCCGGCGTCGGCCGCCAGCGTCACCCGGCCCCGCACCTTGCCGTTGACCTGAACGGGCACCTCCACCGTGTCGGTCACCAGCAGCGCCGGATCCGCTTCCGGGAACCCGGTCTGGGCGACCGAGGCGGCGCCGTCGCCGTGAAGGAGGTGCCACAGCTCCTCCGCGAAGTGAGGCACCAGCGGCGCCAGCATCCGGACCATCGCGTCGGCCACCTGCCGGGGCGCTCCCGAGCCCCGCCTGGTGAGCTCGTTGTTGAGTTCGGTGAGCTTGGCGATGGCGGTGTTGAAGCGCATGCCCTCCATGTCGGAGCGCACCCCGTCGATGGTGCGGTGCAGGAGTCGCAACAGCTCGTCGTCGGCCCCGTCGTCGGTGACCCGCAACTCTCCGGTCTCCTCGTCGAGGATGTTCCGCCAGACCCGCTGCAGCACTCGCTGCGAGCCGATCACCGAGCGGGTCTCCCAGGGCCGGTCCTGGTCGATCGGGCCCATGAACATCTCGTACAGCCGCAGCGTGTCGGCCCCGTAGGAGGCGTACATGTCGTCGGGGGTCACCGAGTTCTTCAGCGACTTCCCCATCTTGCCGAGCTCGCGGGTGACGGGCTGCCCCTCGTGGGTGAACCCTGCCTGCAGCGAGCCCTCAACCTCGTCGGCGGGGACGTAGATCCCTCGCCCGTCCTTGAAGGCGTACGCCTGGATGTAGCCCTGGTTCACGAGGCGCTTGAACGGCTCGGGACCGCTCACATGGCCGAGGTCATAGAGCACCTTGTGCCAGAACCGGGCGTAGAGCAGGTGCAGCACCGCGTGCTCGACGCCGCCCACGTACAGGTCGACACCGCCGACCCCTTCGGGCTCGGGGTCGGCCATCCAGTAGCGCTCGACGTCGGGATCCACCAGGCAGCCGTCGTTGCGGGGATCGAGGTAGCGCAGGTAGTACCAGCACGACCCGGCCCATTGGGGCATCGTGTTGAGTTCGCGCCGGTAGCGGCGCACGCCCCCGCCCAGATCCAGGTCGGTCTCGACCCATTCCGTCACCCGGCCCAGCGGCGGCTCCGGCTCGGAGTCCCGGGCCAGCGCCCGCGGCGCCCAGTCGACCAGCTCGGGCAGCTCGACCGGCAGCTGGTCCTCGGGCAGGGCGACCGGGCCGTGCTCGTCGTGCACGATGGGGATCGGCTCGCCCCAGTAGCGCTGGCGGCTGAACAGCCAGTCCCTCATCCTGTAGTTGACGGTGGGACGGCCCAGCCCGGCCTCCTCGAGTCTCTCCAGGATCAGAGCCTTGGACCCCTCGACGTCGAGCCCGTCGAGGAACCGCGAGTTGATGGAGGGCCCGTCGCCGGTGTAGGCCAAGTCCTCGGGATGGTCGTCCGGCGGCTGCACGGTGCGGACGACCGGCAGCCCGAAGGCCTCGGCGAACTCGCGGTCGCGCTGATCCTCGCCAGGGACCCCCATGACCGCGCCGGTGCCGTATCCCATCAACACGTAGTCGGCGATGAACACCGGCACCCGGCTGTCGGTGAACGGGACCAGGGCCATGGCACCCAGGAAGACGCCGGACTTGGACTCGCTGCGGTCGGCGTCGCTCATCTCCGAGGCGCGGGCCCGGTAGGCAGCCACCGCCTCCGACGGCGTGGCCGCGCCGCCGGTCCAGTAGTCGGGGGTGCCCGACGGCCAGGCGTCGGCGGTCAGCACTTCAACCAGCGGATGCTCCGGCGCCAGCACCATGTAGGTGGTGCCGAACAGGGTGTCGGGCCTCGTTGTGAACACCTCGAGGTCGCTGGAGGGCTCCTTCAGCGACCCGGCCGCGGGGAACGTGATGAACGCGCCCTCGGAGCGGCCGATCCAGTTGCGCTGCATGGTCTTGACCGACTCCGGCCAGTCCAGCCGGTCGAGGTCCTCCAGCAGACGGTCGGCGTAGGCCGTGATCCGCATCATCCACTGCTTGAGCGGGCGCTTGAACACCTCGTGGTTGCCGCGCTCGGACCGCCCCTGGTTGGTGACCTCCTCGTTGGCCAGCACGGTCCCCAGTGCCGGGCACCAGTTGACGGGCGCATCGGCCACGTAGGCCAGGCGGTGGCCGTCGACCAGCTCCCGCTGCTCGGCCTCGCTCAGACCGTGGAAGGACCGGCCGTCGGGCGCCTGCCGCGCCCCGGAGGAGAACTGGTCGACCAGCTCCGAGATGGGACGGGCCCGGCCGGCCTCGGGATCGAACCACGAGTTGAAGATCTGCAGGAAGATCCACTGGGTCCAGCGGTAGTAGTCGACGTCGGTGGTGGCGACGCCCCGCCGCTTGTCGTGGCCGAGCCCCAGCCGGTCGAGCTGGCGGCGCATGTTGTCGATGTTGGCCTCGGTGTTGGTCCGGGGGTGCTGGCCGGTCTGGCGGGCATGCTCCTCGGCGGGGAGCCCGAACGCGTCGAAGCCCATGGTGTAGAGCACGTTGAAGCCCGCCATCCGCTTGAACCGGACATAGACGTCGGTGGCGATGTAGCCCAGAGGATGGCCCACGTGCAGTCCCGACCCCGACGGGTACGGGAACATGTCCATGATGAAGAGCTTCGGACCGCCGGCGCCCTGGTCCGATGCCAGCTGCCCCGACGGGTTGGGCGTCTCGTATATGCCGTCGGCCGCCCAGCGGGCCTGCCAGCGGGCCTCGATCTCGGCCGCGAGCGCCGCGTTGTAGCGATGCGGGGGCGTGTCACCCCCCGGAACGGACCCGGGCATGACGGCACAGGCTAGAGGCCGAGCGGATGGGTGCCATTCCGGCTCAAACGGACGAGGCCGTGGCCCGAGCGGCCCGTGAGCGCAGCGAACAAGAGCGGGAGTGCCAGAGGCCGAGCGGATGGGTGCGATTCCGGCTCATACGGACGAGGCCGTGGCCCGAGCGGCCCGTGAGCGCAGCGAACAAGAGCGGGAGTGCTAGAGGCCGAGCGCAAGGGTGCCATTCCGGCTCATACGGACGAGGCCGTGGCCCGAGCGGCCCGTGAGCGCAGCGAACAAGAGCGGGAGTGCTAGAGCGCTGCTGCCTGGGTGCGGATTTCTTGGGCCCAGGTTGCTTGTGCCGACCGCGAACCGTGGTACAGTCCGTTCCGTATCGTGGGACTGGTCCACAGTACGGAACAATCTTGGGGCTGAGGTCCGTCGAGGGGGACCCAGGAACAACACGTGGAGGGCTGCGCCGGATGACCGACACTCCTGTTTCCGGACCCGACATGGCTGACGACATCGACCTGTCGAGCCTCGATGACGAGGAACTCACCGCGCAGATGCACGACGACCTCTACGACGGGCTGGCCGACGAGATCGCCGAGGGAACGAACATCCTGCTGGGGCGGGGCTGGTCGGCCGACAAGGTGCTCAACGACGCCCTCGTGGAGGGGATGCGCATCGTGGGCATCGACTTCCGCGACGGGATCCTGTTCGTGCCCGAGGTCCTGCTGGCCGCCAATGCCATGAAGGCGGGCATGGCCATCCTGAGGCCGCTGCTGGCCGAGACGGGCGCCGAACCGATCGGCAGCGTGGTGATCGGGACGGTCAAGGGCGACATTCACGACATTGGCAAGAACCTGGTGGCCATGATGCTCGAGGGAGCCGGCTTCGAGGTCTTCGATCTCGGCATCAACACCGACGCCGAGGAGTTCCTGGCCGCCCTCGACGAGCACCAGCCGGACATCCTGGGAATGTCGGCGCTGCTCACCACCACCATGCCCTACATGAAGGTCGTGATCGACACCCTCACGGAGAAGGGCATCCGCGACAATTTCATCATCCTCGTGGGCGGAGCCCCACTGAACGAGGAGTTCGGGTCGGCCATCGGCGCGGACGCCTACTGCCGCGACGCCGCCATCGCGGCCGAGACGGCCAAGAGCTTCGTCGCGGCCCGCCGGGCCGCGGGATGACGCCTGCGGCGCAGCCGTCACCGGTACTCGTCATCGGCTGCGGCGCGCTGGTCCGCGAGCTGCAGGAGGTAGCGGCCCTCAATGGCGGCCGGCACATCGAGGTCGAGTGCCTGCCCGCCATCATGCACAACCGTCCCGAGCAGATACCCGAAGCAGTCCGGCGGCGGGTCAGGGCGGCCAAGGCCCGCGGAACCTTCGGCACGATCCTGGTGGGCTACATGGACTGCGGCACCGGCGGCCTTCTCGACCGCGTGTGCTCCGAGGAGGGCGTCGAGCGCCTCGACGGGGCCCACTGCTATGAGATGTACGCCGGTGCCGGCGCCTTCGCCGACCTGCAGGAAGCCGAGCCGGGCACGTTCTACCTGACCGACTATCTGGTCAGGCACTTCGACCGGCTCATCATGAAGGGCCTCGGCATCTCGGCGCACCCCGAGCTGCTCGAGGCCTACTTCGGCAACTACACCCGGGTGGTGCATCTGGCCCAGACCGACGACGACCGTCAGGCCCGGGCCGCTGAACGGGCCGCGGCAAGTCTGGGTCTTCGCTGCGAGCGGATCGTGACCGGCATCGGCGGGCTCCAGCGACAGATCGTGGAGCTGGCCGGCGGGGCCGGTTGCGAGGCGGCATGAACGCCCCGGCGCGGCGCGGCGGCCGCAGACGCCGCAACGACGACGGCAGCCTCGTGCTGATCAGCTGGCGCGACATCCCGGCCCAGGTCAACGGCGGCTCCGGTGAGAGCCGGGTGCAGCGCATCCTGCCCCGCCGCTTCCAGAGGGCCATCGACCGGGCCGCCATGGTGGCCGGCAAGACCCAGGCCTCGCAGTACGTCGGCGAGTGGCGCCGGACCGTGATCCCCGCCGACGGCGACGATCCCGAGGCTGCGGCCATAGCGGCCGCGGCCCGGCTGGAGGAGTCCTTTCCCCGGGAGCGGCTCGACGAGTTCGTCAGGACCGGCGGCTGGGACCCCGAGAACAACGGCCAGCAGGCCGAGCGGGCAGGCGGCCGCGCCGATTCCGGAGGGGACGCCCAGTGACCGACACAATCGTCAGCTCGGCCACCAAGGAGGTGGTCATCGGCTTCGGTCGCCCGTTCGTGATGATCGGCGAGCGCATCAACCCGACGGGACGGCGGCTGCTGGCCGAGGAGATGCGAAACGGCGACTTCAGCCGGGTCGAGGCCGACGCGCTGGCGCAGGCCGCGGCGGGGGCCCACATGCTCGACGTCAACGCGGGGATACCTCTTGCCGACGAGCCGGCCCTGCTGGCCCAGGCCGTCAAGCTCGTGCAGAGCGTCACCGATGTGCCTCTCTCCATCGACTCGTCGATCGTGGAGGCTCTCGAGGCCGGCATCGCGGTCTACGAGGGCAAGCCCCTCATCAACTCCGTCACCGGCGAGGAGGAGGTGCTGGAGCGGGTGCTGCCCCTGGTGGCCCGGCACGGAGCCGCGGTGGTCGCGATCTCCAACGACGAGACCGGCATCAGCGAGGATCCCGACGTTCGCTTCGAGGTGGCCCGCAAGATCGTGAACCGGGCCGCCGACCACGGCATTGCCGCGGCCGACGTAGTAGTCGACCCCCTGGTGATGCCGATCGGCGCCATGGGCACAGCGGGACGCCAAGTGTTCCAGCTGGTGCGGCGCCTCCGGGAGGAGCTCGGGGTCAACACCACCTGTGGCGCCAGCAACGTGAGCTTCGGCCTGCCGGCCCGCCACATGATCACCGGCACGTTCCTGTCGATGGCCATGACCGCCGGGTTGACCTCGGCGATCATGAATCCTCTCCACCCGGAAGTGAAGAACGCGGTGTTGGCCGCCGACGTGCTCGCGGGCCACGACCGCGACTGCGCCAGGTGGATCGCCGAGCATCGCGACCCCGACGCGATCGGCCTGAGACGGCGGGGCGGGCGTCGCCGCGGGGCTTAGATGCCAGACATGCACGGCGTCGTGTTCAACCCGTCGGGGATACGCGCCTCCGTGACTGCCGGAGCCACCGTGCTGGACGCGGCCCGGGCCGGCGGGGTGGACCTCGACTCGGTGTGCGGGGGCCGCGGGCTGTGCGGCCGCTGCCAGGTCTCCCCCACCGACGCCGGCGTCCTGTCGAGTCCCGGCCCCACCGAGTTGGGCTACCGGGGCCGGCGCCCGCTGGCCGGCGGCGCCCGCCTGGGGTGCCAGGCCGTCGTGCTGGCCGACGCGGTGATCGACGTTCCGGCCGAGAGCCAGGTCCACCGCCCGGTGGTGCGCAAGTCGATCGACCTCGCCGAGGTCATCATCCACCCGCTGGTCACCCTGCACTACGTGGAGCTGCTCGATGTCGAGCTGGGATCCGAGGCCGCTGAGCTCGACCTGATCGCCGACGCGCTGGCAACCGACTGGGGGCTGCCCGATGTGGAGTTCCCGGTTCCGGTGCTGGCCGGGATCTCCCCGGCGGTCGCGGCCGGGGATCGGTCGGTGACGGTGGTGGTGCACGACCGCCGCACCGTGCTCGACGTGCGGCCCGGCTATTCCGACGACGCCTGGGGCGTGGCTGTCGATGTGGGCTCGACCACCATCGCCGGCTACCTGCTCGATCTCTCGTCGGGGGAGGTGGCCGGGTCCTCGGGCCGGATGAACCCGCAGATCCGCTTCGGCGAGGACCTCATGAGCAGGGTGTCCTACGTGATGATGAACCCCGGCGGCGAGGCCGAGCTCACCGCGGCCGTGCGCGGCGCCATCGACGAGCTGGTGAGCGAACTCTGCGAGCAGGCCGGCGCCGACCGGAGCAGGGTCCACGACCTGGTGGTGGTGGGGAACCCGATCATGCACCATCTCGTGCTGGGCCTCGACCCCACACCGCTGGGAGCGGCGCCGTTCACTCTCACCACCGCCGCCGCGGTGCGAGGCCGCGCCACCGACATCGGAGTCGGGTTGGACCGCGCCGCCCTCTATGTCGGGCCGTGCATCGCCGGCCACGTGGGAGCCGACGCCGCGGCGGCCACGCTGGCCGAGGGGCCCCACCGGAGCACCGAGCCGATGCTGGTGGTGGACATCGGAACCAACGCCGAGATCGTTCTGGGCGACGGGAGCCGGGTGCTGGCCGCGTCGAGCCCTACGGGCCCGGCGTTCGAGGGAGCCCAGCTCAGCTGCGGCCAGAGAGCGACTCCGGGCGCGGTGGAGCGGGTACGGATCGATCCCGAAACCTGGGAGCCCCGCTTCAAGGTCATCGGCTGCGAGCTGTGGTCGGACGAACCCGGCTTCTCGACGGAGCTGGACCGGGCCGGGCTGCAGGTGTCGGGACTGTGCGGCTCGGGCATCATCGAGGTGATCGCGGAGATGTTCCTCGCCGGCGTCGCCGACCGCCACGGCGTGATCTCCTCCGACCAGAGCCGCTCGCCCCGCATCGTCGCCGACGACCGCACCTTCAGCTATGTGCTCCAGACCGAGCCCATCCGGCTGGCCATCACCCAGAACGACGTCCGGGCCGTCCAGCTGGCCAAGGCCGCTCTGCGGGCCGGCATCGACCTGCTGCGCGAGCACGCCGGGATCGACGCGGTCGGAGACGTGCGTCTGGCGGGCGCCTTCGGGGCCCACATCGACCCGGTGCGGGCGATGGTGCTGGGGCTCGTCCCCGACACGCCCCCGGGCGGCGTGCGGGCTGCGGGCAACGCGTCCGGAGTGGGCGCGGTACGGATGCTGCTGTCGGGCGAGCAGCGGCTGGAGGTCGAGCGGCTGGTCCGGTCGGTGATCAAGATCGAGACCGCTACCGAGGCGAGGTTCCAGGAGTTGTTCGTGGCAGCCATGGCATTCCCCCACGAGACCGATCCCACCCCGCATCTGGCCTCGATGATCGATCTGCCCGAGACGCCGGCCCCGGAGATGGCCGAGGGTCGGCGCCGGCGCCGGCGTCCCCGCCCGGCAGCATGAAGCTGATCGGCGACTCTCCGGAGAATCCCACAACAGCACAACAGAGACCCACAGAGGTGAACGAAGCGCAATGAGCGAGCCAAGAGGGCGCAGAGGCGGAGGCAGGGCCGGCCGGCGGGCGGCGAGGGCCGCTTCGGCGGAGGCCGCGCCCTACCTGGTCCGGCGGTCGGCACCGGTGGACATACTCGACGATGAGAGCCTGGAGCAGATCGAGCGCAACGCCGAGACGATCCTGTCGGAGATCGGGATCGCCTTCCAGGACTATCCCGACGCCCTGGACCTGTGGCGCGCCGCTGGCGCCGACATCGACGGGGAGCTGGTGCGGTTCCCGCCCGGACTGTGCCGCCAGATCGTGCAGGACAGCGCTCCCGCGGTCTACACCCAGCACGCCCGCAACCCCGCCCGCAGCGTGAAGGTGGGCGCCGACGCCACCGTGTTCGTCCCCAACTACGGCTCGCCCTTCGTGATGGACCTGGACCGGGGCCGCCGGTACGCCACGCTGGAGGACTTCGAGAACGTGGTGAAGCTCGCCTACTGCCTGCCGCAGCTGCACCACAGCGGGGGCACTGTGTGCGAGCCGGTGGACGTGCCCGTCAACAAGCGGCACCTCGACATGGTCTACGCCCACCTGCGCTACAGCGACAAGCCGTTCATGGGCTCGGTGACCGCAGCCTCGCGCGCCGCCGACTCCGTCGAGATGGCCCGAATCGCCTTCGGTGGCGACCTCGCCGACCGCACGGTGATGACCTCTCTGATCAACGCCTCCTCCCCGATGCGCTGGGACGCCACCATGCTGGGCGCGGCCACGACCTACGCCAGGGCCAATCAGGCCTGCATCATCAGCCCGTTCATCCTGGCCGGCGCGATGTCGCCGGTGACGGTGGCCGGCCTGGCCGCGCAGGCGCTGGCCGAGGCCCTGTCGGGCATGGCCTACCTGCAGCTGGTGCGGCCCGGGGCGCCGGTCGTGTTCGGGACGTTCGCATCGTCGATGTCGATGGCCACCGGCGCACCCACCTTCGGCACGCCCGAGGCCGGTCAGGCCATCTACGTGATGGCGTCGCTGGCCCGCAGGGTCGGCGTTCCCTTCCGCTCCGGCGGTCAGTTCACGTCGTCGAAGCTGCCCGACGCCCAGGCCGCCTACGAGTCGGCCCACACCCTGTTCCCCACCGTGCAGGCGGGGGTGAACTTCGTCCTGCACGCCGCCGGCTGGCAGGAGGGCGGCCTGGCCCTGGGCTACGAGAAGCTGATCCTCGATGCCGACCAGCTCGGGGCCATGGAGGTCTGGGCCCGGGGCGTGGACACCAGCGACAACGGCCAGGCCATGGACGCGTTCCGCTCCAACGCCCACGGTGACCATTTCCTGGGCAACGCCCACACGCTGTCCAACTTCGAGTCCGCGTTCTGGCGCTCGGACCTCTCGGACGCGGCGAGCTACGAGCAATGGACCGAGGAGGGCTCCCTGACGGCGGCCCAACGGGCCAATGCTCGCTGGAAGCAGCTCCTGGCCGACTACGAGCCGCCCCCCATCGACGACGCGGTGGACGCGGAGCTGCGCGACTACGTGGCCCGCCGCAAGGACGAGATGCCCGACGAGATCGGCTGAGGAGCCGGGCCGGCCGGCCGGCTGGGGCCCGTTAGCCGGCTACGGACAGGTCGGCCAGCTGGGGCCGGTCGGGCAGGCGCAGGCCGATGAGCTCGCCGGCGGCGTGCAGCTCGAAGTGCCACACGTCGACATCGTCGGGACTGGTCTCGCGCAGCGACGTCACCGCATGCCAGATGGCGTAGCGGGCAGCCCGGATCGTCGCCTCCGGCGACTCGGCGGCGCGCGACACGGCTGCGTACCCGGCAGAGATGCCGGAGTAGACGTCGCCGTTGACGCCCACTGAGGCGGCCGCCCACTCCGCCAGCGCCCTCAGCGCGCGGGGCCGCGACCGATTGACCCGATCGTCGAACACCCCCTCGACCCATGCGTGCCAAGCTGTCGAACCTCTCACCGCCATCGTGCGCTCCCTTCAGCTGCAACCCGCGAGTGCCCTGTAGCAGCAATGCTAATGGCAACTGAGTCACCTTCGACCCTCGGTGATGGGGTGGTGGCAGGCCACGGCCGCTTCCATCGACGAGGCTGACACGGGCAGTCCCTTCAGACGGCCCAGGCCGGGCCGCTGCTGCTCGCAGAGGTCGGTGGCCAGCGGGCAGCGGGGCGCGAAGCTGCATCCCGGCGTGGTCCCCACCGGCACAGGCGGCGAACCGGCGATGGGCGTCAGCCGGGCCGCAGTGATGTTGAGACGGGGCACGGCCGCGAGCAGTCCGGCCGTGTACGGGTGACTGGGCCGGCGGTACACGTCGTGCACACCGCCCCGCTCCACGCAGTGACCGGCGTACATGACCATCACGCTGTCCGCAGTGCCCGCGACCACCCCGAGGTCGTGGGTGATGATCATCATGGCCCCCGACATCCGCTGTCTCACCTCCGAGAGGACCTCCAGCACCTGGGCCTGCACGGTGGCGTCCAAGGCGGTGGTCGGCTCGTCCGCGATGAGCACGACGGGGTCGAGCGCCACGGCCATGGCGATCATCACCCGCTGGCGCATCCCGCCCGACAGCTCGTGGGGATAGCAGCGGGCCCGCCGGTCGGCGTCGGGGATGCCGACCCGCTCGAGCAGGTCCTCGGCCCGGAGGCGGGCGTAGCGCTTTCGCACCGGCCGGTGGGCTCTGAGCATCTCCGCGATCTGGTCCCCGACGCGGTGCACGGGGTTGAGAGCGGTGAGCGGGTCCTGGAAGATCATGGCAATCTCCGCGCCCCGCGCCCGGCGGCGGCGCAGCGGGGAGGCCGCCAGCAGGTCCTCGCCCGCCAGCCGCACCTCGCCAGCGGTGGTGCGGGCCCTCGGCCCCGGAAGCAGTCCCAGGATTGACAGGGCCAGCATCGTCTTGCCGGAGCCCGACTCCCCCACCACGGCGAGCACCTCGTCGGCGAACAGGTCGAGGCTGATGTCATTGACGGCCACCAGCGTGCCGTCGTCGGTGTCGATCTCGGTGCGGAGGTTCCGCACCGACAGCAGGGGCTCGCCCCGGTCGGCGGTGCCGGCGGCGGCGGCGCGCTCGCTCACCGGTGGTCCTGGGTCGGGTCGAGCGAGTCGCGCAGACCGTCGCCGATGAAGTTGACGCACAGCGCGGTCACCACGATGGCCAGCCCGGGCGCCCACACCAGCCAGGGCGCGACGGTGACGAACCCCTCGTTGCCGCCCAGCATGTTGCCCCAGGTGGCGGTGCGGGTGGCGCTCACGCCGAGGCCCAGGAAGCTGAGCGTCGACTCGGCCAGGATGGCCGCGGCCACCGTGAGCGACACCGACACCATCACCTCGCCGGCCAGGTTGGGCAGCAGGTGGCGAACGATGATCCTGCGATTGGGCACGCCGAGGGCCCTGGCCGCCTCCACGAACTCGCGCTCGCGCAGGGCCAGCACCTTGCCCCGCACGATCCGGGCCAGGATCATCCAACTGATCCCGGCCAGGACGATCACCACATCCCAGACGCCGTCGCCGAGGATCCGGGCCGCGATGATCACCACCATCAGCCCGGGCAGGGCCAGCATGGTGTCGGTCGCCCGCATCAGCACCGCGTCGACCCAGCGGCCGTAGTACCCGGCCACCAGCCCGACGGTGGTCCCGATGACCCCGCTTATCAGCGCGACCGCCCCGCCTACCAGCAGCGACACCCGGCCCCCGTAGAGGATCCGGCTGAGGTTGTCGCGCCCGAGGGTGTCAGTTCCCAGCAGGAAGTCCCGTCCCGGCGGCTCCAGGATGCGGTCGAGGTTCTGGTCGGTCGCCGCGTACGGCGCGATGAGGTCGGCCAGCGCGGCGCACGCCACCACGACGACCAGCACACCGGCCGACAGCACCGCGGCCCGGTGCCTCCGGAAGCGCCGCAGGACGGCGAGCCACTCGGGGGCCTGGGCGTGGTCCGGCAGCTCGCTGTCGGGCCGGGCCGGCGGTGTGGTGCCGTCGGGGCGCTCAGACACGGTGGATCCTGGGATCGAGCACGGCGTAGAGCAGGTCGGCGACCAGGTTCATCAAGAACACGGCGGCCGACACGATCATCACCGTGGCCAGCAGTATCGGGTAGTCGCCGGAGTTGAGGGAGTCGAGGAACAGCAGTCCCATCCCCGGGTACTGGAACACCCGCTCGGTGACGATCAGGCCACCGACCAGCAGGCCCACGTCCACCGCCGCCTGGGTGGTCACCGGGATGAGGGCGTTGCGCACGCCGTGGCGGACCACGACCGACGGCTCGCCCAGGCCCTTGGCCCGAGCCGTGCGGATGAAGTCCGACCCCATGACGTCGAGCATGGAGGCCCGCATGTAGCGGCTGTAGACGGCCACCAGCTGAAGCGACAGCGCCATCACCGGCAGCGCGAGGTGGCGGGCCCGGTCGACCAGGTCGAATCCCTGCTGGCCCGGCGAGTAGATGCCGGCCGTCGGCAGCAGGGGCGGGCCGACTCCCAGCCAGTTGGCCAGGTACAGGCCGAAGAATAGCTGGAGCATCAGACCGAGCCAGAACACCGGGATCGAGATGCCCAGGAACGACACCGCGGTGGCGCCGTGATCCACCACAGACCCCTGGCGGATGGCCGACAGCGTGCCGATTGCCAGCCCCGCGGCGACGGAGAAGGCCACCGCCACCCCCACGAGCACCAGTGTGTTGGCCATGGCCCGCTCCACGAGGGGCCACACCTCCTGGCCGTTGCGCACCAGAGAGGTGCCCAGGTCGCCGGTGACGAAGTTGCCCAGCCACGTCAGGTAGCGCGCCCCGAAGGGGTCTTCGAGGCCCAACGAGTCGATGTAGGCCTGGCGGGCCTCGGCGCTGATGCGGGGGTTGACGGTGAGCTGGGCCGCGGGGCTGGCGATCTCGCCCGCGGCCCAGAAGGTGGCCAGCGAGATGAGCAGCAGGATCGGCGCGGTGACAACCAGCCGGCGCGCCGCGTACCGGATCAACGGGTCGTCACCCGATGACGGTCCAGTCGTACATGTCGTAGAAGCCGCCGTACACGCTCGACACCCATCCGCCCGGTCCGTCGAGCACGTCGGGGTTCCAGGCGAGAAGGTTGGGCAGGACGTACAGCGGTATCCATGGGACGTCCTCGCCCAGCACGGTGCCGAGCTCGCGCACGAGTTCGAGTCGGGCCGCTTCGTCGATCTCGGCGTCGATGGCGAAGGCAAGGTCGCTGGCCCGCTGGCTGGCGTAGGCGGTGAAGTTCTGACCGCTGAAGCCGTTGGCCTCGCTTGGGATGCCGTCGATGTCGTAGAAGGCGGTCACGCTCGGGTCGGGGTTGGTGCTGTTGGCGAACAGGGCGACCGGGCCGAAGTTCATGGCCGGGAGCCGGTTCTGGAACAGCTCGCCCGGGTCGTAGTTGATGATCTCCCAGCCGATTCCGAATGGCCTGGTCATCTCGACCACCAAGGCCTGCACGTCCTCGCGGCGCTTGTTGCCGGCCACGGTGTTCCACTGCAGCACCAGTTCCACGCCGTCGGCGTTGACCCACAGACCGTCGGGGTCGGGTCGGGTCCAGCCCTCGGCGGCGAGCAGTTCGGTGACCTTGGCCATGTCCTGGCCGTAGTGGGCGAAGTCGTCGGTGCACCAGTCACCGAACGCGGGGTTCCATCCCGCGCACTGCAGCACGACCGGATCGTCGATGATCGGGCCGAGGGCCACATCCGCGATCCGCTCCCGGTCCAGGGCGTAGGCAACGGCCTGGCGCACGTTCCTGGTCAGGTCGAAGTAGCGGTCGGGGGCGCGCTGGTTGATCCACAGGCCCTCTATGAACGTGCCCGAACCGGCAACGAACGCCAGGGGCGCGGCCAGGCGCTCCTTGGCCCCCGGGAAGGGCTGGGGGAAGGCGGCCATGGCCTCGCCCGTCTGCAGGGCCACTATCTCGGTGTCGGTGTCCTCCCTGGGGACCATTACCACCCGGTCCACCAGCGGCATCCGCTCGGGGACCCAGTAGTTCTCGTTGGGAACCAGGATGTGCTGCTCGGGGCTCCACGAATGCTGGAGCCATGGGCCTCCCGAGATCGGGATCGAGTCGTTCCAGTGGCCGGAGATGTCGGTCTCGCCGTCGAAGGCGTGTGCGGGCAGGATCGGGTCGAACAGGTAGCGCCAGGGCGCGTAGACCTCCGAGAACGTGACCACCGCGGTCTGCGGGTCGTCATGGTCCACCGCGGTGATCAGTTCGTACCCGATGGTGTTGAGCGAGCCCTCGGTGTCGAGCTTGGCCCGCCAGGTGAACCACACGTCGGTGCTGGTGATGGGAGTGCCGTCGCTCCAGCGGGCCTCGGGGCTCAGGCGGTACGTGATCGTGAGGGTTCCGTCGTCGTTGAGCACCGCTCCGCCGTTGTCGACCGTCGGCTCCTCGGCCAGTACCGGCGAGGCCCCGATGTTGTTGTCGGCGTCGAACTCCATGAGCCGGGGCTGGACGTGCACGAGCACCGACCAGAGCAGCCAACTGGCGTTGGCGCAGGACGTGAGCGGGTTGAGGCATTCGGGCCACTGCTCCACGGCCAGCACGATCTCGCCACCGGGCCGGTCAGCGGGTGCTGGGGCTTCGGTGCCGTCAGGGCCGGGGTCCGAGGGCTGGGCCCCGTCCGTGCTCTCGGCGTCGACGGCGCCGGCGTCCGGGGCTGCCGGCGACTGGGAACTGTCGGGGGCCTCGCCCGAGTCGCCGCACGCGGCTGCCATCAGGGCGACGACGGCCACGACCCCCCAGCGCACCCGGCGACGAGGGCTGCGTCGTGGTCTCATGACTGCGAACAATAGGCGTTGTGGCTGCGCCGGTCGGCGCACTCGCACGCTCTCAGGCCCGGCGGGGGCGCCTCAGGAGGTTTGCGGCCACCGCGGAGGCCCGCACCGGCCAGGGATCGAAGCGGCCCTGGTCCTCCACCGGCGGCGCGGGCTTCACGAACATGCGGTACACGACGTAGAGCGCGATCACCAGATGGGCCCCGACCAGCACCGCGAAGTACGCCCACGGTGCGATGAGCGCCATGAGTGCGCCTCCCAGGGTCGGCCCGATCACGGCGCCCACGCCGCTGACTCGAACCAGCGAGGCGCTCGCGCCCGTCAGCTGGGCGGGCGCGACACCGTCGGCGGTGGTGGCCACGGCCAGCGAGTACAGCGGGAACGTCGAGCCGCCGTGGACGAACATCAGCAGCAACGACAGCGCTGATCCCGGACTCACCATCAGATGCAGGCACGCGGAGCCGGCCGCAGCCACCGCCACGATCAGGATGACGTAGCGGCGGGGCACCCGGTCCGAGGCGCTCCCGACCAGCCACTGGAACACCACCGACCCCACTATGGGTGATACCACGAACAGCGAGATCCGGGTGTTGGGCAGGCCCTCGGTGGCGGCGTAGAACGCTCCGAGTCCCATGAGGCAGCCTTGGGACACGCCCACCCAGAACGCGGTGACCAACCCGAGGGGCACGACCTTCAGGAGCTTGCTCAACGAGATCGGCTCGGGCACCACCAGTGGAGGCGCGGTGGAAGCCGACAGCGCCACCGGCACCAGCGCGACCGAGATCAGCGCGGAGGAGACCACGAACAGCTCGAAGCTGCCGGGGTCGGCGAGGTTGAGCATCAGCTGGCCGGCGCCCATCCCGCCCATCGTCACGATCATGTAGCGCGACAGCATCCGACCCCGGGTTTCGTTGGTGGCCATGTCGTTGAGCCAGGACTCGACGGTCACCAGCAGGCCGGCCAGGCACAGGCCGTAGGCGAGCCTCAGCACCGTCCAAGACACGGGGTCGACCCAGATGGCGTGCAGGATCGAGGCGGCCGAGCCCACCGAGGCCAGGGCCGCGAACACCCGGATGTGGCCTACGGTGGCGATGAAGTACTCGGCCGCCCTGGTCCCGAACAGGAACCCCAGGAAGTAGCCGGCCATCACCACACCGGTCACGGCCAGCCCGAAGTCCTCCAGTTCGGCCCGCACTCCCAGCGCCACCCGCAGCAGGCCGTTGCAGGCCATGACCAGGACCACGCCGGCCAGCAGCGACCTGACCGCTCCGAGGCCGTCGCCGCGCGTGTCGATCCACGGTCCGCCCGCCAGCCCATCGTCGTCGCCCGGCTCGGGCCGCACCACCGCACCGGAGGCCACCGCGGGATCGTAAGTCAGCGGCGCCGGCCCCGGAAACGGCTAGAGAGTGACTTCCGTCACACTCGGGGTCAGGCGCGATCCAGCGCCTCCGCGATGGCCCGGCGCACCGGGATGGGGCTCTCGATCTGCAGGAAGTGGCCGACCCGGTCGAGATACACGGTCCGGACATCGTCGAAGGCCTCGATCATCCGCGCGGCCCCCTTGTTGGGGGTCATCTTGTCCTCACGGCCCAGGATCAGCGTCACGCCGCACCGGACCCGGGCTGCCGCGTCCTCGGCGCCGTCGTAGGCGTCGCAGGCCGCCAGGTCGCCGGCCAGCACTCCCGGACGGGCCCGGTCCAGCAGCGACGTGTTGCCCCCGATGAGCCACATTCCCGGCGAGGCGTGGCCTCCGGTGTGGGCCCGGCTGCCGATCCCCCAGGACGTGATGAGCCGACCGGCCAGGGGATCGTCGGCGTCGGCTGCCGCCTGGAGGTCGGGATGCACCGGCATCGCGCCGGCCGTGCCCAGCAGCACCAGCGACTGGACCACCTCGGGCCGCTGAGCCGCCGCCTCCAGCGCCACGAAGGTCCCCATCGAGTGGCCGACCAGATGGGCCGGCGCCAGGCCCAGCGCCTCCACAGCCGTCGCCAGCCACTCCCCCATCTCGGCGATGGTTGCGAGGGCCGGCCCGTCGCTGCCGCCGTGGCCGGGCAGGTCCACGGCCGCAGCCCGGTAGCCGTGGTGGGCGATCCAGCGGGTCTGGAGCTGCCAGACCGTGCGGTCGCCGCCCGCTCCGTGCACCAGCACCGCGCCGGGCTCCTCGCCGTCGAGGCTGCGCCCGCCGGTGGCGCAGCGCACGACACGCCCGTCGATCAGCGTCTCCACCGGGCTGCTTCCGGGGTCGCTCGGGCGCTGAGTCGGACTCTCATCTCGCCCCTCGGGTGGATCTCGGGTGCGCTGGGTGTCGTCCAGCCGTAGAACTCACACCGAGAACCCGGGGAACGCATCCTCTAGCGCTGCGAGGCCTTGAGAGCCCGCTCGAGGTCCTCGACGATGTCGCGCGGGTCCTCCAAGCCGACCGAGATGCGCACCAGGTCCTCGCCGACTCCGGCCGCGGCCAGGTCCTCGGCCGACATCTGCTGATGGGTGGTGCTGGCCGGGTGGATCACCAGGGTCTTGGCGTCGCCCACATTGGCCAGGTGAGAGGCCACGCGGACCGCGGAGATGAACTTGGCTCCAGCCTCCCTCCCGCCCGCGATGCCGAAGCTCAGGATGGCTCCGGTGCCCCGGGGGTAGAGCCGCAGGGCCAGTTCGTGGTCGGGATGGTCGAGCATCGAGGGGTACTTGACCCACGTAACCGCGTCGTTGGCGGCCAGCGCCTCCACCACGGCCGCAGTGTTGGCCACGTGGCGCTGCATCCGCAACGGCAGCGTCTAGATGCCCTGAAGGATCTGGAAGGCGTTGGCCGGGCTCATGCAGGCGCCGAAGTCGCGCAGCCCCTCGACCCGGGCCCGGCTGATGAAGGCGCTCGGCCCGAACTCGTCGCTGAAGCTGATGCCGTGGTAGCCGGCGTAGGGCTCGGTGACTGTCGGGAACAGGCCCGAGGCGTCCCAGTCGAAGTGCCCGCCGTCGACGAGCACGCCTCCGAGGGCCACGCCGTGACCGCCCAGGAACTTGGTGGCGGAGTGCATCACGATGTCGGCGCCGTGCTCGAAGGCCTGGATGAGGTACGGCGTGGAGAAGGTGGCGTCCACCATCAGCGGCAGCCCGTGCTCGTGGGCCACCTCGGCAACCGCCGGAATGTCCAGCACCTCGATGCCGGGATTGCCGAGCGTCTCCGCGAAGACGAGCCGGGTGTCGGCGCCGACGGCGGCCGCGAAGTCGTCGGGACGGCGGGGATCGACGAAGGTGGTGCTGATGCCGAAGCGCCGCAGGGTGAGGTTCAGCATGTTATGGGTGCCGCCGTAGATGTTGCGGCTGGCCACGATGTGGGAGCCCGAGTCCATCAGCGTGGCCACAGCCAGGAAGAAGGCGGCCTGGCCGCTGGCGGTCGCCACCGCACCCACACCGCCCTCGAGGGCCGCGATCCGCTCCTCCAGCACGGCCACGGTGGGATTGGAGATCCGGGAGTAGATGTGGCCCGGGATCTCGAGGTTGAACAGCCCGGCCGCGTGGTCGACGTCCTCGAAGGTGTACGAGGTCGTGAAGTAGATGGGGACGGCCCGGGCTCCGGTGGTGGGATCGCTGTGCTGGCCGGCGTGCAGGCTCAGCGTGTCGAAGCGCAGGAAGTCGGGCTCTACCACGACGCCGAAGCCTACGGGGCTGCACGCGTCGAGGCCCTCGCCGTGCCGGCAATTGGGGGGAAACCGGCTCCGGCGGGGCCTCGAGCTTGTCTGAGGGCGCCTGCCCTCAGGCGGGGGCGTGGTGCCGACCCTCGCGGGCCGGCGGTCGGTTAGCGGCGGGCACGATAGGGCCGTCCGGCAGCCTCGCCGGCCACCCGCAACAGCCCCTCAGCCACGCCGACGGCGTAGCCGGGACCCAGCGCGTCTCGCCATACGGTCGAGGCGCTGACCCTGGTGTTGACAACGGGAAGTGAACTCACGCTCGCTCCTTTCCTGCTGTTGTTACGCCACATGTTCGGCGTTTACCTGATTGTTTCGCCGATCACGCCGAATTGCAAAGAACTACAGGTCAGATGGGGTGTGAATTACGTCACAACGGCGCGCCGCTACCCGCTCGGGCCCTTGCCGGCCCGGTAGAACTCCACCGGCTCAGCCGGCAGTGGCGTGTCGCCGCGTATCAGGTCGGCGGCCTTCTCGGCCAGCATCATCACCGGCGCGTAGATGTTGCCGTTGGTCACGTACGGCATCGATGAGGCGTCCACGACCCGCAGCCCCGTGGTGCCGTGGACCTCCAGCGTGTCGGGGTGAATGGCGCTGTCGTCGCCCAGGCCCATGCGGGCGGTGCAGGAGGGGTGCAGCGCGGTCTCCGCGTCGCGGCGCACCCAGTCGAGGATCTCGTCGTCGGTGCTCACCGCAGGACCGGGCGACACCTCGCCGCCGTTGAAGGCTTCCATGGCCGGCTGGTTGAGGATGTGGCGGGCGTGTCGCACCGCCTCCGCCCACTCGCGGCGGTCCTCGTCAGTAGACAGGTAGTTGAAGCGGAGCGCGGGCTTGGCCCGGGGGTCGGCGGAGGTGATCTGCACCGTCCCGCGCGAGTTGCTGTACATCGGCCCGACGTGCACCTGGTAGCCGTGGCCGCCCTCGGGCACCGTGCCGTCGTAGCGGACGGCGATGGGCAGGAAGTGGAACATCAGGTTCGGGTAGGCGACGTCGTCGTTGCTGCGGATGAAGCCGCCGGCCTCGAAGTGGTTGGTGGCGCCCGGGCCTCGGCGGGCCAGCCACTGCAGGCCGATCCAGGGCCGGCGCCACTTGGCCAGGTTGGGCTGCATCGACACCGGTTGCTTGCAGGCGTACTGCACGTACACCTCGAGGTGGTCCTGGAGGTTGGCGCCCACTGCGGGCACGTCGGCGACGACGTCGATGCCGTGGCTGCGCAGCAGGTCGGCCGGGCCCACGCCGGACAGCTGCAGCAGCTGCGGCGAGTTGATGGAGCCGCCGCAGCAGATCACCTCGCCTGCCTGCGCGGTGCGGGTCTTCCCGCCCCTGGTGTAGGTGACGCCGGTGGCCCGGGTGCCGTCGAATCCGATCTTGGTGGTGAGAGCCCGGGTGACCAGGTGCAGGTTCGGGCGGCGCAGCACCGGGTGCAGGTAGGCCCGGGCCGCGCTCAGTCGCCGGCCCCGGTGGACGTTGCGGTCGAAGGCCGCGAAGCCCTCCTGGCGGTAGCCGTTGACGTCGGTGGTTCGGGGGTGCCCGGCCTGCTCGGTGGCCGCCAGGAAGGCCTCGAACAGCGGGTTGAGGGCCGGGCCCCGCTCCAGCACGAGAGGACCTTGGCTGCCCCGGTAGAGGCCGCGGGTGCTCTCGGGGCCGCTGTGGTCGTCGCCGGCCAGGCAGGCCTCCATGCGCTTGAAGTACGGCAGGCAGTGGGCGTAGTCCCAGTCCTGCATCCCCTCGTCGGCGGCCCAGCGCTCGTAGTCGAGGGGGTTGCCCCGCTGGAAGATCATGCCGTTGATGCTCGAGGACCCGCCCAGGACCTTGCCCCGGGCGTGGTAGACGCGGCGGCCTCCCATGTGGGGCTCGGGCTCGGAGGTGTACTGCCAGTCGTAGAAGCGGTTGCCGATGGGGAACGACAGCGCCGCGGGCATGTGGATGTAGACGTCGAAGCGCCAGTCCCGCCGGCCCGCCTCCAGCACCAGCACCGACGTCGCCGGGTCGGCGCTGAGCCGGTTGGCCAGCGCGCAACCGGCCGAGCCGCCGCCCACGATCACGTAGTCATAGCGGCGGTCGTCGTCTGCCATGGTCCCCTCGACAGTTCGCACCGGGGTTCCTGCTGGCCCCGTGCCGTGCAACAATCGCGACCCTACCGCTGCCGACCCCTACTGCGAAGGGACTGCCGTGAACGAGAACACCCGGTCCGGGCCCGGCGCTCCGCCCTCGGGCCACTGCCTGTGCGGTGCCGTGAGCTACGAGGTGCACGGCCCGATCCGCCCGGTGTGGAACTGCCATTGCTGGCGCTGCCGCCGCTGGACCGGCCACTTCATGGCCGCGTCGGGGTGCAAGCGCTCCGATCTGAGGCTCCTGTCCGACGCCACTTTGGCCTGGCACTACCCCGCCGACGATCCCAACGTGGCCTACGGCTTCTGCCGGGAGTGCGGCGCATCGCTGTTCTGGAAGGTGATCGAGGGACCGGCGGACCAGATCGACGGCATCGCCATCTGCGCAGGCACCCTGGACCTGCCCACCGGGGTGTCCACCGAACGGGCCCTGTTCGTCGACGACGTCTCCGACTACCACACCCTCGACCCGGACGTGCCCTCCTGGAGCCGCGAGTAGCGTCTACGGATCCGTCCGAGGTCGACAGTCCAGCAGGGCCTGATCAAACACTTGTCCAAGGCTCGCGTTCTGAGGCTTGCGGTGGTGGCGGTCGCCGCGGTGGGGGTGGCCATCGGGGTCGTGGCCGGTTGCAGCGCCGACGACGACCTCGCCCCGGTCCCCGCCATCACGGCCGACCAGCCGGCAGCCCCCGATCCGGAGTCGGGGCTCGAACCCGAACCGGACCTGTCCGGCGCAGCGACCCTCACCGATCCGGAGCCGGCCGCCGGCGAGCCCGATGCCCTTGACACGGAGCCCGACGGGCCGGAGTCTGACACCGCCAGCGAGGAGCTTGCGCCCTCCCCGGCGACCCCCGTGCCTCAGATCACGTCCACAGGCCCGGTGCTGGAGTGGACCGAGATCGATCCGGGCTTCGACAACCTCTTCAAACTCGAGTCGGTGGGCGACGGCCGGGTGATCGCCCGAGCGTGGAACGACGGCGACGGAGGGTTCTTCGGGCAGCGGGTCGTGGTCTCGGCGAACGGCACGGACTGGACCGAGGTCCCAATGCCGGAGAACTTGTTCCCCGAGCAGGTCAACGTGTCCGCGGATCGCTGGGTCGTCACCGGCCGGCTGCCCGATGTCGACCGAGCCGACATCGGTCCTGATCGGGTGTTCTTCAGCGACGATCGGGGCGCCACCTGGACTGAGGTGGCCATCGACATTCCGGCCGAGGCGTCGTCTCCGTACGCGGGACTGAGCCTCCGTGCATCGTCGGTGCTGGTGTCGGGCGAGCGCATCGTGGTGTCGCTGCTGACCTCTCCGAGCTTCGACGGTCAAGCGCTTCTCACCGATCTCGGTCTGCTGCCTCCCGGCAAGAAGGTGATCTTCAGCCTGCCCACCCCCGACGGGGTGTCATTCACGCTGATCGATGCCGATGCCCCGTACCCCTATTCCGACTTGACTTCCACAGCGTTCAGCCTCACCGCCGTCTACGGCGCCCTCGTCTTCACCGATGAGCATGACCTGGCCTACGACGAGCTGGATCTGACCTACGACGAGGTCGGCCTCACCTTCGACGAGATGTTCGACCTGGCCAACCCGTTCGATGTCCTGCAAACCCGCTTCTATGTGAGCGACGGTGCGTCCGGGGAGGTGGCAGCCAGCTTCGACGGCCTGATCTCGTCGGGTGCGGCCACCGGTGATGGATTCACGCTGATGGCGGTCGATGACTCGGGCGGAACCGTTCTCAGCTCGCCTGACGGGCTTGCGTGGAGCGAGGGACCGTCGCTCGGACCCGACTTCTTCGCCGGGACGGTCGCGGCCGACGGCACCACCTGGACGGTGACATCCGGCGCCGGGCCGTCGTTCGCGGTTCAGCGGGCAACCCCTGGCCAGAGGCTGGCGACGGTTGCGGCTCTTGACGGCTTCAGTGACCTCGGGCTCCTGGTGGTGGGCCCAGCCGGCCTCGTCCTCATCGCGACGGCACAGGACATCCCGTCCGGGATCAGCAACGAGCCAGTCGTGACCCGGGTCGACAGAGACGGATACGAACTCCGCTACAACGAGCCCGAGGGTGGCCTCACGATGTGGGATCTCGCCGATGGCGCCGCCGTCTATGTCTTCGGTCCCGAGGACCTACGGACGGACATCCTTCCCGACGGGGTCCGTCAGGTCGATGACGGCCCGTCGATCGCGCTGGTGTTCGAGGATCCCGACACCGGCGAGGACCTCGTCACGTTCACCGCCGACGACCTTGCCTTCCTGTTCGGGATGGCGTCGGCCCAGTTGGACACGGCCCCCGGCGACGAGCCCGAGCGGCCGCTGCAGTGGGTGGGATGGTCACCCGACGGCGACCGGTGGGGCTGGGAGAGCCTGGCCGACGCCTTCGGGATCGACGACTCCACGATATGGGCCGAGTTCGCCGTAGGCCGGGACTTCATCGTCGCCCGCGTGGCCAGCTGGGAGACCAGCGATCCCGCCGCCGTCAGTGGCGCACAACCAACCCGCTGGTTCCTAGCCACAGTCCCCTAGACGCGAGGCTTGACGCATCCGGGCCATTGCGTTGCGCTGCCGGCGGGCGCGGAGCCGTCAGGATCTCATGCGGGTGGCTTCGGGGTCCCAGAGGCAGCCCTCCACCAGCTTGGCGGGGCGGCGGGTTCCGATTATCTCGATCTCGAACGGGCCGGCCGACTCGGCCAGCTCGGCGGGGACGTAGCCCATGGCCACCGACACCTCGCTGTGGTGGGCGTAGCCGCCGGAGGTGACCCAACCGACCACCTGGCCGTCGTGCCATACCGGCTCGTCGCCGACCACGTCGACCGCGTCAGGCCCGGTGCCCACGTCAACCGTCCAGGTGCGCAGGCGCATGCCCGCCCCCGGCTTCCCGCCCGGCGGACCCCCCTCGCCGTACTTGGCGGCCAGGGCGTCGCGACCGATGAAGTCCTTCCCCATGCGAACGAAGCGGCCCAGGTCGGCCTCGAACGGGTCGTAGATGGGCCGGTACTCGCGCAGCCACGACCCGAAGCCCTTCTCCAGGCGCAGCGAGTTCAGGGCGTGCAGGCCGAACAGCTCCAGCCCGTGCGCAGCCCCGACCGACCGCAGCAGGTCGAACACGTAGCGCTGGTACCTCGCCGGCATCCACAGCTCGTAGCCCAGGTCGCCGGTGAAGCTGATCCGCCCGCACCACACCGGGGCCAGGCCTGCGCTCATCTCCGTGAAGGCCATGAACCGCATCCCGTGGGCGGACACATCGACGTCGGCCACCTCCTCCAGCAGCGCCCGCGCCGCCGGACCGGCGACGGCCAGGCCGCACAGCTCCGCCCCCAGCGTCCGGTAGCGCACCGAGCCGCCCGAAGGCAGGTGGGCGTCGAACCAGCGCTCGTAATAGCGCTCCGCGATCCCCGAGCCGAACACCACGAACCGCTCGCCGTCGCGCACGTTGCCGGTCGTCCCGCCCACCACCGTTCGCACCGGACCCTCGGCTCGCCCCGGCGCAGCCGGCAGGCACGCCACCGTCAGGTCGCCGGCCAAGTTGCCGGCCGGGTTGGTCATCGGGGTGAGCGCCATCCGGCCCGGCACCGGGATCCGTCCGGCCAGCAGGCGGTCGAGCCAACCCCGAGCGCCCGGCCCTTCCACCAGGAACTTCGCGAAGCCGGTGGTCTCCATCAGGCCTACGCCGGCCCGCACGGCCAGGGTCTCGGCCCGCACCCGGTCCCAGGCGTTGGAGCGGCCGAAGGTCACCTCCTCCACCGGCTCCAGTCCCGGCTCCTGGAACCACAGCGACGACTCGAGCCCGAAAACGTCGCCCCACACCGCGTTGGCCTCCACCAGCCGGTCGTGGATGGGCGACGTCTGCACGCCCCGACCCTCGGGCAGGAACTCGTTGGGGAACGTGATCCGGAACCGGCGGGCGTAGTTCTCGCGCACCTTGACGCTGGTGTAGGCGAGCGTGGTGTAGTCGCCGAAGCGGGCCACGTCCATGGCCCACACATCCGCCCCGGGATCATCCTCCACAATCCAGTTGGCCACCGCCAGCCCTACCCCGCCGCACTGCGAGAGCCCGGCCATCACCCCGCACGCCGTCCAGTAGCCCGGCAGTCCCCGCACCGGGCCGATCAGCGGGTTGCCGTCGGGGGCGAACGTGAACGGACCGTTCACCACCCGCTGTATCCCCGCATTGGCCAGCACCGGGAAATGAGCGAAGGCGACCTCCAGCGACGGCGAGATGCGGTCCAGGTCGGGGGCCAGCAGCTTCATGGAGAAGTCCCACGGCGTCTCGCGGGGCGCCCAGGGCAGGCAGGCCTGCTCGTAGGTGCCCAGCAGCATCCCCTGGCCCTCCTGCCGGGTGTAGAGCTCGCCGCCGAAGTCGATCATGTGCCTGAGCCGCCGGCCCGTGCTGCGGTTGTACTCGATCACCTCCTCGAGGGGCTCGGTCACCAGGTAGGTGTGCTCCATGGCCAGCACCGGCAACTCCAGCCCCGCCATGCGACCGACCTCGCGGGCCCACAGGCCCCCGCAGTTCACGACGTGCTCGCAGTCGATCGCGCCCAGGTCCTCGCCGCTGGCGGTGTCGTAGACCACCACCCGCCAGCCCCCGCCGGCCCGGCGCTCGATGGCCCGGGCCCAGCAGTTGCGGTACACCTCGGCGCCCGCCAGCCGGGCCGCCTTGGCGAAGGCGTGGGTCACCCCGGCCGGATCGACGTGGCCCTCATGGGCGTCGAGCATCGCTCCCACGAAGTGCTTGGGGTCGATCAAGGGCACCATCTCGGCGACCTCGGCGATCGACACCATCTCGGTCTGCATGCCGAGGTAGCGGCCCCGGGCATGGGTCATCCGCAGCCAGTCGAGCCGCTCGGGGGTGTCGGCCAGCATGATCCCGCCCGGCATGTGGATGCCGCAGTCCTGGCCGGAGATCCGCTCGATCTCGGCGTACAGCTCCATCGTGTAGCGCTGGAGCCGGGCCACGTTGGGATCGCCGTTGAGGGTGTGCATGCCGCCCGCGCTGTGCCAGGTGGATCCGGCCGTGAGCTCGGTGCGCTCCACCAGCACCACGTCGGACCAGCCCGCCTTGGTGAGGTGGTAGAGGACGCTGGCCCCGATCACTCCCCCGCCGACCACCACCACCCGCGCCTGGGTCTTCATCCGAGTCTCTCCCGGAGCCGGCGCGCGCCGATCAGTCCGTGCTCGACCAGCGGCGGGCGTCGATGGCGGGCAGAGCGGGGTTCGGCCCGCAGCCGTAGCGCTCGGCGTCCTCGGGGCCGTCCCCACCTGGCACGGTCAACCCGGTGGCCAACGAGTCCGCAGTCATGCAGTCGGCCACCATGTTGTGGAAGCGGTGCAGCGGCTCCTCGAAGCGGGGCGACAGCGGCCCGGGCGGTGCCGCTCCGAGGGCCAGCCCCCGCTGGGACCGCTCGCAGATGTCGATGTCCTCGTTGTTGACCTCGATCCAGAACTTGCGGGTGGCCTCGAAGGCGTCGCCGACGGTGTCGGGATCGGTGGTGGGCGGGAACAGGAACGTGCAGTGCTCGCGGGTGGCTCCCGCCGACAGCGGCTCCAGGCGCATCACGAAGGCATGGCTGGGAAGCACGGCCAGTGTCAGGTTGGGAAACACGGCCACGAACCGGCCGCTGACCGAGTCGGACCCGTCCAGCCCCGACGCCGGGGGCAGCACGAGCCAGTCGTCGCGCTCGTCGCCCGACACCGGCGTGGTGGTCTGACCGCAGTACAGGCCCGGCCCCTGGTAGCGGTAGTGGTCCCGAACCCGCGACACTTTGGCCAGCTCGGGATGGACCCATGCCAGGTGGTAGTACTCCTGGAAGTTCTCGGTGATCAGCTTCCAGTTGGCGGCCACGTCGAAGCTGCACTTCTCGTGGACGTACCAGCCTTCGAAGCCGTAGCCGGCCATCCGCTCGGGCAGGTCGCCCAGCCACTCGGCCAGAGGCGGCGTCTGCTCGTCCAGGCAGGCGAACACCTGGAAGCCCCATGTCTCCACCCGCACCGGCAGCAAGGACAGCTCGGCCGGGTCGAAGCCGGGTCGCGGCACCTCGTCGAACAGCGGGGTCGCCAGCAGCGTCCCGTCGAGGCCGTATCCCCAACGGTGGTAGGGGCAGCGGATCATCCGCGACACCGAGCAGTCCTCCGACGCCAGCTCCGTCCCCCGGTGGCGGCACGAGTTGACGAAGCCCCGCAGCACCCCGTCATGGCCCCGGACGATCAGCACGGACGTGCCGCCGACATCGCGCGCCAGCAGCCGCCCCGGCTCGGCCACCTCGGACCTGGAAGCCACCGCCACCCAGCCGCGGCCGAACAGCCGGCGCCGTTCGGTGTCGAAGAACTCCTCGCCGGTGTAGGCCACCGGCGGCAGGCCGCCGGCCTGCTCCAGGAGCCTGCGGGTCCCGGACCAGAAGTCCTCGGATGTGGGGCTCGGCCCCCCGTCCCCTGCACGCCTCATGGCGCGAAGTACACCACGACCGGCCGCCCGAGCGCAACGGCCTCACCGCCTCAACAGCGGGTAGGAGGCTAGAAGTCGGTGTCGACCCCGCCCTCGGCTATGCGGCGGTCGGTGAAGTCGTCCAACTCGGCCCGCACGTCGTCAGCGAGCGCGGGCGGCTCGTAGGCCGCCAGCAGCTCCCCCACCAGCCGCTCGGCATGGTCCAGCGCGGTCGGCGAGCCGGCCTCGGCCCAGGACTCGTAGTTGCGCCAGTCAGACACCATCGGCTTGAAGAAGGCGTCGCGGTAGCGGGCCAGCGTGTGGGCCGTGCCGAAGAAGTGGCCGCCCGGGCCGACCTCGGCGATGGCCTCCACCGCCAGCGAGTCGGCGTCGGTGGCCAGCGGCTCGAGGAAGGCCCCCACCATGCCGAGCATGTCGGCGTCGATGACCATCTTCTCGAAGCAGGCCTGCAAGCCGCCCTCCATCCAGCCCGCGCCGTGCATCACCATGTGGGCCCCGCCCATTACCGTCGCCCACAGCGAGAACACGCTCTCGTAGGCGGCTTGGGCGTCCACCGCGTTGGCCGCGCAGGCGTTGGAGGATCGGTACGGGATGCCGTAGCGGCGGGCGAGCTGGCCCCCCAGCAGCACGGCCTTCATGTACTCGGGGGTGCCGAAGGCCGGTGCGCCCGACTGCATGTCGACGTTGGAGGTGAATCCGCCGTAGATCACCGGCGCGCCCTTGCGCACCAGCTGGCAGAAGGCCATCCCGGCCAGGGCCTCGGCGTTCTGCTGCACCACCGCACCGGCCACCGTCACCGGTGCCATGGCCCCGGCCAGAGTGAACGGCGTTACCACCACCACCTGGTTGCGGGCCGAGTACTGCAGGATCCCCTCCAGCATGGGTGTGTCGAGCCGCAGGGGCGAGTTGCAGTTGATGACCGTGAAGATCGACGGCTCAGACTCGAGCTGCTCGTGACTGACGCCCCGCACGATGCGCACCATCTCCAGGCAGTCCTGGTTGCGCTGGGCGCCGAGGGAGTAGCAGTGGATGGCCTTGCGCGACAGCGTCAGCAGGTCGCGGGTGGTCACCAGATGGCGGACCGAGGAGTGGACATCGACCGGCTCGACCGGGTAGCCGCCGTGCATCGCCACCGCGTTGAGAACCTCGCTCAACATGACGAGCCTCCGGAAGTCCTGGTGGTTGCCGGTGCGGCGCCCGCCGGCCCGGTCGGCCACGTTCGGGGGGCTCGCCACCGCGGCGAAGGCCATGCTGCGCCCGCCCATGGGCAGGTGCCTGGCCGGGTCGGGGGCATGCAGAACGAACTCCGAGGGCGCCGAGGCCACCAGCTCGGTGACCATCTCGGGATCGAGACGGACCCGGTCCCCGTCCACGCCGGCGCCGGCGTCGGCCCACATCTGCCGGGCGGTGGGATGAAGGAAGTCCATCCCGGTGTCGCGCAGCACCGCCAGCGACGCCTCGTGGATGGCCTCCAGCTCGTCGTCGCTCACCGCCGGCGTCGGTTCGAAGCCGCGCTCGTGCAACCGCCAGGACGGCTGGGCGGGCCCGCTCGGCTTGGCGGCGACGGACTCCCTGGGCCGGCGACGGCGGCGCTCGGTGGCCATGGCCGCAGGCTAGTGCGCCGTCGGTTAGCCATCACGCCGTTGCACCAGCATAGTTGTCAGTGGATTTCAGGTGATGAAACTACAGGCTGAGCGGTCGGCGCCGGCCCGCGCACCGGTGCCCGGCCGCCTGAACTCGCGATCGAGCCTCGGAGGCAGCAGACTGGGGAACGATGACCGATGCGTCGGAGATGCTCGAGGTCGCGTCCGCGGACCCGGACACCGTCCGGGACGTCTTCGCGCAGCGCGGCTGGGGCGACGGTCTCCCGCTGGTGGCCCCCACCGCCGAGCGGGTCGACGACATGCTGGCCGGATCCGCCCGAGACCCCGATGAAGTGATCGCGGTGCTGCCCCCTCGGTCGGGCATGGCCACCCGAAGGATCATCGCGGTCAACGCGGTTCTGGCCGGTTGCCGCCCCGAGCACCTGGGTGTTCTCGTCGCCGCGGTGCGGGCCCTGGCCCGCCCCGAGGTCAACCTGCGGGGCGTCAACGCCACCACCCATCCGGTGGCGCCGATGCTGGTCGTGCACGGCGAGGTCGCCCGCACCGCGGGCTACAACGCCGGGCTCGGAGCCTTCGGCCCGGGCAACGTGGCCAACGCGGCCACCGGCCGGGCCCTCCGCCTGATCCTGCTGCACGTCGCGGGCGCGGTCCCCGGAGCCGGCGACGCCTCCACCCAGGGCGGACCGGCCAAGTACGCCTACTGCGTGGCCGAGAACCTGGACGAGTCGCCCTGGGGCGGCTACGCCGCCAGCGTCGGGGTGGACGCGCCGTCGGCGGTGACCGTCCACTGCGGGGAGGCCCCCCACAACGTGCACGACATGGAGGCGAGCGGGCCTGCGCCGATCCTCGACAAGGTCGCGTCGGCCATGACGTCGCTGGGCTCCAACAACGCGCCGGTCAGCAGCGGCGAGTTCTTCGTGATGCTGTGCCCCGAGCACGCCGCCGCCTGCGCGGCCGCGGGATGGACCCGCAGCCATGTGGCGTCCTACATCCACGAGCGGGCCCGCATCAGAGCCGGCGACCTCCGGGCCGCATTCGCGCTCAGGGCCTGGGCGCCCTGGCAGGAGGCCCTGCCCGACGACTCGGCGATGCCGGTCACCGAGCATCCCGCCAACATCAGAATCGTCGTGGTCGGGGGTCCCGGCAAGCACAGCTCGGTCATCCCCAGCTGGGGCATGACCTCCAGCGCCACGGTGCCGGTGGAGCACTAGACGCAGGAGGAACCGAACATGGAGGTCTACGCCCCCGACGGAGCAGTCGGAGCTGCGCCCACCGGCCTGGCCCCGGGCGCCGGAGTCCTGGCCGGCAAGCGGATCGGGGTACTCGACAACTCCAAGCCGAACGCGGGGCTGCTGCTGGGGCGCATGGCGGAGCGGCTCGCAGCCCGCACCGGAGCCGGCGTGGGGGTGGTGGAGCGCAAGAACGCAGCCCTGCCCGCTCCCGACGACGTGCTGGCCCGGCTGGCGGAGGCGCAGGTCGTGCTGACCGGCTCAGCCGATTGAGGCAGTTGCACGTCGTGGAGTGTCCACGACTCCGTCAGCCTCGAAGCCGCCGGGATTCCCACCGTCCTGGTGGCCACCACCGCCTTCGAGGCCCTCGCATCTGAGGTGGCCGCCACCCTGGGAGTGCCCGATACCAGGATCGTGTCCGTCGACCACCCGCTGGGCGGCACCGACGAGGCCAGCGTCATCGATCGGGCCGACCGGGCCGTGGAGCGGACCCTGCTTCTGCTGACCGGGTCGGCATGACCGGCGAGCCGAGCGCCTGCTGCGGGGACTCCAGCCTGTGAGCGAACGGCTGGTCGTCGGGGTGCTCTACCCGGGGGACTTCAACGACGACTTCGAAGGGCACCTGGCGGAGTTGGCGGCGATCGACCCGAGGATCGAGATCGTCGCCGAGCCCTACGTCGAGCCGTCCGAACTCCGCTCCCAGCGGGGAGTTCCTCCCTACGACAACGCGCGCGGCCTCGCTCCCCCGCTCACGCCCGAGCAGCGGGAGGCGTTCGCCCGCATCGAGTGCTGCCTCACCCTCGACCTGCCCTTCGACGTGGTCGAGGCTGCGCCCAGGCTGCGATGGGTCCAGGCCTTGGGCGCCGGCGTCGCCCACCTCGCCTCGGCGGGGCTCGCGGAGGCGGGCATCCGGCTGACCAACGCCTCGGGAGCCAACGCCGCCTCGATCGCCGAGTTCGTGTTCGCCCGCATCCTGGGCGAGTTCAAGCAGGTTCGCCGGCTGGAAGCCAACCAGCGACAAAGGAAGTGGCTGCCGGTGTACGGCGAGGAGATCGCCGGCAGGACCATCGGCCTCATCGGCTTCGGCCCGATCAACCAGGCCGTGGCCCGCCGGGCCCGCGCCTTCGACCTGCGAGTCATTGTCCTGCGCCGCAGCGCGGCCGGATCAGAGCTGGCCGACGAGGTCGTAGGCCCCGGCGGGCTCCACGACATGCTGGGCCGGTGCGACATCGTCGTCGCGGCCGTCCCCGAGTCGCCGGAGACCCACGAACTCCTCGACGCCGCGGCGTTCGCGGCCATGCGGGACGGCTCCATGTTCGTGAACGTGGGCCGGGGGTCGCTGGTGCACGAGCCCGCTCTCGCCGGCGCCCTGGGCTCCGGGAGGCTGCGGGCCGCCGCCATAGACGTCGCTGCGGTGGAGCCCCTGCCAGCGGACTCCCCGCTATGGGACGCCCCCAACCTCTACATCTCCGCCCACTGCTCCACCGCTCCGAGCGGCTTCTTCGAAGTGGTGCACCGGGTCTTCGCCGACAACCTGGGCCGCTACCTGGCCGGCGAGCCGCTTCTCAACGAGGTCGCTCTCTCGTAGATCAGAACCAGAGCCGCTGAGCGGTGCCGCCGAGGCAGGCGTCCTGCTGGGTGCCGCTGAGATCGCTGAAGGCGTCGATCCCGGCGCGGACCAGCGCCTCGTAGGGGCGGTCGTGGGTCTGGCAGTAGTCGGAGCCCCACATCAGCCGCTCAGCGCCGAATGCTCCGGCAAGCCGTCCGACGAACCCGCGGGCGGTGCCGTCGACCGCGACGGCCGCGTCGATCACGTTGGTCGTGACCTTGAGATGCAGGTTCTCGAACCGGGCCAACGCCAGCAGCGGCTCCGGACGGGTGACATCGCAGAACCCGCAGTGATCCAGGGACACCACCGCGTCCCCGAAGCGCTCCAGCACCGAGGCAAGCTCGCCGAGCTGGCTCTCGTAGACGGTCACGATCACGTGGGCGCCGACCGCGGCCGCCTGCTCCCACAGCACCGACGTCGCCGGGTCGCTAAGCCACGACGGCGGCTGCTCGGAGAGCGCGAAGAACCGCACCCCGGCGACGCCCGGGCGATCGAGCCAGCCGCCCAATGTCCGGGCCGCATACTCCGCATACGGGTCCACACAGCAGGCAGCGGCGAGACGGGCAGGATGCGCAGCCGCGCTGGCGGCCGCGTACCGGTTGTCGAAGGAGTACGCACCGAGAGGCTGCACCAGAACGGCCCGGTGCACCCCCGCCGCGTCCATCTCGGCCAGCATCCCCTCGGCCGAGCACGGCGACTGCAGGTACCAGCTCCCGCCCAGCGCGGCCGGCGACAGCGGATACGCCTCGTGATCGCTCGACACGATGTGGGTGTGGGCGTCGACGAGCACCGGTGAACGCTACTCGCCGCACCCGGCGCCGTTGACAGCGACCCTTCTCCCGCTTCACAACCGGCCGGTTCTGCCCTACAGTCGGTTCCCCATCACCGGAGCCCGCCGATCGGGCTCCACAACCTAGGAGGACACGCACTCATGTCGACATTGGCCAGCGACCTGGTGATCGAGTTGGAGAACAAACCGGGGGCGCTGGCCAGAGTGGCAACCGCCATCAGCGACGCAGGCGTGAACATCGCGGCAGCCACGTGCATGGGCAACGGCCATACCGCCGAACTGCACATCCTCGTGCCGCACAGCGAGCCCGTCTACCGGGCGCTGGCCAACACGCACGGCCCGAGCGTCACCCGGGAGCGGGAGGTGGTCGTGGTCCAGGCCAAGGACCGTCCCGGCGAGCTGGCCGAGCTCGCCACCAAGGTCTCCGAGGCCGGTGTCAACCTCGACCTGGTCTACGTGGCCACCAACTCCAGGGTGGTGCTCGGATCCGAGAACATCGACACCCTCAAGGAAGTCCTCGACGGCTTCTCGCTCTAGAGGCCAGACCTACGATCAGGCCGCGGCCGAGGGTTGGGGCTCGGGCCTCACCATCGCCCGCCACAGCGACCGGTAGTCGGGCCACACCGCCCCCGCGGGGAGGTAGCCGTCCTCCTCCAGGGCGCGCTGCAGCTTCGGCAGGTTGCGGGCCGGCACCCCCGAGTCGACGTGGTGGGCCAGGTGGTAGCCCACGTTGTAGGGCACCAGCAGAAGCCGGGCCGCCCAGTTCTGGCGCACGTGATGGGTGGTGTTGCGGCGGTCGGGGGTGCGGGTCATCCCGCCGTGCTCGGCGATGACCCGGAGCCGGTTGGCTACCTGGTAGTAGCTGAAGTACGGCAGGGCCCACAGGACCAGGTACAGCCACGGATGCCCGGCCGCCCAGAACGCGGCCAGCACCACGGCCTGGCCGGCGAAGAACCGCAGGCTCAGCAGCAGGAACGGCGGCTTGACCAGACCGGTGAAGCGGGGCTTGACGATGCGGTAGCCCGACACCCCGAACAGGTCCCGCAGCAGCTTGCGGCGCATGGACGCCCTCGACACCGGGTAGAGGGAATAGAGCAGGAAGTCGGGCTCCTTGGGGCCGAACTCGTCGCGGTGGTGGTTGGCGTGGCCCCGCCGGTAGTGGTGGGTGCCGGTCCCGAAGGGCAGCCATCCCAGGATGCTCACACCCACGACATCGTTGATGAGCCGGTTCGAGAACAGCAGCCGGTGGGCGGCCTCGTGGTGCAGGATGAACATGCGCAGCATCACGACCCCCATGACCGGCACCGCGGCCGCGGTGGCCAGCCAATGGTCGACGGCGACGGCCGCCGCTACCACCGCCACCGCCGCGGCCAGCGTCGCCAGCACGGTGATCGCATTGATCACGTCGGGGATCCGGCGCAGCTCGGCCCGGAACTCGGGCCGGGGACGCCCGTCGGGACGAAGCCTCGCCGAGCCCGCGAAGGCGGGCAGGTCGTCGCGGGCCATACCCCCCGTCATCGTCGCCACGAGCTCGTCGTGGGACAGGGTGCTCGCGGCCTCGGCCATCGCCCCCACCCTACGGCATCCTCCCGCCCGCGGCGGCCGGTGTCGGACCGGTCGCCGGCAGCCTGCGCCAGTGGAGTCAGGACGACTCGTAGTGCTGTAGCTCGGCCCGCACCGCACCCGACGCGCTGGGAGGGATGCCGGTGACGCTGGCGGTCACACCGCCCGCTGAGACCCTCTCCATGATGCGCCGCAGCGCGACCGCCCCGGAGTAGTCGAGGCGCCCGACTCCCGATAGGTCGACCACCACCGAGGTGATGTTGTGCTCGGAGGCCAGTTCCTCACGGACTGAGCGCTCGACCTGGGGCACGGTGGCGAACCACATCACGCCCTTGGGCCTCACCGTGAGCGTGTCGTGGTTGCGCTCGCCCGGCGTGATGACCTGCATCTCGCGGTAGAGGTGCACTGCGATGGCCAGACCGATGCCCACCAGCACGCCTCGCTCCACGCGGGGCGCGAACCCGATCGTGGCGAATGTGGTCCCCGCGCCGACCAGCGCCTGGGGGAACGAGCCCCGCGGCAGGCGGGCCATCTCCTTCACGTCCACCAGCCGCAGGACGACGACGATCACGATGACGGCGAGCACCGCGGTGGGAAGGTCCTCCAGCAGCGTCACGAGCGGCAGCACGGCCAGGACGAAGGCGCCGGTGATCGCGCCCGACCAGGCGCTGGTGGCCCCGGCCTCACGGTTGAGCGAGCTGCGAGAGAACGAGCCGCCCACCGGGAAGGCGCCCGACACCGCGGCGGCGAGGTTGGCGACTCCCTGGCTGACCATCTCCCGGTTGGCGTTCCAGGGGAGGCGGTCGGCCGCCGCGAAGGTGCGGGCGATCGCGGCCGGTTCGGCGAACCCCACCAAGGCAATCACCGCAGCAGGCAGCAGCAGGCCGGGTGCCTCCGACCACGGGAAGTCCAGAGTCAGGGGGATGAACCCGCCGTTGAGGTCGCCGACCTTCGATCCTCCATAGCCGGCGGAGCCGGCCACGATCACCCCGACGATCACCGCCACCAGCACCCCCGGGAACAGCCGGTGCATGCGACGGCCCCCGATCATCAGGGCTGCCGTGCCCGCCGCGAAGGCGATCGCCACCCAGTTCCATTCGCCGGGCCGCGCCAGTGCACGACCTGCGGCGGCCAGGACCTCGCCGTCGGGGTCGACGTCGAAGATCTTGGGCAACTGCGAGGCGATGATCACCACCGCGGCGCCGGCGGTGAACCCGGTCACCACAGGCTCCGACAGCACATACGCCACCCGGCCCATGCGCAGCACCCCGAACAGCAGTCGCATCAGACCGACGAGCAGGGCCAGCAGCGCGGCACTCTGGATGTAGTTGGCCTCGCCCGGCTCGGCCACTCCCGACAGCGCCCCGAGGGTGAGCAGGGCAGTAAGGGCCACCGGTCCTGTCTGCAGGTAGCGCGACGACACGAACAGCGCGGCCAGCAGCGACGGAAGCGCGGTCGCGTACAGGCCGTACTGGGCCGGCAGCCCCGCCAACTCCGCGTAGGCGAGCGACTGGGGGATGGCCACCAGCGCCACCGACACTCCGGCGATCAGGTCCCCCGTGCTCGGGCGCGTCACGCAAGTCAGGCTACGCGGCTGGCTACCCTGCGCTGTGGTGACCATCCAGCCCGACTCCGCAGAGACACCGAACGTCTTCACCGACGAGTGGGTGGCATGGCTCGACGCCGCGCTGGCGCGATGCCCGGTGGACAGCGCGGTGGACCTCGTCCTCGAACACCGTGTGTCGAGCGAGGACGGTTCGGTCTTCTGCTGGCATGTGCGGGTGACCGGGGGCCGCGTCACGGCGGCGACAGGACCTGCGGCCGAGCAGCATGCCGACCGACTCGTGCGCTTCACCTCGGACCGCGAGACGGCCCGGGCGATCGCCGAGGAGGGCAAGTCCGCCCAGCGGGCCTTCGCGCAGGGCCGGCTTCATCTGGACGGCGACCCGCGGCTGCTGATCGCGGCACGACCGGCAATGGATGCGATCGGCGCGGCGCTGTCATCGCCCGCCTGATCCCTGCTCGAGCCCGCCCGATCCCTGCTTGAGCGCTACTTGAGGAGCCCTACTTGAGGAAGCGGCTGGTCGTGTTGTCAGCCAGCACCTTCCCGCCGGTCTGGCACGCCGGGCAGTAGGCCACCCGGTACCGTCGGTACTCGACGGCACGCACGGTGTCTCCGCAGGCCGGGCACTCCTCGCCCACCCGGTGGTGCACGTCGTTGGGCCGGTCCGCGGAGCGGCCCATGTCCTCGAGCAGCCGCTCCGCGGCCAGGCCCCGCTCGATGGCGGCACCGATGGCCGAATGGAGGCGATCCGCCGCCTCGCCGTCGAGGCGCGACGTGTTGGCGAAGGGCGAGATCCCTGCGGCGTGGAGGACCTCGTTGGCCAGCAGCCGACCGATCCCGGCCAGATGCGATTGATCGCGCAGGAAGCCGTGAACCCGCTCGCTGACCCCGGCCAGACGCTGGGCGAGCTCGTCGCGGCCGATGGCGTGGGCGTCGGGGCCGAGCCGCGCCAGCGGCTCGGCCTCAAGAGGGTCGCCCGCGACCAGCCACACTCCGGCTCGACGCTCGGTGCCGGCCTCGGTGAGCAGCAGGGCGTCGCGGTCGGCGAAGGTCCAGCGAGCCATTCCGCCCCTGGGCTTGCGGGTCTGCTGGGTGTCGACGCGCAGCCGTCCGGCCTGCATGAGGTGCACGACGAACGTGAGGTCTGGGGCGGCGCCGTCGCCACCGGACCCTCCGAAGCGCAGCAGCAGGTACTTGCCCCGATGGCCTACCGCAGCCAGCGTCCTGCCCTCGGCCGCCGCGGGCCTGGGATCGAAGGTCTTGAGCGCGGCCGGGTGCAGCGGCTGGAACCGGGCCAGAGAAGCTCCGGAGAACGCGCTCGACAGCCGCTCGGCGTGGGCTGCCACCTCCGGCAGTTCGGGCACCGGGGCGCCCGCCTTCTAGACGAGCCCCAGGGAGGCCACGGTGTCGCGCTCGGCGGCCAGTTCGGCCACCGACGCGTCGATGCGGGACCGGGAGAAGTCATCGATGTCGAGACCGCCGACGATCTGGTAGGCGCCGCCGTCGCAGGTGGTCGGGAACGACGAGATCAGCCCCTCGGGAACGCCGTAGCTGCCGTCGGAGGGCACCGCCATCGACACCCAGTCCCCGGGCGGGGTACCCAGCATCCAGTCGCGCACGTGGTCGACCGCCGCGTTGGCGGCGGAGGCCGCCGACGAGGCCCCCCGAGCCTCGATGATGGCCGCGCCCCGCTGCTGCACGGTGGGAATGAAGGCGTCCTCGAGCCAGGCCTGGTCGTCTACGAGCGCGGCTGCGCTCCGGCCGCCCACCTCGCAGTGAAAGAGGTCCGGATACTGGGTGGCGGAGTGGTTGCCCCAGATGGTCATCCTGGCGATGTCGCCGACGGTGACGCCGAGACGGGCCGCGAGCTGGGCCTTGGCCCGGTTGTGGTCGAGGCGGGTCATGGCCGTGAACCGCTCGCGGGGCACGCCGCCGGCGTTGTTCATGGCGATCAGGCAGTTGGTGTTGGCCGGGTTGCCCACCACCAGCACCCGGACGTCGTCGGCGGCGCAGGCAGCCAGTGCCCTGCCCTGCACCGTGAAGATGGCGCCGTTGGCCTCCAGCAGGTCCTTGCGCTCCATGCCCTTGGTGCGGGGCCGAGAGCCCACCAGCAGAGCGATCTGGGCACCGTCGAAGGCCTCGTCGGGAGCGTCGCTGAGCACCATGCCGGCCAGCAGCCGGAAGGCGCAGTCGTCGAGTTCCATGGCCACGCCCCGCAGAGCGTCCATGGCCGGGGGGATCTCCAGCATCTGCAGGATCACCGGCTGGTCGGGACCGAGCATCGACCCGGAGGCGATGCGGAACAGCAGGCTGTAGCCGATCTGGCCGGCGGCACCGGTCACAGCCACTCGTACGGGATCGTTCATGACGTCACCGTATCGGCTGCCGGCGTGCGGTCGCCGGGAGCGCGCTCAGCCCTGCGGGACTCCCGGGCGGGTGTTGCCCACCCAGGACTGGTGAAGCCGGGCGTACACGCCGGCTGCCTCGACGAGCTCGGCGTGGCGGCCCTGCTCCACGATGCGGCCATCGTCGAACACCAGGACCAGGTCGGCTCGCTCGGCCGTGCTGAGACGGTGGGCCACCGACACCGTCGTCCGCCCCTGGGCCAGGTGCGCCATGGCTACCGCCAGCGCTTCCTCCGTCTCGGGATCGACCGCGGAGGTGGCCTCGTCGAGCAGGAGCAGACCCGGGTCGGCGACCTGGGCCCGGGCCAGGGCCACCAGCTGGCGCTCACCCACCGACAGCCGGCCGCCGCGCTGGCCCACCGGGGTGTGCATGCCGGCCGGCAGGCCCTCCAGCCAGGGCCTCAGGCCGAGAGCCTCCACCGCGGCAGCCGCATCGGTCTCGGTGGCATCGGGCCGGCCGTAGCGGATGTTGTCCTCGATGGTGGCCGCGAACAGGAAGCCGTCCTGCGGGACCATGCGTATGCCCCGGCGGCGGGCCTCGGGCGCCACGGTGCGCAGATCGACCCCGTCGATCAGCACCTCGCCCGATGTGGGGTCAGCGAGGCGGGCCAGCAGCCGCACGAAGGTGGTCTTTCCCGAACCGGTCTCGCCCACCACGGCCACATCGGCATCGGGGGGGATGCTCACGTCGATCCCCTGCAGCACGGGACCCCCGGTGCGGTACGAGAAGTCCGCGTCGCGCACTTCAACCGCCAGCGGCCCTTCGGGCAGCGTCTCGGCCTCGGCGGGCTCCGGCTCGACCACGTCGACGGGCGTGTCCAGCACCCCCATCACCTTCCACCAGGCCGCCAGCGCCGCCTGGGTGTTGTCGAACACCTCCCCGATCTCGGAGATCGGCCTGATCAGCAGGCGCACGAGGAACACGAACGCCACCAGCTCACCGGCGCCGATGGCCAGCTCGTCGCTCCACGTCACCCCGGCAACGATGGCCCCGGCCAGCGCCACCGAGGAGGCCAGGTCGACGACCGGCAGCATGAACGCCCACCACTTGAAGGCCGACAGCTGGGCGTCGTACTGGCGGTCCACGGCTCCGTCGAGACGGACCCGCGCGGCGTTGCGGTACCCGTAGGCCCGGATCACGGCCGCAGCCGACACCGTCTCGCTGGTGTGGCCCATGGTCTCGGCCACCCGGTCCCGGACCCGGGAGTGGGCCGCGATCTGGCGGCGCTGGATCCAGCGCAGGAACGGCAGCAGCGGCAGGTGCAGGACCACCACCAGCACCGTGAGCTGCCAGCTGTAGTAGAGCATCACCGCCAGCGTCGCCAGGATCAGTACCGGGTTGATGGTCCACGACATGGCGCCCCACTGCATGAACAGGGCCATGGCCTCGATGTCGCTGGTCACCCGGGCCACCAGCACGCCCCGGCGCGACTCGGTGTGGGTGGCCAGGCTCAGCCGGTGGATGTGCTCGAACGCCCGGACCCTCAGCCCGAGCAGCACCGACTCTGCCATCTGCACCAGCCGGATCAGCGCGAAGCGGCTCGCCGCAGCCACTACCAGCGTCGCGGCGAGCGCGGCCAGCGACAGGGCCCACACGATGCCGGGCCGGTACCCGCGCGGGCCGATCACGCCGTGGTCGAGGACGAGTTGCACCATCACCGGCACGATCAGCCTTCCGACCGCCGCGAACAGGCCCACCGCGGCGATGGCCGGCAGTCCCCTGCGCAGTTCGGAGCTCATCGCGACGCCGCGGCGCAGCACCTGGAGCGCCTTGACCTCGCCCTCGGCCGATCCGTCCGTTGTCGCGCCGTTCGGTGCTCCGCCCGGAGCCGCGTCCGCGCCGGCGGGTGCGTCGCTCAACCGCGTGCGACCCAAATCGACGGCGGGGTCGCTCATGGGGCCGCAGCCTGCTCGTAGGCCGAGACCAGCGACCGGTAGTCGTCGAGGGCCAGCAGCTCCTCATGGGTGCCGGTGGCGACGATCCTCCCACCGGCGAGGAACGCCACCCGGTCGGCGAGCTCGATGGTGGAGATGCGGTGCGCAACCACCAGCAGCGTGGTGTCGAGACCGCCGCGCAGGTTGGCGAGGATCTCGCTCTCCACCACGGGATCGACCGCGCTGGTGGCGTCGTCGAGCATGAGCAGCCGCGGCGATCGCACCAGGGCTCGGGCCAACGCCACCCGCTGCCGCTGGCCGCCTGAGAGGGTCACGCCCCGCTCCCCCACCACGGTGGCGGCGCCGTCGGGCAGGGCGTCCACGAAGGCGTCGGCGGCTGCGGCGCCCAGAGCGGAGGTCACGTCGGCCGGGTCGAGCCCCCACTTCATGTCGACGTTCTCCACCACCGAGTCGGCGAACAGGAACGCCTCCTGGAACACCAGCGCCACGGCCTCGTGGAGCTCGCCGGAGCCGATGCGGGCCAGGTCCGTGCCCGACAGGCGGATCGAGCCTCGCGCCAGGCCATTGAGCCCGGCCACGGTCTCGAGCAGCGTCGACTTGCCCGAGCCGGTTGCCCCGACCAGAGCGACGGTCTCGCCGGGCCGCACCTGCAGTGACACCCCGTCGAGCACCAGCCGCGAGCCGTAGCCCACGGCCAGGTCCTCGATCTCCAAGCCGAGCGGGCCCTCCGGCAGTGTCCGGGGCCCAGCGGGGGCCGGCGCGGGCACGGGCCGCTCCAGGACCCGGTCCACCCGCTGGAGCGACACCACCGAGCGGGGCATCTCCTCCAGGAAGAAGCCCACGATGAACAGTGGCAGGGCCAGCAGCGAGAACAGCGTGGCCGCGAGCACCAGGTCCCCGGGCGTGGCCGATCCCCGCCCCACCAGCCACGCGCCCACCAGCAGCAGGGCGATGGCACCGATCGTCGGCAGCGCGTCGAGGGAGGGCTCGAAGGTGCCCCGCATCCGGCCCACCCGGATGCGCTCGTCGCGCAGCCGCTCCGACGCGGCCCGCATCCGCTCCACTTCGATGGGCTCCCGGCCCAGGGTCTTCACCACCACCGCACCGTCGAAGCTCTCATGGGCGACCTCGGACACCTCGCCGACGCGGCGCTGAACCTCGGCCGACGGGGCTTCGACCCTTCGGATGTAGACCCGGCTCATCGCCGCGAGCGCCGGGAACACGACCGCGGCGATCAGCGCCAGCAGAGGATGGGCTGCGAACAGCGCTGCCATCGTGACGACCACCAGCACCACCACGCTCACCGCGAACGCCAGAGGCTTGAGGACCATGGTGGCCGTGTTGACGTCGGCGTCAGCGTGGGCGAGCAGTTCGCCCGGGTCGCGCTCGCGGTGGAAGTCCATGGGCAGGTCGATGTAGCGGTGCAGCAGGGCGCGCCGCCAGTCCCGCTGGGTTCGCAGCTCGGCCATGGCCAGGAACCAACGACGCATCAGCACCGACACCCCGCTGGCCACCGACACCCCGATCACCAGCGCCGCAGCCACCGCCGGGGCGGTCCGATCGGCTTCGGTGGCGATGATCACGTTGTCGGTGATCCACCCCAGCAGCCAGGCCGCTCCGACCGTGGTGGCGACGAACCCGAGCGCGCCGATGAGGGCTACCGCGTGCGGGACGGGATGGGCCCGCACCGAGCGCATTATCAGCCGGTAGCCGCGGCGGGCGATGCCGTCGCGGGACGAGGGCACCCCGCCCCCTACAGCCCGAACTGGCAGCAGAACGCACGCATGCCGCGCGAAACGCTGCCAATCCCCGGCAACAGCGTCAGAGGCGATCGACGATCGCTGAGGCGAACTCCGAGCACTTCACCTCGGTGGCTCCCTCGGTGAGCCTGGCGAAGTCGTAGGTGACGATCCCGTCGCCGATGGTGGCCTCCACCGCGGCGATGATGTCGTCGGCGGCCGCCTGCCAGCCGAGGTGCTCGAACATGAGCGCGCCCGACAGCAGCACCGACGACGGGTTCACCTTGTCCTGGCCGGCGTAGCGGGGGGCGGTGCCGTGGGTGGCCTCGAAGACGCCGTGGCCGGTGACGTAGTTGATATTGGCGCCCGGGGCGATCCCGATGCCGCCCACCTGGGCCGCCAACGCGTCGGAGATGTAGTCGCCGTTGAGGTTCATGGTGGCGATCACGTCGAACTCGGCTGGGCGGGTGAGCACCTGTTGCAGCGCGATGTCGGCGATGGTGTCCTGAACCAGGATCCTGTCGCCCGCGTCGCCGCCGCAGTCCTCCCAGGCCACGGCCGCGTCCGCGAACTCCTCGCGCACCAGCTCGTAGCCCCAGCCCCGGAAGGCGCCCTCGGTGAACTTCATGATGTTGCCCTTGTGCACCCAGTGGACCCGTTTGCGGCCCCGGCGCAGCGCGTAGTTGAGCGCGGCCCGCTGGAGGCGCTGGGACCCGAACTTCGACACCGGCTTGATGCCGACCCCGGCGTCGGCCCGGATCTCCCAGCCGAAGGCGTCGTGCAGCAGCTCGATGAGCCGGGCCGCCTCGGGCGAGCCCGACGAGACCTCCAGCCCGGCGTAGATGTCCTCGGTGTTCTCCCGGAAGATCACCATGTCGACCAGGTGGGGCTCGCGCACCGGGGAGGGCACGCCCTTGAACCACCGCACCGGGCGGAGGCACACGTAGAGGTCCATGATCTGGCGGATGGCCACGTTGAGGCTGCGGAATCCGCCGCCGACCGGCGTGGTCAGCGGTCCCTTGATGCCGATGAGGTGCTCGTCGAAGGCGGTGATGGTGTCGGCCGGGAGCCAGTCGCCGGTCTCGTTGTAGGCCTTCTCGCCGGCCAGCACTTCGAGCCACGAGATCCGGCGCCCGTGCTTGGCCGCAGCCGCGTCGAGCACGGACTTCGCCGCGGGCCAGATGTCGATGCCGATCCCGTCGCCCTCCACGAAGGGGATGATCGGATCGTCGGGCACAACCAGGGCGCCGTCGGCGCCCAACGTGATCTTTGCAGACATGTATACCGAGGCTACCGGCGGCCTCGATGGGCCAGTTCAGCCGGCCAGGGCCTGGGCCTCGTCGAAGACGGCCTGGAGGCGCTCGCGGACCTCCTCGGAGAAGCGGCTCATCTGGGGGCGGGTCATCCGGCCCTCGGGCGGGCGGATCGGCGGACCGGCCACCATGGCCACCCGGGTGCGCCGAGGCAGGCGCGTCCCGGGGGGCATGGCCGCCTCCGAGCCCGCGATGCCGACCGGAACGATGGCAGCTCCGGTGCGGGAGGCGAGATAGCTCATGCCGTCGAACACCGCTTCCACCCGGGGCCCCGTCTGGCGGGCGCCCTCGGGGAACACCACCAACTGCTCGCCCGCGTCCAGCATCCTGACCGCCTCCCTCATGGCCTCGCGGTCGGCCACCCCCCGGCGCACCGGGAAAGCTCCCAGCGCGGCCAGGAACGCCCCGAAGTAGCGGTTGGAGAACAGCGACTCCTTGGACAGGGCCCGCAAGCGGCGGTGTCCCAGTCCCGCCAGCAGCGGCGTGTCGAGGTTGGACCGGTGCACCGGCGCGACGATCACCGGACCATCGATGTCGAGGTACTCGCCGTTGCGGCGCTGCACCCGGAAGTAGGGGTACAGCACCATCATGATGGTGCGACGCACGCAGCGATAGACCCACATGGAACTGCGCTTGGCCGCTATGCGCTGAGCCCTCTGCTGCAGATCCTCCACCGGACTCCCCTCGTGCAAGACGTCTAGTGCGGGTGGTTGTCTACCACTCCCCCCGCTCGCGGCTGTAATGGAGAGCAGCGCGGAGTCTCACAGACAGGAGCCAGGCAATGGGGCAGCTCGAGAACAGGACGGCCATAGTCACCGGCGCGGGCGAGGGCATCGGACGGTCCGTGGCCCGCGCCCTCGTCGCCGAGGGGGCCAACGTGCTCGTGGCCGACATCGACGAGCGCCTCGGCGCCGGCGCGGCATCGGAGTTGGGGGAGGCGTGCGAGTTCCTGCCCACCGACGTGGGAGACCGGACCTCGGTGGAGTCGATGGTGGCTCATGCAGCCGACCGTTGGGGGACGGTGGACATCCTGGTCAACAACGCCTGGGGCGGCGGCGAGATCAGCAGGGTGGAGCACAAGACCGGGCCCGGAATGGCTCGGGCTCTCGCTGTGGGCTTCTACGGCCCGTTCTGGGCCATGGCAGCGGCCCTGCCCCTGATGAAGGCCAACGGCTGGGGCCGGGTGATCAACATGTGCTCGTTGAACGGGGTGAACGCCCACATGGGAACGGTCGAGTACAACTCGGCCAAGGAGGCGTTGCGGGCCGCCACCCGCACCGCGGCCCGGGAGTGGGCCGGGTGGGGCATCACCGCCAATGTCGTGTGCCCGGCCGCCAAGTCGGCCAGCTTCCACCGGGTGATGGACGCCCACCCTGAGCTGCTGGCCGCGGCCGACGCCTCCAACCCGATGGGCCGCATCGGCGACCCCGACCTGGACATCGCCCCTGTGGTGGTCTTCCTGGCCTCGGACGCCAGCCGGTACGTCACCGGCAACACGCTGTTCGTGGACGGAGGAGGCCACATCAACGGCTCAGCCTGGAAACCCGACCTCGGCGACTAGCCGCCGGTCACCCGGGGGCCGTCGCCGCCGGCCTCCCTTCGCTGCCCCCGGGTCCGGCCGGGCTGGTACCGTCGCCCGCCATGGCATCCGCTGACGACTTCGTACTGGTAGACCACCCGCGCCCCGACATCGCGCTGCTCACGCTCAACCGGCCCGAGCGCATGAACGCGATGGCCTTCGACGTGATGATCCCGCTGGCCGACGCGTTGCGCGACGTCAACAACGACAACAACGTGCGGGCGGTGGTGGTGACCGGCGCCGGGCACGGCTTCTGCTCGGGAGCCGACATGGTCGACTCCGGCCGGGTCCCCTACATCGAGGGCCTGACCAGAGCGACCATCGCCCACCGGGCCGCCGACCGGCTCCACGAGGTGATCGAGCTGGTCGGCGACCTCCACCAGCCGGTGATCGCCGCCATCAACGGCGCGGCCATCGGCGGGGGGATGTGCCTGGCGCTGGCCTGCGACATCCGGGTGGCATCAACCGAGGCCTACTTCCGGGCGGCCGGCATCAACAACGGCCTCACCGCGTCCGAGCTGGGCCTGAGCTTCACGCTGCCGAGGGCGATCGGATCGTCGCGGGCCTTCGAGATCATGCTGACCGGGCGCGACGTCGACGCCGGCGAGGCGGCCCGCATCGGCCTGGTGAGCGAGACCGTGCCGCCTGAGGGCCTGCTGGAGCGGTGCTACGAGATCGGGGCTCGCATCGCGGCGCTGAGCCGGCCCGGCATCGAGCTCACCAAACGGATGCTGTGGGCCGGGCTGGAGGCCTCGAGCTACGCAGCCCACATGCGTTCGGAGATGAACGCGCAGCTGCTGGTGCGCATGACCACCCGCAACTTCGAGGAGGCCGTCCTGGCCCGCTCCGAGAAGCGCCCCCCAGTCTTCGAAGACTGACCCGCCGCTTGGGCGGCTTAAGAGTTCGGATCGGGTCGGCCGCTCAATGCCAAGGTCCGCTTGTGCAATTTGTTTCAGAATATGAGTTGTTTCACTAACGCAGAAACGATAGTATTCCTGAGACGAATACAATCGTCCAGACACGAAGGGCTCGTCAATGCCGGATGATCGCTTGCCTCGTGCGCGCCTCATTGCTCGCCGCGCGGAACAGTTGTTGACCGAACGCTTGCCATCGGGCTGGTCGCTACGTGCCCAACAGAAAGTGCCTGTTGGAGATGCCCGCATCGACTTGGTAATCAAGGTCGTCTCGCCGAGCGGTGCAAAGGCAGCCCTAGCCGTAGATGTCAAACGTACGATTGCGCCTCGAGACGTACGCCGAGTCTCAGACCGGATCACGTTGTTGGCTCGCGATGCGGTACCACCTGCTGTCCCGGTCGTGGCTGCCGCCTATCTGGCGCCCCGCTCACGCGAGATGTTGGAGAGCCTAAGCGTCGGGTACATAGACACCACTGGCAATACCCAGATCGACGTGTCCGAGCCGGGGATCTTCATATCAACGTCGGGGGCCAACCGGGATCCGTGGCCCCAGGACGACGAACTCCAATCGCTGCGGGGTAGAGGAGCAGCACGCGCCCTCAGGGCGATTATTGATAGCGCTCCCCCGTTCGGTGTTCGAGAACTCGCGGCGGCCACCAGCACCTCAGCAGCAACGCTCTCCCGTGTGCTGGAGCTAATGGCGCGAGACGACATCATCATCCGTCAGCAGCGGGGTCCGGTGATCAGCATGGACTGGCAGGCTGCTATCAGAAGGTGGTCCCAGGACTATGACCAGACAACCTCCAACGCGGCGACGACCTACCTAGAGCCTCGCGGCATTCCGGCTCTCGAGACGGCACTCATGAAGTCTGGTCTCCTCTATGCCGCCACAGGGGCGTTCGCGGCGCAACGCTTCGATCCGATCGCGCCAGCCCGAATCGCGACGCTCTACGTGGACGACGCCTTCGAGGCCGCCAACCGGCTTGGTCTGCGTGAAGCCGATGCTGGCGCCAACGTTGTGTTGCTGGAGCCGTTCGATCCCGTCGTATTCGACCGATGCGCGATCCGTGATGGGTTGCGATGCGTCGCTCCCAGTCAACTCGCTGTGGATCTGCTAACGGGACCGGGGCGCGAGCCCCCGCAGGGAGCAGAACTGCTCCGCTGGATGCAGAGCAACGAAGATGCCTGGCGATCCCGACTCTGATTATGTCCGCGCCCGTCGCGCCCTGCTGGACGCCGCCGACGCCATTGCCGTTCACCTCAACTCGGTCGTGCTGGTAGGGGCTCAAGCTATCTACCTCCACACCGGCGAGGCCGATCTGTTCGATGCCGCAGCCCCCTACACCATCGATGCTGATCTTGCTATCGGACCCACGGATCTCGCCGACTCGCCGCTGCTCGAGGAACTGCTATTCGGAAGCGGGTTCACCAACCCTGAGCATCCTGGCAGTTGGGTTAGCGCAGATGGTGTTTGCGTCGATCTCATGGTCCCCGACGCACTTGCAGGTCCAGGATCACGCGCTGCTCGCCTTGGGGTGCATGGCAATCGTGTGGCGCGCCGGGCCAAGGGGCTTGAGGGCGCTCTGATTGATCGGCAAGCGATGGAGATCCGGGCTCTCGACCTATCCGACAGCCGTAGCGTCACCATGCATGTGGCGGGTCCGGGCGCGCTCATCGTTGCCAAGGTTCACAAGATCGCCGAACGCGTCAGCGCCAGCGACCGGATCAACGACAAGGACGCTCTCGACGTGCTTCGCCTGTTTCAGGCCACCGACACCGACGACCTGGCCAGCCGTTTGGTTCAACTCGGGTCCCATGATCTGAGCGCCGAGGTCACAGCCGAAGCCATCGAGCACCTCAATCCGCTCTTCGGCAACCAGCGGGCAACTGGCGTCACCATGGCCGTGCGCGCCGCCGGGCGAACCGCTGACCCCGACACGGTCACCGCATCGTTCCTCGCTCTAGTGTCAGACCTGCTAGCAGTGCTGTAACACTTCTTGCGAACGCTGCTGACGCGTCAAGTATTGTCCACGCCTGCGGGGACGCATCCGAGAGTTCAGGAGGCAATCGATGGCCGGGCTCACCAAGTTGCGGCGTATTGCTGTAGTCACGCTCATTGTGATCGCGGTCGGAACGCTGGCGGCAACCGCGGTAGCTCAGAGCCAGCGATTCTCCGACGTGCCACCGGACCATCGAGCCTACGAAGCCGTGGAATGGGCCGCGGATGTCGGGCTGACGCTCGGCTATGACGACGGCACGTTCAAACCCGAACGACCGCTCAGCAAACGCCATGCGGTGGTGTTCATGGAGCGCTACTACGACACCATCCTCGGAGCCGACGAGTCACAGGACTTCACCCGAGGCGACATGATGCTGTTGTTGAAGGCCATCAATGACGCATCCACCGCCGAACTTTCAGCATGGACCGTCGACCGCGACGGAGATTGGACAATCGCCGAGACGTCCAACGAAGCGGGGTTCTTCCTGCAAGGCCGCTGCGCTGATACCGGAAGATGGAATATCCGCCTAGGACATGAAGATCCCGACTTCTCGTTCGTGGAGAATCCCGCCTCTACCAACCCCTTTGATCGCATCTTGACCGTCTATTGGCAGTTCGGGTCCAAAGCAAGGCGTCTCCTGTTCGATGCATTGATCAGTCGCCCCTCTTCGAACGGACAGCCATCTACGGCATCCAACCTTGTCTCCGTCTCAGGTGATGTCTTCGACTCAGACTTGCCTGGTCAAGAACGATTTCTTCGAGACGCCCGGCAGGACACATCCGGCGCCCTCGTCGTATCCACGTCAGACGGTGACCTAGAGTACGAGTTCTCATTTGATGTAACCGGTCCCGAGTTCGTAGACACGATCCAGGTATGCGTGGACAAGCAGGCATGACTCTCAGACGCGCAACCGGTCGCGTTACCGCACCGCACGACGGTCATTGGCGACAGCTAAGCATCGGCGGGATACAAGTTCGGCTCCAACGGCCTCCACGTCAGGCGTCAAGGTGCGAGCCATGAACTCGATGACAACACGGGGATCCAGCGACCACCGCGTGCATCATCGATGTCGGATGACTCTCGCTACCACGTCCGCTGCTGCCCTCCGCCACTTGTCATGAGCGCCATCGGCATGGGGTCGCCGTCAAGCCTTGACGCCGTGGTATCGGGGGCGTGGCGCTCGTTCGAGCGGGCTGCCGTGTTGGGGGCGCGGGTCTCGCCGGCAGTGCCGGTCCTGTTCTTCGGCGATGTCGCCGCCTACTCGGTATCGCCGTTGCGTGTGGTGACTGTTGGCTTGAATCCGTCGTTGAGGGAGTTCCCCTTATCGGATCCGTTCCAGCGGTTTCCGCTGGCGGTGGACACCGGTCATCAGGATCTCGGCCGGTATCTCGAAGCCTTGGCTGCGTACTTCCGCACGAATCCCTATGACAAGTGGTTTGGGAGTCTTGAGCCGCTGCTCAACGGGATGGGCGCCAGCTTCTACGACCGAGAGTCCTCAACGGTGCTTCACACCGACATTTGCTCACCGGTGGCCACTGATCCCACATGGAGCCGCCTCAGCGAGGCCGACCGGGCGGTACTGGTGGCCGACGGAGTCCCGCTGTGGCACGAACTGCTGGAGATACTGCAGCCCAACGTCGTGGTGTTATCGGTAGCGAGACAGCACCTAGCCCGCATCGACTTCGACAAGCTTGCACCGTGGGAGTCCATCCACTGCTTTGACTACACCGCGGATGGCGCGCTTCGCGACAGGCCCTACGAAGTCGATGGCTGTTGGCATGCAGTCGGCGGCGAGCCGTCGTTGTTCGTGTTCTGCCCCGCGAGCCAGACCCCGCTCGGTTCGATCACCAAGATACAAAGACGCGAACTGGGCTCGATCCTGGCAGACACCCATCTGCGTGGCTGGTAGCCGCTATCCGCCCGCGCATACGCCCAGTCTCCGACCAAAGGCGGCGAGCGACGGTCGGGGCCCCCTCACAGGCGTCCGTTCGTGTGATGTCCTTGGCGCGTGATACGGGTGGGGCTGGGCGACGACGATCAAGTGATTTGGACGGTGTGGTGGAGGCGCTCCAGGGCGGCGGCTGCGTCGATGCCGTCGTGCCAGATCTCGTCGACACCGGCTGATCGCAACGCTGAGACGAGTTCGGCGGGGGTGCCGGGGTCGCAGACCAGGGCCAGGAAGGCCGCTCCGGCCTCGGACAGGGCGCTGGCCGTGGCCGGGCCGCGCAGGCGGTACATGTCGTCGGTGCCGGTGATGACGGCCGCGGTCAGGCCCGAGGCCGCGAAGTCGGCCGCCGCGGCGACCGGCGAATCCACACCGGCCGCGCCCCGGGCCTCGATCCCGCCCGCGGCCAGCAGGTTCTGGGCCCAGGCGCTGCGGACCGAGTGGTCCGAGGCCGATCCCAGGGCCGCCACCCACACTGCAGGCTGATCTCCGGTGAGGGCCCGGTGGCGGTCAGCGGCGTCCCGAAGGCCCTCGAAGGGCTCGGCCAGTCGCCGGATCGGCAGACCAGCGGTGCCCGGACCGGCACCGGAATCGTCGGCGACCGGCAAGGCGGGTTCGTCGAGCAGGGGGAACTCGCTCACCCCGGTGAGCGGCTCTCTCCGGGTTCTCAGCGCTCCCAGACGGGACCGCCAACTCTCCTCGCAGGCGGCGGTCAACGCGCCGCGGTCGATCGCGGCCTCGATCCCGCCAGACGCCTCCACGTCCTGCAGCACCCGCCAGCCCTCCGAGGCCAGCTCCTCGGTAAGCGACTCCACGTAGAACGATCCGCCCGCGGGATCGGCGGCCCGGGCCAAGTGCGACTCCTCCAGCAGCAGCAGCTGGGTGTTGCGGGCCAGCCGGCGACCCAGAGCTTCGTCGGCACCAGCGGGTCCCGACGCGTGGTCGAACGGCAACACGGTCACCGCGTCGGCGCCGGCGACGCCCGCAGCCAGCGCGGCAGAGGCACCCCGCAGCAGGTTGACCCACGGATCCCGCCGGCTGTACAGGTGGGTCGCAGTGACCGCGTGCTGGTACTGGCGGGCCGCATGCGCCGAACCGCCGCTGGCCGTCACCACCCGCTCCCACATCACCCGGGCTGCTCGCAGCCCCGCGATGGTGACGAACTGGTCGGCGGTCGCCGCCAGCCGGAACCCGACCAGCCCGGCCGCGGCATCCACCGAGGCGCCTGCCTCGACCAGCGCCCGCAGGTACGCCACTCCCGTCGCGGTGGCCCAGCCCAGAGCCTGGGCCTCGGTCGCGCCGGCATCGGCGTAGCGGACGGCGTCGACACAGAAGGCCATGACGCCTCCTCCGAGCGAGCCGGAAGCGGCCGTCCGCGCCGCCCAGGGAGCTCCGGAGTCACACTCAGCCCTGCCGCCGCGGCGGGCCCACTCCCCGATCGGATCGAGGCCGAAGGTGCTTCCGGCTGCGAGCGGGCTGCCCCGCCGGGCCGCCAGCGCACCGAGGGCCTCGGCCGCGGCCACATCGGCGTGCGGCGCCAGCGCCACCGGAGTCTGACCCACATCGACTCCGGCCAGCATTGCGTCAAGCCCGCTGCCGCCGGACCCGTCGCCCAACGCGAGTTCGATGGAGGTCGCCCCGCCGACGAGATCGTCGTCGATCGATCGCCGCAGACCGTCCACTGCCTCACCGTCTGCGCCGTCAGCGAGACGGTGCCAGGCACGGACATCCCAGCCTCGCTCAGCCCGGGCCGGGTCCGCGTCTCGAACGGCTGCGGGGGGCGGGGGGCCGTCGGTGTAGAGCGGCTGTATCTCTATGCCGTCGCGGGTCGAGCCGAGCAGCTCGTCGATGCCCCGGCCTCGCAGCGTCCGCTCGACCAGGGCCGTCCAGTCGTCTCCGACCGGCTGCCCGCCGCCGGGAGTCATCACATTGTGAAGCGCAGGCTCCGGGCTGCGTGCTCGCCCCATTGCGCGTCACCGCTCCAGGAGATGGAGCCGTCATCGATCTTGGACTGGGGGTCGATGCGGCCGCAGGCCAGCATGATGAACGTCGTCGAGTCCGCGGCCAGCACCACATCGGGCTCCGGCAGCGACGCCGGATCGACTGCCTTGGCCCTGCCGTTCACCTTCACCGCGATCTGTCGCTGGACCGGTCCGGTGATGTCGGCCCGCAGGCTCATGCCGTCAGGCAGCCCGACCTTCTTGCCCATGATGAAACCGATCGAGCCCTCAACCTGATCGAGGGTCATCTCCGCGGCCGGCCCGCTGTCGTCGGTGGCGCGCCCCAGCGGGATGGTGCAGTCGCGCACGTGGACCCACATGTCGAAGATCCGGATCCCCAGGAAGCCGCCGTAGCTCTGCACCCCCACCGGCGTCCACGACGGCCTCTCGATGTCCTCATCGCCCAGGGCGGCCAGCTCGGAGCGGCGGGCATCGAAGATCTCCGCTACCCGCTCCCCGAAGGCGTCAGAGGACATGGCGGCGGAGGCCTCGGTCAGCGCAATCATCTTCTGGAAGGGCGGCATGTTGTCGGTGCTGACCTCCCAGCCCGAGATCACATCCTCCACGCCGACGGCGTGACCGATGGCCTGGCGGGCCGTCCAGTCCGGACACAGCGACTGGACGGTCCACTCGTCGTCGGAGAGGTCGGCGCACAATCCCAGAATCTCGGTGAAGCATGCCTCTGTGGTGTTGATCAGGTGCTGGCGGGAGTAAGAATGCATGGGCCAAGCATGACGCCGACCGGGCCTTGACCGCAACGTCCTCCGGAGAATCAACATGACCGCCACCGAAGTCCCCCCCGACACCGACGAGCAGACCCGCATCGCCACCGAGGCTGTGGACGCCCTTCTGGCCGCGCACGACCCGGCCGCCGAGAGCCTCGTCGAGTTCCGGGGCCACCAGTTCGACGCCGGGCTGGCCTGGGTGCACCATCCGCCCGGCTTCGGCGGCCTCGGCCTGTCCCGGCGGATGCAGCGCGTGGTGGATCGCCAGCTGCGGGCCGCGGGAGCCCAGCCCGCCGACCCGTCCACCTTCTTCCTGATGCTGATCGGCCCGACTATCCTCACCCACGGCACCGACGAGCAGAAGCGCCGCTACCTGAGGCCCATGTTCACCGGGGAGGAGCGCTGGTGCCAGCTCTTCAGCGAGCCCGGCTCCGGATCGGACTTCGCCGGGCTCGGCACTAAGGCCGAACGCGATGGCGACGAGTGGGTCGTCAACGGCCAGAAGGTGTGGAACACCCTGGCCCACGTGGCCGACCTCGGCATGCTGGTGGCCCGCTCCAACCCGGAGCTGCCCAAGCACAAGGGCCTGACCTACTTCGCCCTGGACATGCACGCTCCCGGCGTGGAGGTGCGTCCGCTTCGCCAGATCACCGGCGAGGCCGAGTTCAACGAGGTGTACATGACCGACGTGCGGGTGCCCGACTCGGCCCGCATAGGGGCCGTGGGCGAGGGCTGGCGGGTGGCGCTCACCACGCTGATGAACGAGCGGACTGCCATCGGCGGCGCGGTGGGCGGCGCCACCACCGCCCAGCAGGGGCCCTTGGGCAACCTGATGGAGGCCTACCGCAACATGGACCCGTCCGTGCGCACCAAGGCCCACCGCGACGAGGTGATGCAGCTCTGGGTGCGGGGCGAGGCACTCAGGCTCACCAACGTGCGGGCCGCCCAGAACGCCCGGTCCGGCAACCCCGGACCCGAGGGCTCGGTCCCCAAGCTGATGCTGGCCGAGTTCAACAAGGAGCTCACCGCCAAGGTGCTCGACCTCGAGGGGCCGGCCGCGATGGTGGACTACGACTACGAGTTCCGCCGGCCCACCGCGGTGTCGCTCGACGGCAAGTTCGGCGACACCCACCACGGATTCCTGCGGGCCCGGGCCAACTCCATCGAGGGCGGCACCAGCGAGATCATGCGCAACATCCTCGGCGAGCAGGTGCTGGGCCTGCCCGGCGAGCCCAGGGTGGACAAGGAGATCCCCTGGCGCGACGTGCCCCGCAACTAGAGGCCGAGCCAGCCGGCGACGAACGGAGCGACACCATGGCAATGCCCGCCGATGTGGGGATCGTCGACACGATGATCGGCTTTCCCGCCAACGACTTCGAGCACTACGAGTTCATCCGCAAGCAGCTCAAGGACAGCGAGTCGGCCGAGTTCGACTTCCCGGTGGAGTACATGTTCAAGGGCGTGCCCAAGGAGAAGTACGGCGCGACCGACCCGATAGGGCTGACCCTCGGTGAAATGGACGCCTACGGCGTGGAGTGGGGCCTGATCGGCTGCGAGGGCGAGGTCAACCGCAAGGCCCTGGCCGACCACCCCGACCGGTTCGTAGCCACCTGCCAGATCGACGCCAACGACATCATGGGCGCAGTGCGCAAGATCCGCCACTGCAAGGAGACCTACGACATCCGGGCGGTGGGCACCTTCCCGGCCGGGTGCTTCCCCCAGATCCCGATCGACGACGCCAAGTGGTACCCGGTGTACGCCACCTGCTGCGACCTCGACATCCCCGTCTTCGTCTGTGCGGGCGTTCCCGGCCCGCGCCTTCCCATGGACTGCCAGCACGTGGAGCGCATCGACCGGGTGATGTACGACTTCCCCGAGCTGACGCTGGTCACCCGCCACGGCTGCGAGCCCTGGGAGGCCCTGGCCGTGAAGCTGATGCTGAAGTGGCCCGGACTGCACTACTCCACCTCGGCGTTCGCGCCCAAGCACTACCCCCAGGCCATCATCGACTACGCCAACACCCGGGGCGCCGACAAGGTGATGTACGCCGGCTACTTCCCGATGGGCCTGTCGCTTCAGCGCATCATGGGCGAGATGCCCAACGTCGGCCTCCGCGACGAGGTCTGGCCCAAGTTCCTCCGCGAGAACGCGGCCCGGGTCCTGAAGATCACCTAGCACCGCACTGCGGCCAGGCCACCGCCGATGATCACCTTCGACGACGTCCGGCGGCTCGGGATGCAGCTGCCCGAGGTGACCGAGTCGACCTGGTACGGCACGCCCGGGCTGAAGGTCCGCAACAAGGGCTTCTGTCGCCTGTGGGGCGAGCGGGAGCACCGGCGCGACCAGGTGCACGACACCGAGGTGCTGGTGCTGTTCTGCGAGCTGGAGATGAAGCCGGTCCTGCTGGAGAACCATCCCGGCGTGCTGTTCACCGTGCCCCACTACGACGGCCACGGCGCGGTCCTGGTGCGGATGGCCGACGCCGACACCGACGACCTCGCCGACTGGCTCGAGGACAGCTACCGGCGCGTCGCCCCGCCCACTCTCGTCCGCCAACTCGACGGCGGCTGACATGCTCAGACACGGCATGGTGCATTCGAGAGACCTGCGCGGGTAACTGCTCTTGACGACGGGCTTCAGCCTTGAGAGGCCGCCCGGCGGTGGAACGGCTCTCGGTGAGGCCAGGAGCGGTCAGATCTGAAGAGTTGTCAAGAAGCCAAACTAGTTTGTGATCGAACTCAGCTGCAGCGCAGGCTATAACTCAAACCGGTGGACAAGAGCTTCGAAGAGCAGTCCGGGTCCGTACTCGACCGCTGGGCCCCGACTTGAGTCGCTGGTGCGCACCAGAGCATCTCGCTGTACCAGATCCCTCAAGATCGCCGAGGCCCGAGGCGTTCCGACATTGAAGAGGCTCCGCACGTCTGCGTTCGTGATCCGCCCATGCTCGGACACGTAAGCGACCACCTTCTCCGCTATCTCGCGTCTGGTGTGGCGGCGATGCACCACTGCCGAGGCAAGTCCAGCAGAGGTGGCACTGCTCAGCCGGTAGCGCAGTCGAGACGCACTCGTGGAGGCGTGAAGCGGCTCGATGAGCGGCGAAGGCCCCTCGGATATCCGCCGTAGCGAACTCGCAGCCTGGTCGACCGAACGCTGGAACAAAGGTGCCATGTCGGCCGGCGAAGTGCTGTTGACCTCGCACAGGCGTCTCAGCACGAGGAGCGCCTCGACATCGTCACGCAGCGGCTCGTCCATAGAAGCGACGAAACGGGCGAAGGCTATGACTGCGCTACCACCAGCCAAAGACACCCGAACCGAGTCCGCCGACGCCTGATAGGACGGAGGTGGTTTACCTAGACGCAGCATGGATCGGTACATGCGACCTACTCCAGTGCCCAGTTCCTCGATGAGCCCGAGGCTGCGGAACGCTCGCGCTAGAAGCCGGTTGCGGGGCCTCGAAGCAGCCGTGAGGATGTTGTCGACGGTCACGCCGCTCACCAGAGCCCCGATGGAGGTGATGGAGAGCGAATCACCGAAGTGCTCGACGTGCACCGGGTCGGGCAGGTCGAGCCTCCGATGCACGAAAGCATTGGCGAGCGCCTCCCGAACAACGTCGTCGGGATACCACTGAAGCCGCAGCTGTTGTCCGCTGCGCAGCAACAGAGGATCCCAACCGTTGCGGGCGGCAACGTGCTCAAGCGTTCTGCTGAAGGCTGTTACGAGTGGCTTCGCCAACCGCTCGCTGGAGTCGACGGGCGATCCGATGCTGGCCCGATGCTGGTAGACGGCAGCATCGGTGCTGCCAGTGCAGAAGAGCTGCTCTCCCGCAATCAATAGCTCACCGTCATCGGTCGCCAAGCCCATGGCCTTGCAGAGTTCGGGCGCGGAAAGGTCAGCCCAGCGGACTCGCTCGTCTGTGAGCTGCCGCAGGTGCTGTAGTGCGAGCGCCAATGCAGACGGATCGACCTCGGCCACCGACCGTCCACTGCGGCCTTCCGACGGGTCGCGGCCGGCGCGCTCGTCGTGGAGCGCGGCGACTTGGTCGGGAGCCAGCGGCAAGCATGACCGCCCGATCCGCCTCGCCACCTTGCCGGCTACGGCATGGACCGTCGCCCCGATCGGCACTCCGACCAGCAAGAGTCTCGTGCTGCGGTGGTGGTGCTCCGCGACGGTAACGGTCAGGCCGGGAGTCAACGAGTCGAAGATGTAGCGGCGAACCTCATGAATATCGATGGTCGTACCGGAGAGAGCGCCGGGGCCGATGACGGCGTCCTCTACGCCGATTACGACCGTTCCGCCCCGGCTGTTGGCCAGACACATCGCGGCCTCGGCCACCTTGCTGAGCGTCTTACGGTGGCCACCGCTCTCCGACTTGAACTCCATCGTCTCCGACTCCAGGTCGCTCGGCCGCTGCCCTCCATCGATTTGACGCAGGGCGTCCGCAACTTCCGCTGGAGCCGGAATCAAGACCACGAGTTTTAGTGTATCTCTAGTTTGCAATTAAGGCTATAATTCTGAGAATCCCAGACTAGAACGCCGGACTCGGGGCCCAGATTCCCCGTCGAGGTCAGGGGAGCCGCCGGACGTGCCGATAAGGGTCAGCGATTCCAGCCGGGTGCCGCTGGCCGAGGCGGTGCAGGTGGGCGGCCGAGCCCCTAGATGCGGCGGTCCTGGTCCTGCCAGTACTCGTCGCGCAGCAGGCGCTTGTAGAGCTTGCCGGTCTCGTCGCGGGGCAGCTCGTCGCGGAAGTCGACCGTGCGGGGGCACTTGACCGAGGCGAGGCTCGCCCGGCAGTAGTCGATCAGGTCGCGCTCCAGCGAGGCGGCGTCCTTGTCGCTGTCGGGCATCTCCATGGGCTGGATCACCGCCTTGGGCACTTCGCCCAGGTCGTCGTCGGGCACGCCGATCACGGCCACGTCCAGCACGGCGGGGTGCATGGTCAGCAGGTTCTCGGCCTCCTGCGGGTACACGTTGACCCCTCCGGAGATGATCATGTACGCCTTGCGGTCGGTCAGGTACAGGAAGCCGTCTTCGTCCACCCGGCCGACGTCGCCGATGGTCGACCAGCCGTTGGGAAGGCGGGAACTGCGGGTCTTCTCCTCGTCGAGGTGGTACTCGAAGGTGTTGCCCGCGCCGAAGTAGATCACTCCCTCCTCCCCGGCGGGAACCTCCGTGCCGGTGGCCTCGTCCACGATGTGGACCTCGCCGTTGATCGGGACCCCCACCGTGCCCTCGTGGGCCAGCCACTGCTCGCTGTCGCAGAAGGTCGCCCCGTTGCCCTCGGTGCCCGCGTAGTACTCGCTGATGATCGGCCCCAACCACTCGATCATCTGGCGCTTGGCCTCCACCGGGCACGGCGCGGCCGCGTGCAGCACGCTGGTCAGCGACGAGATGTCGTAACGCAGCCGCCGCTCGTCGGGCAGCTTCAGCATTCGCACGAACATGGTCGGCACCACCTGGGTGTGGGTCACCGAGTAGCGCTCGACCGCGGCCAGGAAATGCTCGGCGTCGAAGCGCTCCATGATCACCGCGGTAGAGCCGATGACGTGGTTGGCCATGGTGAAGCGCAGCGGCGCGCCGTGGTACAGCGGTGCCGGCGATAGGTAGACCGACTCGTCGGACATGGCGATCAGCAGCACGCACATCATGGCCACCACCGACTCCGCCTCCTCGATGGGAACGGCCTCGTGTGCGGCGAGCACGCCCTTGGGGCGCCCGGTGGTGCCCGAGCTGTAGAGCATGTCGGTGCCGGCCACCCGACCCTCCAGCGGCTCCGGCGAGGCTGCGGCCAGGGCCTGCTCGTAGCTGCCGTACCCGTCGATGACGTCGTCCATCATGAGGCGCAGCTTGACGCCGTCCGTCCGGTCGACCAACTCGGCGGCCTGAGCGGCCTTGTACTGCGAGGTGACGAAGACCCGGGCCCCGCTGTTGTCGACGATGTACGCGATCTCGTCGGTGGTGAGGCGGCTGCTGATCGGCGTGTAGATCAGCCCGGCGTAGTGGGCCCCCCACATCAGCGGGAGGAAGTTGCGATGGTTCTCCAGGCACCAGGCCACATGGTCGCCCGGGGCCAGCCCGGCCTCCCGGAACAGCCGCGACACCTGGTTGGCCTCCGCGTCGAGCTGGGCGTACGTGATCGTCTCTCCCGATCCGGCCATGATGACGGCCGGCTTGTCGGGACTGGTCGCGGCGTGTGCTCCGGGGTACATCGGCCCAGACGCTAGCCGCCCCGCCGAAACATGGTCAGCGGCTCGCGGACCCCGCTAGACGGTGTAGCCGCCGTCGACGGACAGGTGCTGACCGGTGATGTAGCCGGCCCGGTCCGAGGCCAGGAAGCACACCGCCTCGGCGATGTCGTCAGCCGACCCGAAGCGGCGCAGAGCGATGTTGGCCCTGGCCGCGTCGAGAGCCCGCTCGTCGAGGTCGCCCGACGCCCTCAGCCGCTCGGCCATGCCGTCGGTGAGCATTCCCGGTCCCACGCTGTTGGCTCGCACGCCGAAGCGGCCCTCCTCGGCGGCCAGTCCCCGCACCGCGGCCTCAACCGCGGCCTTGGGGACGGTGCTGAGGCCGTCGCGCACCGGGAACCGCCCGGTGCCTGCGGTGGTGACCGCCACGATGCTGCCTCGGGCCGCGCGCAGGTGCGGCAGCGCGGCCCGGGCCGCCGAGAAGAACCCGGCCGCGTCGACATCGAGCTGCGCCCGCATGGAAGCCGCCTCCACCCGGCTCAGATGCACCTGCGGGACGTGAGGTCCGGCGGCGTACACCATGGTGTGCAGCCCTCCCGCCGCGGCCGCCAGATCCTCGATCGCGGCGGCCACCGACGAGTCGTCGGCAAGGTCGGCGGCCGCGGTCCAGCTCCTGCGTCCGAGCCGCTGCGCCTCTGCGGCGGAGGCTACGGCCGCGTCGGCGTTGCTGCGGTAGGTGAGGGCCACGTCGCTGCCCCGGGCGGCCAGCTCCGCGACGATCGCCGAGCCCAGTCCTCCGCTGCCACCCACCACCAGCGCGGCGCCGACCCGCTCGGCGAAGTCGGTGTTCGAGTCGGGCCCGCCCACCGCCTCAGCCTGCCCGCCGGGGACGGCCCGTACAACCGGAGCGCAGCAGGCGGGTCAGATCGCCGACCGGGCGATCCGGCAAGGACCGGACCACCTCCGGGATGGCCGGGTCGAGGGAGCCTCCGGCCATCGTCCGGAACTTGCGCTCGATCTCCGCGTCGCTGAGGGGGTCGTGCATCGAGCCTTTCTGCCCGTGGATGGTCCGCTCCAGCACCCGCCCTCCGGTCAGTTCGATCTCCACCCTCGCGCCCTGCTTCCAGGCGTAGGTGGCATCGAAGGCCGGATCGGGAAGGGTTGTGGCCACCTTGGCCTGCAACGCCGCGATGGCCGGGTCGGCGATGCGGTCGCGCCGGTAAGTGGCCGGGTCGGCCGGGTCGGCCAGCACCGCGGCCGCGATGTTGAAGCGGGCCGAGTACTGGGCCGCCATCACCGACTCGGTGCCGTCCATGTCGTTGAGCTCGGCCGCCTTGGTGGTGCCGTGGACCATGATGCGTTCGATCTGGCCGGTGGCTACGCCGTGCTCCGCGACGAGCTCGGCGGTGGCCTGGATCATGGGATGCACGTCGCTGCATGCCGCGTAGGGCTTGACGGTGATCTCGTGAATCATCCAGCGCTCCCCGAGGCGCTCGGTCAACAGCTCCGGGCGGGGGTCGCTGGTGAAGATCCGGCTGAATCCGTAGGTCCCCGCTAGGCCGTCCAGCGCTCCCTCGAAGCCGTCAGCGGCCAGCGCGGCGGCCATCGTCCCGCCCTCGGCTGCCCGGGCCGCGTGTATGCGCTTGGCCATGCCGCCCGAGGATGCGAACTCCATCGTCCCCGACGCCAGAGAGGCGGCGACGCCGAAGGCGTGGTTGAGCCCTTCGGCGTCGAGGCCTCGAATATGAGCGGCCGCGGCCGCGGCGCCGAACACTCCCGACATGGACGTGGGATGGAACCCGGCGAGCATGTGCGACACCGGCCCCACCGCCAGACCGGCCCGGCCCATCGCCTCGTATCCGACCACCACGGCTTCGAGGAACGCCTGCCCCGACGCGTCGAGGTCCTCGGCCACGGCCAGCGCGGCGGGCACCACCACTGCGCCGGGGTGGTTGATGGCCTCCTCGTGGACGTCGTCGAGCTCGAAGGCGTGCGCCGCGGCGCCGTTGGCGAAGGCGGCCATCGCCGGCGAGGCCCGGTCGGGCCGCCCGACGATCGTGCAGGGACCGCCGGCGCCGGTGGCGAGGGCGTGACGCACCGCGGCCCGCGACCATGGCTGCTCAGCCCCGAACGCCATGACGCCGAGCGTGTCGATCACGCAGTTGCAGGCGGCCGCAACATGCTCGGGGGCGACGCTTCCGTGCAGCCCGCTGAGGAACCCGGCCAGCTCTGCGGACCGGGAGCCAGCGTCAGGCGCCGACTGATCGGGGCCGGGCCTCGCCGATTTCACCCCGCCCCGCCCCGCGCCGCCGACCGGTGGCGCCGGACCCGGCCGCGACCGGGCCGCACCGGCATCACCCCGCGCCGCCCAGGGACTCCAGCAGCAGATCCTGGAGGTGGCGCACCGAGTTCTCGCTATGGACGCCGCACACGCCGCTGGGATCCTCGATCAGCGGCCCCGGGGTGTAGCCCCGGCTGGCGACGCCGCGCTGCACCGACTCGACGATCCCGAAGTCCTCAGCGACGGTGTTCTCCCAGTCGTCGGAGACGAGCCGCGACTGGGCCTCGGTCAGATCAGGCGTGTCGAACCACCACTCGCGGATCAGCAGCGTCCGGTCCACCGCCAGCGGCACCCAGCGGAACGTGTTGACGACCTGGCCCGGATAGGACTGGATGGCCGACACCGGCCACACGAAGAACGCCCGGTAGCCGTCACCGGCCCGGCCGCCGGTGCGGGATCCCGCGTCAGCCCCATTGCCGGTTCCAGTTGCCTCCGGGGCGCCGGTGCCGGTGCTGTCGCCGCCGTCACCTGTCCAGGCCGGGGGCTGACCGGGACGATCGGCGGCGTGGCGGATCACCGAGCCGCCGGAGGCGATCCGGTAGCTGCCGGGAGCCACCACACCCGACGTGAACCACTTGTGCACGTTGGGGCAGTGGTAGCACTCGTTGTAGTTCTCCACGACCACCTTCCAGTTGGCCCGCACCTCGTGGGTGCGCCGGGCCGACAGCACCCGCCGGGGCGCGTCCGGTACCCGGGCGAGCAGCTCATCGTTCACTCCTGGGGCGGTTGCGCCCAGCCCCGCCGCACCGGCCGCGAGGTTGACGAACACGAACCCGCCCAGGGTCTCGAGGCGGACGCCCGGGACGCACACGTCGCCCACGTCCTCGCCGCGGGCGTGCAGCAGCCGTCCGTCGAGCCCGTAGGTCCAGGCGTGGTAGGGGCAGGTGATCCGGTCGAGACGGGCTGTCTCGGCGGCCACCAGCTCGTGGCCACGGTGCTGGCACACATTGAACATGGCCCGGAGCTCTCCGGCGTCGTTGGCCACCAGCACGCTCTCATCGCCGACGCGCGCCGTGATCACCGTCCCCGGCTCGGCAACCTGCGAGACGTGGCCCACCATCACCCAGCTCCGGGCGAACACCTGGTCCATCTCCGCGGCGAACACCTCGCCGTCGGTGTAGTAGCGGGCCGCCAGCCCCGGGGTGGGCGTGGTCACGGCAGGTCTGCCAGCGCGTCGACCAGGCGGTCCATCAGCTCGGGACGGTTGACGTCGCAGCGCAGGAAGCGCTTGTGCAGGCCCCGGAACGACACCGAGCCGTCCTTGACGATCACGCCCCGCTCCAGCAGACCCTCGAACACCTCTGTGGAGTCGGTGGAGGGGTCGAGGATCTCGACCAGGAAGAAGTTCGACCGGCTCCCGGGCACCATCCGGAACCGGTCGAGCCCGGCGAAGCGGGCCCGCGCACGGGCCCGGCCCTCGGCGATCACATCCACCGCCGCATCGACGTGGTCCTTGTCGTCCAGGGCCGCAGCCGCGCCCGCGGTCTGGAGAACCCCCATGTTCCAGGTCGGCTTCACCGCCAGGCAGGCGTCGACCACCGTCCTGGGTCCCACCCCGAAGCCGACCCGCAGGCCGGCGAGGCCGAACGCCTTCGAGAAGGTGCGCAGCACCGCCAGGTTGGGGTAGTCGTCGGCCAGGTGGATGTAGCCGTCGGTGCCCGAGTAGTGCACGTAGGCCTCGTCGAGCACCACCAGCGCCTCTGGGGCGGCCTCGACGATGCGCCTCACGTCGTGCTCGGTCATCCAGGTGCCCGAGGGGCTGTGCGGGTTGGTGACGAACACGATGCGGGTGTCGTCGTCGATGGCGTCGATGTACGCATCGACGTCCACCGACATCGTGGCGCGGTCGGTGGCCTCGTGCACCAGCACCGGGCCGCGGCCCTCGGCCTCGGCGAACAGGTGGTAGATGGGGAAGCACGGACCGGGCATCTGGATGCGCCCGCCCGGCTCGCAGAACGCCCGGATGAGCCACGAGATGAGCTCGGTCTCGCCGGCGCCGCACATCACCCGCTCGGGCTCGAAGCCGTAGACGAGCGAGACTTTCTCCCGCAACGGCTCAGCCGTCCATGACGGGTACAGGTGAACGCGGTCGAGTCGCTCCCGTATCGCCTCCACCGCCAAGGGCGACGCCCCGAGAGGATTCTCGGCCGAGCCGAGCTTGGCGATGTCGGCGGGACTCACGCCGTACCGGGCCGTCACGTAGTCGGCCGGGAGGCCGGGCACATAGAACTCCGGATCGGCAAGACCGGGATGAGATAGCCGCATCTCGACCTCCTGTCCTGTTGTGGCACCGCCCCGTCGGCTCGCGCCAACAGGCGTATTGTGCCCTATCCGCGGCGGTATCGTCGCGCATTGGCAGCCGCGGCGGCGGGTTCTTGTGAAGAGAGGGGCATGGTGGCTGAACGTTCCGTTGAGACCGTCGGCGCCGGTACCGCAGGAGCCGGCCTGCCGGACTCGGCTCGGGTGGTGATCGTCGGCGGCGGGATCTGCGGCGCCAGCGCGCTCTATCACCTCGCCCACGAGGGCTGGACGGACACCGTGCTGGTCGAGAAGGCCGAGTTGACGTCGGGCTCGACCTGGCACGCTGCGGGCCAGGTCACCCACTCGGTGTCGAGCTATGCGCTGGCCGAGTTCCGCCGCTACGCGTGCGAGCTGTACGCGTCCCTGGAGGCCGAGAGCGGGGTGGCCACCTCGTGGCACCGCAGCGGCAGCCTCCGCGTGGCCTACAACGCCGAGGAGGTTGACTGGCTGCGGGCCCAACTCGGCCCGGCCAGCTATGTGGGCAACGCCATGGAGTGGGTCGACCCGGCGCGGGTCGTCGAGCTGCATCCCTTCTACGCGACCGACGGGATGCTCGGCGCGGTCCACACCCCCGACGACGGCCATGTCGACCCCGCCGGCGCCGCCAACGCCATGGTGCGGGCCGCCCGCGACCTCGGCGCATCCGTCAGCCGGCGCAACCGGGTGCTGGGAATCCGCCGGCGCCGCGACGGCAGCTTCGACGTGGACACCGAGCGGGGCACCGTGCACGCCGAGCACGTCGTCAACGCAGCCGGCTGTTACGCCCACCGGGTGGCCCGGATGGTCGGGCTCGACGTGCCCATCGCCAACGTGCTGCACACCTACCTGCTGACCGAGCCCGTGCCCGAGTTCGCCGATCTCGACCGGGAGCTGCCGGTCGTGCGAGACGACTACGTGTCGGGTTACCTGCGCCAGGAGCAGCAGTCGGGCCTCATCGGCATCTACGAGCAGCACGGCGCGGAGGCGGTCTGGCACGACGCCGAGGGTCCGGACTGGTCGCTGGAGAATCCCCTCTTCGACGCGGACTTCGACCGGGTCGGTCTGTGGCTGGCCAGGGCCTTCGAGCGGATGCCGGTGCTGGAGCCGCTGGGCATCAAGCAGGTGATCTGCGGCGCCATCACCTACCCGCCCGACGGCGAGCCCCTGCTGGGCCCTTCGGGTGTGCCCAACTTCTGGCAGATGGTCGGTGTGCAGGTCGGGATAGCCGACGGACCTGGCCTGGGCCGGGAGCTGGCTCGCTGGATGGTGCACGGCGCAACCGGCGTCAGCGTGCGGGCCTACGACGCCCGGCGGCTCGGCTACATCGACCGCGGCGACATCGCGACCTACGGCCGGGTGAAGGGGACCGAGGACCACCAGTACCGCCACCAGACTCCGCTGCCCGGGCTGGAACGGCCGGCGGGGCGCCCCTACCGCCGCACTCCCCTGTACGACCGGCTGCACGGCAAGGGCGCGGTGTTCACCCAGGTCTACGGATGGGAGCGGCCCAAGTGGTTCCCGGCCGCGGCCGGGCTTCCCGCCGAGGACATGGTCTCGTTTCGCCACACCGGCTGGTTCGACGCGGTGGCCGAGGAGTGCCGGGCCGTGCGTGAGCGGGTCGGGATCCTCGACTCGAGCGCGTTCGCCAAGTTCGACCTGATCGGGCCCGACGCGGCCGCGGTGCTGGACCGCCTCACCACCAACACCGTGCCCGAGGTCGGGCGCATCGGCCTGACCTACCTGCTGACGCCGCAGGCTCGCATCGAGAGCGAGTTGACGGTCACCCGGCTGACCCCGGACCACCTCTACCTGGTGTCGGCCGCCGCCGGCGAAGGCAAGGACCGGGAGTTCTTCGAGACCCACTGGCCCGACGGCGCCGACGCGGAGCTCGTGACCAGGTCGACGGACCTCGGCGTGCTGAACGTGACCGGGCCCGCGGCCCGGCGCCTCCTGGCCGGGGTGACCAGCGCCGATCTGAGCGATGAGTCCTTCGGATGGCTGCGCGGCCGGACCATCGACGTGGCCGGGGTGCAGGGGGTGCGAGCCCTGAGGGTGGGGTTCACCGGCGAGCTGGGTTGGGAGCTGCACCTTCCCGTCGACGACCTTGCCGCCGTCTACGACGCTCTGTGGGAGGCGGGAGAGCCTCTGGGGGTTGCCGATGCCGGCAACCATGCGCTGGACTCGCTTCGCATGGAGAAGCGCTACTTCACCAGCCGCGAGCTCACCCACGACGTCAACCCCGACGAGGCCGGGCTCCACCGGTTCGTGAAGACCGGCAAGGGCGACTTCGTGGGCCGCGACGGATTGCTGGCCCGCCGGGACCGGGCCGCGTCGGGGGACGAGCCCTACCGCTGGCGTCTGGCGTACCTCGCCGTCGAGGCCGACCACGCCGACGTTCACGCGGCCGACGGCGTCTACGCCGGCGGGCGGACGGTGGGCCTGGTCACCTCCGGCGCCTACGGGTTCCACTGCCGCCAGAGCCTGGCCTTCGCCTACCTGGCCCCCGAGCACGCCGAGCCCGGCACCGAGCTCGAGGTGCGGGTGGTGGGCGAGCTCAGCCGAGCCCGCGTGCTGGGCGAGGCCGCCCATGATCCGACCAACGCCCGGTTGCGGGCCTAGAGAGCCAGCCAGGGGAGGGCACCGGCAATGATCCCCATACTCGTACTGTGGGCTGTTCCCCGCTCGACCTCCACCGCTTTCGAGCGGATGATGAAGCAGCGCGGCGACCACGACTGCGTCCACGAGCCGTTCGGGGAGGTGTGGTACTCGATCGGCAACGCCACCCGCCCACCGGACAGCCACCTCCAGCATCGACCGGACCTCAGCTACGAGTCGGTGTGGGCGGACCTGGTATCGAGGGCCAGGCAGGGTCCGGTGTTCATGAAGGACTTCCCCCACTACGTCACCCACATGCACGGCTGGGCGGTTCCCGGCGCGGGCGCCGGCGGCGGGGACCTGCCATTCCTCGACGCCTTCAATCACTCCTTCCTGATCCGCGACCCGGCCAAGGCGCTGACCTCGATGTACGGGCAGTGGACGGACTTCACCCTGGCCGAGACCGGCTTCGCCGAGCAGCGGGAGCTGTTCGACCGGCTGACGCAGCGCTCCGGGAGCCCGCCCCCGGTCATCGACGCCGACGACCTGCTCGACGATCCCCACGGCGTGACGGCCGCATGGTGCGAGGCGCTGGGCATCGACTTCGTGCCCGAGGCGCTGCGGTGGGACACCGGCCAGGCCTCCGAAATGACCTGGTACGAGGGCGGGACCTGGCACAAGAACCTCGCCCAGTCCACCGCGCTGACCCGCCAGAAGCGCGATTATGTCCCGATCGACCACAACCAGTTCCTCGTCGACGCTCACGAAGCCTGCCTCCCCCACTACCAGGCAATGCACGCCCACCGGCTCACCGGGTGAACGCACGTGTCGCCGTCCGCGCCCGACTCTGAGATTCCCGCGGTGATGCGGGCCGCGCTGCTGCTGGGCACCGGCGGACCGGAGATGCTGGTCGTGCGCGGCGACGTGGGTGTGCCCAGCCCGGGACCCGGCGACGTGCTGGTGCGGGTGGCGGCCTGCGGGATGAACAACACCGACATCAACACCCGGGTGGGGTGGTACAGCCGGTCGGTCACGTCGGGCACCTCGGGTGAGGGGTTCGCCGAGGCCGACGCCGACGACTCGAGCTGGGGACGCTCCGGCCTGTCGTTCCCCCGCATCCAGGGTGCCGACATCTGCGGGGTGGTGGTCGCGGCCGGGGAGGGGGCCGCCACGGAGCTGATGGGGCGCAGGGTGCTGGTCGACCCGTGGCTGCGCGACCGCGACCGGCCCGGCGACCGCGAACTGGCGGGCTACCTGGGGAGCGAACGCGACGGAGGCTTCGCGGAGTACTGCACCGTGCCCGGCGAGAACGTGTACCCGGTCTCGGACGGGCTCTCGGACGTCGAGCTGGCCAGCTTCGCCTGCTCGTGGTCCACGGCCGAGCACATGCTGCAACGGACCGGCCTGTCCTCGGGGGAGTCGATCGCGGTTCCGGGCGCGTCCGGCGGTGTGGGCAGCGCGCTGGTGCAGCTGGCCAAGCGTCGCGGTGCCCGGGTGGTGGCCGTCGCCGGCGCGTCCAAGGTGGACGGAGTGCGAGACCTCGGTGCCGACGCGGTGGTGGCCCGAGGCTCCGATGACCCCGTGGCCGCGGCCGTCGGGGCCAACGGTGGCCGCTTCGACGTGGTCGCCGACATCGTGGGCGGAGCCTGCTTCGCGGGCTGGCTCGAAGCGCTGGGTCGCGGCGGCCGCTACGTCACGTCGGGGGCCATTGCCGGGCCCGTGGTGGACCTGGACCTCCGGACGCTGTACCTGAACGACCTGCAGCTCCACGGCGCCACCGTGTACGAGCCGCAGGTGTTCGCCGATCTCGTCGGCTACATCGAGCGGGGCGAGGTCCGGCCCGTTGTGGGGGGCACCTACCCGCTGGAGGAGATCGGTGCCGCCCAGGAGGCCTTCGCGGCCAAGGGCCACATAGGCAGCCTGGTCATCACCGTCGCTCCGGCCGGCTAGGGATTCCCCAGCCGGGGCTGAGCGGGCCGCTCAGTTGTCGGCTGCGGCTACGTGATCCCGAGCCCGGGAGATGAACGTGGCCGCTTGGCCCCTCGTGACCACGTCGTCGGGGCAGAAGTGATCTGATCCGAGCCGGCAGCCCTGGGTGATGCCCGCAGCAGCGATGGCGTCGATGCTGGCCGCGTGCGGGTTGGAGGACTCGATGTCGACGAACCCGGCAGGAGTGCCGGACTCCAGGTCGAAGGCCCGGGCGAGAAGGCTCGCCATCTGGGCCCTGGTGACCGGGTCATGGGGGCAGTACCGGGCGGGGTCGCCGGCACAGCCGGCCGTCACTCCCAGCTCGGCGAGCCGTTCGGCGTGCGCGGCCCATTTCAGGCCCGGGTGTACGTCCTCGAACCGGCTGGAGCCCAGCGGCCCGGGATCCTCACCGTCGATCACCCGCACCAGCCAGACGGCGATCACCCAGCGCTCGATCGCGAGACCGGGGCAGATGAGGTCGAGCCCGCACTCGGTGCCGTCGAGCACTCCGTCCGCGGCCAGCAGGCTCAGGTGCCAGCCGTGGATCGTGCCTGTCGCGTTGATGTCCCAGAAGAAGCTGTCGGGGGAGTCTCCTCGCTGCCGGTCGTGGCCGTGGATTCTCAGCCCGGACACGATCAGGTCGCGCAGCGGAGCGAAGTCCGAGATGACGTTGTCGGCCACGTACAGGTCCGTGAGCGCATTCAGGCTCGCCAGCGGCGAGACGTCGCTCACGAAGTTGTCCTCGAGCCGGAGCTCTGTGAGCGCCACGAGAGGCGCCAACGCCGACACGTCGGTGATCGAGTTGCGTCTCAGGTCGAGCTTCTCCAACGCTCTGAGGCTCGACAGATCGGACAGCTCCGAACCGGTCAGATCCATGTCGTTCAGGCCCAGCTCGGTCAGGCCGCTCAGACCCGCCACGTCGGACAGGCCCGAGATCTGGCCGTCACCCACGTGGAGCTTCCGCAGACCCGTTCTCGATGTCAGCGAGATCGGCGAGACCAGCGGATTCCCGGTCACCCTCAGGTCGGTGAGGAAGCGGGGCAGGTCGTCGAGGGTCGTGATCTGGTTCCGGTAGGAGGCGTCGGGGGTGCTCCCCGGAGAGATCGAGCCGTTGTCGAGCCACAGAACATCCAGCTGGGTCACGGCGCTCAGATCCACCGACGCGAGCTGGTTGTCGCTCAGATAGAGCTGCCGCAGGTTGTCCAGCCCCGACAGGTCGATCGAGGAGAGGCGGTTCGTTCTCAGATTGAGGGATATGAGCGTGTCGCCGACGTCCTGCAGTCCGGTGATCTGGGTGATCTGGTTGCCACGCAGCCAGAGCCTCTGGATGCTGTCCAGCCCGGCGACATCGACGGACGTCAGCTGGTTGTCGTTGAGGAAGGCCCTCTCCAGCCGCCAGAACGGGGAGAGGTCGATCGACGAGATGCCGGTTCCGTAGAGGTGGAGCCGCCTCAGGTCCGTCAAGGAGGAGAAGCCGGCGAGGTCCGACGTGCTGGCGATCGGGTTGTTGTTGAGGTGCAGGTAGTGGAGGTGCTCAGCGCCCGTGAGGTCGACCGATGCCAGGCGGTTGTGCTCCAGCCTGAGGCTCCAGACCGCTCCCGGCAGCTCCGACAGACCGGTGACGCTCGTCAACCGGTTCCGGTCCAGCCTCAGGCTCACGAAGTTCGGGTGGGAGGTGCCATCGGACCGGTCCCGCAGGGCGGTCAGGCCGGAGAGGTCGACCGACGTCAAGCGGTTGCTGTTGAGCCAGAGCGCGTACAGCCTGCTGGTCCGGGCGTTCTCGCCGACGCTAGTCCTCTGGCCGGAGAGATCGATCGACTCGAGGTCGTTGTTGCTGAGATCCACGAACCTCAGGTCTGTCATGGCGGTGAGATCGATGTCTGGAATGTCGTTGCTGTACAGCACGAGAACCTGCATCCGAGCCATGTTCGCGAGGCTCGACGCGTCCGATATGGCGTTGCCCTGCAGGTAGAGGCCGCGCATGTTGACGGCATGCTCCAGGCCGTCGAGCTGTGTGATCCCCGAGTGGCCGGCGTCGAGGACGGTCAGGCGGGCCATGTCCCGTTCGGTGATCGCCTCGCCGGACTGCTTTCCCAGGGCGCTCTCGATGGCGGCGCGGAGGCTCGCGTCGGGAATCGAGACCTCGGCAGCCTGGGCTGCCGCCCCGGGCGCCAGCAGAGTCGCGATGAGCGCCAGGCAGGCCGACGCGAGCGCGGTCCGGACGGCTGGGATCCGCAGCCGCGCGTGCGGCGCGGGAGCGCGTGAACGAGATCGGCCCATCCAGACTTCCTTGGTCGGGCGCGCCGTGCTCGGCGCGACGGCTCGGACGGTAGCAAGGGCGGCTGTGCCCGTAAAGCAGGCCGGCTCCGCAGCGCCCGCGTCTGCGTGGCTGGGGAGAGTGGTTCGCTCGATCAGCGGACTCGACGCATGGCGTCGAGGGCGCGCTCTTCGGCCACGCGCTTGCGGCCCACGATCGGCGTGGTGGGCGCGAATCCGGCTTCGGCCCGCTCCGACTCGCTCTCGCCTCCCCAGAAGCCGAGCTCGCGGTTCCTGCGGGCGTAGTCCCGGCACGAGATCAGCACTACGCACTGGTCGCAGATCGACCGGGCCCGAGCCTCGCGGCGGACCCTGGCTTCGGGCCGCTCGGCGAATGGGGCGAAGAACAGGTCGCTCTCCCCCGCGCATCGCCCGTGCTCCATCCAGCCCGTGGAGCCCACCGGGGCTACGGCCGTCTCGTACGCCTCGAGCATCGGTATACAATTTAGCATCGGTATACAATTCTGCAAGGCGAACGTCTGAGAATATTGAAACATGAGGTCAGAGGGCAGATTCAGATGTCCGTCCGACCTTGACAAACCGCAGTCGCTCCAAAACTCGGACATTTTCGTCGGACATTCTCGGGCGATGGTCCGGCGCTCGTGTCAGCTGCCGCCGGAAACCACGCCGGCGTCGTGCAGCCGGCCGATCTCGCCGGCCGAGAGGCCCAACCATCCGGTCAGAACCTCATCGGTGTGCTGGCCCAGCGCGGGTGCCGCTCCGGCATCCTCCAGCTCATCGGACCCCCGCGATTGGCCGGCTGCGAGGGACAGTGGCGAACCCGGCACCAGGTACGGGCCGATCCCGGGCTGATCCACCTCACGGAACAGCCCGGCAGCGGGCGAGCACCGGGGATCGCTGCCGACCAGCTCCGAGAAGGTCTGGTACGGCCCCCAGCACACTCCTAGCGAGTCCATGCGTTCCGCAGCCTCGGCAAAGGTCCGCTCACGGGCCCAAGCCTGCATCACGGCCTTGATCTCGTCGCGGGCCTCGAACCGGTCACCCTCGTCACTGAAGTCGAGACTCCGGGCAGCCGCGATCTCCGCGACCGCGGCTTCGCTCCCGGTGGCCTCCAGCAGCGAGGTCCACTGCCGGCCGCTGATGCCGACCGCGTAGAGGCGGCGCCCGTCGGCCGTCGACAGCTCCACTCCGAAGGCGCCGTAGAGGTCGTTTCCGCAGCGGGGCCGGATCGCGCCGTTGACCTGCACCTCGGCGATGTAACCCAGCGCGGCGGTGGCGGCCAGGGCCACGTCGCTCAGCGCGAGCATCATCACCGACCCCTCCCCCGTGAGCAGCCGGCGGCGGTCTGCGGCCAGGATCCCTACGGCAGCCGTCTGCCCGCACAGCAGGTCCCAGGCCGGCAGCACGCTGTTGATCGGATCCTCATGGTCCGCCGGACCGGTCACCATCGGGAACCCCATCGCCGCGTTCACCGTGTAGTCGACCGCGGTGGTGCCGTCACGATTGCCGGTGACGGCCACCATCACCAGATCGGGCCGCCGGGCGGTCAGCCGGTCGGGCGCCATCCAGCCCCGGGCCGGGAAGTTGGTGAGGAAGGTGCCGGCCGCGCCGATCAGCTCGGTGAGCAACTCGTGGGCGGCCGGATCGCGCAGGTTGACAGCCAGCGACTTCTTGCCCTTGTTCAACCCGGCCCAGTACAGGGAGCGACCCTCGGCCGTGAGCGGCCACCGTCCGTAGTCGATGCCCCCGCCGAGAGGATCGAAGCGCACCACCTCGGCTCCCAACTGGGCCAGCGCCATGCCTCCCGAGGGCGCGGCCACGAACGCCGACCCCTCGACAACCCGCAGACCGTCGAGCACCGCATTGCCGATCACCCCCTCGAACCTAACCACTCAGAGAGCTTTGTCACCGGCTCGCGCGGCACACTGGCTCCGTGACCGAGAGCGTGCCGTGCATGCTGATGCGGGGCGGAACGTCGAAGGGCGCCTTCTTCCTCAGCCGGGACCTGCCTGACGATCCCGCCCAGCGCGACGACCTGATACTGCGCATCGTCGGCTCTCCGGACCCCCGCCAGATAGACGGGATCGGCGGGGCCCACGCGCTCACCACCAAGGTGGCTGTGATCGGTCCTCCGTCGAGGCCGGGCACCGACGTGGACTACCTGTTCCTTCAGCCCTCGGTGGATGAGCCCCTCGTCAGCGACGCCCAGAACTGCGGCAACATGCTGGCCGGTGTCGGCCCGTTCGCGGTCGAGAGGGGCCTGGTCGAGCCGGGCGGGACCGAGGCCCGGGTTCGCATCCACATGGTCAACACCTCATCGGTGGCGATCGCGACCTTCCCGCTGCGAGACGGCATGCCCGAATACTCCGGCCTGACCTCCATCGACGGCGTGCCCGGCGCCGCAGCCGCCGTGCGGCTCGACTTCGAGGATGTCGCGGGCGGCTCTTGCGGCACCCTGCTGCCCACCGGCAATCTGGTCGACTCGGTCGAGGGAACCGACTGCACCCTCATCGACAACGGGATGCCGGCTGTGGTGATGAGAGCCCGCGATCTGGGTGTGGACGGCTACGAGGACTGCGCCACCCTCGAAGCCGACAACCGCCTGCGTGCCCGGCTGGAGCAGGTGCGAAGGGCCGCAGGCCTGCTGATGGGCCTCGGGGATGTGACCGCCTCCACCGTGCCGAAGATGACGCTGGTGGCGCCGCCGCGGACCGCCGCCGGAGACATCTGCACCCGGACCTTCATTCCCCACCGGTGCCACGAGGCGATCGGCGTGCTCGGGGCAGTGTCGGTGGCCACCGCGGCAGCGGTGCCCGGTGCCGTCGGCAACGAGATCCTGGCAGCGTCCCGTCCCGGGCCCGGACCGGGCGAAGCCTCCCGAATCGAGCGCGTCGTCACGCTGGAGCATCCGACCGGCACCTTCGAGGCCGCGGTGGACATCGCCATCCGACCAGGCGAGCCACCGACCGTCGAGAGTGCGGGAATCATCCGCACCACCAGGAAGCTCTTCGACGGCGAAGTCTTCGCGCGCCCGCGCTGACCGGCTCTGGCACCCCACCATGGAGCCCACCATCCTGCCGCCCCATCCTGATCCGCACCCGCCCTCCGCGTTCACCCCGCCACCGGACGCCTGCGACGCCCACTGCCATGTGTTCGGCCCCGCGAGCCGCTTCCCGTTCGCGGCGGGCCGCTCGTACACGCCTCCCGACGCCGGCGTCGAGCAGCTCCGGGCGCTGCATGAGCGCATGGGGCTCGGCCGGGCCGTGCTGGTGCAGGCCAGCTGCCACGGCACCGACAACTCGGCCATGGTGGACGCGCTCGAGCGGTCGCAGGGACGGTACGCCGGGGTGGCCATGATCGACGAGTCCTGCACCGACGCCGAGCTCGACCACCTGCACGACGCCGGCGTGCGGGGCGCCCGGTTCAACTTCGTCAGGCACCTCGGTGGCGGGGACCTCGGCGCGTTCGAACGCACCGCCCGGAGGGTGGCGCCTCGGGGCTGGCACATGGTGGTGCATCTCGACGCCGGCGACCTGCCCGACTTCGCCGGAGTGCTGCTCGCCCTGCCGTGCCCGTTCATCATCGACCACATGGCCCGCGTGCCGGCATCCGGGGGCCTCGAGCAGCCGCCGTTCGCCGCCCTGCTGGACCTGATGGACGATGAGCGAGCCTGGGTGAAGATCTCAGGAGCGGAGCGGCTCAGCGACGGCGGCCGCCCGCCCTATGACGACGTGGCCCCCCTGGCCCGGGCCCTGATCTCCGTGGCCGGCGACCGGATCCTGTGGGGCACCGACTGGCCCCATCCCAACGTGAGGCACATGCCCGACGACGGCGACCTGGTGGACCTGCTGGCCGAGTTCGCCCCCGACGAGGCCGACCGCAACCGGATCCTGGTCGACAACCCCCAGCGCCTCTACGACTTCGCCTGACCCCGGCTCGGCCGGGCAGTGCCCTATCCCTCCGGATCGTCGGCGGTGTCCACCCAGCGCACACCCATGTCGGTGAGCTTCTGGCGCAGGCCGTACATGTCCAGACCAAGCTCGCCGGCCGCCAGCCGGGCCCGAGCGTCCTCCTCGCCGGCCAGCCGCTGACGGGACATGTCCAGCGCCCAGTCCGCCTCGGAGCGGGCCACCACCACCACGCCGTCGTCGTCGGCGCAGATGACGTCGCCGGAGCTGACCGTCTGCCCGCCGACCACCACCGGCACGTTCACCGAGCCCGCAGTGGCCTTGACAGTCCCCTGGCAGGAGACATGGCGGCTCCACGCCGGGAAGCCCATGGCCCGCAGTTCGGCTGTGTCGCGCACCCCCGCGTCGATCACCAGGCCCCGCACCCCCCGAGCCTGAACGGAGGTGGCCAGCAGGTCCCCGAAGAAGCCGTGCGGAGACGGCGCGCTCACCGCCACGACCAGGATGTCGCCCGGCTGGCAGGTCTCGACCGCGGCGTGGATCATCAGGTTGTCGCCCGAGTGGCACAGTGCGGTGACCGCGCTGCCCGCTATCCGGGTGCCGGTCTGGATGGGGCGGATGTCGGGACCGAGGTAGCCCCGCCGGCCGATGGCCTCGTGGACGGTGGCGCTCCCGATCGCCGCCAGGGCGTCGACCACGGCCGGATCGGCCCGCGGCACGTTGCGAACCACCACCGGCCGGCCGTGATCACTCATTGCACCTCCAAACGGGGATAGACCCGTCGAGCATTGTGTTCGAAGATCTTGGCCCCGGCCTCATCGTCGAGCGCGGCGTTGTCGATGTAGCGACGGGTGTCGTCGTAGTGGTGCCCAGTGAGAGGATCGATGCCGCGCACCGCGCCCACCATCTCCGATGCGAACAGGACGTTGTCGACGGGCATCACGTCGACGAGCAGGTCGATGCCACGCTGGTGGTACACGCAGGTGTCGAACCAGATGTGCTCCAGCAGCCCGTCGAAGTCCCAGCCGTAGTCCTGGGCCATTCCCCTGAAGCGTCCCCAGTGGTACGGCACCGCTCCCCCGCCGTGGGGGATCACCAGGCGCAGCCCCTCGAAGTCGGCCAGGAAGCCTGAGGTCAGTGCCTGCATGAAGGCGGTCGTGTCGGCGCCCAGGTAGTGCGATCCGGTGGTGTGGAAGTTCTCGTTGCAGGACGCGCTCACGTGGATCATGGCGGGGACGTCGAGCTCGCACATCGCCTCCCACAGCGGCCACCAGTAGCGGTCCGCCAGCGGCGGTCCGCTCCAGTGGCCGCCGCTCGGGTCGGGGTTGACGTTGCATCCGATGAACCCCATCTCCTCGGTGCAGCGCCTCAGCTCCCGCACCGAGGAGTCGATGGGCGCGCCCGGAGACTGCGGCAACTGCGCGACTGGGGCGAAGTTGCGGGGGTACAGGTCGCACACCCGGCGGATCAGCTCGTTCTGGTGCTGGCTCCAGAACTTGGAGGTGTGCTCGTTGCCGATGTGGTGCCCCATCCAGCTGGCCCGGGGCGAGAAGATGGTCAGGTCCGTGCCCCGCTCGCGCTGGAGGGCGAGCTGAGCGCCCTCAAGGCTCTCGCGGATCTCGTCGTCGCTGACGGCGATCTCACCCTTGGACCCCACGTGGCCGGGATCGGCGGCAACCGCCGCCTTCTGAGCCTCGCGCCACTCCCCCACCGCTGGTGGGGTGGTGGTGTAGTGGCCGTGGCAGTCGATGATCACCAGGATCCGTTAGGAGCGGGCTGCGATGTCGGCCAGGACTTGGTCTGCGTGTGTGGCCAGGTCCTGGCCTGCGAGGTCGTAGACCGCGGCTATCTGGCCCTCGGGATCGATCAGGTAGGTGATGCGGCGGGGCAGCCCGTACTCGTAGTAGTCCTCCCCCGGCTCGCGCTCGGCGTGGTAGCTGCGCCCAATGGACTTGTCCGCGTCGCTGATCAGCAGGTAGCCGAACCCTTCGGTGTCGGCGAATTGCCGCTGGTCCTCGACGGTGTCGAACGATGCGCCGACCACCACTGCGCCGGCTCTCTCGAACTCCGGGGCTCGATCACGGAACCCCCTGCCCTCCTTGGTTCAACCGGAGGTCGAGGCCTTGGGGTACCACCACAGCACTACCCAGCTGCCCCGGAGGTCGGTCAGGCGCACTGGGTTGCCTTGCTGGTCGGGGGCCTCGAAGTCGGGGGCCTGCGAGTTCACATCAAGCATGGCCGGGAAGATACCGGAACCGTCAACCGGGCCGCGACTCGGGTCCTCACCTCGACTTGCCGCGAGCCGGTGGCGACCAGACCCAGGAGTGGCGAGCAGACCCAGGATTAGGGTGGCCTGCCGATGACGTTCGTAGATGGGCTGCGCGCCGACCTTGGCGAGGCTGGGATCCTGACCGGGCATGATGCCGAGCCGTACCTGACCGGCCAGCGGGGCCTGTACACCGGGGAGGCTCTGGCCGTGGTGCGACCAGCGTCGGTCGACGAGACGGCACTGGTGGTCCGCGCCTGCGCGTCGGCCGGGGTGGCCATCGTGCCCCAGGGCGGCAACACCGGGATGTCCGGCGGCGCAGTGCCCGTCACCGCGGATCCTGCCGGTAACACGGCAAGACCCTCGGTCGTGCTGTCGATGAGCCGCATGAACCGGATCGTGTCGGTGGACCCCGACCGCTGGACCATCACCGCCGAGGCCGGCGCCACCATCGAAGCGGTGCAGCAGGCCGCGGCCGCAGCCGGTCGCCTGTTCGCGCCGGACTGGGGGGCGCGGGGAACCGCCACCGTGGGCGGGGCCATCGCCACCAACGCCGGCGGCAACAACGTGGTGCGATACGGCACGATGCGCGATCACGTGCTCGGCCTGGAGGCGGTACTGGCCGACGGGCGGGTGTGGGACGGGCTGCGGGCGCTGCGGAAGGACTCCTCGGGATACGACCTGAAGCAGCTGTTCATCGGGGCCGAGGGCACTCTCGGTGTCGTGACGCGGGCGGTACTGCGCCTGCACCCGGCCACGCCCCACGCCCAGAGCGCGCTGGCGGCCGTCTCGGGACTCGACGGCCTCATGCCTCTGCTGGAGCTGGCCGAGGCCCGCTGCGGCGGCGATGTCACCGCCTTCGAACTCGTCCCCGATGTCGGCCTGGAGCGGGCCTGTGAGAAGTTCGGCCTCGCCCGGCCCCTGGAGGCCCGAGCCGAGTTCTACGTGCTGGTACGGCTGTCCTCGACGGAGCCGGTGTCGGACCGGCTGGGGGCGTTCCTGGACGAGGCCTCCGAGTGCGGCTGGGTGATCGACGCGGCGGTGGCGGTGACCGACGAGCACGAGGAGCGCCTGTGGACCATCCGCGACGAGCTGCCGGCCATGCGGCTATGGGACCAGCACGAGCACGGAGTCAAGCTCGACACCGCGGTGCCCATCGACCGGTTCGGCCCCTATCACGACGAGGTCCGCCGCATCGCGGCCGAACTGGCTCCGGATGCCCTGACCTACGGCTTCGGCCACGTCGGCGACGGCAACGTCCACATGTACGTCCTGCCCACCAACGATGACCAGGTGGAGCCGTTCCTAGCCGTGCGCGACGAGTTGCGGGAGCGAATCGAGGAGGCCACCTTCGCCTACGGCGGCACCCTCAGCGCCGAGCACGGCATCGGCCAGCTCCTGCGCGACCGGATCCGGCACCAGAAGCCCGAGATCGAGTGGGACCTAATGCAAGCGGTCAAGCACGCCCTCGACCCCCAAGGCATCATGAACCCCCACAAGACCTTGCCCGCCGACCCCCGGCAAGCCTGAGCACTACTAGGAGAGCCAGTTGATGGCTTGGACCTCGGTGTAGGCCTCGATCCCCCACTTGCCCCGGTCACGGCCGATGCCCGACATCTTGAAGCCGCCGAAGGGTGCGTACATGTGGGGCTGCACCGTGTTGAGGGCCACGTTGCCCGATTCCAGCCGGCAGCCGATCTCATAGGCCCGCTTGGCGTCGCCGGCGTACACGTAGGAGAACAGCCCGTACGACGAGTCGTTGGCCAATGCGACGGCCTCGTCGTCGCCGTCGTGGGCCAGCACCACCACGACCGGCCCGAAGGCCTCCTCGCGGGCCACCTCCATGTCGGGGGTGACGTCCACCAGCAGGGTGGGCTCCACGAAGCAGCCGGGAAGGTCGGGGCGCTGCCCGCCGCACACCGCGGTCGCCCCGGCGTCCACCCCGCCCGCGATGAAGCCCTCGACCCGGTCGCGGTGGGTTTCGGTGATGACCGGGCCGACGATCGTGCCGGGGGCCCGGCCGTCTCCCACCTTCATGAACCCGGCGAAGGCCTTGAGGGTCTCGACGGTCTGGTCAAGGATGCTGCGATGGCAGATCACCCGGGTGGGGGCGGTGCAGATCTGGCCCGAGTGCAGCCCCCAGGTGGTGGCGATGCCCATGCAGGCCGCGTTCACGTCGGCGTCCTCGGTCATCACCAGGGCGCCCTTGCCGCCGAGTTCCATCAGCACCCGCTTCATGGTGGCCGCGCCGTCGGCGTAGATGCGGGCGCCGACGGCGGTGGAACCGGTGAAAGACACCATGTTCACGTCGCTGGAGGCCACCAGCGCTGCGGGCGCCTCCGGCCCCGAGCCGGTGACGATGTTGACAACGCCGTCATCGAAGCCGGCCTCGGCCACAGCCTCGCCCAGCAGCAACACGCCGAGCGGGTCCTGGGGAGCGGGTTTGATGACCACCGTGTTGCCGGCGGCCAGCGCGGGCGCGACCTTGCCGGCCACGTTCACCAGCGGCATGTTGTAGGGGGTGATGCAGGCAACCACCCCAACCGGCTGGCGCTTGACCGTCGCGCCGATCAGGCCGGCCGGCCCCAGAGCGCCCTTCTCGGCGGGCATCGGAGCAACGTCCTCGTCGACGTTTATCGGGTTGGAGTAGTAGCGGAACCGGTCGATCATCGGTCCGCCGACCTGCAGGTTCTTGGCGATCGAGGTGACCGAGCCGGTCTCGGCCTGCACCAGATCGAGCCACGACGGCGCCATCCGCTCGATGACTTCGGCCAGCGAGGCCAGGCGGCGGCCGCGCTCCTCGGGGCTGAGCCCCCGCCAGCCGCCCAGCGCCTCGCGGGCTGCCCGGGCCGCGTCGGCAGCCTGGCCCGCGGTCGCTTCGGGTGCGTGGCCCACAACGGTGCCGTCGTTCGGGTCGATGACCGGGTAGGTCCCGGCATCGGGCTCAGTCCACTCCCCGCCGATCAGCAGTCTCCAGGATCGGTCGGTGTCAATAGCCGCTTCGTCGCTACTGTTGTGCACCGTGCGAGCCTACGCAGGCCGCACGATGTCAGCGCATTGCGCCTGCCGCCAGCACCACAACACGAGGAGCACCCATGCCCGAAGCTGTGATCGTCGCCACTGCCCGAACCCCGATCGGCCGGGCCGTCAAGGGATCGCTCACCGAAGTCAGGCCCGACGACATGTCGGCGTTCATTATCGGCGATGTGCTGTCGAAGGTCCCTGGCCTCGACCGCAACGACGTGGAGGACGTGATCTGGGGCATCGGACAACCCGGCGGCGAGGGCGGCTACAACGTCGCCCGGGTCGCCTCCATCCTGGCCGGAGTGAACGCGCCGGGCGTGACCGTCAACCGCTACTGCTCATCGTCGCTGCAGACCATCCGCATGGCCGCCCACGCCATCAAGGCGGGCGAGGGCGACTGTTTCGTGGCGGGAGGCGTGGAGACCGTGTCACGCTACGACAAGGGGGCTGCGGACAGCGGCCCCCACAACGGCCAGTTCGCCGACGCCCAGGACCGCACCGCCGAGCGCACCGCCGAGGGCTCCGCCACGTGGGCTCCCCCGCAGGGTCTGCCCGACATCTACATCGCCATGGGCCAGACCGCCGAGAATGTCGCCCAGTTCAAGGGCGTGTCCCGCCAGGCCCAGGACGAGTGGGGCGTGCGGTCCCAGAATCGGGCCGAGGCGGCTCGCGACCGGGGCTTCTTCGAGCGTGAGATCACTCCGTACCCGATGGCCGACGGCTCCGAGGTCCAGAGCGACGACGGGATCCGGGCCGGCACCACCCTCGAGGGCGTCTCCCAGCTGCGGCCGGTGTTCCGTCCCGACGGCACCGTCACCGCCGGCAACTGCTGCCCCCTCAACGACGGCGCGGCCGCGGTGGTGGTCATGTCCGACGCCAAGGCGGCGGCAGTCGGCGCCACGCCCCTCGCCCGCATCGTGGCCACCGGCGTCTCCGCTCTCAACCCCGAGATCATGGGCCTCGGCCCGGTCGATGCCTGCCGCCAGGCCTTGGATCGGGCCGGCATGACGATGGACGACATCGACCACGTCGAGATCAACGAGGCCTTCGCGGCCCAGGTTCTGCCCTCGGCCGACGACCTCGGCATCGACTACGACAAGCTCAACCCCAACGGCGGGTCGATCGCGCTGGGCCATCCCTTCGGCATGACCGGGTCGCGCATCATGTGCACGCTGCTGAACGGCCTCGAGGACGCCGACAACACCATCGGCCTCGAGTCGATGTGCGTGGGCGGCGGCCAGGGGATGGCGATGATCGTCGAGCGCCTCAACTAACGACAGGCCTCTATGCGCGCCGGGCGGCCGCGACAAGACGTCCGGCCGACCACTCGCGGGCCCCGGTATCACATCCAAGCGTGCAATCGAGGTGTTGGCGCGACGGCGTACTGCCTGGTCAGGCCCTCATCCAGGGGCGCATTCGAAATAAGCGCGACGGCGGAGATCAGAAGAATTAGGTTCGCGTCCGACCATGTCGACGTGGCCTCACCTCCCCGATCGCTTTGCCGCCGGCATCGGCGTTTGCGCAGCGCTCCTCTCGCTGGCTTCCTCATGCGCGAGCGACGCGGGTCGAGACGGCGGCGGACCGCACTTCACTGGGGAGCGCGCCGGGGCCGTCGAACCCGCTGTCTCGACCGACGCAGAGGCTGGTACGGCCCAGCAGGCGGCCACCCTTCCAGAAACCGAGGCTGCGGCGGCGCAGCCGGCACCCGCGGAGACCACCGTCGAAGCGGTGCCAGATCCGGATTCGTCACCTCCTCCGTCCACTACGACGCCGCCGATCGAGCCTGCCGTTCCAGAAGTGCCGGCCGAAGACCCCGAAACAACTTCCACACCACCTACAACCACCACACCACCAGACGAGCCCCAACCCGAAGACCCACCAACCACAACCACAACCACAACCCCGCCCACCACCACAACCACCACACCACCAGACGAGTCCCAACCCGAAGACCCACCACCCGGCTGGGCGGAGTTGCCTGATACCGGCGAGTCCTTGTTCGAGCCCGGAGACGAGGGGCCGACTCGCCGGATGGTGGCCATATACGGCCATCCGTCGACAGGGGGTCTCGGTGTGCTGGGTGAGCAGGGGCCCGAGGCGGCAGTAGAGCGTCTTCGCTCCATAGCCGAGGGCTACGGAGCGGACGGATCAGCGGTGCTGCCCACCTTCGAGATCATCGCCACCGTCGCCTCCGCCTCCGCCGGCGCTGACGGGGACTACTCGAGCATGACCGATCGCGACGTGATCAGGCCCTGGATCGAGACGGCGGCCGCGAACGGGGTGTATGTCGTCCTGGATCTCCAGCCGGGACGGTCGGACTTCCTCACGCAGGCGAAGTACTACGAGGAGTTCCTGCGCCTGCCCCACGTCGGGCTAGCACTTGACCCGGAGTGGAGGCTCAAGCCCGACCAGGTCCACTTGGAGCAGATCGGCACGGTGGACGCCGCGGAGATCAACCGGGTCGTGGATTGGCTGGCCGGGATCGTCAGAGAGGGGGCCCTCCCCCAGAAGCTGCTGATCGTTCACCAGTTCCGGCTCGCCATGATCACCAACCGCGAGCAGATCGAGACACCCCCGGAACTGGCCGTGCTGATCCACATGGACGGCCAGGGCTCCCTGACCGCCAAGTACAACACCTGGAACACGCTCACCGGTCTGCCGGATGCTGACCGCTTCCACTGGGGATGGAAGAACTTCTACGACGAGGACAGCCCGATGGCCGCCCCAGACCAAGTGCTGGCGCTGTCCCCCCAGATCGTGTTCGTGTCCTTCCAGTAGCCCAGCGCCTCAACTGACGTCGTCAGAGGCTGGACTTGGTTAGCCCTGGCCGCCGGAGGTCTCTTTGACTGACGCCTTGCCGGCCGATATCCACGGCATCATCGCCCTGAGCTCCTTGCCCACGATCTCGACCGGGTGGTCGTGGCCGGCCGCCTCCAGGCGCAGGAAGTTGGGCCGGCCGCCGCGGCTCTCGGCCACCCACTCCTCGGCGAACGAGCCGTCCTGCACCTCGGCCAGGATGCGCAGCATCTCGGCCCGCACCGCGTCGTTGACGATGCGCGGCCCCCGGGTCAGGTCGCCGTACTCGGCGGTGTCCGACACCGAGTAGCGCATCCCGGCGATGCCCTCCTCGTACATGAGGTCGACGATCAGCTTGAGCTCGTGCAGGCACTCGAAGTATGCGATCTCGGGCTGGTAGCCGGCGTCGACTAGCGTCTCGAAAGCGGCCTGCACCAGCGCGGTGGTGCCCCCGCACAGCACGGCCTGCTCGCCGAACAGGTCGGTCTCGGTCTCCTCGGTGAAGGTGGTCTCGATCACCCCGGCCCGGGCTCCGCCGATAGCGTCGGAGTAGGCCAGCGCGAGGGGCAGCGCGCCGCCGGAGGCGTCCTGCTCGATCGCCACCAGGCACGGCACGCCGCCGCCCTCGACGTAGGTGCGTCGCACGAGGTGGCCGGGCCCCTTGGGGGCGACCATGCACACGTCCACCGACTCGGGCGGCGAGATGAGCCCGAAGCGGATGTTGAACCCGTGGGCGAAGAACAGCGCGTCACCGGCCTGCAGGTTCGGCTCGACGTGCTCGGCGTAGATGGCGCCCATCTCGGTGTCGGGCATGAGCATCATCGTCAAATCGGCCTCGGCCACGGCCTCCGCGATCGAGCGGACCTCCAGCCCGGCCTCGCGGGCCTTGGCCGCCGACGAGGAGCCGTCGCGCAGGCCCACCCGCACGTCGATGCCCGAGTCCTTGAGGTTGAGGGCATGCGAATGGCCCTGGGATCCGTAGCCGAGCACGGCCACCTTGCGGCCGGCAAGGGCCGACCGGTCCACGTCCTGCTCGTAGTAGATGTTCGCCACGAGAGCCTCTCTTTGTGCTTGTAGGGATCGGATGTTCGGGACTGACGGTACAGATCAGGAGCCCAGCGACGGCAGGGCCACCCGTCCGGTGCGCTGCAGCTGCACGATGCCGAAGGTTCGCAGGCGCTCCTCGAACTCGTCGAGCCGGGCGGGCCGGGCCGCCAGCGAGAGCATCATCTGGGACTGGTTCTCGTCGAGCACGTAGGCCCGGAAGTCGTCGATCAGCTCGAGCAGCCCGTGGCGGCGCCCTCCGGCTGCGTCCACGGCCACGGTCACCAGCATCAGTTCCCGCTCAACCGACTCGGCCGCGCTCAGCTCGCTGATCTCGACGACGTTGATGAGCTTGTCCAGCTGCTTCACGACCTGTTCCAGGGGCGCTGAGGCCACGTCAACGGTGAACGTGATGCGGCTGAAGCGCTCGTCGGCGGTGGGCGCCACCGCCAGCGACTCGATGTTGAAGCCGCGCCGGGCGAACAGCGACGCCACCCGGGCCAGCACGCCCGGCTTGTTCTCCACCGTGGTGACGATGGTGTGGAACCGGCGGGCCGGCGCGGACTGGCCGGTGGCGGTGGCCGCGGCGGTCATCGCTGCGACGGGTCGACGACGATGTCGGAGTTGGACTGGCCCGCGGGGACCATCGGGTAGACGTTCTCGCCCGCCGAGCTTCGGAACTCCAGCACCACCGGACGGTCGTCGATCTCGTTGGCCTTGGCGATGGCCGGCGCCACCTCCTCGGGGGACTCGACCCGCAGGGCCACGCAGCCCATGGCCTCCGCCCATTTCACGTAGTCGGGGATCTCGTAGGAGAGGTAGACCTCGCTGTAGCGCTCCTCGTAGAACATCTCCTGCCACTTGCGGACCATCCCCAGGTATGCGTTGTTGAACAGCGCGACCTTGATGGGGATGCGCTCCATCGATGCGGTGACCAGCTCCTGGGCGGTCATCTGGAAGCAGCCGTCGCCGTCGACGGCCCACACCATCCGGTCCGGCATCCCGACCTTGGCGCCGATCGCGGCCGGGACGGAGAAGCCCATGGTGCCCAGACCGCCGGAGTTGATCCAGGTGTAGGGGTGGTCGAAGCGCCAGTACTGGCTGGCCCACATCTGATGCTGGCCCACCCCGGAGGTGACGATGGTGTCGTCGGGGGTGGAGTCCCGCAGGACCTCCAGCACGTACTGGGGCTTGAGCAGTTCGCCCGGCTCGGACTGCTCGTACACCAGCGGGTAGCGCTCCTGCCAGCCGCTGATCTGCGAGCGCCAGACCCGGCGGTCGGGCTGGGCGGCGGCGCCTCCGCAGGCTCGCAGAGCCTCGATCAGCTCGGCGATCACCAGCTTGCAGTCGCCCCGCACGGCCACGTCGGGAGTCCGTACCTTGCCCAGCTCGGCCGCGTCGATGTCAACGTGGATCACCTTGGCGTCGGGCGCGAAGCCGTCGAGGCGCCCGGTGACCCGGTCGTCGAAGCGGGCGCCCAGTGCGATCAGCAGGTCCGAGCTCTGCATGGCGGTGACCGCGGTGTAGTTGCCGTGCATGCCGGGCATGCCCAGGCACAGCTCGTGGCTGTCGGGGAAGCACCCCCGGGCCATCAGCGTGGTGACCACCGGCACGTCGATCAGCTCGGCGAGGGTCTGCAGCTCGGCCGCGGCCCGGGCCTTGAGGATGCCGCCGCCGGCGTAGATGACGGGACGCTCAGCGGCGCAGATCAGCTCGGCCGCGGCCCGCACCAGCCCGGGGTCGCCGGCGGTGGCGGGCTTGTAGCCGGGCAACTCCATGATGTCGTCGGTCGGCTCGTACCAGGTCATGGCCGAGCGCGGGTTGCGGGGGTCGACGATGTCCTTGGGGATGTCCACCAGCACTGGACCGGGCCGGCCGGTGGTGGCGATGTGGAAGGCCTCGTGGACGATGCGGGGAATGTCCTGGGCCTCGGTGACCAGGAAGTTGTGCTTGGTGACCGCCATGGTGATGCCGGTGGTGTCGCACTCCTGGAAGGCGTCGGTGCCGATGGCCGCGTAGGGCACCTGGCCGGTGATGCACACGAGCGGGACCGAGTCCATGTAGGCGTCGCACAGCGCGGTGACCACGTTGGTGGCGCCGGGTCCGGAGGTGATCATCACCACGCCGGGACGGCCGGTGGCGTGGGCGTACCCTTCGGCCATGTGGCCGGCGCCCTGCTCGTGGCGCACCAGGATGTGGCGCACGGGCGACTCGATGATCGGGTCGTACACCGGGAGGATGGCGCCGCCGGGCAGGCCGAACACCACCTCGGTGCCCTCGCACTCGAGGGCTTTGACGAGCGCTTGTCCGCCGTTCATATCCATTCTCGGGCCTCCGGGGCGGGTGTGTCGGTCACTGGTTGGGGCCGCACGCGAAACGACCTCCCTGAGGGAGGTCTTGCGCACGATCGGATTGGGGTTGCGAGCGCGCGCTGTCAGCCAGTTACTACCACGGGCAGAGCAGCGTCGTTCACGGTGCCAATTATGGCCGCTGATTCGATGAGCGGCAACCGAGAGGCCGAGCGGATAGGCGCGAGAATCAGCCGCGGCCGAGCAAAGCCAGCAGGGCGGGACCCAGCACATCGGTGGCGAATGCCTCGGCCCGCTCGTAATCGACGTGCATGCCGTCCGAACGCCCGTAGGCGCCCTCGTATCCGTACTGGTCCAGTACCTCGGCGGTGTCGACCAACTCGACAGGCTCCGCACCCTCGACCGCGTTGAGCTCGTCGATCAGACTCCTGATCAGCGTGTTGTAGGCCTCGGCTCTCTCGGGATCCGTCTGGGGCTGATTGGAGGCATCCTCACCCGGCGTGGGGAGCAGCCTCGGCGCGGTCGTGAACACCACCCGGGCGCCGGCACTCCGGGCCTTCTCCACCAACTGCCGGTAGGAGTCGGCCACGTCGGAGGCCAGCTCGGGGTCGGTGATCGACGTCCAAGCGCCCTCGGCTTGCTTGTGGTCGAAGAGCACGGCGCCGTGGTCGACCACCAGCACCACGTTGGAGCCGCCCTGGATGAGGTCGTCCCGGCACGGCCCGTCCTCGATGAAACCCATGGGGTGCGCTTCGCTGATGACGTTGCCCCGCAGGTAGCGCCAGCCGCTGTCGGGGGTGCCCGCGGGCGAGCACCCGATGCGGGAGTGGTCCACCACTGCCATCAGCCGGCTGGCATTCCCCCATTCCCGCAGCCCGTCGGCGATGTAGAGGGCGGCGGAGTCGCCGAGAACCGTGACGATGGGCACCGTGAACCCGGTCTCGGGCTGCGACGGCTCGGTTGCGGGTGCTGTGGTCGGCGTCGCCGCGGCGTCGTCGGTCGCCTCGGGCGCATCCGGAGCGGACTCCGAGGTCGGATCGGACGGTGGAGCGGAGGTCTCCGGCGCAACCGAGGACGCCGGGGGCGGCTCTGTGCTCTCTGCGGATGGTTGAGGGGTCGCAGACGATGTCGGCGCCGTCGTCTCATTAGGTTGTGCGGGTTGCTCAGCCGAGCGCTCGACGGTGGTTGAGGGGACGGCCGGCACCGTCGACGGCGCTGCCTCGGGTGCCGTCGGCTCGGGCAGCGTGCTCGGAGCCGGCGCCGTGCCATCCACAGCCGCCTCCGCGGGTTCGGGCTCGGTGAGCCAGGCCGGCAGTTCGTCTGCGCCCTCGGCCCTCTCGGCGATGCCCCTTGCGGGTGTGGAGGCGGCCGCGGTCACCGCGGCCAGCGTCACCACCGCGGCCGCAGCCGCGGCGAGCACAGGTATGGCGAGCCGGCCGGTGCCGCGACGCACCGGCATCTCCAGCAGATGGAACGACGCCTCGGCCAGGCCCAGGGTGACCGCGATGACCGCTACCGGGTGCCAGTCGGTCAGTTCGATCACCGGCCAGTGGAACAGGTAGATGGCATAGGAACGCAGGCCCAGCCAGCGCAGCGGCGCCCACGACATGAATCTGGCCGGCCAGCCGTCGCGCACCGCGGCGATCACCAGCACCACCCAGCACAGCGCCATCAGCTGGGGCCCGCCCCGGAACACGAATCCGTCGCTGGGGCCGAGGCGGGCCACCGCGATCACCGTCAGCGCGGCGGCGACCGCGAGCAGCACCGCCCAAGCCACCCGCGACGAATGGGGCAGGCCGGCCGGCGGCTGGAACAGGCGGCGGACCGCCTCGAAGCGGGCCTGCGCCACAGCGAGGCCCGCGCCGGCTGCGATCTCCAGGGCCCGCACCGGGGTGGCCACATAGGCGTCGATGGACCCCCACCACAGCCACACTCCGCCCAGGCCGATGACCGCCATGGCGACCACCACCCGCCCGGGCCGGCGCATCAACGCCACCGCGGCCGGGAAGACCAGGTAGAACTGCTCCTCGATCGCCAGGGACCAGAAGTGAGCCAACGGCTCCGGCGCGGCGTCGAAGATCCCCGCGTAGCCGACCTCGTCGAGGGAAGCGTGCCAGTTGAACACGTTCAGCGCGGCCGTCAGCGCGTCGATGCCCACTGTGCGCAGCGGCTGATCGTCCAGGATCGCCGTGAGGGCCAGCGTGGCCGCGATCGTCACCAGGGCAGCGGGCAGCAGGCGGCGCACCCGCCGCGACATGAACCGCCCGAGGCGCAGACCGCCCGTGGAGGCCACCTCGGCGTCGATCAGGCCCGCGATCAGATATCCCGACAGGGTGAAGAACAGACCCACACCCAGCCAGCCGCCCCGCACCGCATCGGGCCAGAGGTGGAACGCCAGCACCCACGCCACCGCCCAGCCCCGCAGGCCGTCCAGACCCGGCAGGCGGCGATCGGCGCGCGACGGCGCACCCGATGCAGACGCTGACGCAGGCGCCGTCACGCTCATGCCGCTCGGCCCGGCCTAGCTTTCTCGCCGTGCTCTCATCGCTCCGAGACTACTTATGACGCCCCCCGGCAATGACCGCCGGGCACCGGCCTCGATGCGGCTGCGATGGAGCCGCGACGATCGGGAGATCTGGCGGTTGGCCTGGCCGGCGCTGGGCGCGCTGGTGGCCGAGCCGCTGTATGTGCTGGCCGACACCGCCATCGTGGGCCGTATCGGCACGCCCCAGCTCGGCGGCCTGGCCCTGGCCTCGTCGATCCTGCTGGCCGCTCACGCCATGTTCATATTCCTGGCCTACGGCACCACCGCGGCAGTGGCCCGGCTGCTGGGTGCGGGCGAGCACCGGCGGGCGGCCCATCAGGCAGTGCAGAGCATCTGGCTGGCCCTCGCCGCTGGAGTCGTGCTGGCCGCGGTAGGGCTGCTGCTGTCGCGATGGCTGGTGAACGCCCTGGGGGGCGACGACCCCGAGGTGCTCCACAATGCCCTCGTCTACCTGCGCATCTCGCTGTTCGGCCTGCCGGCCATGCTGGTGATGCTGGCCGGGGTGGGCTACCTGCGGGGCGTTCAGGACACCAAGCGACCGTTCGTGGTGGCCCTGGGCTCTGCGGTTGGGAACTTCGTGCTCGAAGTGGTGCTGGTGTACGGCTTCGACTACGGCATCGGCGCCTCTGCGCTGTCGACGGTCATCGCTCAGACCGCGGCCGCGGCCACGTTCGTCTGGTGGATCAAGCAGGCCGTGGCCCGCCACAACGTGAGCCTGCGGCCCGATCCGGCGGTCATCCGGCGCCTGGCCGTCGCCGGCTGGGACCTGCTGATCCGAACATCGGCGCTGCGCGTCAGCCTGACCGTCACGGTGGCCATGGCGGCCAGGATCGGCACCGACGACCTGGCCGCGCACCAGATCGTCTTCGAGGTGTGGACGATCCTGGCCCTGGTGCTGGACGCGGTGGCCATCGCCGGGCAGGCTCTCATCGGCATGGCCCTCGGCGCCGGCCAGCCCGCACGGGCCCGGGAACTGGGACGGCGCATGATCGGTTGGGGCCTGGCTTGCGGTGTGGTGACGGGCGCGGTGGTGCTGGCCGTCTCGCCGTGGCTGCCCCATGTGTTCACGGAGGACACCGCGGTGATCGCGCTTTCGGCATTCCTGCTGCTGCACGTCGGCTTCTCCCAGCCGGCTGCGGGGGTTGTCTTTGCCCTGGACGGCGTGCTGATCGGCGCCGGCGACCTGCGCTTCCTGGCTGTGTCGATGGTCGGTGCCGGCGTGGTCCTGGTGGGAGGCGGTCTGGTTGTGGTGGCTGTCGGGGCCGGCATCGGCTGGCTGTGGGCCGCACTGCACGGCTGGATGGGTGCCCGGCTGGCCTTTATGCTGCGGCGCTTCGCCAGCCCCGCCTGGCAGGTGACCGGCGCCGACCGCTGAGGGGAGACCGTCCGGCGCGGCTGCTCCACACCGAACTTGAAGCAGTTAACCACCTCACAGGTGGTTAACCGATTGAAGTTCGCGGCCAAGCCCGGCCACGAGGACCTCTAAGCGGGTTCGGCCCTCTCCTGTAGCAGGCGGTTGACGGCGGCGCCGTCGGCCCGGCCCCGGGTGGCCCGCATCACCTGGCCGATGAAGAACCCGGACAGCTTCTTGCGGCCGGTGTCGTCACCGTCGCGGTAGCGAGCCCACTCGCCGGGGTTGGCGGCGATCACCTCGTCGACGGTGGCGGCCAGGTCGTCGCCCGCCATGGCCTGGAACCCGCGGCGCTCGGCGATGGAGGCCGGCTCATCGCCCGTCTCCACCATCTCGGCCAGCACCTGCTTGGCCTGGGTGGCCGTCATCTGGCCGGAGGACTCCAGTCCGATCAGGGCGGCCAGGCTTGCGGGCGTCACCCTCGACCAGTCGTCGACGGCCAGGTCGTTGGCGACCCTGGTCGCGGTCAGGCCCGGCTCGGCACCGCCGGAGACCGCGGCCCGTACCAGCTCGTCCTGGTCCCGCTCCACCAGCAGGGCCGCGTCGGATGCCGAAACGGCGCCGGCCCCGACCGCCAGGAGCTCGGCCCGTCGGGCTGCGGGCAGCACCGGAAGCTCGGCGTCGATGGCCGCCACCTGCTCGGCCGACGGCACCAGCGGGACCAGGTCCGGATCCTGGAAGTAGCGGTAGTCCTCCGCGTCCTCCTTGGAGCGGCCCGGCGTGGTGCGTCCCTGCGCCTCGTCCCAGTGGCGGGTCTCCTGGCGGGGCCGCTCCCCGCTCGACCACAGGTCCACGTGACGGCCGGCCTCGAAGGTGATGGCCCGACCGAGGGAGCGCAGGGAGCTCAGGTTCTTGATCTCGCAGCGGGTGCGCAGCTCATCGGAGCCTGACGGCCGCACCGACACGTTGGCGTCCACCCGCATGGAGCCCTCCTCCATCCTGGCGTCGGACACGCCGACTGACAGCAAGATGGCCCGCAACTCCCGCACGTAGGCCCGGGCCTGCTCGGCGGTGCGGATGTCGGGGCGGCTGACGATCTCCACCAGCGGCACACCGGCCCGGTTGTAGTCCACCAGCGCGTAGGAGGCGTCGTGGATCCGCCCGCCCCCGCCGACGTGGGTGGTCTTGCCGGTGTCCTCCTCGATGTGGGCCCGCTCGATCCCCACGACATGGCCGTCGGCCAGCTCGAGCCGCCCGTCGATGTTGGTGGGCTGGTCGTACTGGGAGATCTGGTAGTCCTTGGGCATGTCGGGGTAGAAGTAGTTCTTCCGGGCGAACACCGCCGGGCGGACCTCGCATCCGAGGGCCCGGCCCAAGCGCATGGCGAAGTCGACCGCGGCGGCGTTGACCACCGGCAGCGAGCCGGGCAGACCCAGGCACACCGGGCAGACGTTGGTGTTGGGCTCGTCGCCGAAACGGTTGGCGCAGCCGCAGAACAGCTTGGTGGCCGTGCTCAACTCGACGTGGACCTCGAGGCCCACCACGAGTTCCCAGCCGTCGGGCAGGGCCGTCTCGCGCTCGGGCGCCTCACCGCTCACGGTGCGCTCCCCTCGCCGGTCGCGGTCCGCTCCAGCGCGGCCGCCACCCGGAAGATAAGCCGCTCCGACAGGGCCGGGCCCATGATCTGCACCCCCACCGGGAGGCCGTCGTCGCCCCGCCCGAAGGGCACCGATATGGCCGGGTGTCCGGTGAGGTTGGACGGGATCGTGCACACGTCGTTGAGGTACATCAGCAGCGGGTCGGCGGTCTTGGCGCCCAGTTCGAACGCGGTCGTGGGCGCGGTCGGGCACAGCAGGACATCGACGTCGTTGTAGACGGCCGCGAACTCCTCCAGCATGAGGGTGCGCACCCTTAGCGCCTTGCCGTAGAAGGCGTCGTAGTATCCGGCCGACAGGGCATAGGTGCCCAGCATGATCCTGCGCTTGACCTCCGCCCCGAAACCGGCCGTGCGGGTGTTGACGTTCATCTCGGCGGCGTTGGCCGCGTCGACCCGCAGCCCGTAGCGCACACCGTCGTACCTCGCCAGGTTGCTGGAAGCCTCCGCCGGCGCGATCAGGTAGTAGGCCGACAGGCCCAGCACTGCGGAGGGCACCGACACCGTGCGTACCTCGGCGCCGGCCCGCTCCAGGGTCTCCGCGGCGTCCCGCACCCTCGACAGGACGTCGCCGGCGACTCCCTCCACCCCACGCGAGACGTCCGCCGGCGCCCCGTTGCCGGCCGGGGCCTCCGGTGGGGCGCCGCCGCACAACTCGGCCAGCACACCGACCCTCAGGCCCTCGACGCCCTCGGCCAGCGCGTCCTCGATCGGCTCGAGCGGCTGGTCGATCGATGTCGAGTCGAGGGGGTCGTGGCCGGCGATGGCCTCATAGCAGGCGGCCGCGTCGGCCACGGTGGCCGCGAAGGGGCCGATCTGGTCGAGCGAGGAAGCGAAGGCGACGAGGCCGTAGCGCGACACCCGGCCGTAGGTCGGTTTCATGCCCACGACACCGCACAGTGCGGCCGGCTGGCGTATGGAGCCGCCGGTGTCGGACCCGAGGGCCAGCGCCGAGAAGCCGGCCGCCACCGATGCCGCCGAACCGCCGCTGGACCCCCCGGGCACCCGGCTGGTGTCATGGGGGTTGCGGGTTGGACCGAAGGCGGAGTTCTCGGTGGAGGATCCCATGGCGAACTCGTCGAGGTTGGTCTTGCCGACCACCACCGCACCCGCGGCCCGCAGGCGCTCCACGACGGTGGCGTTGTACGGGGGCCGCCAGCCTTCGAGCATCCGGGACGAGCAGGTGGTGGGTATGCCCCTGGTGCAGAGGTTGTCCTTGAGGGCCACCGGAACTCCGCACAGCGGTCCTGGTGGCTCGCCCCGGGCCACTGCGGCGTCGACGCGGTCGGCGGCGGCGAGAGCCTCGTCGACCAGCACGAGGTTGAAGGCCCCGATCTCGCTGTCGTCGGCTGCGATGCGGTCCAGGTAGTCCTCCGCCACCGAGCGCGCGGTGCGCTCCCCGGCGGCCACCGCGGCCGCGATGGCCCCCGCGGTCACGGCGCTTCGCCCAGAATCGGCGGCACCCGGAACTGGCCGTCGGCCACCGACGGCGCCTGGGCCAGGACCTCGGCCCGGGACACCGACGGCCGCACCTTGTCGGCCCTGGCGACATCGCTGAGCGGCTGCGGATGGGAGGTGGGCTCGATGCCGGACACGTCCAGCGCCTCCACGTCGGCGGCGTGATCGAGCACGGCCGACAGCTGCGCGGCGAGTTCGTCGAGTTCTTCGTCGCTGAAGCGCAAGCGGGCCAGCCTGGCCACGTGCGCGGCCTCGTCCCGGCTGATACGACCAGACACTGGCGCAGGTTATCCCGACCGCTATCCGGCCTCGGCCCGGCCGTCCGATACCAGCAGGTCCACCTCCGAACCCACCTCCAGCTCGTAGACGCCGTCCTCCACGTCGAGACCGACCACCAGGCCCGGCGGGACGATCGCGTCGTTGACGAGCGTCTCCCCGGAAGGGACGAGGCCGAGACCTTCGAGTTCGCCGGTGGCCTCCTGAAGGGTCATGCCGTACAGGAATCGCAGGTCCGACACCAGTATCAACGGCTCGCCCAGCGACACGAACAGGCCCAGGGTGGCGCCGTCGCCCAGGCTGGCACCGGCAGCGGGCTCGGTGCGCACCACCTCCCCGCGGCGTGTGCCCGGCTCGCGCACCAGTATCTCGTCGACCTGCCAGCCCAGATCGACCGCAACCGACGCCGCGGCCGCTCGGGTCTGACCCTTCAGTTCAGGCACCGCGGTGGTGTCGGGACCGGCCCAGAACAAGGCCCAGGCCCCCGCGGCCGCTCCACCGAGAACCAGGATCGCGGCCAGGACGATTCCCGGCCAGCGGCGGCGGGGAGCGTCGTCGAGGGGGACCGCCGACCGCTCCGACACCGACGGACCGACCTGCGCGAAGTCCTCGGTCTGGTCGTAGGCCGCGTCCGCCGACCCGTCCGGAGGGCTGTACTCGGACGGGACAGGAATCGGATCAGGACGAGGGAGGAGGCTCGCTACTCGCAGCAGTTCCTCGGCCAGTTCAGCCGCGGTCAGCCGGTCGGCCGGATCGACGGCGGTGGCCCGCTCCAGCACTGCCTGAATGGGGCCGAGAGAGGTGAGGGCGGCCATGGCGGCGTCATCGCCCTCATCGGAGGACAGGTCGCGGGAGCCGGTCACTGCCTCGCAGAGCACCAGCGCCAGGTCGTGCACGTCCTGGGTCTGCTCCAGCGCCGAGTAGCTCCGAGCGGCCGGTCCTTCATCGTCGGAGCCGTCCCCCGGCTCGGCCTCCGCAACCGCGGCCGACAGCCCGAGGTCGGAGATGTAGGGGCGGGCACCGGAGTCGAACAGGATGGCGGACGGCCCGAGGCTGAGGTGGGCCCGTCCGCCGGCATGGATGTTCACCAGCGCCCGGGCGGCCTCCAATCCCACCATCAGCGCCTGCGACGGGGTCAGACGGTAGCCCGCGTCCAGCAGCATGGCCAGGCTGCCCCCGGCGAGATACTCGGTGACGGAGTAGGGCTGAGGGTCAAGTCCCCAGTCGTACACCGGCAGGACTCGGGGATGGTTCAGCACCGACGTGGCCCTCATCTCGGCCGCGAAACGGTCCCGGAAGGCGTCATCGTCGGCTATCTCCACCGTCGGAATCTTGAGGGCGACCTGGCGGTGCAGCGTCAGGTCCTCAGCCAGATAGACGCGCGCGCTCGACCCCTCGCCGACGAACCTGAGCAACCGGTAGCGATCGCCGAAGGCTCGCAACGACTCGTCGGGAGGCACCATCATCGCCACGGTACCGCCCAGTCCGGGCTGCAAGGGTCTCTCGCCGGGGTCCGGTACGGTGCGATGCCAGATGGCAACCAACGGACAAGGGCCCGCCCCCGTTCCGGCTTCGCTGCGCAGCCCGCTGCGGATCCGCGTCGGTATCGCCGCTCTCGCGCTGTTCGGGATCGTGGGCCTGGTAGTGGCCGCGCTGGTCGGCTCCGGCGACGACGACTCCGACCGCGCCGTCACCGCGGGGCCCGCGGTCGACCGGGTGATTCCCAGCCCGGGTGACGAGGTGCTCCAGCAGCAGCGGGTGGCGGTGGTCCTCGACGCCCGCTACCGGCTGTCCTCGCTGGTGATCCTGCCCAGCGAGAACGCCACCGGGGGCGTCGACGTGACCTCCGATGTCGAGCACACGGAGGGGCTCAACCGCTTCGAGTTCGCGCCGGGCGAGGGCCGCCTCATCGAGGCCCTGTCACCGGACACGAACTGCGTGATCGCGAGATTCGTGCTCATCGCCCGCCCCGAGGAGTCCGACACCGTCCGCTGGTGCTTCGACGTGTCCTAGCAGGCCGGTCTCGCACGCCGACTCGCTCAGCCTCTCAGGGGCAGTCGATCAGGCTCTGCTGGTCGTACGGCGGGGGCTCGTCGGTGTGGTCGAGTCGGCGATAGCCGGGCACCTGCGCATGGACCGTGTCCAGGTACACCTTCGCCTCGGGCGGCTCGCAGAATGGGCGGTGGCTCCACCGGATCTCGACATGGCCTCGCACATGGCGTCGCTGGCCGGCAGCGAGATCACGGTAGGTGGCGTCCCAGTCGATCCGGGGCTGGCCCCGTCCGGCCGCTCTCACCGTGAGCGACACGAACTGGTAGGACTGCCGCCACTCCCACGGCGTCATGACCCGAAGCCGCATGGTTCTGCGCTCGTCGATGCCGAGAATGAAGTACGTGGCCGAATAGATGCGCAGCAGACGCCACAGGATCCTCTCCTGGTCCGCTCGGCCGCCCAGCGTATCCCTCCACATCTCGGCCGATGTCTTGCTCACCTCGTCGATCAGTCTCTTGTACTGCCGGTCAAGCTCGGCAGGGAGCCCCGGGGTAGCACGCTCGCGGAATGCAGCCTTCAGCTTCTTGCGATGCTCGGAGGTCAACTCGTCAGGAGTCGGCGCCATGTCGACCAAGCCGAGCACCTCAACGGTCCGGGCGTACAGGGCGTCGTGCGCGCCTGCCGCCACTTCCTGGAACCAGTTGATTCCCCGGGATTCGGGAGCAGCCACCAAGCCATCGAGGAAGACGTGTGCGGGGGCCGTGTTGTGGAGGATCTTCGACAGATACTTACAGCTGATCATGTAGACCCGATCGACCAGCAGGTCGGCCGGCACCGGCCGGTCACCGGGAATGCGCCTCCCTCCACTCCACTCGATGCGCCGTGGGATCCGTCCGTCGAGCCCGTCGGTGTGGGATGCGAAGTACGCGCCGTTCGCGAAAGCGGTCTCGGCGACGGCGGTCAGCTTTCCGGCGCGGATGCGCTTCAAGTCCTCCCAGTCGTCCGAGGAGATCTCAAGGAAGCCGGGCCGTGCCTCGATTGCGTCCCGCAGCGTGGAGTGCCCCGTCATTCCCAGGGCAGTAGCCAGTTCCGTGACCTTGGTGCGATCGTCAGCCATCGAGCAGCAGACCGGTCACCCGCACCCGCTTGCGCTCACGATCGGCGAGCGCTTCGATCACGGTCTCACACGTCGCCGCTCGCGAAGCGGGTCAAGCGTTCCAAGTCCTCGAGGTTGCCCATCTCGATCACGGCCCGGATGGGCCTGCCGTCGCCGGTGACCGCAGCGAGGGCCCGATGGCCGGCACTGTTGGGCGCCGGGCGATCGGTGGTCAGGAGAACCAGCGGCTCCCGGCTGGGCCGCGAGTGCAGGACGGCCGCTCTCCCGATCGCCTTCCACAGCGTGTCCGTGCGCCGCAATCCAGGGCGCTGGGTGAGGCTGAACGCACCCGACACGTCGAACAGCCAGCGATGGCCCCGCTGGTCCAGCGCCGAGTAGTTGACCTCGACACCTCCCTCGAGCGAGACCCTCTCCTGGATGTCGCAGAATCCGCTCTCGGCCAGAACGCCCCAGGCCAATTCCTGGGCCTTGCGTCCCTGCCTGACCGCCCTCGCCTGGAAGTTCTCGTCAGCCAGGTCCGGGTCGGTGCCATTGACGGACTGGCGCTCGGCTCCACGTGCGGGGGCGCATGACTCGACCGGTGGGTTGAACAGGCGCGCCTGCCGGCCGTTGGACTTCGGCTCCACCGTCACCTCCCACCGATCGGCAGCCGACATGCGACCGAGCTGCTCGCGTTCGGTTGCGATGCGCTCCTCAGCAAGGGCGACGTAGCCGGCGTCGGTGTCGAAGCCGATGTAGTGGCGTCCGGTGCGCACGGCGGCCACCGCAGTGGTGCCCGCGCCCATGAATGGGTCCAGCACCAGGTCACCTCGATACGTGTACAGGTCGATGAGACGCTGCGGCAGCTCGACCGGGAAGGGCGCGGGATGCCCCACTCGGGTGGCCGAAGCGGAAGGGATGTCCCAGATGTCAGTGGTTGCCTCCAGGAACTCGTCGACCGGAGCGGTGCCTTCCGAAGGCAGGCCCTGGGAGGCCCTCTCCGCGGCCGGCACGGCCCGATCGAAGCGACCCTTGGAGGCGATCACGACCCTCTCGGTGAGGTCTCTGAGCACCGGATTGCTGGGCCGCTGGAAGCTGCCCCAGGCACAGTTGCCCGCCGCGCCGCGGGCCTTGCGCCAGATGACCTCGCCCCGCAGCAGCAGGCCCAGCCCGTCCTGGAGGATCCTGATCACATCAGCCGACAGCGAGCGGTAGGGACGCCGTCCCAGATTGGCGACATTCACCGCGATGCGTCCGCCCGGCTCGAGCTTGCGCGCACACTCCGCGAACACGGCTTCGAGCATTTCCAGGTAGGCCACATAGTCCGCCGGGATGTGGCCCTGCCCGACCGCCTCCTCGTACTCCTTGCCGGCGAAGTAGGGCGGTGACGTGACGACCAGCGCCACCGAGTCGTCGGCCACTTCCCCGTGCGCGTCCATGTCGCGGGCGTCGCCCACCCACAGGCGGTCGAGCGACGCGGCCGCCGGGCGGGTCACCCGGCAGTCTTGGCTGATCTCGGGCACGGGGAACCGCTCGTAGAAGGCGGATGCGTCGTGACCCTCGCGACGGCTCACCCCGAAACTCGACGTGGCTGTACTCCCGCGCCGCGCCTGGGTGCTCATGGCTTCGAGTGGCCGCGGAGGCTGCCTGCATTCGGAGGAAGCAACGGCGAGAGGCAGGCTCGAATCACGGGTCTGAACCTACATCGCCGGTGCGACACGGTGGCGGAGGGCGGGCGGCCTGCGGATCAGGGGAGCTGGCCGGTGTCGAGCAGTTGCTGGAAGGCGGCTTCGTCGATCACCGGAACGCCGGAGGACTCGGCCTTTCGCACCTTCGACGCACCCGGATCGGCTCCCACCACTAGAGCAGCCGTCCGACCCGACACCGAGCCCGGTGCCGACCCGCCCCTGGCGAGGATGGCCTGCTTGGCCTCGTCGCGGCTGAAGCCCTCCAGCGCGCCGCTGACCACTACCGACATGCCGGCAAGGGTCTGGGGGAGCGCCTCGCCGGCTTCGGCACTGCCGGGCTCGTCGACCTCCATGCGCAGGCCGGTCTTGCGCAGTCCCTCGATGAGCGTTCGGTTATGCGGGTCGTCGAACCAGGCCCGCACCGACGCCGCGATGATCGGCCCGAATCCCTCGACCTCAGCCAGGGCGTCGCTGTCGGCCGCCAGGATGCTGTCGATGTCACCGAAGGCGGCGGCCAGCACCTGGGCGTTGACCTGGCCGATCTCGGGGATGCTCAGCGCGAACAGCAGACGCGACAGCGGCTGCTGCTTGCTGGCCTCTATGGAGTTGCGCAGGTTGTTCACCGAGGTCTGGCCGAAGCCCTCCATCTGCTCGATCTCCTCGAAGTCGAGCTTGTAGAGCCCGACGACGTCATCCAGCAGCCCCTCGCTGACGAACCGGTCGATGTTGCGCTCGCCTAGGAACTCGATGTCCATGGCGGCCCGGCCGACGAAGTGCTCGACCCGGCCCCTGATCTGGCGGGGGCACCAGTAGTTGACGCACTGCGTGGCCGACATGCCCTCGGCCCGCTGCAGCGGCCGGCCGCACACCGGGCAGTCCCGGGGAAACACCCACGGCTCCGACCCGGGGTCCCGCTCCGACAGCACCGGCCCGACCACCTCGGGGATCACCTCGCCGGCCCGCCGCACGATCACCGTGTCGCCGGGCCGCACGTCCTTGGCCGCCACCTGGTCCTCGTTGTGCAGCGTGGCGGTCGCCACCGTGACCCCGCCCACGAACACCGGCTCGAGCCGGGCGAAGGGGGTGGCCTGGCCGGAGGGGCCGATCGACACCTCGATGTCGAGCAGCTTGGTGGTGCGTTCCTCGGGCGGGAACTTGTAGGCGATGGCCCAGCGGGGCGCCTTGGCGTCCACCCCGAGCCTGCCCTGCAAGCCGAGATCGTCGACCTTCACGACCAGGCCGTCGAACTCGTAGTCGAGATCGTGGCGGCGGCGCTCGAAGTCGGTGACGTGGGCCTCGACCGCGACCAGGTCGGCGAGGCCGACCGAGTACTGGTTCACGGGCAGGCCCAGCGACTTCAGCCATTGCAGCGTCTGCATCTGGGAGCTGAATGTCGGGCCGCCCTCGGCGTAGCCGAGTTGGTAGCACCAGAACGACAGGCCCCGCTCGGCCGTCACTCTGGCGTCCTTCTGTCGCAGCGAGCCCGCGGCCGCGTTGCGGGGGTTCACGTAGGCCTTCTCCCCCCGCTCGGCCTGGCGGGCGTTGAGCTGCTCGAAGGTGGAGAGCCGCAGGATCACCTCGCCCCGCACCTCCAGCACCGCCGGTGCGTCTCCCTGGAGGCGGATCGGGATGTCCGCGATGGTGCGGACCGAGTGGGTGACGTCCTCGCCGGTGCGGCCGTCGCCCCGGGTGGCGGCCCGCACCAGCACCCCGTCCTCGTAGCGGACCGAGATGGCCAGCCCGTCGAACTTCAGCTCGACCGCGTAGTCCCCGACGCCCGCGTCCTCCATGGTGGGCAGCGCCTGCTCGCCGCCGGCGCGGGCCGTGCCGGCGGCCAGGGCGCGATGCACCCGCTCGTGCCATGCCCGCAGCTCGTCGAGGTCGAGGGCGTTGTGCAGCGACATCATGGGCGGCTGGTGGCGCACCGGCGCGAAGGCGGTGTCGGGCGGAGCCCCGACCCGCTGGGTGGGCGAGTCGGGATGGACCAGCTCCGGGTGCTGCTCCTCCAGGGCCTCCAGCTCCTTGAGCAATCTGTCGAAGTCGCCGTCGGGGATCTCGGGCTTGTCCGCGTAGTACAGGGCCGAATGGTGGTTCAGCAGGGCCTGAAGCTCGCGCACACGCGCCGCCGAGGCGCTGGCGGCGCCCCCGTCCGCGGTGTCTGCGACGGCCATCAGGGTGAGGCTACATCCGGCCCGCAACCGCCTTGGCGCTACCCGGTGACACAATTGCGCGGTGCGAGGTGACGCCCGCTCGGCTGAGCGAACCCGGACCCGTACCGCGCTGCTGGCGCGGGCCGCGGTAATCGCAGCCTGGCTGGCGACCGGCGCGGCCGCGTTGCTCGGTGACCTGATCCACCCTTCGCTGAGACCCGCAGACGGTGCAGCCATGACAACGGTGGTCGTCGCCATGTGGCTCGCTTACGCCCTGGTGCTCGCCGCGCTGCTGCTGCCGGGACCCCGGGCGCTGACCGTGGCCCGCATCGGGATCCCTGCCGGCGGGCTCGAGGCGGCGCTGGCCGTCGCCGACTCCAATGACCCAGTCGCCGTCGTCGCGCTCTTCGCCGGGCTGGTCGGAACCATCGTGGTGCTGCAGCCCCTCTACGCCGAGGCCCACGTGGACGCAGCCAGCTACGGCGACGAGCGCCGCTTCCTGCTGCGCCCGCCCGGACCGGTGATGATCGCGCTGATCGTTCCGATGTGGGCGGTGGCGGTGTTGGGCGCGGCGGTAGGACCGCTGCTGCTGGCCGACCGGGGCTGGCCCGCGGGAATCGTGGCTGCCGCGGTGGGCCTGCCGGTCGCAGCCTTCGCGGCCCACACCCTGTTCCGCCTGTCCCGGCGCTGGCTGGTCTTCGTTCCCAACGGGCTGGTGGTGCACGACCATCTGGCCGTGGCCGAGCCGCTGCCGCTGGGCCGCCGCGCCGTCGCCTCCATCGGCCCGGCCCGGGCCGACACCGCCGCCGCCGACCTGACCGCCCAAGCCTTCGGCATGGCCCTGGAGCTGCGCCTCGCCGGACCCGTGAAGGCCGGCGTGGTGACGGGCCGCAACCGCAGCGAGGAGCGCTCGCTCACCGCCCTGCTGGTGTCGCCCAGCCGCCCCGCAGCCGTGCTGGCCACCGCCGAGCGCCGCGGCCTCCAGATCGGCTGACCGCGAGCGGCTACGGGACGGGCCGCGGCACCGGTCGGGCCGCGGTGCCGCCACCGACCACGATGTCGCCCGCGTAGGCGACGACGCTCTGGCCGGGGGCCACGGCCCGGCGCGGCTCGGCCCAGTGCACGGCGGTGCCGTCGGCGTCGATGACGGCCGGAGCTGCCGCGCCATGGGCGGAGGTCTGCACCCCCAGCGGACCCTCCATCGGACCGTTCGCCCAGTGCCAGTCCTCCAGCGGCGTGACCGCGCAGTCGAGTTCGGCCCGGTCCCCCACCGTGACGGTGGCCGAGGCCGCGTCCACGTCCAGCACGTAGCGGGGCGACCCGCCGCCCACCGCGCCGAGCCCGCGACGCTGGCCGACCGTCACCAGCTCGAGCGCATCAACCGCGCCGACCTGGTGGCCCGCGGTGTCGACGATACGTCCCGGGCGCACTCCGATGCGCTCGCCGAGGAACCTCCGGCGACCGGCTGCAGCGGTGATGAAGCAGACGTCCTGGCTGTCAGGCTTGGCCGCCGTCACCAGCCCCAGGGCCTCGGCCTGGCGCCGCACCTCCTCCTTGGTCATCTCCCCCACCGGCAGCAGCAGCCGGTCGAGCACACCGGCGTCGAGCATGTGCAGCACGTAGGACTGGTCCTTGGCCGCGTCGACTCCCCGCCCGATCCGCAGGCCCTCGTCGGTCGTCACAATGCGGGCGTGATGCCCGGTGGCCAGCAGCTCGAAGCCGAGCGCGTCGGCCCGGTGCGTCAGCCGGCGGAACTTGATGTGGCGATTGCACTCCACGCAGGGATTCGGGGTGCGGCCCGCGGCGTGGTCGGCCACGTAGGGCTCCACCACATCGCGTTCGAAGTCGTCGCCGAAGTTGAACACGTGGTGCTCTACGCCGAGTTGGTCCGCCACCCACCGGGCGTCATCGACGTCGGACACCGAGCAGCAGCCGGTGTCGCTCGGGCCGCCCCACAGCTTCATGGTGACCCCCGCGATGTCGTAGCCCGCTTCGAGCAGGAGCGCGGCGGCCACCGACGAGTCCACGCCGCCCGACATGGCCACCAGCACCCGGCCACGAGCCTTCGGGACGCGCATGTCAGCCACCCTCGAAGCGGTCGAGACGCTCTACCGACTCCGAGATGACCTCGACCGCCCGGTCGATGTCCGGCGCGACGGTGGTGTGCCCGAGCGACAGGCGCAGCGAGCCCAGGGCGACCTCACGAGGGACCCCCATGGCTGCCAGCACATGGGACGGGTCCTGGGCGCCGCTGGAGCATGAGGAGGCCGCCGAGGCCCGCACCCCGGCCGCATCCATCAGGAACAGCAGCGCCTCGCTCTGCACGCCGGTGATGCACACGTTGGCGATGCCGGCGGCGATGTGGCCCCGGTCGCCGTTGGTTCGTGCGGCCGAGACCAGCACGCGGTCGCCGAGCCGGTCGGCCAGGCCGTCGATCAGATCGTCACGGAGGACCCGGAGCCGTGCCACGCTGCCGTCTCGCTGCTCGGCGGTCTCGACCAGCGCGGCCGCGAACGAGACCGCGCCGGCCACGTCGGGGGTGCCGGCCCGCCGTCCCCGCTCCTGGCCGCCCCCGACGATCAGCGGGTCGAGCTCCACGCCCTCACGCACGACCAGCACGCCGGTTCCGACCGGAGAGCCCACCTTGTGCCCGGTGACCGACACGAGGTCGTAGTCGGCGGTCTCGGTGGCCACGTCGATCCAGTTCACGGCCTGGACGGCATCGGTGTGCAGCAGCGCTCCGGGAGCGAGGTCGCGCACAACCCGAGCCACTTCGGGCAACGGCGTGATCGAGCCGGTCTCGTTATTGACGGCGATCACCGAGACCACCGCCACGTCGCGCTCGCAGGCCTCCAGCACATCGGCCAGTGCCTCAAGGTCGACGATGCCGCGCTCGTCCACGCCCACGAAGACTCCCCCGGAGCGCTCCACCGGATCGTGGACGGCGTGGTGCTCGGCCTCGGTGGTCACCGCAGCCGCCCCGGTGCCCCGGTGCCCGAGAGCGCCCCGCACAGCCATGTTGTCGGCCTCGCTGCCTCCGGACGTGAACACGATCTCGCCGGGGTCGGCACCAAGAACGGCCGCGGCCAGGCTGCGAGCCCCGTCTAGCGCCCGGCGAGCCTCCCGAGCGGCCAGATGAGACCCGGTCGGGTTGGCGTGGTGCTTCTCGGCGACGGCCAGCCAGGCGTCGCGAGCCGCGGGCCTCAGCGGCGTGGACGCGGCGTGGTCGAGATAGATCTCCGGCTCGCCGGAAGGCTCAGCCACCCCGCCATCCTACGCAGGCGCCAATCCGTCACCCGGCGGCCTCCTGCACCCGCCCTATGCGACCAGGTCCACCACTTCGGAGATCAAGTCCCGCAGTGGCAGGGCGAAGACCGATCCAAGCACCAGAAGCGCCGACAGCATGCCGCCCAGAGCCACCGTCGCCCAGGCAGGCGCTCTGCGGCGCTCGAAGGCCAGCATCACCGCACCCATGGCCGCGCCGGCGATCAGTCCACCGAAGTGGCCGCCGATCGACACCCGCGGGATGAGCAGGGTGAAGACGACGTTGATCATCAGCAGCGGAGCTAGCGGCGAGCGCCAGATGCTGCCTCCGACGGCCCGATGCATCAGCACGGTGGCCCCCATCAGGCCGAACACGGCTCCCGACGCGCCCACCGTCGGCGAGTAGGGAGACACCAGCAGCACCCCGAACGATCCGCCGAGCGTCGACACCGCGTAGAGCGAGATGAACCGGGCCTTCCCGAACCCCGCCTCGAGCATCTGGCCGAGAATCCACAGGATGTACATGTTGAACGCGAGGTGGAAGATCCCGTCGTGCAGGAACGCTGCGGTGACCAGCCGGTAGTACTCGCCGGTGTCGACTCCGATCAGGCTCACGGCACCGCCGTCGAAGAGCCGGGCCCGAGCGAACAGGCCTCCGTCTACGAGCAGTCCCTGGTCGAGGCGGGTGATGCCGGAAGCCGAGCCGGTCAGGATGATCGAGTACAGGTAGGCCAGCGCATTCAGGCCCAGCAGCACTTGGGTGACCAGCGGCCGCGTGGCCCGTGCCACCATGACCGCTGCGGGCACCGGCCGCGAGCCGCTCTGGGAGGTGCACTCGGGGCAGTGGAACCCGACCGAGGCCTGGAGCATGCAGTCCGGGCAGATCGGACGGTCGCAGCGCTGGCAGGAGACGCCGCCGCGGCGATCGGGGTGCCGGTAGCAGCGTCGCTCTGGGGGCCGTTCCACCACCTCGGGGATCTCGCTCACGGCTCGGCACCGTAGCGGCGCAGACCGGCACGGCCACTGAGAGGCCGAGCCACTCGGAGTGCGCGAACGGCGTGTACGAGCGAGGCCGTGGGCGCGGTTCTTTGGATTTGGGCGGCCCGTGAGCGCAGCGAACAAGAGCGGGAATGACCACCTCGCCGCGCGAGGCGGTCGCACCTATTCGCGGGCCCACTAGCGTCGCGCCCGTGAACGCCCCTGCCCGTCAGGAGGGCCCGTCGCCCGCCCGTCATGCGGGTTCTGCGGCGGCACCGGTGGTGCCCATCGAGCGCCACTCGCTGCTGTCGGATCAGCGCACCACGGCCCTCGTCACGCCCGACGCCCGGGTGGTCTGGTTCTGCTGTCCCCGGATCGACTCGAGTCCGCTGATGGCCGAGCTGCTCGGCGGGCCCGAGGCCGGCTTCTTCGCGGTTCGACCCGCCGAACCCGCCGGTCGTCCCGTTCAGCGCTATGTCGGCCACTCCATGGTGCTGGAGACGTCATGGCCGGACATGAGCGTCACCGACTATCTCGACTGCTCCGGGGCGCTGCCGGCGGAGCCCGCCCAGCGGAGCCGGCTGGTTCGAGTGCTGGCGGGCTCAGGGCGCGCCGTGATCGAGTTCGCGCCCCGCCGGGGCTCGGCTGCAGTCCGGCTGGAACACGACGGCAGCGGGATCGAGGTGCGCGGCGGCGAGCCCTTCCCGCTTCGCCTCCAGTCGCCGGACGCCTGGTGGCGCATCGAGTCGGGCGATGGCAACGACACCGCACGGGCCGAGGTGGACCTTTCAGCGGGGCCGGTCGTGCTGGAGCTGCTGTGCGGCGTCGATCCGGGCGACCCATCGACGGCCGAGCCGCAGCGGCGCTCGGCCACCGTCGAGCATTGGAGCGCTTGGGCCGGCGACCTGGGCCTGCCGCCGCTTGAGACCGACCTGGTGCGGCATTCGGCCCTGGTGCTCAAGGCCCTGTGCCACGGCCCGACCGGCGCGATCATCGCCGCTCCCACGACCAGCCTGCCCCAGGAGCTGGGAGGGTCCCGCAACTGGGACTACCGCTACTGCTGGATGCGAGACGCGTCGATGGCGGCGAGCGCCCTGGTGCGCCTGGGATCTACCCGGGAGGCCCTGGACCTGCTCGAATGGCTGCTGCGGCTCATCGGGGCCGGTGGCACCGACCTGGATCATCTGGCCCCCATCTACACCGTCGACGGCGGCGCCCTGCCCCCCGAGCACTTCGACCCGGACCTGCCCGGCTACGGCGGCAGCCATCCGGTGCGGATCGGCAACGCCGCCGAGCAGCAGGCCCAGACCGACGTGTTCGGCCCCATCATGGAGCTGATCCGGCGGCTCGGCCAGGCCGGCGCAGCCCTCGATGAGCGCCACTGGCATCTGGTGGAGCAGCTGGTGGATGCGGTGGCCCTGCGGTGGCAGGAGCCCGACCAGGGCATCTGGGAGATCAGGGCCGCGCCGCGCCACCACGTCCACTCCAAGACCATGTGCTGGCTGGCCGTCGACCGGGGCATCGCGGTGGCAGCCACGGCGTTCGACCGCTCGACGCCGGCGTGGGAGCAGCTGCGCGACACGATCGCGGCCGAGATCCTCTCAGAGGGCTGGAACCCCGACATCGGCTCCTTCACGGCGGCCTATGGAGGCACCGACCTGGACTCGGCGGTGCTGGCCGTAGGCACGTCGGGACTCGTCCCGCCCACCGATCCCCGGCTGGCCGCCACCGTCGACGCGATCGAGTCCCAGCTGAGAGTCGGCCCGACCGTCTACCGCTACCACCGCGACGACGGGCTGCCCGGCACCCCCAGCGGCTTCAACCTGATGACGTCGTGGCTGATCGACGCCAAGATCCTGATCGGCGACCTCGACGGCGCCCGGTCGCTGTTCGACGACTACGTGGGGTTGGCCGGACCCACCGGCCTGCTGTCGGAGGAGCACGACCCCGCCACCGGTGAGGCGAGAGGCAACTTCCCGCAGGCCTACAGCCACCTCGGCTTGATCGAGAACGCGATCAACCTCGCCGATAGCGCGGAGAGCTGAAGAGGGATCAAGGCTCTAGAGCGAGACGAAGGTCTCGCTCATGCCGAGCGCGTTGACCTCAACCACCTCGGTCACGCCCGGAACCCGGTCGCGCATGATCCGCTCGATGCCGGCCTTGAGGGTCTGGGTCGACGCCGGGCAGGTGACGCAGGCGCCGTGGAGCTCGACGGTGACGATCCCGGTGGCCTCGTCCACGTCGACGAGGTCGATGTCGCCCTCGTCGGCCTGTATGGCCGGCCGGATGATCTTGATGATCTTCTCCACTTCGGCCCGCACAGGCTCAGTCTCGCAGCACCGGCCCCCAACTCCGACCCCGGCCGTCCCGGCGCTGCCGCGGCGCCGAGCCGAGCTACGAGCCGTCCAGCCGGCCTCGTAGGATCGCGGGATGGGCTTGGCGGTGCTGGCGCATCAGGGGGGATGGGACGAGGCACTGATGGTGGCCGGACCGGTCCTGCTGTTCGCCGGCATCGTCTGGCACGCGAAACGGCGGGCTGTCAGGCAGTCCCAGACCCAGGCCGACTCCGATGAGTGAGGCTCCGGCTGCTCGGGCCTACCCGGCCCGCACGTCGGCGCCGAGCGACGCCAGGTCGCCGGCCAGGTCCTCGTAGCCTCGGGCCACGTGATGCGCCTCGCTCACCACCGTGGTGCCCTCGGCCCCCAGCCCGGCAACGGTGAGAGCAGCGCCGGCCCGTATGTCGTGAGCCCTGACCGGCGCCCCCGAGAGCCGCTCGACGCCGCGCACCACGGCATGGTGGGAGTCGGTGCGGATGTCGGCGGCCATGCGGCGCAGCTCGTCCACGTAGCGGAACCTTCCGGGGAACAGGTTCTCGGTGACGATCCCGACCCCGGAGGCGGTGGCCAGCATGGCCACCAGGAACGGCAGGTAGTCGGTGGCCACGCCCGGGTAGGGCAGCGTGGAGCAGTCGATCGAGTCGAGTCGGCGGGGCGCGATGGCCCGAATGCCGCCGTCGTCAGGGGTGATCAGCATCCCCATCTCGGTCAGCTTCTGGCAGAGCAGCTCCATGTGGTCGTGGCGGGCGCCCGCGACGAACACCTCGCCGGAGGCGACGCCGACCGCGGCCAGGTAGGTGGCTGTCACGATCCGGTCCGGCACGACGGAATGGTCCGCGGGCTGCAAGGGGGCAGTGGCGCCGGTGCCCTCCACGACCAGTGTGGACGAGCCGATCCCCTCGATCCTGGCCCCCATCCGGCTCAGCAGCTGACAGAGGTCGGAGATCTCGGGCTCGCGGGCCGCGTTGTCGATCACGGTGGCGCCCTTGGCCGCCACTGCGGCCATCAGCAGGTTCTCGGTGGCGCCGACGCTGGGGAACTCGAGCACGACCCGCCCGCCCAGCAGCTCGGTCGCCGTCGCCTCCACGTAGCCGTGTACGACCTCCACCGCCGCTCCCAGCTCCACCAGGCCCTGCACATGCATGTCGATGGGCCGGGGACCGAAGTCGTCGCCCCCGGGCAGAGCCACCTTGGCCTCGCCGCAGCGGGCCAGCATCGGCCCGAGGACCACGACCGAAGCCCGGAACCTCTCCACGATGTCGTAGGGCGCCACCGGGCTGATCTCGGCGGGAACGTCGATGCGGAGCGCCGACCGGTGCGTCCGGTCCCACTCGACGGTGCAGCCCACCGCCCGCAGCAACTCGGCCATGAGGTCTACATCGACTATGCGGGGAACGTTGTCGAGCCGGTAGGAGCCCTCGGCCAGCAACGTCGCGGCCATGAGCTTGAGCACCGAGTTCTTGGCGCCGGCCACGGTCACCGTGCCCTCCAGCGGCCGGCCGGGGCGCACCTCTATTCGCTCGATCGCCACCGCCCGAGCCTATTCACCGAAAACGGGCGATGACCGTATTGCGGGTCGTCAGACGAGGCGACGCAGCCGGGATCGAGCGCGAGCGGGACGCGCGACGCGAACCCCGCAACGACATCGTGGCCGAGCGCGCCGTCGGCGAGGACCGCTTCGAGGCGGCCGACGGGCCCTTCCGCCGCTACGAGCGCCGGCTGTCGATGGAGCCGGCCGATCCGGGCAACGCCGGGGTCACCGGCACGGGCACCGGCGAGGCGTGGCAGCTGACCGAGACAACGTCGTACCGTCTCGCCGTTCCGGTGTGGGCATGGCTGTTCCACTTCCCGGTCCGGAGTGCGCTCCGGAAGCGGCGCGACGCCTACGGCTACTGGTGGGCGCCCCCGGATCGGCTGAACGCTCGGGCCGCCACCGTGCTCGGCCTGCTGTGCACGATCCAGGTCGTGGACGGCTACCTGGGGACCGTCCTCACCGCGACCCTCACGTTCGCGGCCGACGAGTTCGGTCGGGGCAACACCGCCCAGGGGGTGCTGATGGGCGTGGTCCGCGCTGGCGTGCTGATCGCGCTCGTAACTGCGGCCCTCGCCGACCGCCACGGGCGCAAGCGCCTGCTTCTGGCGACCGGCCTGGGCAGCTGCCTGATCACCGCGGTGGGCGCTGTAGCGCCGGGGTTGTGGTTCCTGGGGGGCACCCAGCTGGTCTCCCGGGGACTCTCGACCGCCCTCGGCATCCTGATCGTGATCCTGGCCGCCGAGGAGATGCCGGCCCGATCCCGGGCGTGGGCCATGTCGGTGCTGGTGCTGTGCGCGGCACTGGGCTCGGGCATGGCGTTCGCGGTGCTGCCGATGGCGGACCTGCACGCTTCGGCCTGGCGTCTGGTGTACGTGGTGCCGCTGGCCGGCGTGGCCGTCGTCGTCTGGGTGGGGCGTCGCCTCCCGGAGAGCCGCCGCTACGAGACCGCTGCGACCGGACGGTCCTCCCACGACGGCGGCGTGACCGACCGCCAGGCCGATCCGGAGGTGGCGGCCCGCCGGCGCAGGAGGCTGGTGCTGCTGGCCGCCTCCGCGTTCCTGATCGCGATGTTCGCCGCCCCGGCCTCGGGGCTGCGCAACGACTTCCTCAAGGACGAGCGAGACTTCTCCGCGACGGCCATCACGCTGTTCACCTACTTCACCAACACGCCCATCGGCATCGGGGTCTTCGTGGGCGGATACCTCGCCGACCGCCGGGGCCGGCGGCCGACAGGCGCGGTCGGGCTGGCGCTGGGAGCAGTGTTCATCGCATGGGCCTTCTTCACCGACGGGGCCGCCCTGTGGTTGCTGACACTCGTCGGGGGCGTGGTCGGGGCAGTGGCGGTGCCCGCGCTGGCCGTCTACGGACCCGAGCTGTTCGGCACCCACCGGCGCGGACGCTCCAACGGCGTGATCGTCATGGTGGGAGTGCTCGGAAGCGCCCTCGGGCTGATCACGGCCGGATGGCTGTCGGACGCGCTCGACGGGCGGCTGGGCCCGGCACTGGCCCTGCTGGCCGTGGGTCCGCTCATAGTGGCCGCCCTCGTCATCCTGAAGTACCCCGAGACCGTGGGCCAGGAACTGGAGGACATCAACCCCGAAGACCGCTAGCGCCAGGTCACAGCTTCTTGAGGCGGTCCAGCTCTTCGGCGTCCACCGCCACGGCGTCGTACCCGAACCGGGGATGGAAGATGGTGAACAGGATCAGAGCCAGCGCGGCGATCCCTACCGGCACGATGGCGTCGCCGCGGCCGGTGTAGGTGGGGACCAGCACGAACGCCGACAACAGCGCGGTCCACAGCCACAGGACGATCACGGCTCGGCGGTGCCCGTGACCGAGGCGCATGAGACGGTGGTGCAGGTGGTCGCGGTCGGCCACCGCGAAGCCTCGCCGTCCCACGGTTCGACGCACGATGGCGAAGAGGGTGTCGACCACCGGCACACCCAGGATCACCAGCGGGATGACCAGCGGCGCATAGAAGAAGAACGCCTGACCGCTGAACTCCACCGTTGAACGGCCCCCCACGCTGATGGTCGCGGCCGCCATCAACACGCCCAACAGAAGCGCCCCGCCGTCACCCATGAATACCCGGGCCGGGTGCAGGTTGTGGGGCAGGAACCCGACACAGACCCCCAGCGCGACCGCGGCCCACAGCGCTCCCGGGTTGGCCTCCTCAATCACGCCCTGGTCCGCGAGACGCAGGGCGTAGAGCAGGAAGGCACCCGAGGCGATGGCCATGATCCCCGCAGCGAGGCCGTCGAGGCCGTCGATGAGGTTCACCGCGTTGGCCATGCCCAGCACCCACAGAATGGTGATCAGCGCCGACCACTCGTCCGAGAGGAACACCAGGTCCCAGAACGGCACCCGGAAGACGGCGATCGACACTCCCGACAGGTGGAGAACGACGCCTGCCGCGGCCACGCCCGCGGCCTTGGCCGGCGGCGACAACTCCCTGATGTCGTCGTAGAAGCCGACCGCCAGGACGATCGCCGCGGCCGCGACCCCGCCCAGGATCTCCCCGGGCGCGTCGAACAGCTCCGAGAGGCCCCCCACCGCCGGCGCGACCGCCACCGCGACCGCGACCCCGGCGAGCATGGCGAGGCCACCGGAGGTGGGGGTGGGAGTCTCGTGAATGTGGTGGGCGTCGGGCTCCCGGCTGGCGCCCAGACGGACCGCCAACCTGGTCGTCAGGGGAACCAGCAGGAAGGTCGTGATCGCGGCCACCAGGCCGACAATGGCGAACGACAGGGTCGGCGGCACGACAGGCCCCTAGCCGGCGGTCCGCTCGACCGGCACCGGAGCTGCCTGTCCCCTCGGCCTCTGGAGGACTGCTAGTCCTCGGTGTCCATCCCCGGGTAGGGCGGCTTGGTCGCGCACAGCGCGGCGGCGTCGGCTCGCACCGCGGCCACCGCGGCGTCGTCGGAGCGGTTGCGCAGCGCCCTGGAGATGAGCTCGGCGATGGTGGCCATGTCGTCGGTGTCCATGCCCTGGGTGGTCACTGCGGGCGTGCCGATGCGCACACCGGAGGTCACGAAGGGCGAGCGGGGATCGTCGGGCACCGTGTTCTTGTTGAGGCTGATTCCGGCTGCGTCCAGGGTGGCCTGAGCCTCCTTGCCGGTGAGGTCGGGATCGAACGTTCGCAGGTCGACCAGCATCAGGTGGTTGTCGGTGCCGCCGGAGACGAGCCGGAAGCCGTGGCCGGCCAGCGCCGCGGCCAGCGCCTGCGAGTTCTCCACGATGCGGGCCGCATATTCGGCGAACTCCGGGGTGGACGCCTCCGCGAAGGCCACCGCCTTGGCTGCCACCGCATGATCGAGCGGGCCGCCCTGGATGCCGGGGAACATGGCCTTGTCGACCGCCTTGGCGTAGTCGGAGCGGCAGATGATGGCGCCGCCCCGGGGGCCGCGCAGGGTCTTGTGGGTGGTGAACGTCACGATGTCGGCGAACTGCGTCGGGTTGGGGTGCACCCCGCCCGCGATCAGCCCGGCGATGTGGGCTGCGTCGAACATCAGCAGCGCGCCCGACTCGTCGGCTATCTCCCGCAGCGGCTCGGGTTGGATGAGCCTGGGGTAGGCGGTGGCGCCGGCGACGATCAGCTTGGGCCGCTCGGCGAGGGCCAGGTCGCGCAGCTGGTCCATGTCGATCCGCTCGTCGCTGGCGGTCACGCCGTAGGACACGAACCGGTACTGGAGGCCCGAGAAGTTGACCGGCGACCCGTGGGTGAGGTGCCCGCCGTGGTCGAGGCTCATGCCCAGCACGGTGTCGCCCGCCTCGAGCACGGCCTGGTAGGCGCCCATGTTGGCGATGGCGCCGGCATGGGGCTGCACGTTGGCGTGATCGGCCCCGAACAGCTCGCAGGCTCGTTGGCGGGCGAGGTCCTCGACCTCGTCGACCACCATGTTCCCGCCGTAGTAGCGCCGGCCGGGATAGCCCTCGCTGTACTTGTTGGTGAACACCGAGCCGGTGGCGGCCATCACCGCCGGGCTGGCGAAGTTCTCCGAGGCGATGAGCTGGATGGTGGTGTTCTGGCGGCGGATCTCCTGATTGATCAGGTCGAACACGGCCTCGTCGGCGGTGGGCCAGGGCATTGGGTTCCTCGATTCTCCTCGCCGTGCGCCGCGGCGCGGACGCTTCAACGAACAGTAGCGACGTAGGCGCCACGAACGGCGCCGCCCGCTCGGATCAGTCCTGACCCGGCAGAGCGTCGAGCTTGGCGACCCTTCCCGCGTGGCGGCCGCCGTCGAAGGACGCGCTCAGCCAGGCGTCGAGCGCCTCGCGGGCCACCTCCGCTCCGGTGAGCCGCTCGCCGATGCACAGCACGTTGGCGTCGTTGTGGGCCCGGGCCAGCCGGGCCGAGGTCACGTCGTAGGCCACCGCGGCCCGCACGCCCGCCACCTTGTTGGCCGCCATGGCTATCCCGTTGCCGCTGCCGCACACGCACAGCCCCAGATCGGCGTCGCCGCCGGCCACGGTCCGGCCCACCGCCGCTCCGAAGTCGGGGTAGTCCACCCGGTCGGTGGAGTGCGTGCCGCAGTCGGTGACGTCGTGGCCGGCCGCCCGGAGATGCTCGGCCAGAGCCTGCTTCAGCTCGTAGCCGGCATGGTCGGCCCCCACCGCGATCCGCACGACCGCCATCCTAGACCTCATCTGTATCGGATGCTGATCGTTATCTATACTATTGAGATGTGTCAGTATATTTTATGGTTTGATCTTGTTACCCTCGCCTTTTCTGAGGGGGGCTGTTATCATGCCAAACAGGAGAATATTGGAGCAGCAGATCCGCCGACTAGCCAAGAGCTTCGGGCACACGGCCCGACCGGTGCGCCAAGGCACACACGAGGTCTGGGAATGCGCAGGGTTCAAGTTCCCGATCCCACGCCACACAGAGATCAACAAATGGACAGCCCGCTCAATCATCGCCAGGCTCACGGAGCATCTTGAGAGAGTCACCAGAGAGGAGGCTCGGTGACCAGAACCTTTAGTGCCGTCGCCACCAGGGCGGGCGACTGGTGGGCCATCGAGATCACCTCGGGCCTGCCCGACAACATGCTGGGAGTCAGCCAGGCAGCCTCACTTGAGGAGGTTGAGGACGTGGCCAAGGCGGTGGTCGCCGACCTCTTGGAGATCGAGCCGAACGAGATCGTCGTGAGAGTCAGCGTGACGCATCTCGACGAAGCGGAAGGCAGCGCCGCACTGCCCGGATCAGCCGTGTCCTAGCGCTCCTGCGCCCGATGCGGCAGCCAGGATCTCGTCGAGGCTGACCGGACCCTCTCGCAGCACCGCGGGAACCGGCGCGGTCGCGTCCACCACCGTGGACGAGGCGCCGGGGCGCGGGCCGCCGTCAATGACTAAGCGCAGGGCCGGGAACAGCTCGGCCACGCCCTGAGCGGTGGACGGGGTGGGGCCGCCGTGGAGGTTGGCGCTGGTCACGGCGAGGGGTGCGGGGCCGGCGATGGCCCGCATGATCTCATCGTCGGGCACGCGCACGCCGATGGTGGCGCCGGTGCCGAGATGCTCGGGCGCTTCGGGCCGGCGGGGCGCGACGATGGTGAGCGGGCCGGGCCAGAAGCGCTCGGCCAGCCGCCGTGCGTTCGGCGTGAGCTCCACCAGCGTGGCGGCTGCAGCCACGTCGGCCACGAGCACTGCGATGGTGCGCTCGGACGGTCGCTCCTTGAGTTCGAAGATCTGCTGGATCGCGTCGACATTGACCGCCTCCGCGGCCAGGCCGTACACGGTGTCGGTGGGCACACCCACGACCTCGCCCCGGCGCAGCGCTGCGGTCGCGGTGGAGACAGCGTGGGACCGCGCCGCAGCCGAGTCGGTCGGCATCACCCGTCCGGCTCTCACGATCGTTGTCCGATCACAACCCGGTCGAGCCCGGCCAGGTCCCGCTCCACCCGCACCTCTACGAAGCCGGCCTCGGCGGCCATTCCCGCGGTGGTGTGGGCCCGATGCGAGGCCACCTCCATGACCAGGGATCCGCCCGGCCTGAGCCACTGCGAGGCACCGTCGATCACCTGTTGGACCGCCTCGTGGCCTGCCGGTCCGGACCACAGCGCCACCGGCGGCTCCCAGTCGGCCACCACGGGCGGCAACTCCTCGCCGGTGCCGATGTAGGGCGGGTTGGAGACCACCACGTCCACCGACCCCTGCAGGGCGCCGGGCAGTGCCCCGTACCAGTCTCCCTCGTGCAGGCTCACCCGAGTCGCGGCCCGGCCCACGCCCGCGAGGTTGGCCCGGGCAACCGCCAGAGCGTCGGACGACACATCTGTGGCGAATACCCTGGCCTGCGGGCACTCGACTGCCACCGACAACGCGATCGCGCCAGACCCGGTGCCCAGGTCCACCACGACGACCTCGCGTTCCCGGCAGGGGCCGGCTGCGAGCCTCTCGACCTCGTCCACAGTCCAGCCGGCCACGACTTCCGTCTCGGGCCTGGGGATCAGCACCCGGTGGTCGACCATCAAGTCGAGGGTCCGGAAACCCCATGAGCCGACCACGTACTGGAGCGGCTCGCCCTCACAGCGCCGCGCCAGCATCGACCCGAAGCGGGCCGCCGTGAGCGTCGTCGCCGGCCGGCCCAGCACGCTGTCGAACTCGGCGGGCGACGACCCTGAGGCCGCTTCCACGATCCGGCGGGCATCGACCTCCGGGGTGTCCACCGCGGTGCTGGCCGCCAGGCGGCGGCGCGCCTCGGCCAGCAGATCCCGCCACGACACCGTCTCGGGCTGGCTGTCCGCCTCGGGCGGGCGGCTGGCCTCGGGCACCGGGCTCGGCCTCAGGTGCCGTCGCCGGCCAGCAGCGTGCGCTGCTCGTCCTGAACCAGCGCGTCGCTGAGCTCGTCGAGCTCGCCGGCCAGCACCCGGTCCAGCTTGTAGAGCGTTACCCCGATGCGGTGATCGGTGACCCGGTTCTCGCGCATGTTGTAGGTGCGGATCTTCTCGGACCGGTCCCCGCCGCCCACCTGGCCACGCCGCATCGCCGACTGCTCCGCGGAGGCCCGCTCCTGCTCCGCCTGAAGCAGCCTCGAACGCAGCACCCGCAGCGCCTTCTGCTTGTTCTGGAGCTGGCTCTTCTCATCCTGCATCGACACCACGATGCCGGTGGGCACATGGGTCACCCGCACCGCCGAGTCGGTCGTGTTGACCGACTGGCCGCCCGGGCCCGACGAGCGGTAGACGTCGATCTGAAGGTCGGAATCGTCGATCTGGACGTCGACCTCCTTGGCCTCCGGCAGCACCGACACCGTGGCCGACGACGTATGGACCCGGCCCTGGGACTCGGTCACCGGCACCCGCTGCACCCGGTGGGTGCCGGCCTCGTGCTTCATGCGGGTCCACACCTGGTCGCCGGAGATGAGACCGCTCACCTCGGTGAAGCCGCCCAGATCCGACGGCGAGGCGGCCAGCGGCTCCAGCTTCCAGCGCTGCCTGCGGGCGAAGGCCTGGTACATGTCGAACAGGTCGCGAGCGAAGAGGTTGGCCTCCTCGCCGCCGGCCGCGCCCCTGATCTCGACGATCACATTGCGGCCCTCGTTGGGGTCCGGCGGCAGCAGCATCACCCGCAGCTCGCCGGTGGCGTCGGCCACCGCAGCCTCGAGCTCGTCGATCATCTCCCGCAGCTCGGCCCGCTCGGACCCGTCGGCCGCGGCGTGCATCCGGCGGGCCTCCTCGAGGTCGTCGGCCGCCGCCTGCAGCCGCTGCCCCGCGGCCACGATCTCGCTCAGCTGCTTGTGGCGACGGCCGAGGTCGGCGAGCTGGCGCGGGTCGGACTGCACCGCGGGGTCGCCGAGGCGGATCTCCACGTCTCTGAGCTCGTGTTCGAGCCCGGCTATCCGCTCCAGCATGGCTTCGAGGCTACCGGCCCGGCCCGAACGCTCTGAGAGGCCGAGCAGGTGGGCGCGATGACGCGGCCCATACGGCGCGAGGCCGTGGCCCGAGCGGCCCGTGAGCGAAGCGAACAAGAGCGGGAAAGACCCCGGTACGACGCGACGGGCTTGCAGCTGCCCGCGCACCTTCTGGGCGTTCCGGCGACGGCTCAGAGACCGTCCAGGAAGGACCTGACGGTGGCCACGATCTCGGTGTCGGCCGACCGCTTGGGGTCGTGACGCTGGCCCTCCAGCCAGTGGACGGTCACGTCGCCCGCTATGGCGCCGATGTGGACCGCGAACTCCTCGAGAGTGCCGAAGGGGTCACGGTCACCGCCCACGAACAGGGTTGGCACATCGATGCTGGCGAAATGGTCCACCCGCAGCTTGTCGGGCTTGTCCGGTGGGTGAAGCGGGTAGCTGAGCAGCACCAGCCCCGCCGCGGGCAGGCCCTCGGCGACCGCCATCGAGCACATCCGGCCCCCCATCGACCGCCCGCCCAGCACCAGCCGGGCGGTGGTCGTGCCGAGCTCGGCCGCGAAGGCCTCGGCCTCGGATAGAAGCTCGGCGATGAGCTTCGGGGCCCGGTCGGGGAAGCGGCGGCCCTGGCGCCGGTAGCCGAACTCGATGCGGCGCACCGGCACGTCGAGCCCGTTCTCGAGAGCCACCAGCGTGTGCTGGCCTGCCCCGCCGCCGGCCCCGTGGGTCAGCAGCAGCCCCGCCACCCGCGGTGTGTCCTGGTCCGGCATCGACGCTGCGCTCCCTAGATGGCCTTGATGGCGTCCATCACCGCTCGCCACCGGTCGGGGGCGCCCTTCACGGGGACGTAGAACGAGATCCGGCTGATGACGTCGCCGTAGCGGCGGGCCAGTTCGGGGGCTATGTCCTCGGGCGCCGCTACCACTGCGAACGTGTTGAGCACCCCGTCGTCGATGAGGTTGCCCATCTCGACCCACTGGCCCCGCATGGACAGCGTGTGGAGATCATCCTGAAGGTCTCCCCAGCCGTGGGCCTCCAGCACGGGGCGGTACGCGGGCGTCGAGCCGTAGAAGGCGATCTGCTGGCGGGTGGCGGCCGCCGAGTGCTCCATCTCCTCGCCGGTCTCGCCGGTCACCACGAACGACGGGCCGGCGATCTCGTAGCCGTCCATCGATGCTCCGGCGCGGGCCCGGCCCCGCTCCAGCGCCGGCAGTGTCACCTCGCGGAGGTACTTCTCGGTGGTGAACGGATGGCACAGGAACCCGTCGCACACCTCGCCGGCCACCTCTGTCATCAGCGGGCCGACGCCGGCGAGGTAGATCGGCGGCGGGCCGTGGTCGCCCAGGTCGCTGGCCTTGGGGGTGAACATCGGCGTCATCAGGGTGTGCCGGTAGAACTCGCCCCGGAAGCGCAGCGGCGTGCCGTTCTGCCAGCAGTCCCAGATCGCCCGGACCGCCTGGACCATCTCGCGCATGCGGGCCGCGGGCCGGCTCCACTCCATGGAGAATCGCCTGGTGATGTGGGGCTTGATCTGGCTGCCCAGCCCGAGCACGAAACGACCCTGCGACAGCGTCTGCAAGTCCCAGCCGATGTTGGCCAGCAGCATGGGATTGCGGGCGAACGCCACCGCGATGGCGGTGCCCAGCTCGATCTCGGCGGTGTCGGCTGCGGCCACGGCCAGGGGCAGGAACGGGTCGTGGGGCCCCTCCAGCGTCCATGCCCCCGAGTAGCCGGCCGTCTCCAGTTCAGCGGCCGTGCGGCCCGCCTCGGTGATCGAGCCGGCGAGCAACGAGTCGATCTTCACAGCAGGCGACAGTACCGCGATGACGCCTAGCCTCAGCACCCATCGCTGCCCACGCCCCCTCCCCAGGCGAGGATCTGTACCGGATCGTGCGCGACTACGCCGCGATCGGCCACCATCGCTCCGGAACCGACCGGGACATGGCCACGGTGGAGTGGTTCGCTGATCTCGTCAGTGATCTGGGTGCGGTGAGCACCGAGACCGTGCAGTTCGAGCGCTACGAAGCTGAGGGCGAGCTGACCGCCGGCGGGAGCCCGGTCGACCATCTCGCCCTGTACTACGAGTTCGTCGGTGACATCGACACGACCCATGTGGCCGTCCGCCGGCTCGATCCGTTGTCGGGGGGATACCCCCGTGTGGCCGACCAGCTCATCACCGAGGCCAGCCAAGCGGGCTACGAGGCCCTCGTGATCGCCACCGACCACCCCGAAGGTGACCTGGTCGCGATCAACCGTGATCTCGCCGCACCCGCCTCCGGATTGCCGACGGTGCTGGTGGCTGGTCGCCACTACCAGACCCTGGCGTCGTCGGCGGTCCGTCTGCGGCTGAGCGCGCGGCTGGTCCGGGGCCACACGGCCAACATCGGGATCAGCAACAGCCGGCCGGGCCGTCGGCTTGTGCTCACCACGCCGCTGCACGGCTGGTTCGGAGCGGCCGGCGAGCGGGGAACCGGCATCGCAGTGCTGCGCCATGTCGCCCAGCGGCTTGCCCACCTCCCGCTGACCGTCGTCGCTACCGGCGGCCACGAGTTGGGTTACCTGGGCGCCTTCCGGTGGGTGGAGCGGTGCGTGGAACCGCCCGCGTGCGTGGTTCACATTGGAGCGTCGATCGCGGTGGAGGCCCCCGACTCCGACGGCCTTCGCCGGCTGATCGACAGCCGCGTTGCCATGACCACGCTGGAGGAGGCCACCACCCGGCCCGTGGCCCAGGCTCTGGAGGACGCCGGCATCGGGTTGCGATGCAACGTGGAGTCGTGGCTAGGCGAGGGCGAGGCTTGGAGCCGCCTCGGTGTGCCGGTGCTGTCGACCACCGGAGCCGGGCCCGACTTCCACACCCCAATGGACACACCCGAGCGAGCCACGTCACCGGACGCGCTGGCCACCGTGTCCGCCGCCATGACGCGAGCCGCGGCCGCTTTCTGCGACTCCCTGTAGAGCCGCTGCCGGCTGTCCCGGGTTTGGAATGCCCTGCACTCGGCTAGAGACTGTCTCTGACAGTCCCGCTTCCTGGTCCCGGCACGGAGGTCCGCATGCAGATCCGGCGAGTCGCAGGAGCGTTGGGCGCCGAGATCACCGGCGTGGACCTGCGCGACCCCGATCTCGACTTCGACGCCGTATACGAGGCGTTCCTGGAGCACGAGGTCGTCTTCTTCCGGGGTGTGAACCTCACCGAGGACGAGCAGCTCGCCCTCGGTCGGCGCTTCGGAACGCCCAGCATCTACCCGGTCGCCCGGGTGCTCGGGGCCACTGAGCCGACGATGACGGTCATCAAGGACGGTCCCAACAGCCCCAACAGCGCCGACCGCTGGCACACCGACGTCACCTGGACGGCCACCCCGCCCAAGGCCGCTCTGCTGCACATGGAGCTGGCCCCCGAGTTCGGCGGCGACACGCTGTGGGCCTCCGCGACCCGGGCCTACGAGACCCTCAGCCCCGCGGTGCAGGAGTTCTTCTGCTCGCTGACGATCGTGCACTCCAACGACGGGTACCTGGAGCGGGTGGCCGAGAAGGCCGGCAAGCACGCCGAGGCCATCAGCGAGGCCATCGCGCGTGACTACGGTCCGGTGGAGCATCCCCTGGTGCGCACCCATCCCGAGACTGGCAAGAGGGCCCTGCTGTACGCCGAGGGGTTCATCTCCCACGTTGCCGGGGTGAGCCGGGCCGAGAGCGGCATGGTTCTCAACTTCCTGCGGGAGCATGTGGCCGAGGTGTCGTTGCATTGCCGCTGGCGGTGGCAGGACGGCGACCTCGCCATCTGGGACGAACGCTCGACGCTGCACCGGTCCGCGGCCGACCACTTCCCCCAGCGGCGCATCATCCGCCGCCTGGAGATCGACGGCGACCGCCCCTACTTCGACCCCAACGGTTAGAGCGTTCGAGCCACCCCTTTCGGCAGACTGCTAAGCTGCTGTTCTCGGCAGTGGGCTCATCCGGTGGTGTGCATGCGAATCGTTGCGACTGCAGTAATCGGACTCTTTGCCCTCGTCGCAGCGTCGGCGTGCTCGTCGGAGCCGACTCCCGCGCCCGCCCAATCCGCCGCCGCGACCTCGACAACCACCGATACCGGATCGGCGACGACCACTGAGCCCGCTACGACCACTGAAGCCACAACCGCCGACACCACTACGTCCACCACCTCCCCGGCAACCACTACGTCCACCACTTCCACCACCTCGACGACAACCACAACCGCCGCGACCACGACGACCACGATCGAGCCACCCGAGCCGGCGGTCGACGGAGCGGCCATGTCGATGCGCGGCTTCATCCTCGACGAGTCGACCACCGGCCAGGACCTCTTCGACCGTCTGTCCGATCAGGAGAACGCCTGCCTCAAGGAGGCCTTGAGCGAAGCGGTGTACGAGTTCATGGCCGACATGGAGTTGCAGTCGGCGGGCGGCGATGCCGCGGCCGCGGCACCGCTGTTCGCGTGTCTCACCCCGGAGAACGTCGTGCTCCTCGGCGTAGCGTTTCTCAGCGTCACGGTCGGTGGGCACACCGACGAGAGCCTCGCGTGCATCACCGATCTCGCCCTGGCGCACCCCGGGCTGATCTACGCCCGCCTCGGCCTCGAATGGACCGGGGAAGGCACGTACGAGGAGGCGGAGACGGGCAACATCATTCAAGGCTTCTACGACTGCATGACTGAGGACGAGAGGGCGGCTTCCCTGAAGAACCTCTACGCCGCTATCGACGCCGCCTCGCCTCTGACCGGGGAGGACCTCGTCGCCCTGCTCCCGGAGTCTGAGGCGGCTTGCGTGCGCGACACGCTGTCCGAGGAAGAATATGGAGCGCTGTTGGGTGCGACGCCGCTGCGGGCCGCGGGACTGGGTGCCGGCGCGGCCGAGTGTCTCTCGCTCGACAGCGTTGCCGCCTTCTTCGTCAGCGCCAGCGATGCAGGGTTGGGAGGACTCAGCGATGAGTCCGGCGCCTGCATCGACGACTTCGTGCGGGCCCGTCCGGCGTACGTGCCCGTCTTCGCCTCCTATCTCGGCGACGACTCGTCGCCGTTCTCCGCCGCCGAGTTCATCGAGGTCGCCCAAGGTGGGCTCGAGGTGTTCGAGTGCTTGAACGAGGACGAACTGGATCGGATCGACGAGTTCATAGCGGCATTGTTCGGGTAGTGGCCCCGATGCCATGACGGCGGTCGCCCGCTGAACTCGAACTCCGCACACCGTCCCCTCAGGGCCAGGTGCTGTCACACCGGCTACGTACCGTGGGCCACGTGTCGTTAGGAGTCGATCCCGACCTCGAGACCGGCGTCGAGTTGACGCTCGGCAGTTTGCGCGGCTGCGTGCTGATCGAGGGCGAGTTCTCTGTGGGGACGGTCGCCGAGGCCCGCGTGGCGATCTTGCAGTACGCGATGGACCTGCTCGACCATCATGCGCGCCGGCCGGAGAAACGGGAGTACCTGAGCCTGAACGTGGGAGCGGGCGGGCCCACCTGGGACGACTTGGTCGAGTGCGAGGAGGGCCGCCGCTACGACCCCAGCCGACCCGAGGACGGCATGAGGTGCTCGTACTTCCTGTACCAGGAGGGCGGCCTTGGGGGCGTCGGCGGCTTGATGTGGACCTACTCGGTGGTCATCTGGGCCACCGCGCCCCCCGAAGTATGGGACCACCCCGCCGACGAGCCGGTGGGCCTGGATGCCGACGACGGACTGGGATGAGCCGGATGGCTTCTGAATTCGAATCGGATCGCTGCGTCACGGCTGTCGAGCGCCTGCCCAGGCCGGGCGCAGTGCAGCTGTACTACCACCGGTGGGTGCCCACCCTCGACGGCGAGCCGATCGATGGGGACTACCTCTCGTACGGCTACGGGACTCGGGAGCAGGCGTTGGCAGAGGCGATCAAGCGGGTCAAGCACCAGGCCGGCCTGGCCTTCGAGGTCAGGATCGAGAGCAGGTCCGGCTGCTGCTTGATCGGTGAGGCTCCTGCGATCGTCGAGTCCGTGGCCGAGGCCCGCGAGGTCATCGTGGGCCACGCGAAGGCAAACCAAGGCTCCTCCCGACGCAAGCCCGATGATCGGGAGCATGTGCGGTTCAGGACGCGCCGGGGCCGTTCAGCTTGGAAGTCGCTCCTTGAGTGCGAGATCAGCCGCCGCTACGACCCGGCGAATCCCGACGCGGGCATGACCTGCTCCTACCTGCTCTACGAGCACGAGGGTCTGGGAGTCGTCGGCGGCGGCACGATGCCGTACAGCGTCGAACTCTGGGCAACCGCACCCCCCAAAGTCTGGGACCACCCCACCGACCAACCCATCGGCTTGGACACGGACGGTCGATAGTCGATATGATCGAAACATCAGACTATTGCATAGACATAGCCTATAGATGTCATACCCCTATGGGATGATGTGTTCATGTTGATCGAAGCTGCTCGACGGGCCGAGGCCGCGGTGAAGGAGATGCTGGCTTGCGCCAACGAGGGCTCGGCGTCGTGTTCGGAACTGCTCCAAGGACTTGACATCTCGAAGATCATCGCCGGTGTGAACGCTGCGTTCCAGGTCTCGGCTGCGGCCGCGGTGGCGGGCCGGGAGCGCCATGGTGACGGCGGCGTCGAGGTGCTGGCCGCCAGCGCGGGCTTGCCAAGACATGAGGCTCGCAGCCAGGTCAAGACAGCCGAGGCGTTGAGCAAGACCCCGAGACTGCGCGATGCGGTGGCCGACGGTCGGGTCTCGACGGCCAACGCCCGGCGCCTTGCCGAGGCCGTCGACAAGACCAGCGCCGCAGACGTCGAGTCGGACGACGGACTGCTGTCCAAGGCCGAGACCATGCGGCCCGAGCAGTTCGCCAAGGAAGCCCGCCGGTGGGCCACCGACCGCCGGGGCGACGGCGGAGCCTCCGAGCACGCCCGTCAGCGGTCGAGGCGCCGCCTGCGAATCTGGGACGGGGACGACGGCATGATCCACCTGCACGGCGAGTTCGACGCTGTCACCGGCAGGCGCATCCACAACCGGCTGGAGGCCGACGCCCGCCGCATGTACGACTGCGACAAGAAGAGCGCCGCAAGCGGCGACAGCGACCAGCGACGCACCTTCCACCAGTGCATGGCCGACGCGCTCGACAACCTCACCACCACCCCCGGCGAGGTCTCCGCCGGAGGAACGCCCTTCGCCGACATCTGCGTGGTCGCACACGTCGACAACGCCACCGGCGAACTGGTCGCCGAGCTCCCCGACGGTGCGCGGCTGCCGTCTGACGTTCTCGAGCAGCTTGCCTGCAACGCCAAGTTCACCGGCCTTGTCTACGACCGCGACGGCAAGCCCATCTGGAGGACCCACTCGGTGCGCACCGCCACGAAGGCCCAGCGCCAGATCCTCTTTGCCCGCTACGGCGGCTGCTTCCACTGCGCGGCGCACCCGGCGCTGTGCCAGATCCACCACATCAAGCCCGTCTCGCAGGGCGGGTCCACTCGCCTCGACAACATGGTCCCGGTCTGCTGGGACTGCCACCAGAAGATCCATCATCACAAGTGGCGGATCCGCACCACGAACGGCGCCCACACCATGCACCCCCCAGACCCGGCGACCTACGGCCCGGCCTGCGCCCGCGACCCTGACCCGGCCGGCCCGTGGACAACCGAACACCTCCCACCGGCCAGGAGTCCCAACCCACTCCACCTGGACGGGAGAAAGGAGGTGGACGCTGCCCGACAACCGCAACCCGCCAGCGGGAGTCCCAGCCGTCTGTTCGCCCTCGCCTAGCCGGTCGAGCCAGCTAGAGGCGATCAGCATCCCGGAGGGCAGCAGCCGGGGAGGGTTGCGCAAGTGTCCGGCATCCAGGCAACCAGGGAGCCACGCGGGGCTAAGCAGACGGCGAATCAGCCCGACAGCGCAGCAACCGGACGGGGAGTCTGGCAGGCTTGCGGGCCCGCGAGATCCCAATGAACCAAGGAGATGCAACCGATGGGTGAGATGGTGGAATTCGCCGCCAATGGATCGACGGCCCGTGGCTACGTGGCCGCTGCCGCCGGAGGCTCAGGCCCAGGCGTGATCGTGCTGCAGGAATGGTGGGGGCTGGTGCCCCAGATCAAGGCTGTGTGCGACCTGCTCGCCGACGAGGGCTTCACCGCCATGGCGCCGGACCTGTACCAGGGCGAGATGGCCGAGCACACCGAGATGGACAAGGCCGGCGAACTCATGACCACCCTGCCGCCCGAGCGGGCTGCTCGTGACATGTCGGCTGCCATCGACTACCTGGTGGGCCACGACGCCTGCTCGTCGTCCACCGTCGGCGTCACCGGCTTCTGCATGGGCGGGTTGCTCACCCTGCGCATCGCCGCCATCGCCGGTGACCGGGTCTCGGCTGCCGCACCCTTCTACGGCGCCCCTCTCGGCGACGACTCCCTCGACTGGAGCAACCTCAGCGCCAAGGTGGAGGGCCACTTCGCGGCGGTCGACGACTTCTTTCCGCCCGACGCCTGCGAGGCGCTGGCCCAGCAGCTGCGAGACATGGGCAAAGACGCGGTGTTCCACGTCTACGAGGGCACCGGCCACGGCTTCGGCAACTGGGAGAATCCCCTAGGCACCTACGACGAAGCAGCCTGGAACACCGCCTGGGGCCGCACGCTCGCACTACTGCGTGACAACGTGAAGTGAGCTAACCCCAGCCCAACACCCCGACCCTGCTCCACCCCGGCGAGGCGCTCGCCTCCCCAAGCCGCGACACCCCGCCTCAAGCACCACCACCACACAACCGGAACCCAACGGGCCCCGAACCTGCCCCCAAGCCGCGAGACCCCGCACCCGCGAGGCCCCGCCTCAAGCACCACCACCACACAACCGGAGTCGAGCGGGGCCCGAACCTGCCCCCAAGCCGCGAGACCCCGCACCCGCGACACCCCGCCTCAAGCACCACCACCACACAACCGGAGTCGAGCGGGGCCCTGCCTGGGACTCAGTAGACCTCGGGAACGAACGTCTGGTCTGAGATCGGCGGCCTCACGTAGCCCACACCCGACTGGCGCTCGGGCAGCTCGACACGCTCCCACGGAACCGTCTCGTACGGGATCATCGACAGCAGATGCGAGATGCAGTTCAGGCGGGCCGCCTTCTTGGAGTCGGCGTCCACCACGTACCACGGGGCCTGCTTGATGTCGGTGTGGGCGAACAGCGTGTCCTTCGCCTTGGAGAAGTCCACCCACCGCGACCGTCCCTCGACGTCCACCGGCGACAGCTTCCAGCGTCTGACCGGGTCGTTGATCCGGTTCTGGAACCGGCGCTCCTGCTCGGCGTCGCTCACCGAGAACCAGTACTTGATCAGGATGATCCCCGACCGCACCAGCATCCGCTCGAACTCCGGGCACGACCGCAGGAACTCGCGGTACTCCTCCTCGGTGCAGAAGCCCATCACCGGCTCGACGAGGCCCCGGTTGTACCAACTGCGGTCGAACAGGACCATCTCCCCCGCCGCGGGCAGCTCAGCCACGTAGCGCTGGAACCACCACTGCGTCTTCTCGCGGTCGCTCGGCGTGCCCAGTGCTACCACCCGCGCCACCCGAGGGTTGAGCCGCTCGGTGATCCGCTTGATCACCCCGCCCTTGCCGGCCGCGTCGCGGCCCTCGAAGATGACCACCACCTTGAGGCCCTGGTGGCGGATCCAGCGCTGCAGGCGCACCAGCTCCTCTTGGAGGCGAGCCAGCTCCCGCTCGTAGTCCTTGGCCTTGATCCGCTTGCGTGCGCTGGGCACCCGCTCGTCCGCCAGCGACTCGTACACGGTCGGCTCAACAGCCGGCTCGATAACGCCATCGCCCATGAACCGACCATAATTGACCCGTGGAGGCTCGACAATCCCCGCCAGGCCCCTCGCCGGCGTTCCCGGAACCGCCAGCAGAACCGTCGTTCACAACGATGTCGGGAGTTCCCGTCGACCCGGTGTACGGCGACGGGCCGATGCCCGGCGAGTACCCCTACACCCGGGGCATCTACCCCGAGATGTACCGCAGCCGGCTGTGGACCATGCGCATGTTCGCCGGGTTCGGCACCGCGGTCGACACCAACGGCCGGTTCAAGGACATCCTGCGCCACGGTGGCACCGGGCTGTCCACCGCCTTCGACATGCCCACCCTGATGGGCCGCGACTCCGACGACGAGGTGTGGTCGGCCGGCGAGGTGGGTCGGGCCGGTGTGGCCATCGACACCCTGGCCGACATGGAGGACTTGTTCGCGGACATCGACCTGGGCGCGGTGTCGACGTCGATGACCATCAACGGTCCCGCCATCGTGGCCCTCGCCCAGTACATCGCGGTAGGCGACAAGGCCGGCGTCGACCGGGCCCGCCTGTCGGGAACCATCCAGAACGACATCCTCAAGGAGTACCAGGCCCAGAAGGAGTACATCTTCCCGCCCCGGCCCTCGATGCGCATCGTCACCGACATGATGCGCTTCACCACCGCGGAGATGCCGCGGTGGCACCCGGTGTCGATCTCCGGCTACCACATCCGCGAGGCCGGATCGACCGCCGCCCAGGAACTCGGCTTCACCCTGGCCAACGGCTTCGCCTACGTGGAGGCGGCCCGGGCCGCGGGACTCGACGTCGACGACTTCGCCAGCCGGCTCAGCTTCTTCTTCAACAGCCACAGCGACTTCTTCGAGGAGATCGGCAAGTTCCGGGCGGCCCGGCGAATATGGGCCACCTGGATGAAGGAGCGTTACGGCGCCACCAGCGAGCGCAGCCTCATGTGCCGGTTCCACACCCAGACCGCGGGGGTGTCGCTCACCGCCCAGCAGCCCGAGATCAACATCGCCCGGGTGGCCCTGCAGGCGCTGGCCGGAGCGCTGGGAGGAACCCAGTCCCTCCATACCGACGCCTACGACGAGGCTCTGGCCCTGCCCACCGAGAAGGCGGCCCGCATCGCCCTGCGCACCCAGCAGATCGTGGCCCACGAGACCGGCGTCGCCAATGTCGCCGATCCGCTGGGCGGCTCGGCCTACGTCGAGTGGATGACCGGCGAGATGGAGCGCCAGGCCGCCGAGATCCTCGACCATCTTCTGGAGCTCGGCGACGGCTCGATCCTCGAGGGCGTCTACGAGGGCATCGACAACGGCTGGTTCGTGGGAGGAATCGCCGACTCGGCCTACCGCTTCGAGCGGGAGGTCAACAACGGCACCCGCATCATCGTCGGCGTCAATGCGTTCACTGAAGGCAACGACAGCGACGACGGCGGGGCCAACCTGTTGCGCATCGAGCAGGACACCGAGGACCTGCAGCTCAAGCGCCTGGCCGCGATCAAGCACTCCCGCGACGGCGAGGCGGTGAGCCGATCGCTCGAGGCCATCAAGTCCGCGGCGAGGGACCCGGCCGTCAACCTGGTGCCGCCGGTGATCGACGCAGTCAACGCCTACGCAACCGAGGGCGAGATCTGCGACACGCTGGCCGGCGTGTTCGGCCGCTACGTCGAACAGGCCATCGTGTGACCTTGCCGGGCGACCATGCCTGAGGACCAGAACGACGCCGTGACCGACCGGAGCGCCCCGATCCGGGTTGTGCTGGCCAAGCTGGGGCTCGACGGTCACGACCGGGGCCTCAAGGTGGTGGCCCGCATGCTGCGCGACGCCGGCATGGAGGTGATCTACCTGGGCCTGCGCCAGACCACTGACTCGGTGATCGCCGCGGTCGAGCAGGAAGACGCCGACGTGGTCGGGCTGTCCATGCACAACGCCGGCCACCTGGCCCTGGCTCCCCGGATCCTCCAGGCCCTGGCCGACTCCGATCTGGACGTGCCGGTGGTCATAGGCGGGATCGTGCCCGAGGCTGACGTGGACACCCTCAGAGACATGGGCATCAGCGCGGTGATCCATCCCGGAGCCTCGGCTCTCGAGGTCGCTGACGCGGTTCGCCGGTCCGTAGCGTGATCGCTGCCGAAACGGCCGCCGACGGCAGCCCTGCCGCTGGCGCCCGGCGCGGGGCGATCGCGGCACGGACCCGGCCCGTTCGCCGTGCGAGCGGTTCCCGTGGCGTGCGCCTGCCGGTCAGTCCATGAGCGCCGGAAGCGAGACCCGAGCCGCCGGGGAGCTGTTGGAGCGGGCCCGGAGCGGCGACCGGCGGGCCCTGGGACGGCTGCTCACCTTTGTGGAGCACCGCGACGCCCGGGCGCACGGGCTCGACGACCTTGTCCATCCACACGCCACGGGCAACGCGGCGGTGATCGGGGTGACCGGGGCGCCCGGCGCCGGCAAGTCGACCCTGGTCGGGCACCTGGTCAAAGAGATCGCGGACGCCGGCCAGCAGCCCGCCGTGCTGGCCGTGGACCCCTCCTCTCCCCTTAGCGGCGGGGCGATCCTCGGTGACCGCATCCGCATGGACGGAGTAGCCGAGGGGCGCGCCTTCATCCGATCGATGGCCACCCGCGGCCATGCTGGCGGCCTGGCCCTCGCCGTGCCCGGGGCACTGCGCCTCTTCGAGGCATGCGGCTTCGGACCCCTGGTCGTCGAGACGGTCGGCGTGGGCCAGGTCGAGGTGGACGTGACCCGGACCGCCGACACCACCGTCGTGATGGTCGCCCCCGGCATGGGCGACGCGGTGCAGGCCAACAAGTCCGGCCTGCTGGAGGTGGCCGACGTGCTGGTGGTCAACAAGGCGGACCGCCCCGGCGCCGACGACGTGCGGCGCGACCTGGAGCACATGCTCGACCTCGGCCACATCACCGGCGTCACCGAGCACTGGCGTCCCGAGATCATCATGACCACGGCCACCACCGGCGAAGGGGCGCTCAAGGTTCACCAGGCGATCCAAGCCCACCGCGCCCACCTGGCCGAGACCGGCGGCCTCGAGGACCGCCGTCGATCCAGGATCCGCCAGGAGGTCGCCGACCGCATGACCCGCCGACTCGAGGATGCTGTGACGGCCTGCCTGGCGAGTGAACCCGAGGAACTCGCAGAGGCACTGCAGGGCACGAGGACGCCGGCCAGCGCGGCAGCCGCGCTGATGGAGCGCCTGGTGCGCTAGGCCGGGGGTGGCGACGAGTCAGATGACCGACGAATAGGGCGAAGCCCGTGTCGGTCATCTCGGCTCGGCGACAGGACCCGCCGGCCGGGGGAGCCCTGCCTAGAGCGTCAGCAGGATCCGGCGGGCCTCGCTCAGCTCCGCGATCCGGTCGGCGGCCTCTGCCTCGGCCGCGCCCAGGTCGGGATGGGCGGCCCGCAGCGCTTCGCGGAACCCCCGCCGGACAGCGGCTTCCGCCGGCATCTCGACCTCACGGTCGAACCCCAGGGTCTCCAGGGCCCAGCTGATCGGATCGGCGACAGCCCGAGCAGGCCGCGGCGCCGACAGGCCCGACGCCAGGTACGCGAACAGCGCGGGCCCGACCTCGCCCCGCCAGGCCAAACCTCGACGCACAGCCCGAAGCGCCTCGCCCCGCACCGGCGGTGCGGCCATTGCGGCCGCGTAGGCCGCGCCGAGCACCATCTGGCTGGGCGTCGCCCGCGAGCCGTCGAACTCGCAGGAGAGGTCGTCCTCGGACCGCGACCTGCTGCTGTAGAGCCGCTGCCGGCTCCGGGTGAGGCCCACCCTGTCCTGTTGCAGCCGGTGACGGAGCCGGGGTTGGGCCACGGGCTGGTCCTGTTCCAGCTCATGGACTAGGAGAACGACCTCGCCCAGCAGGTCGCTGGAGAGACCCGGCCCGAACTGGGCGCACACCCCGCCGACCAGCAGGCTGCCGAAGCCCGGGCTGGTGCTGTCCTCCGAGCCGGGAAGCCAGGTCCGACCGATCGCGATCCGGCGGGTGGGGGCTATCGGTCGGGAGTGGAAGATCTCCAGTTCGGCCAGCAGCACCCGGTCAAGCTACCCGGCCATGGTTCCCGGCGAGCCGAGCGGCCAAGAATCGTTGAATGCCGCGCCACGACATTCCAGGCAATCCCTTTATTCCGGGCAAGCCTCCAGTATTCCAGGCAAGCCTCCAGTGGCGCCGGATCATGATCCCACGCCTGGGGCACCGGGAAGATCGCTGAAGAACCCGTCGAGAAGGCCACCCAGACCAAGCTGGCGGAACGACTCCATCAGCTCCTGGAGTTGCTGGAGCTGCTCCCGTTGCTCGTCGGAGAGTTCCTCGCCGTCGCTGAAGCAGAGCACGTCGCCGTTCTCGATGTTCTCGCGGTTGCCCCTGAAGCAGAACCTTCTCTCGACGCCCTCACTGTCCGGGCCGCCGAACCAGAAGCCGCCATCGCCGCTCGGGAAGGCACCGTCCCTGTCGCCGAAGGGCAGTGGCCCCCGACCGAACGGCCATCCGTCCCCACCGAAAGGCCAGCCCTCGCCGTCCGGCAACACCGGACCGAAACGGAACGACCATCCCTCAGGCCCGTCATCCGGCCACGGCAGGCTCCGGAAGCCCTCACGGTCCCAGAGGCCTTCAAAGTCTCGGTCAAAGTCTCGATCCCTGAAGCCCTCGAAGCCCCGGAACATCTCGTCCCGGAATGTCTCATCCCGGAACATCTCGAGCATGTCGAACAAGGGAGCCAAGCCTTCGCGGCCTGGCCTGAACTCATAGCCGTCCGGTCTGACCGAGCGATCTCGCGGGGATCTCTCCAGCCACTCAGGCTCCGGCCACTCAGGCTTCAGTTCGTCGAGCCGCTGCCAGCGCTCCTCGAGCTCGCGCTCCAGTTCCTTGAGCCACTCCATGCGCTCCTCACGCTCACGCTTCAGTTCCTTGAGCCACTCCATGCGCTCCTCACGCTCACGCTTCAATTGCTCGAACCGGTCCATGCGGTCCTCGCGCTGCCGTTGCGCCTTGTCTCGCAACTCCGAACGCCCCTGGCGGTCCTCGGGGTCGTTGCGGTCCGCCCGGTGGTAGCGATCATCACGGCCCGGGCCGTCTCGGCGGTCCGGGTCCAGGCGTTCGGACCTGTCGCTCTTGCGCTCGACGGCTTCGCCATCGTCAAAGCGCCGTTCGTGGCCCGCGTAGCGGTGCCCGTCGCGGTCGTCGTCGGTGATGGCCACGACGGCAAAGGCCGCACCGGCGGCCACGGCGGCGATCGCCAGTGCGGCCCCGACCGCGATGGCGGCCACCTTGGCGCGGCGCCGTGGCGGTCGACCCCCGCCAGCAGCGGACGCCGGCCGATCTTGCGCACCGGACTGTCCGGCAGAATCAGCCCGCTCGCCAGCATCGGCCCGATCAGCACGATCGGCAGAATCACCCAGCGCCGCCGGCTCAGCCTGCGAGTCAGCTAGTGCCGCAGAATCAGCCTCCTCGCCAGAGTCGCCCTGCTCGCCAGAGCCGGCCTGCGAGTCAGCCTGCGCCGCAGAATCAGCCTCCTCGCCAGAATCCGCCTCCTCGGCAGAGTCGCCCTGATCACCGGCATCACCCTGCTCGCCGGAGTCGCCCTGATCAGCAGAGTCAGCCTGCGCGGCGGGGTCAGCCTGCGCGTCCGCTAGCGCCGCAGAATCACCCTGCTCGCCGGAGTCGCTCTGATCAGCAGAGTCAGCTTGCTCGGCAGAGTCAGCCTGCTCGGCGGGGTCGACAGGGAGGTCTTCGTCAGCCATGGGCGGAATCTAGAACTCGACTTTGAGAGTCAGGTGAGAACAACCCGGGCGCGAAGACTCAGATCAGCATGAGGACTCAGATCAGCATTCTGAGCGTGTCGCTCATACGGTGGGCCAGCTCGCGGAGGTTGTCCTCGTCGGAGTCCTCGTCCTCCACCAAGGCGAGCAGCTCTCCCGCCGCGGCGCGCAGGTTGCGCCAGTTGGGCGCGGCGAAACCGAACGGCGTCCGGACCCGGGCAACCCGCCGAGCGTGAGCCATCACACCCCTCAGGCCGTCGAAGTCACGGGGATCGCGTCTGAGCCGGTCGCATGCCATGAACAGATCGCTCAGCAGGCTGTTGACCTCCAGCCCGTCCATCTCCTCGAAGTCGGCCTCCTCCTCGCGGGCCAGCAGATCGTCGATCACCACCTCGACCCGTTCCTCGTCGGCCTCGCGTACCAGAAGGTCGCAGACCGGACCAGGCTCGGCTTCGGGGTCGCCGGCCCGGTCGATGTCGCCCTCGCCGGGATCCTCCGGGTCGCCCTCGCCGGGATCCTCCGGGTCGCCCTCGGTGTCGAGGATGTGAGGAACCCGAGCCTGCACGAGGCGTTCCATCAGCTCGGCCCGCAGCGCCTCGGGCCAGTCGGCGAGCTCGAAGGCGGTCAAGGCCTCGTCGGGGCCGATGGGACGGGCGATGGCCTCCTTGGCCTCCTCGGTCTCCTCGACCTCCTCCACCAAGGCGTCGACGGCCTCCTCCAACGACTCGTGCACCATCAGCGTCGTTCCCTGCCACGAGTGCACGACCTGATCGACGGTGAGCAACTGCTCCAACATCACCCGGCTCTCCAGCGACCATTCATGGAAGTCGTAGGCCAGCCACTCGCCGCCGCCGTCACCATCGCCGTCGTCTCCGGCGGCATCGGCGCCAACAGGGTCCCCGGGGTCGCCACCCGCGTCAGCGGGTTCGTCAGCGACCTCGACGCCGGATTGCTCCTCCTGCTCGTCGCGGTCGGCGTCAGCCCCGCCACGACGGAACCTGGGTCGGAACGCGGCGGGCATCGCCACCATCTTGCCATCCAAGAGATGCGTTGCGGCACCACGGCACGCCGCACAGGGTTGCGGACAGGCTGCGGCATCAAGCCCCGGCGCAGGGCTCTCGCCCGGCTGCACGTGACAGTCGCCGGCTCGTAGCTTCGGCTACGTTGGCGCCATGGCCATCCCCGCGCATCCCAAGCCCGACCGGAACATCGCCCTGGAGTTGGTCCGGATCACCGAGGGGGCAGCCATCGCCGCCTCGCGCTGGAT